>CAVVSO010000049.1:0-33760 GCA_963750745.1 uncultured Alphaproteobacteria bacterium | reverse complement strand
TGAAGGCGGCAATCGCCAAGATCCTCAGCGCCACCTGGCAGCGCTGCCGCGTCCACTTCATGCGCAACGCGCTCGCCCATGCCGGCAAGAGCGGCCGGCGGGTCGTCTCTGCCTTCGTCGCCACCGCCTTTGCCCAGAACGACGCCGAGAGCGCGAAGCAGCAGTGGCGCCGCGTCGCCGACCAACTCCGGCCGAAACTCCCGAAGCTCGCCGCGCTGATGGACGAGGCCGAGCCGGACGTGCTCGCCTACATGACCTTCCCGTCCGAGCACCGGGCGAAGCTTCACTCCACCAACCCGCTCGAACGGCTCAACGGCGAGATCAAGCGCCGCACCGAGGTCGTCGGCATCTTCCCCAACGAGGCCGCCATCACCCGCCTCGTCGGCGCCATCCTCCTCGAGCAAAACGACGAGTGGGCCGTCCAGCGCTCCCGCTACATGACCCTTGAGACCATCGCCCCCATCCCCGATGATCCCATCATCGGCCTGCCGCCAATGGCAGACTGATCTGCCCGGCCCATGCCGGAGCTCACGCTGGCCTTCGCCAGCTACACCACGCCAAGGGACACGACCCGCCTGCAAACACGGCCATGCCTAGGCCGACCTCAGCAACCGCGTCGAGCAGCGACATGAGCGGTGACTGGCGCATGCCGTCTCCCTGATCCCAAGACGATCGTTTCAGCCTCGCTGCGGCTCGCCCGACGGAGAAACGCAGCCGGGAGGACGGGCGAGCGTGGTCATGGAACCAAACTGGGGCGCCGGCGTTTCGCCGAAGTGCGGCTCGGAGTTGAGGATCATGGCTAAGTTGCGCATTCCCAGGATGAAGGTTCCGAAGCGCATAGCTGGCTTCAAGGTACCGAAGCAGATCTACAAATCGGCGGTGTTGCGCGACCTGCTCGCGAGCAAGGCGGGGAGGGAGATTGCCGGTCGAGCCGTGATTGCCGGGGCTTCCGGCGCCCCTGGAACGGCGCTTGATCGACCGGCATGGACGCACAGCTTCAGCCCGTATCACGCTAGCCGCGGCAGCTAAGGCTCTCACAGTCCTCTTGAAGCGCCATCCGGGGGCTCCGTTGGACATGACCGCTGCAGCCGCGGTAAAAGCCGGTCGTGTGGGCGTTCACACCTTGGTCGAACGTTTGGAGCATCTGGAAATACCGCGACGGATAGCGATCAAACGGCGCCCACTCAGCCGCCCCGAAGCACGCACGCTTCGTGCGGATGCTTCTATGAGAAGGAGGCCCGGTCGCGTGCAAGATGATCCCCGACCAAGGGGCGGCGTCCTCTGGGTGAGGCATCGATACGGTCTACCGAAGTGGCGTCCTACATCGATCGGACGGACCCGGCTTTGAGCCAGCCCGCGAGGTCCACAGCTCCGCGGCTATAACACTCGAAAACAAAGAAGAAATTTAGCCAGCGCGAACGAGTTGAGAACGGGTTGTTGCGGGGAGTTGGCGGGGCGCTGCGAGTGCTTACGACGGAGGGCGACGATTCGGCTTCGTGTGCGAGCCTTGGTAGGTTCTACAACAGCCTGCTAGTCTATAGCGCGCCGAAGAGCTTCACGCACTGATCCGAGAGCTCCGCCGTGTCGCGGCCGAGATGGTCACGCGCTCCAACAAGCAGGCGAGCGAAACCTTCGTCATCGCCCGCAGCGCAAATCTCGTCCAAAGCGTGGAGCGCGGCGATGAGCCGGCGTCTGGCCTCGCCCGCAAAGGGGTTTGACGTCTGAATCTTCCAGTAGACATGCGGCTCGCCCGACAGGATGCGCGCGGCGAGCATGCGCATCGTGCGGTTCGGCGGCGTGTCGAACACCATGCCATCGGCACTCGCGGACGTGATGAAGGCGAGGATGGCGGCATGCAGCTGCGCCTGTGCTTCCGCGGCAAGGCGATCGTGACGCTCGGCATCGAGGCGGATGATCTCGAGCCCCGACGCTTCGAGAAATGCGGTCAGCCTTTCGGGGAAGCGCGGCGTACGCAATTCGGTGACCACGATGGACCGCCCGGTCCACGCGAGACCCGGCCCGAAAAGCGGATTAACCGAGACCAGGCCGCAACTGCCGGCGTGGCCCACGGCCTCGACGTAGGGCGCCTTCACCGAGGTACAGTCGACGAGCATGGCCTCCGGGGCCATGGCACGAGCGACATCGGGAGCGGCCCGGCAGGCCACCCCGTCCGGCACGGCCAGGATCGCCAGGTCGACCGCCCTCAGCGCGAGACGCATGTCCTCGGAGAGATCGAGGACATCCGCCGCCATGACCCCATCGCTATCCCTGACGTCCACGCCCATGGTTTCGCAACCGGCCGCTGCGAGGCGGTCCAAGAACATGCGACCCATGCCGCCACCTGCGCCCACGACGATCGCGCGCCTAAAGTCGGCCATGATGGCTACGTCTTCCGCCGAGAGTCCTCGCCGGCAGGCGCGGTCGGACCGTCAAGATCCTCCGGCACCGGTCTGGCACCCGGGGCGCGCTCGACGTAGTGGACGCACAGGCGGGCAGGGGCGCCGAGAGACACTGTCGCGATCCGGATTCCGGAGCCGGACTCAGGCTGAACCTCGACGGAATTGCCGCGCCTCCTGAGCTCGCCGACCGTTGGAGCCAGCTTGTGAACCTGGATGGCGATATGAGCCGGGCGGCAATTCCCTTCGGATGGAGCGACGCGCTCCGATACCAGAAGGGTGACATCCCCGCCCTTCAGGATCGCCGCACCTTGGCCCTTGCTCTCGTTGCCCCGCTGCTTCACCCGGTCGAACGACAGACGTTGGCAGATCATCTCGCAGGCCGCATCGAGGTCGTCGACCTCGATGCGGCCGTGATCGAGGCTCACGCCTTGGAAGAGCAGTTCGCCGCCCTCGATCCCACCCACGACATTCTCGACCTGGCAGGCGTGCGTGATGATCGTCGTCCAGAGCCTCTCGACGAGCTTCGGATCGAGCCCTGCCTCGCGGGCTCGCTGCAAGCGGGTCGCGAAGACCTCTTCCACGCGCGATGGCTGCATGACGGCGATTCCCGTCAGGCGCTTGTGCTCGGCCACATCGCGGATCGTCCGGTAGCGGCGGCCCAGCAGGTCCACCAGGTCCGCATCGATGCGGTCGAGCTCCGCTCGCATGGCCTCAAGCCGTTCGATGGCGTCGGCTTCGGTCACTGGGCTCGCCAGGAAATTGTCACTGGAGACGGCCTGGACCTCGATCGGGTCGAGCCGCATCAGGGTGGTGCGCAGCAACTCACCCTTCAGCATCGTCTCGTCGAATTCATCTGCCGGGTTCGAGAGCGCGATGATCGCGCCGCCAGCCCCTACGGAGGCGTGGCTGCCGTCGAGCACGACGGTGCGGATAACGATGTTGAGGTCGACAGCCCCGTCCAGCGAAAAGTAACCGATGGCTCCGGAGTAGATCCCCCGTGGGCCCGCTTCGAGCGTGTCGATGATCTCCATCGTGCGAATCTTGGGTGCGCCGGTCATCGAGCCGCCCGGGAAGAGGGATCGCACGCAGGACACGGCCGTTTCGCTGTTGCGCAGTTCGCCGACCACCGTCGAGACCATCTGGTGGACGGTCGCGAACGACTTGATCGCGCAGAGGTGAGGCACTGCAACCGTGCCGGTTCGGCAAACGCGGTTGAGATCGTTGCGGATCAAGTCGACGATCATCAGGTTCTCGGCCTGGTCCTTCTCGCTGGTGCGGAGCTGCTCCTTCAGCGCCGCATCCTCGGCCTCGTTCCTTCCGCGGGCAATGGTGCCCTTGATGGGCTTGCAGCTTACCAAGCCCTCCTTGGAAATGTGCACCATGCGTTCCGGGGAGCAACTCAGCACGCTGAGTGTATCGAAGCGCAGGAAGGCCGAATAGGGCGCCGGGTTGATGCGTCCGCAGGACCTTGTAGGTGGCGAGCGGGTCCTTCCCGTAGGTCCGGGTCCATTCGTTGCAGAGGCAGACCTCGTAGGATTCGCCGTCCGCGATTTCGCGCAGCGACCGGCCGATGCGATCGAGGTAGGCGTCCCTGTCGTGGCGCATCACCCAAGGCTCGGTCTCGGTTGCCGATCCCGGAGCCGCCGCCGCCGTGCCCGGCTCCGATGCCGGCCGGCTGTCCCCAAGTCGGGTCTCGACCGATTCGAACCAGTCGCGCGCGTCCGCCTCGTTGCCTGGCTCGACCAGGCAGACCATCCAGGCCTCGTGGAACTCATGGTCGTAGGCAACGAAGCGGTCGGCGAAGATCATCTTGGAATCCGCCGTGCGGCTCCTGTGGACGTTCTGCCCGCCGCAGTCGGCCTTCAGCTCGTAGCCGAGATAGCCGACATAGCCTCCCTTGAAGGGCACCGGCATGTCGATGTTGTCGATGAACTCGATCGCCTTCATGCGCCGCTCGAGACAGTCGAAAACGCTTTCCTCGAACGTCTGGACGCCGGCTTTCGACGTCACCTCGACAACGCCCGAAGTGACGTCATAGCTGATCAGCTCCGAGTGCGGTCCCTGGTCGTCGCCCATGAAGGAATAGCGGCCCTGCTGCTTGGAGTGCGAGCTCGAGTCCAGCCAGTACGCGTCCTTCGCCTTGCCGTAGAGGATTTCGAAGCAGACTTCGGACGGAAGGCCGGTCTTGAGCTCCTTGAACATCGGCTTCAGACGGTTCGAGTTGATCGCCGGGGCAGCAGCGGTCTCCTTGAGAGCCCCCTCGGATTGTCTGAATGTCAGATACTCTTCCGCCAGAGCAAGGAAGTTTTTGACGATCTTGTCGCCATGTTCCGAGGCGATGGATTCGGGATGGAACTGGACGCCCCAGAGCGGAAATTCCTTGTGGTGAATGCCCATGACGAGGCCGTCGTCGGTCACTGCATCCACTTCGAGGCAATCGGGAAGGTCGCTTATGACCAGGGAATGGTAGCGCGTCGCATTGAAGGGCGAGGGGATGCCCTTGAACACTTGCTCCCCGTTGTGGCGGATCTTGCTGAGTTGGCCATGCATCGGCTCCGGGGCGTGCGTCACGGTCCCCCCCGAGAAGTATCCTATGCCCTGGTGGCCGAGGCAGACCCCGAGGACTGGCTTGCGGTGCTCCTTCAGGATGGTTTCGCAGAGTCCGAAATCGCGCCGCCGTTCCGGGCGGCCCGGTCCGGGGGAGAGGATGACTGCGTCAAAATCCAGGTTGCGAAGCTCTCTCTCGGACAAAGCGTCGTTGCAAATTACGATCGGATCGATTCCGGACGCCGCGGCGACGAGCTGCACAAGGTTATAAGTAAAACTGTCGTAATTGTCGACGATAAGTGTCCGCTTTAACAAAAATCGACTGCCATGCGTCATAGATACTCACCCCTCCACTACAACCAGCATTTATGCCCGGCAAACTCGGAAGCATAGCACGCCTTTTAGCTCAGAAGAGAGAAAGATACAATCCCAGAGCGCCTTCGCCCCCGTGGTCTTCCATCCTTGGATCGACGAGGAGGAAGACCATGAAGCACAAGCGGTTCACCGACAAGCAGATCATCGGCGTGCTGAACGAGCACGCGGCCGGTGCGCGGGTGGACGAGGTCTGCCGTCGGCCTCGGCTATCCCGCCATTCCGCGACCGCTGGCAGTTTGCCTAGCAGCTTCCTTCCTTGCTGCCCATTCGGCTGCGGCCTTTGACACTAGCGCCCTCGGCCAAGTCGCCCCTGCAGCTGAGAGTGCTCCCGACACCCCTGTCCCGCACCATGCCGACATCGAAGCGGCCTGACAGGCCCGCCTCGATTGGCGTTGGGTTGCCCAGCTCCACCCCGCACTACCTGGCCTCCGCAGCAGCCTCCCTCGGGCGCGCCGATCCCTCACGCTGTCGAGCGCGCAGTTCACCGCCGAAAAGCCCAAGCGGGACGCGCCTATGTCCAGGGGGATGGTTTGAGGGTTAGAGGCGCCCAAGAAGCAATAGGTTCTTTGCATCGGCGAAAAAAAGTAGTATCGCAATGCAGCAAAAATGTTCATGCACCCCCTTGCGCGATGCGATTGAGGGAATATGCTTTTATCTAGTGGCAGACAGTGCGCGGGCGAGGCAATGGCGCGCAAATAGCTGAAGTAACTTGTCATACATACGTGGAATTCAGTTAAAGTGGCATAAGTTTCGCTGCTAAAAGGGGATGCGATCTCATGGCAAAACTTGCTCGGGTTCAAGCCAGAGACGAGGATTATTCCGGCGTAGAGGGCGCCGATGGGGCGTTGGAGAAGGCAACAGAAGAGACTGCCTGGATGACCTCGACCTCGACCTCGGTCGGGGTTCGGGGCGCGCCCACATGACCCTCAGGCGCTGGGGGATCCGCACAACGGTCGGGCTGCCTGGCAGCGGGCTCTCCTACACCCGCCTCGCACGGAACAGAGTACGCAAAAGAGGCGGCCGAATGGTCGCCTCTTTGTTGGCAGCGATGGCCTTGTGCCTCGCGGCAACCGCCGCTGAGGCACAAGCCATTCGCCGCAACGTTAACGACCTGAGTACATCCGATGTCGCGGCGCTACGGCGCGGCGTCGCGGTGATGATGAGCCGGGATAACGCCCCGCGCGGCAGTGCCGACTGGCGGCGCTCCTGGCAGTTCTGGGTCAACATGCACGGCTACTTCAGCGACACCGGCCAGTGCCGAGGCGCGCTGGGCGACCAGACCGGCATGTCGACCATCGAGCTATGGTCGACCAGCAACACGGCCGAGCAGCGGACCTGGTGCGCGTGCAGGCACAACATCGACGCCTTCCTCACCTGGCACCGCATGTACCTCGTCTATTTCGAGCGGGTGCTGCGGCAGGCGGCTGGCTCGAACACGCTGCGGCTGCCGTATTGGGACGAGCGCGGTAACGGCCAGTTGCCTGCGATCTACCGAGCGGCATCCTACGTGAACAGCGAAGGCCAGACGGCTCCGAACCCGCTGCGCATTGCCGATCGCCGGCCGACGCTGAACGATGGCAGCGCGCGGCTGTCAACGGTGGTGACATCGGCGGCCAATGCGATGACCGCCACCACATTCCGGACCTTCCGGCAGCGGCTAGAGCAAACCCCGCATGGCTCGGTCCACTGCGCGATCGTAACCGGCGGTTGCCCGAACGGTATCATGGGCTCGGTCGGGGTCAGCCCGATGGATCCGGTGTTCTGGGCGCACCACACCAACATCGACCGGCTCTACGAATGCTGGCTGCGGTCGCAAAACGGGAGGCTGCCAACCGATCCGGCGGTGGTCAATGCGCAATACTGGTTCGTCGACGAGAACGGCACGGTGGTGCAGCGTACCGCGCGCGACATGCTCACCACCGCTCAGCTCAATTACAGCTACACCCAGGGCTCAGACTGCGGGGCAACGGCGGCTAGCTCGGTGATGGCGGCCGCAGACGTGGAGACGCAGCAACTGGCCAGCGGCGAGAAGAGGCCCAGGCCGCAACCGGTCGGCACGACGGTCAAGGTTCCGGTGGGCGGCGATGTCCTGCACATCACCGGGGTGCAGGCCTCCGGTAGCCTGTTTGAGATCATCCTGGTCGGCACGAAGGGTCGACGGGCCAGCGCGGGAATCATCAGCACGTTTGGCGATGAGCACCACGCGGCAGCCAAAACCTATGACTTCGACATCTCGGCGCAGCTCGGCCTTATCGGAGCTGGCGATACGATCGACGTAGAGTTGGTGCCTACCACCGGCGTCGAGGACGCCAAGGGCGCTAGGGTCGCGCAACCCACCGGGAGGATCTCGTTTAGCCAGATGACGATCACTCGCAACTGAATCCAGCGTAGACGGCCCGTAGAGGGGCAGTCCGCTTTTCGGGCTTCAGATAACTGCCAAATGCCCTCGGCGGCTTGCCGGCCCTAAAGTCGGCCCTGTATAGTAGTATTACTGCGCCGGCTCAAGCAATGCTGTCTTTTATCATCTTTTACTACCATCGGCCCTTGTTGCGCAGATTGCGGGCGATCGAGGACACCCGATGGGCATCACGGACTCGGCGTGCTTCAAAACCGCGCGAGACGCCCTGAGCCACAATCAGCGGGCGGCGCCCAGAAGCTGCCCCTGCGCGGGCGGGCCCGGGTCAGCCGACGCATCCGGGGGTCTCCGAGCGCTCACCTTTGCGAGCATGGCGGCGCGTGTGCCTTTCGTTCCGCTATCGTTCAACGAGCGGTTTGGCCAGATGATGAATCTGGAGCACGCGCCGGAATATCTCGAACTCGGCCAGAGCGTGATCGCTCTCCTTAGCGAGCAGGAGCCCTCAAGAGCGCTGCCGACGATCGACCGCCTGCTTTCTCCCCGTGACCCCGGCGCTTCTGTCGAGCTCAACCGCGATCCGCCCGCGACCTACGGCAGCGTGGGACTGGAGCGCAACCGCTCCGCCTGATTGTAAGCGGTGGGGTGGACCCTCCCCGACGGCATAGTTATCCCGAGCGCTTATTAGTTTAAGCTTGCGTAGCCATTGTGGTGCCAATACTGTACCAATGGGTGTTGGCGCTGACTCTAGACCACCCAGTTGGTTGTTGGGACGCGCCAAGGGGAGGGCGTGCGGATGCCCAAGGCGGGGATCGATCGGGACGACTTTGTAGCTCGCATTGTGTGGCGCCGCAGATGGGCGCGTATTGGGCTCCGAGGGCGTCGACTCTTGATCCCGGACAAGCGACCGCTTCAGGAGGCGCTGTACGAGGCGACCTTCCACTCGGATGCGGAGGCCGTTGCCTATCACTATGCGCGGCGGAACGATCATCTACCCGACCTCGATCATCCAGTGTGGTTGGATGAGAAGATCAGGTGGCAGTTTCTGAATCACCCGAATCCGTTGATGAGCTACGCCGCCGACAAGATTGCGGTACGCGAGTACCTGCGGTTCGTGGGGGCGCAGATCGCGTCGCCGAGGCTGTTCGTGACCGGGTCTGATCCTGAGGAGCTAGCCGATGTGGAGCTGCCCGAGTCTTTCGTGCTCAAGTCCAACTTTGGAAGTGGTCAAAACCACATCGAGAAGCCGGGGATGCATACCCCGCGCGAGGAGCTGATCGCCAAGGTGAGCCAGTGGATGGCCTACGACCAATGGCGCCAGACCGGCGAGTTTTTTTATCGTTCAATTAAGAAGCGATGGCTGGTCGAGGAGTATCTGTCGCCCAAGGAAAAGATGTACGAGTACAAGATCTACTGCTTCATGGGCGAGCCAGTATTCATTTCAGTCATCACGGAGCGCAACGTCGGCGGACAACCCGGTCTCCAAGGCACAAGGTTTGCGGTTTTCGACATTAACTGGAGGCGGGTGCCCTTCGGGTGGCGGGAGGGCAAGGATGATGCTCGCGACGTTCCTCGGCCTCCCGTCCTCGATCTTCTGATCGAAGAGGCGAGACGGCTGTCCCGGTGCTTCATGCATGTGCGTGTTGACTATCTCTGCTGCGATGGACGCTTCGCTTTCTCCGAGCTCACCTTCGCGAGCATGGCGGCGCGTGTGCCTTTCGTTCCGCTATCGTTCAACGAGCGGTTTGGCCAGATGATGAATTTGGAGCATGCGCCGGAATATCTCGAACTCGGCCAGAGCGTGATCGCTCTCCTTAGCGAGCAGGAGACCTCAAGAGCGCTGCCGACGATCGACCGCCTGCTTTCTCCCCGTGACCCCGGCGCTTCTGTCGAGCCCAACCGCGATCCGCCCAGGACCTATGGCAGCGTGGGACTGGAGCGAAACCGCACCGCCTGATTGTAAGCGGTGGGGCGGACGCTCCGCGACGGCATAGCTATCCCGAGCGCTTATTAGTTTAAGCTTACGTAGCCATTGGGGTGCCAATACTGTGCCCATATATGTGGATCGGCGTGGGATGTTGGCTCTGACTCGACTTTCGGTGCAGTTTTCTTGTTTTCATGCGGCGCCGAGGAGACGAGCTCGGAGGAGGTCGAGCTTGGTCAAGCGGTGGGTCGCTGCGGCCGCTCGCCACTAGCCGTCACTCGCGCTAAGCGCCGAAGCCATGCCGCTTCCATCCCGATCCCGCTGGCCTTGCGGCCGGGTACCTGCTCCTCGATCCAATGCAGGGCCCCACACGATGCCCTTCGCTCCCCGTTCGGCCTTTCAGATCGCGAAAATCCCGCCGAACTAGCGGTTTGCCGCGCTTCGTTCAGATTGGACGCACCCGGACCACGATGCCCTCCACCGCCACCACCCGAACCCGGTCCCCCGCCGCCGGCGTGGCGGCTGCCGGCTCGAGCCGCGCCGGCCACGGCACGCCGTCCACCGTCACCTTGCCCGCATCGCCGCTCGAAGCTCGTCACCACCGCCTCGCGCCCCACCAGCTGCGCCGCGCGCCGGTTGAGCGTCGAGGCGTCGTTGCCGCCGGGCTGGCCGAAGCGGCCGACCAGCGACCGGCCGACGAAGAAGAACACGATCGACAGCGCCGCGAAGAGCCCGATCTGCTCGAAGACCCCGAGCCCCGGCACCAGCCAGAGCGCCAGCGCCGTGATCAGCGCCGCGAGCGCGGCCCAGATCAGCACGGTGGTGATCGTCACCATCTCCGCCGCCGCGAGCAGGATGGCGAGCGCCACCCACCACCAGGGCGAAACCTGTTCCAGAAACCCCACTTAACGCCCGTCCTTCGGATGCGCCGCGCGGGCGAGCTCGGCGATGCCGGCCACCGAGCCGATCAGGGACGCGGCCTCCAGCGGCATCAGGATGGTCTTGGAATTCGGGCTCGCCGCCAGCTCGCGCAGCGCCTCGGTGTACTTCTGCGCCACGAAGTAGTTGATCGCCTGCACGTCGCCGGCGGCGATCGCCTGGCTGACCATCGTCGTGGCCTTGGCCTCGGCCTCCGCCGAGCGCTCCCGCGCCTCGGCATCGAGGAACGCCGCCTGTCGCCGCCCCTCGGCCTCGCGGATCTGCGCCTCGCGCTCGCCCTCGGCCTTGAGGATCGCCGCCTGCTTCAGCCCCTCGGCGGTGAGGATCTCCGCCCGCTTCAGCCGCTCCGCCTTCATCTGGCGCCCCATCGCCTCGCTGATGTCCGGCGGTGGCGCGAGGTCGCGGATCTCGACCCGCGTCACCTTCACCCCCCAGGGCGTCGAGGCCGCGTCGATCACCGCCAAGCAGCCGGTGATTGATCGAGTCCCGGTTGCTCAGCGCCTCGTCGAGATCCATCGAGCCCAAGACCGAGCGGATGTTGGTCTGGCTGATGTTCTTCAGCGCCTGCTCGAGGTTGCGCACCTCGTAGGCGGCCTTGGAGGCGTCCACCACCTGATAGAAGGCGATGGCGTCCGCCACCACCATGGCGTTGTCCTTGGTGATGACCTCCTGCTCCTCGATGTCGAGCACCGTCTCCATCATGTTGATCCTGGCGCCGATCCGGTCCATCAGCGGCACCAGGAACCGCAGGCCCGGCTCCAGCGTGCGGGTGTAGCGCCCGAAGCGCTCCACGGTCCAGTTCCAGCCCTGCGGCACGGACTTGACCATGGTGAAGATCAGGATGACGGCGAAGACCAGAATGGCGATGGCGGAAGCGCCGAAGGCCTGCATGGGGGTCGCTCCTCTGCGGCGGCCGGCCGCGGGCTGCCACCGCCGTTCAAACCGTGGTGTCGCCCGGATTGTGCTGCAACACAAGCCGGTTGGAAAGCGATCGGCCCCGGCGTAAGGTCGCGCGGCGATCAATCGAGGAAAACATCTGCCGATGGTGCTCAGTCACAGGCCCGAACCGCAGTTCTCCCAGCCGGTCCGGCAGATCGTGACGATGCTCATCGTGCTCGGGCTGACCGCCGCGCTGGGCGTGCTGATCTTTCCCACCGTCCAGAAGATCTTCCTCGCCTCGCCTTACCTCAAGATCTTCATCCTCTTGGTGTTCTTCGTCGGTGTGCTCGCCTGCTTCTGGCAGGTGCTGACGCTGATCTCGTCGGTGAACTGGATCGAGGGCTTCGCGCTCGACCGCCCCGGGCACGAGTTCACCAAGGCGCCGCGGCTGCTCGCGCCGCTGGCGGCGATGCTCAGCGAACGCCGGGCGCGGCGCTCGCTGACCTCGGCCTCGACCCGCTCGATCCTGGAGTTGGTGTCGCAGCGGATCGAGGAGCAGCGGGATCTGACCCGCTACCTGATCAACCTTTTGATCTTTCTCGGCCTGCTCGGCACCTTCTTCGGCCTCGCCACCGTGGTCCCGGCGGTGGTCGACACCATCCGCTCGCTGGCGCCGAAGGAAGGCCAGAACGCGATGGCCTCGTTCGATACGCTGATGCACGGCCTCGAAGGCCAGCTCGGCGGCATGGGCACCGCCTTCGGCTCGTCGCTGCTCGGCCTCTCCGGCTCGCTGGTCGTCGGCCTCCTCGAGCTCTTCGCCAGCCACGCGCAGAACCGCTTCTACCGCGAGCTCGAGGAGTGGCTCTCCTCGATCACCAAGCTCGGCGTCACCGGCGTCGACCCCGAGGAGGCGCTGACCGCCGCCAACGTGATGATGGTGATCGGCCAGACCGCCGAGCAGATCGACCAGCTGCGCGACGTGGTCGAGCAGGGCGTCACCCGCTCCGCCGAGACCGAGACGCGCATCGTCGAGCTGGCGCAGATCCTCGCCGAGCAGAAGCCGGTGCATGTCGACAACGGCCTCCTCGAACGCATCGCCACCGGCCAGGAGCGGATGGCCGCGCTGCTCGCGGCGGCGCCGCGGGCCGAGACGACGCATGACCGGGCGCTGCTCGAGCGCATCGCCCTCGGCCAGGAGCGGATGATCGCGGCACTCGGCGCCCGCGATCCGGAGGGCGGCGGCGGCATCGATGCCGAGACCCGGGCGCGGTTGCGCTCGATCGATACCCAGGTCTTGCGCATCCTCGAGGATCTCTCGTCCGGGCGGCAGGATCTGGTCACCGAGATCCGCCAGGACATCGCCAGCCTCGCCGACGCGCTGCGCGCGGTCGCGGCGCGCGGGAGGATGTGATGCCGCTGAGCAGACGCGGGTCGGCGCGCTTCTCGTCGCAGATTTGGCCGGGCTTCGTCGACGCGATGACGGCGATGATCCTGGTGCTCTTCTTCGTGCTGTCGATCTTCATGATCGTCCAGTTCGTGCTCCGCGACACCATCACCGGCCAGACCCAGCAGCTCGACGAGCTGTCGGTGCAGGTGGCGAACCTCGCCGACGCGCTCGGCCTCGAACGCAGCCGCGCCGACACCCAGCAGGCGCTGGTGACGACGCTGACCTCCGACAAGTCCGCGCTGACCGCCGCGAACCAGACGCTGACCTCGGACAAGAACGCGCTGACCGCCGCGAACCGCTCGCTGACCGCCGAGAAGGACGCGGCCGCGGCGAAGGCCGCCGACTTCGAGGCGCAGGTGGCGAGCCTGATCGCCCGCAACACCGACCTCACCGGAAAGCTGACCGCGACCCAGTCCGAAAGCGTCCGGCGGCTGACCGCGCAGCAGGCGCTCGAGGCCAGCCTCGCCCAGGCCCGCACCGAGCTCGACGCCGGCGCCGAGGCGGCGCGGCTCGCCGCCGCGCGGCGCGAGGCGTTGGAGGCGCTGGTCGCCTCGCTCCGCAACGACACCGCCGCCCTGACCAGCCGGTCCGAGGGGCAGCAGGCCCAGCTCGACGCTGCGGCGCAGGCCGCCGCGGCACAGAAGGCCACAGCTCGACGCCGCGACGCAGACCACCGCGGAACAGAAGGCCCAGCTCGACGCCGCAGCGAAGGCCGCGGCAGACCAGACCGCCAGGCTCAGCGACGCCGAGGCGGCGCGGCTCGCCGAGGCGGCAGCGGCCGAGGCGCTGCGCAAGAAGCTCGCGGGCTCCGACGCCGAGCTGACCGCGATGACGCTGAGCCTCGAGGCCGAGCGCAAGAAAGCCGAGGAGACGCTGACGCTGCTCGCCGCCGCCGAGGCGGCGAAGACCGCGCTCGAGGGCAGCCGCACCACTGCGCTCAGCGAGTCGGAGAAGCGCGCGGCCGCGCTCGCGCAGGCCAACATCCTGCTCTCCGAGCAGAAGCAGGTCTCCGCCGAGGGCCAGCGTCAGGTCGCGCTCTTGAACCAGCAGACCGCGCAGCTGCGCGAACAGTTGAATTCGCTTCAGGGCCTGCTCGATACCTCCGCGGCGAAGGACGTGGCGGCGCAGGTGCAGATCGACACCCTCGGCTCCAACCTGAACGCGGCGCTGGCGCGGGTGGCGATCGAAGAGAAGCGGCGCGCGGATTTGGAGACCCGCGAGAAGGAGCGGCTGGCAGCCGAGGCCCAGAACCTCGAGAGCTACCGCTCGGAGTTCTTCGGCAGGATGCGGGCGATCCTGGGCGAGCGCGAGGGCGTGCAGGTGGTGGGCGACCGCTTCGTCTTCCCCTCGGAGGTGCTGTTCGCCCCCGGCTCGGCGACCCTGGGCGCCGCAGGACAGGCGCAGGTGGCGCGGGTGGGACAGGTGATCCGCGAGATCGCCGGCCAGATCCCGCCGGAGATCAACTGGGTGCTGCGGGTCGACGGCCATACCGACAAGACCCCGGTCAGCGCCGACAGCCAGTTCCAGGACAACTGGGAGCTCTCCGAGGCGCGGGCGCTATCGGTGGTGCGCTACCTGTCCGCGGTCCAGGGCCTGCCGCCGGACCGGCTGGCCGCGACCGGCTTCGGCGAGTACCAGCCGATCGACCCGGGCGACAGCCCCGAGGCGCTGGCGAAGAACCGGCGGATCGAGCTCAAGTTCACCGAGCGCTAGGTGGAAAGTGGCCTAAGAGATATCAAGCTGAGCTATTTGGGCCATCTGCAACTGATACTGGTTGAGTGCGGAAAGTCCATCAACAGAAATACGATAGCGACCTTTCTATTCTCGACGATACTTTTTGGTATTTCTGCAAAAGTAGCGAACATTGAGTTAAAAGTAGATTTTTCCGGAGTGAGTGTGAATTTTGCGGTCTGGGTCGTACCGTTCGTGCTTTGTTGGATCGTCGCGCTTTTTTACGTCAATCTCCTCGGCTTGTCGGTCCATCGGGCGGCCTTGATAGATACGATTTTGAGGATCTATCGCGAACTAGGATATACGGAAATAGGCGTGTCCAACAGAGGCAAGACAATGTTGGAGTATCCAAATATACTTACGATGTTGACGAGTGAGGAAAAGCACCACGGGAGTCATGGCTACCGGGCTTTACGCGCATTTTCTCAAGCTCTGTATCCATTGTTGATGTTAGGGCCAATCTTCGCTCAACTATTTTCCGCATATCAGTATGCGCGGACCGACAAGGTACTCAACCTGATGACAGCTTCATTCTTCGCCGCTGCAGTCATCATGTTGATTTATTTGATAATATTCGTCTCCTGGGGTCTTGAGGGGCGCAGCGAGGATTCCGCGGCAAGGCGCGAATGATCGCCCTCGACCCGCCCCTGATGGTCGGCGTGGCGCTCAGAGCCGCAGCGGGATCTCCGACACCCGCACCACGGCGGCGGGGTCGGGGAAGCCCGCGAGCTCGAGCAGCTCGATGAAGGCCTCCTGAAGTGCCGAGGGATTGGCGCACGGCCCGATGATCAGCGAGTCGATGATATCGGTGAGATCGAGGCCAGAGACGCCGTTCTCGGGGTCGTGCGCAGGTTCAGCTTGTAGACGATCTGCGGATCGCCGCGGCAGATCTCGACGGTGCGGCTCAGGAGCCTCGACGGATGCTGCAGCGGCCGATGCGTGACCCGCCACTCGCGCTCCTCCCCGAAGCCCGGATGCGAGGGGCGCGGCGCCGCGATTTATCTAGATGCTTTCAAGATGCGTTCAAGATGCGTTCAAGATACACAAAATGCCGCAGCATCAAAGCCTTGCCCCCGATTCACCCGCGCCGCGCCCGCAACCGCCTCTCCACCCCCCTGAGCGCCAGCGACAGGCCGACGGTCATCACCAGGTAAAGGAAGGCCACGACGTTGTAGGTCTCGAAAAACCGGAACGACCCCGCGGCATAGACCTTGCCGAGCTGGGTGATATCGGCGACGCCGAGCACCGAAACCAGCGCGCTGTCCTTGATCATCGCGATGAAATCGTTGCCGAGCGGCGGCAGAACGGTGCGGATCGCCTGCGGAAACACCACCAGCCGGAACCGCTGCCACGCGGTCAGCCCGAGCGCCTTGGCCGCTTCGATCTGCCCGGGATCGACCGCCTGGATGCCGGCGCGGAACACCTCGGCGATGAAGGCGGCATAGCCGAGGGTCAGCGCCAGAATTGCTCGCCACATCAATGAGATGTCGCGCGTCCGCACGCCGCCGAGCCCGAGCGGCTCGGCCAGCGCATTCCATGCCGCGACCAGCGCCGGGGCGGCAACGAAGGCGATGTAGAAGAGCAGCACCAGGATCGGAATGCCGCGCACGATCTCGATGTAGAACCGCGCCGCCTGCCGCAGCACCACCGATCCCGAGAGCACGCAGACCGCGAGCCCGAGCCCGAGCGCCGTCGCGAGGGCGAAGGCCACCACCGTCACATAAGCGGTGACGGCGAGCCCCTTGGAAAGGATCGCGAGAATCTGGCCGTATACCGGGTCGAGCAGGATCGAGACCAGGAGCCACAGACCGAGCCCGCAGGCCGCGGCCAGCCACCAGGGGAACTCCCGCCCGGCCCCCCTGAGCGGCGGCGCGGCCAAGTCGCTACTGGCCCATCTTGTAGTCGACGAACCACTTCTGGTTCAGCGCATCGATCGTCCCGTCGGCCCTGATCGCGGCAATCGCGGCGTTGACCGGCACCACCAGATCCGAGCCCTTGGGGAAGATGAAGCCGAAGTCCTCGCCGCCGAGCGGCGCGCCGATGATCTTGAAGACGTCCGGATTGGCCTTGACGTAGCCCTCGCCGCCGGTGCTGTCGGTCAGCACCAGGTCGACGTCGCCGGCGCGCATCGCCTGAATAGCGGCGCCGATCGTCTCGAAGAGCTTGATCCGCGGGTTGGCCTCGTTGCCGTCGAGCACGTCATAGACCGCGACATAGAAGGGGGTGACGCCGGCCTGCGAGCCGATGAGCCCGTCCTGAAACGCCGCAAAGCTTTTGGCATCGGTGAAGCGGTCCTCGTCGGCGCGCACCAGCATCCGCATCTCCGAGTGCATGTAGGGATCGGAGAAGTCGACCTTCTCCTTGCGGTCGTCGCGGATGGTGATCCCGGTCATGCCGATGTCGACCTGACCCTCCGAGATCGCCGGGATCATCGCGTCCCAGCTCATGTTGGTGACCTCGAGATTGAAGTTCAACCGCTTGGCGATCTCGCGCATCGCGTCGTATTCCCAGCCGATCGCCTCGCCGGTCTTGGGATCGACGAACTGCAGCGGCGGATAGGCGTTCTCGGTCGCTACCGTCACCTCGCGGCCTCCGAGATCGGGAAGCTCGGCGGCGGCAGGCCCGGCGAGCAGGGCGAAGGCGGCGACGAGAATGAGCGATCGCATCGGGCTTGGCCTCGGCGGTTGCGGAGCGGGCGGTGTCACAATGCGGCAGCGACCGTCCCCGGGCAAGCCCCGGCCGGTCAGTCGTGCGCCGCCTGCCAGCAGTCCTCGCAAAAAGGGCAATACGCATGGCCGGCCCGGCCCGGGCAACCGCGATGCGGGGTTCCGCTTGCACCGCTTTGGCCCTATCTGGGGGAACATGAAGACCAAGCCTCTGGCGTTCTCGGTCCACCTTCTGACCGGCTCGGGAGCGGCGCTGGCGCTGATGGCGCTGGTGGCGGCGACGCGCGACGACTGGCGGCTGATGTTCGGTTGGCTCGGGCTGGCGCTGATCGTGGACGGCATCGACGGGCCGCTGGCGCGCCGCGTCGATACCAAGCGCAACGCCGCGAACTGGGACGGGGTGCTGCTCGACCTCGTGGTCGATTATCTCACCTACGTCTTCATCCCGGCCTATGCGCTGATCTACTCGCCGCTGCTGCCGTCGCCTTGGGGCCTGATCGCGGCGCTTTTCATCGCGCTGACCGGGGTGGTCTATTTCGCCGACGTGCGGATGAAGGCCGAGGACAACAGCTTCGTCGGCTTTCCCGCGGTCTGGCAGATGCCGCTGCTGGTGTTGCTCACCTTCGATCCGCCGGTCTGGCTGACGCTCGGGATCATCCTCTTGCTCGGGCTCGGCCAATTCACCTGGCTCAAGTTCATCCACCCGGTGCGCACGATCCGCTGGCGATGGGCGACGCTGGCGATCTGCGTCGCCTGGCTGGTGCTCGCCGGGTGGGCGGTCTGGGAGAACTTCCACCCGCCGCTCACGGTCAAGCTCGGCCTCGCCGCCGCCAGCCTCTGGCTGCTGCTCGCGGGGATCGCCATGCAGTACATGCCGATCCGCAAGCCGGTGTCGGCCGAGTAGCCGACGGGCGTTATACCAGCTCGCGCTGAGCCCGACTCACGAAGGGGATTCCCAAGGCAGTCGCGGCGTGATTTATCGTGGAAAACAGGCGAGGTTTTCCATGGCGGCTGCACTCGAGCTTCGAGACGACTTCACTGGCGATGACCTGCGTCGGCTGGCCCGCTCCAGTCGGGACGCGAAGCAGGTTCGGCGGCTGCTGGCGCTTTCGGCGGTCCGGGACGGCGGCTCCCGGACGGAGGCGGCGCGGATCGGTGGCGTCGGGCTGCAGATCGTCCGGGACTGGGTTGTGCGCTTCAACGCCGAGGGGCCGGCCGGTCTGGTCGACCGCAAGGCGCCTGGCAAGCGACCGACGCTGACATCGGACCAGCGCGCGGCGCTGGCGCAGATCGTGGAGGCCGGACCCCAGCCCTGGCGCGACGGGGTGGTGCGCTGGCGGCTGATCGACCTCGCGCAGTGGCTCTGGGAAGCGTTCCGGGTCTCGGTGAGCGTGGCGACGGTCAGTCGGGAGCTGCGGGCGCTCGGGTTCCGCAAGCTCTCGGCGCGTCCGCGGCACTATGCGCAGGACCCGGAGGCCGCGGAGGTTTTCAAAAAAGCCTCCCGGAGCGCCTGGCGGAGATCCGGGACGCCCATCCCGGCAAGCGCATAGAGCTCTGGTTCCAGGATGAGGCAAGGGTCGGGCAGAAGAACAAGCTCACCCGCCGGTGGGCTCGGCGCGGGACTTGCCCGCGGGCGCCGCACGACCAGCGCACCGCCTGGGCCTATGTGTTCGGCGCGATCTGCCCCGGCGAAGGCAAGGGCGCGGGGCTCGTCATGCCGTTCTGCGACACCGAGGCGATGCAGGCGCATCTCGTCGAGATCAGCGCCATGGTCGCCCAGCACGCCCATGCCGTACTGATCCTCGACAAAGCCGGGTGGCATCTCTCCGGCGCGCTCGTCGTCCCGGACAACATCACCCTCCTGCCGCTGCCGCCGCGCTCGCCCGAGCTCAACCCGGTCGAGAACATCTGGCAGTTCATGCGCGACAACTGGCTCTCGAACCGCGTCTTCACAGGCTACGACGACATCGTCGCTCACTGCTGCGCTGCCTGGAATGACCTCATCGACCAGCCATGGCGCATCCGATCCATCGGGCGCAGAACCTGGGCGGAAGGGTTCTAATCAATGCGCGTTAGTATTAGGCGCTCAGCGCCGCGTCGCAGCGCGCGCAGACGCCCGGATGCGCGTGGGTGCCGACGTCGGGCAGGATCTTCCAGCAGCGCGCGCACTTCTCCCCCGACGCCAGCGATGGCACCACCGCGATGCCGGGGGCGTCGTCGAGCGTGAAGGCGTCCGCCGGGGCGGCTTCGCCGGTCAGCGTCAGGTCCGAGGTGATGCAGACGTCGGTGAAGTCGACCGACGCGAGCGCTTCGCGGAGAGCGCCGTCGGCGACATGGACCACCGGCGCCGCCTCGAGGCTGGCGCCGATGCGCTTGTCGCGGCGCTCGATCTCGAGCGCCCCGGTGACGACGCGGCGGGCCTGGCGGACCTTCTCCCACTTCGCGGCGAGCTCGGGGTCGAGCCAGGCCACGGGCGTCGCCGGGAAGTCCTGGAGATGCACCGAGCTCTCCTCGCCGGGGAAGCGATCGAGCCAGACCTCCTCCATGGTGAAGACCAGCATCGGCGCCAGCCAGGTGACCAGC
Source organism: uncultured Alphaproteobacteria bacterium (assembly GCA_963750745.1). Lineage (GTDB taxonomy): Bacteria > Pseudomonadota > Alphaproteobacteria > Rhodobacterales > Rhodobacteraceae > Amaricoccus. The sequence continues at coordinate 13,917 of CAVVSO010000049.1, read as the reverse complement.
CGGTGGAAGAGCGCGTCGAGCACGCTGCGGACCGCGCGGCGGCGCGGGTCGGTCGCGGCGTCGCAGTAGAGCGAATCCTTGCGGATGTCGAAGTAGAGCGCCGAGAGATCGACGGTGCAGAACTGGAAGAGCGTCTGGAACACGCGCTGGAAGTCGTAGGCGGCATAGCCTTCGCGCACCGCCCGGTCGAGCTCGGCGAGGCGGTGCAGCACCCAGCGTTCCAGCTCGGGCATCGCCGCCGGCTCGATCCGCTCGCCCTCGCTGAAGCCTTCGAGGGCGCCGAGCAGGAACCGCAGGGTGTTGCGCAGCCGGCGATAGCTGTCGGCGGTGCCCTTGAGGATCTCCGGGCCGATGCGCTGGTCGACCGCGTAGTCGGTAAGCGCCACCCAGAGCCGCAGGATGTCGGCGCCATACTGCCTGAGCACGTCCTGCGGGGCGGTGGCGGTGCCGGCGGATTTCGACATCTTCATGCCGGCCTCGTCCAGCGTGAAGCCGTGGGTGATCACCGCGTCATAGGGCGCGCGGCCGCGGGTGCCGCAGGATTGCAGCATCGAGGAATGAAACCACCCCCGGTGCTGGTCGGTGCCTTCGAGATAGACGCTCGCCGGCCAGATGCCGTCCGGCCGGTCGCGCAGCGCGAAGGCGTGGGTCGAGCCGCTATCGAACCAGACGTCGAGGATGTCGGTGACCTTGTCCCAGTCGTCGTGCGGATGGTCGTTGCCCAGGAACCGCGCCTTGGCGTTCGCCTCGAACCAGGCGTCGGCGCCCTCGGTCTCGAAGGCCGCCTTGATCCGGGCGTTGACCGCGGGGTCGCGCAGGATCTCGGCGGTGCCGTCCGGCTGGCGGCGCACGAAGCAGGTCAGCGGCACCCCCCAGGCGCGCTGCCGCGAGAGCACCCAGTCAGGGCGGGCCTCGATCATCGAGAAGAGCCGGTTGCGGCCGGAGATCGGCGTCCACTGCACCAGCCGGTCGATCGAGCTCAGCGCCCGCTCGCGGATGCTGCGCCCAAAGGTGTCCATGCCGTCGTCGAGCGGCTTGTCGATCGCCACGAACCATTGCGGCGTGTTGCGATAGATCACCGGCGCCTTGGAGCGCCAGGAATGCGGGTAGCTGTGGGTCATCCGGCCGCGGGCGAGCAGCGCGCCCGCCTCGATCAGCCTGGCGATGACGGCGGCGTTGGCCTTGCCCTCCTTGCCCTTGGCGTCGAAGACCTGCAGGCCGCCGAACAGCGGCAGGTCCGCTTGCGAAGGACGAGTCCTCCAGCACGTTGTGCGTCATCCGGTCGACGAGGCCGTTCTTGACGAAGAGCTCGTAGTCGTCGGCGCCGTGGCTCGGCGCCATGTGCACGAAGCCGGTGCCGGCGTCCTCGGTGACGAAATCGCCTTCGAGCATCGGCACCTCATAACCCCAGTGCGAGTCGAGATCCGCAAGGGGGTGACGCAGGATCACGCCGTCGAGCGGGCCAGCATCGCCGACGCGCTCCGACAGGTCTCGACGCGGGCGGCCTTCATCACGTCAGCGGCGAGGGCATCGGCCAGCACCAAACGCTCACCCGGCTTCGCCCAAGTGTCGGCTGCTGTGCCGGTGACAGCATAGACCCCGTATTGAATGCGGTCGGAGAAGGCGACACCGCGGTTCGAGGGGATCGTCCAGGGCGTGGTCGTCCAGATGACAACGGTAGCACCCTTCACGTTCAACTGCTCCAGCGCCGGATCCCCAGAGATTACCTGAGTCGTCTCCGGTTCCGTCGGGGCGAAGAAACGTGGATGTCATTGGCTGATGGTCAACGATCGGAAACTTCACCCAGATCGTCGGGCTCTGGTGGTCGCGGTACTCGACCTCGGCCTCGGCGAGCGCGGTCTTCTCGACCGGCGACCACATCACCGGCTTGGAGCCGAGGTAGAGCGAGCGGTTCATCACGAACTTCATGAATTCGTCGGCGATCACCGCCTCGGCGTGGAAGGCCATGGTGAGATAGGGATTTTCCCAGTCGCCGGTGACGCCGAGGCGCTTGAACTCCTCGCGCTGGACGCCGACCCAGTGCTCGGCGAAGCGACGGCATTCGCCGCGGAGCTCGTTGATCGGCACCTCGTCCTTGTTCTTGCCGCGGGCGCGGTACTGCTCCTCGATCTTCCACTCGATCGGCAGGCCGTGGCAGTCCCAACCGGGGACGTAGCGGCTGTCGCGGCCCATCATCTGCTGCGAGCGGACCACGAAGTCCTTCAGCACCTTGTTCAGCGCGTGGCCGATGTGCAGGTTGCCGTTGGCGTAGGGCGGGCCGTCGTGCAGCACGAAGGGCGGTGCGGCCGGCGGCGGAGGCGCGCAGCCGCGCATAGACGCCGAGCCGCTGCCCAGCGCGCGAGCCAGTCCGGCTCGCGCTGCGGCAGGCCGGCGCGCATCGGGAAATCGGTCTTGGGAAGGAACAGCGTGTCCTTGTAGTCGAGCGTGTCGGTGGTCATGGGGGCATCCGTCTGGCGGCTGGAGTATCGCGCTGGCGCACGCGCCGGAACCCGGCGCCTCTGGCTTCAGAGCGCCGGGACGGTAATTCGCAGGATGCCGAAACCGCCGACCATGGGGCGGGATATAGCCCCCGGCCGGCGGCTGATCAATCAGGATTTCTGGAAGAGCCCGGTCAGCGCCCGCCCGATCACGTTCGAGACCTTCGGCCGCGGCAGCGCGGCGAAGGGCAGCGGGCGGCAGACCTCCATCGCGGCGATGCCGACCCGCGCGGTCAGCGCGCCGTTGACGACGCCTTCGCCGAAGCGCCGCGAGAGCCGCGCGACCAGGTGGCCGCCGGCAACCGAGCCGATCAGGTCGTCGCCGACCGCGACCGCGCCGGTGGCCAGAAGATGCGCCGCGACCATGCGGAACAGCCGCCACGAGCCGAAGAAGCCGGCATGCGCGCCGTAGGTCTCTGCGATGCGGCGGACCATGCGCACGTTCTGGGTCAGCGCGGCGAGGACGTCGACGAAGGCGAGCGGCACCAGCGCGGTGGCGCCGGCGACGGTGCGGGCGGCCGCCTCGATCTCGCGGCGGGCGCGGGCGTCGAGCGGGGCGAGGAGGGTGCGTTCGGTGAGCTCGAGGATGGCGTCGGCATCGAGCAGGTCGGCCTGCTGCTCGCTCAGGCGGTCGCGCGCCCAGCGCAGCTCGGCGCGCGCGTGATAGAAGCCGGCGAGGCGGCGGGAGAGCGCCAGCGCCGCCTCGCGGTCGGCGCCGGCGTGGATCGCCGCGGCCTCGGCGCGGAAGCCGTCGATGCGGGCGAGCCGGCGGAAGGCCCAGAGCTCGCGCACGACATGCACCAGCACCAGGACGAGGAGCGCCGCCGCCAGCACCAGCGCCAGCTTGCCCACCAGCGGGTAGCGGGCGATCAGGCCGGTCAGATAATCGTAGGCGGCCACGGTCACGACGAGGGTGACGAGGCTGCCGAGGACGGTCCAGAACAGCCCGCCGCCGCGCGGCCGGGCGGCGAGGCGGGTCACCTGCTGCATCGCCTCGCCTTGCGGCTCCTCGTCCGGCGGCGGCGCGTCGGCCGGGGTGGTGGCGAGCGGCGTCAGCTCAGCCTCGGGGATCACGAACGGGTCGCGGCTCATCGCAGGCGGTCTCCGATCAGGAACTCGGCGGCGCGGTCGAGGCGGATATGCGGCAGGCCATCGCCGCTTGCCGGCACCAGCCGCGGCGGCGCGAAGCGCGTCACCCGGTAGGCGACGTCGGTCCAGTCGCTGGCGCCCTGGCGGGCCGGGGCGAGGATCAGCGCCGGGTCCTCGGGCAGCTCGCCGGCGAAGAGCGCCGCCGCCTCGCCGGTATCGACCAGCCGGCCGCGGACGACGCCGACCTCGCGGCCGTCGCGGCTGACGGTCTCCTCGACGGTGGCGCGCAGGCCGGCGATCGAGAGCGCCCGGGTCTCGGCGCCGGTGAAGAGCGCCCGGGCGCGCGCGTCCTTGACCAGCGCCTCGGCGATGGCGGCGAGGCGGGGGTGCTGGGAGTGGTGCAGATAATCGGCCTTGGTCGCCGCGAACAGGATGCGGTCGATGCGGCGGCCGAGGATCGGCGCCAGCCACGACCGCGGACCGGGGCGAAAGCAGGCGAGGATCTCGGCCAGCGCCGCGCGCAAGTCCTCGACCGCGCGCGGCCCGTCGTGGATCGCGCCGAGCGCGTCCATCAGCACCACCTGGCGGTCGAGGCGGGTGAAGTGGTTGCGGAAGAACGGCTCGACCACCACGCGCTTGTAGGCCTCGAACCGCTGCTGGAACGCCCGCCAGAGCGAGGCGGACGGACGCCGCTCGGACTTGAGCAGCGGCGAGAAGGTCAGCGCCGGCGAGCCTCCGAGATCGCCGGGCATCAGGAACCGGCCGGGAGCGACGCTCGACAGCCCCGCGGCGCGCGCGGCGGCGAGATAGGCGGTGAAGCCGGCGGCGAGCCGCCGCGCGGCGGCCTCCTCCAGCGGGCGCGACGGATCGGCGGCATCGAGATCGGCGAGCCAGGCCGCGGAATAAGGCGCGCGGGCCGGGGAGCGGGCGGTGGCGATCGCGGCGAGCGACCAGTCCTCGAAGGACTGGCTCATCAACGGCAGGTCGAGCAGCCACTCGCCGGGATAATCGACGATATCGAGGTGCACGGTGCGCGGGCCGGTCAGGCCGCCCAGGAAGCTCGCCGGCGCGATGCGGAGCGACAGGCGCAGCGTCGAGATCGAGCGGGTGCTCTCGGGCCAGCGCGGCTCGGGGCCGGTGAGCGCGTCGAGATGGTCCTCGTAGGCGAAGCGCGGGATGGTGTGATCGGGCTGCGGCTGAAGGTAGGCGGCGAGGATGCGGCCTTCCGCGGCGGCGCGCAGCTGCGGCATGCGACCGCGGTCGATCAGGTTGGCGACCAGCGAGGTGATGAACACGGTCTTGCCGGCGCGGCTGAGGCCGGTGACCCCGAGCCGGACCACCGGGTCGCGGAAGACGCCGCCGATCTCGCTCACGGTCTCCTCGACGCTGCGGACGGCGCGGCCGGGCAGTCGGGTCAGATCCAAGGCCGCCTTCCTCCGTCGCGTCGGAGACGAGACCTAAGCGTTCGGGCAGATGCCCGCAACGGCGGCGGCTTGTGAAGCCGGAGCGCGCGCGGTAGGGCCTCGGCCATGCCGCGATACGCCCTGAAGATCGAATACGACGGCCGCCCGTTCTCTGGCTGGCAATGGCAGGAGGCGCACCCCAGCGTGCAGGCGGCGCTGGAGACCGCGGCGGAGCGGATCGAGACCAGCCTGCCGGTGCGGGTGACCGGCGCCGGCCGGACCGACGCCGGCGTTCACGCCACCGGGCAGGTCGCGCATCTCGATCTCGGCCGCGACTGGGAGCCCGGCCGCCTGGCCGCGGCGCTCAACGCCCACCTCCGCCCCGATCCGGTCGCCGTGGTCGCGGTGGCGCCGGTCGCCGAGGCCTTCCATGCCCGCTTCGAGGCGATCGAGCGGGAGTATCTCTTCCGGCTCATTTCCCGCCGGGCGCCGCTTGTGCACGATCGCGGGCTCGCCTGGCGGGTCGGCCACCTGCTCGACCTCGAGGGCATGCGCGCCGGCGCGGCGGCGCTGGTCGGCCGGCACGACTTCACCACCTTTCGCTCGTCGATCTGCCAGGCCAGGAGCCCGGTGCGCACGCTCGACGCGGTCGAGATCGACGAGATCAGCGCCCCGGCGGGGCGCGAGTACCGCTTCCGGCTTCGCGCCCGGTCGTTCCTGCACAATCAGGTCAGGAGCATCGTCGGCACGCTCGAGCGCGTCGGCCGCGGCGCCTGGCCGCCGGAACGGGTCGGCGAAGCCCTCGCCGCCCGCGACCGGGCGGCCTGCGGGCCAGTCAGCCCGCCGGACGGCCTCTATCTGGTCGCGGTGCGCTACCCGCAGGACCCCTTCGTCGTGGACACCGGCTACTGACGCGGCTCGCCGGGCAGGGTGCCGGCCTCGGGCAGGGCGCCCTCGTCGCCGGTGGCCGGCTGGCCGGCCTCCCACGTGCCCTGGTAGGTCCGCCCGTCAGCGAGCTCGATGCGGCCCTGGCCCTGGCGCTGCCCGTCGACGAAATCGCCGTCGTAGGTCGAGCCGTCGGAATAGGTCGCATGGCCCTTGCCGTTCAGCAGCCCGGCGGCCCAAGTCCCCTCGAGCACCGTGCCGTCTGGCAGCGTCATCTTCCCGGCCCCGGCCCGCTGGCCCTGGACATAGCCGCCCTCGTAGCGCGTCCCGTCAGCGTAGATCGTCACCGCCTTGCCGTCGCGCAGCCCGTCCGCCCAGTCGCCGTCGTAGGAATAGCCGCCGGGAGCGGTTAGCTTGCCGCGGCCCTGGTTGCGCCCGTCGACGAAGGCGCCCGCGTAGGTCAGCCCGTTGACATATTTCGCGACGCCCTGGCCGGAGATCGCGCCATTCGACCAGTCGCCCTCGTAGCTGCGGCCGTCGGCATAGGTGATGGCGCCGTGGCCGTCCGGCAGGCCCGCCCTGAAGCTGCCCTGATAGACCGAGCCGTCGGGGTAGGTGGCCTTGCCCTCGCCCTCGAAGCGGCCCGCCGCCCAGGCGCCGGTGTAGCGGTAGCCGTCGGCGGCGGTCAGCGTCCCCGCGCCCTGCCGCAGGTCGGCTGCGAAGCCGCCGTCGTAGATGTCGCCGTTGGCGAGCGTGGCGCGGCCGAGACCCTCGCGCTTGCCGGCGACGAAGGCGCCCTCGTAGCGGTCGCCGTTGGCCTGCACCAGCACCCCGTCGCCATCGAACTTGCCGGCCTTCCAGCCGCCGGCGTAGCGGGTGCCGTCGCTCAGCACCAGCGTGCCGCGGCCCTCCGGCGTGCCGCCGGCCACGCCGCCCTCGTAGGTCGCGCCGTCCGGGTAGGTGATGCGTCCCTGGCCCTGCTTGACCCCATCGACCCAGCCGCCGGCATAGACTGTGCCGTCCTTGGCGGTCAGCGTGCCCTCGCCGCTCGGCCGGGCGTCGACGAAGCCGCCCTCGTAGCGGGCGCCGTCGGCGTAGACCGCCACGCCCTGGCCGTCGATGCGCCCCTTGACCCAGTCGCCCTCGTAGCTGGCGCCACCGGGATAGGTCATCTTGCCCTTGCCGTCGGGCTGGCCCGCGACGAAATGGCCCTCGTACACCGATCCATCGGGGAAGCTGGCCCGACCTTGGCCCTCGATGCGGCCTTCCACCCAGTCGCCGGTGTATTCGTAGCCGTTGGGCAGCCGGTAGGTGCCATGGCCCTGCTGGCGGCCGTCGACGAAGGTGCCCTCATAGACCCCGCCGTTGTCGTACTGCTTGCTCAGGACCTGTTCCTGGCCGTATCCGGCGGCCGGCGCCAGCGCCGCCAGCGTCGCGGCGGTCAGCAGTCGCGCGCCTCGTGTCACCTTGGCCTCCCTGAGCCGTTCGCCCGTGTTCTTGGCCCGCGTCCGCCGCAGCGACGAGGCGGCGCGACCATAGTAAGGCCGCTTCACCGCGACAATGGCTTTTCCTCCCCGGCCGGCGGGCGACCGCGAGCCCGCCCGGGCCCGCCCTACTCCGTCCAGTCGTCGATGCTGCGGATGTCGTCGTCCGACCAGCCGAGGTGGTGGGCGATCTCGTGCACCAGCACGTGGCTCACCAGCCGGTCGAGCGCGATGTCCCCACGGTCGATCCACTCCTCGAGGATCGGCCGCCGGTAGAGCCAGACCGCGTCGGGCCGGGTCGGCTGGTGCATCACCGAGCGTTCGGTCAAAGCGATGCCGTCGTAGAGCCCGGTCAGCTCGTAAGCGTCCTCGATCTCCATCTCGTCGAGCACCTCGTCCGGGGCGAAGTCTTCGACCCGCAGGATCAGATCGGCGCAGGCGCGCCGCACCTCCGCGGGCAGCGCCTCGAAAGCGCGCCGGGCCAGCCGCTCGAAATCCTCGATCGACGGGGCCAGGGCAGCGAGCGGGTCAGCGGGCATGCAGCGGATCTCCTTCGCCTCCGCATACGCCGCCAACCGCCGGGCGGAAAGGGGACGCCGCCGTCGGCTGTGCAGCCCGCAGAAATCCGCTAGATTGCCGGGAGGCCCCGATCCGGGGCGGCAAAGGGAGGGAGCGCCATGAGCGTGGCACGCGTCACCGAGATCACCTCGTCCTCGCAGAAGAGCTTCGAGGACGCGCTGCAGCAGGGCATCGCCCGCGCGGTGAAGACCCTGAAGAACGTCGAGGGGGCCTGGGTCCAGGAGCAGACGGTCGTGATCAAGGGCGGCCAGATCTCCGAATACCGCGTCAACATCAAGGTCACCTTCGTCCTCCAGGACTAAGGCGCCGCTTGCCCGGCCGCTTCTTTTTGACCGCGTCGGCCGCCGAGCTCGCCCGCGCCTTCGACGCGCGCGCCGACGCCCTGGCCGATTCGGCGCCGCGGCTCGACGCCGCGCCCGGCGAGCCGGTGCTGGCGGTGATCGCCGACGGCGGACGCCGGCTCGTCGCCATGCGCTGGGGGCTGATCCCGATGGGCCGCACCAACGCCCGCGGCCGGCCGGTGCTCGAGACCATCGTCAACGCCCGCTCCGAGACGCTGTTCGCCAAGTCGGCCTACGCCGATCTCCGCCGCTGCCTGATGCCGGTCAGCGGCTGGTACGAATGGACCGGCGAGCGCCGCCGCAAGACCCGCTGGCGGATCCGCGCCCCCGCCGGCCCGATCCTCGCCTTCGCCGCGGTCTGGGACCGCTGGCAGGCGCCCGGCGGGGCCGAGGTTGCGAGCTTGGCCACCGTCACCTGCGCGCCGAACCCGGACGTCGCCGCCGTACACGACCGGATGCCGGTGATCCTCGCGCCCGACGCCTGGCCGCTCTGGCTCGGCGAGACCCAAGGCGACCCGGCCCCACTGATGCAGCCGCTGCCCGCGGGCGCGCTCCTCGTCGAGCGGGCCGACGGCTAGTCTGTCCGAAGCCGGCTTGGGTTGAAGAAATGCCGCACCACTGACCGCCGATTGCCCGGCTAGGTCTGCGGGCTGATCGCGACCAAAGTCCGGGGCCTCGCGGAGTTGCGACCGCAATGCCGCCCCGCGTAGTGGCGGCAGGCGTCAAAACTGCATGGCGGGGGTCCCATGTGCCGACAATGCAATCAATCGCCGCTTCGACCTCCCGATCGCCCATCGCGGGGTCGAACCCATGCCGCTGACCGTCGTACTGGTTCACGGGGCCTGGGCCAACGGCTCGTGCTGGAACAAGGTCATACCGCTGCTCGAGGCCAGCGGCGTCGACGTGGTCGCGGTGCACAATCCGCTGCCATCCGCCGCGCCGACCGACCAGCGGATGGCAACGTGTCGAGGCTTGCGAACCGCGGCCACGAGGCAGATCGGGACGAGCCCTCGGCGCCCCCGATCGCGGGGCTCAGGGGTGGGCGCGCGGGCCGGAAGAGCGGAAGTCCTCGTCCAGCGCCTCGGACCAGCCGTTCTCCCAGGCGAGGTGGTCGGCGCGAATTGGGGTTATAGGGATTGTCCGCCGGGTTCTCGCCGGTCCAGTAGGCGTAATAGCCCTCGTCGTAGCCGCCGGCGCGCGCGTCGGCCAGCCCGCGCCGCCGCTCGAGGCCCCGGATGTAGCGGGCGAACTCGGGATAGACCATCAGGTCGGCGGTATCGAACCCCTGCGGATGCTCTGCCAGGGCTGCGCCGCCGCGCTCGGTCAGCGCGAAGCTGCCGTCCGTGCCGCGCGAGATCAGCCGCGCCTCCGCCAGGTAGCGGATCAGCACCTCCAGCCGGCTCGCCACCTCCTCCGGTCCGAACGGCGGGCGCTCGTCGGCGCGCGCCAGCAGCGCCTGCAGCCGCGCCGCGCAACGCGCGAGCGTCGCAGGCCCGGCGGAAGCCTCGCGCAGGATGATGGCCATCAGGTTCGGGGTGTTGAGGAGCGGGTACTCGCGAAATCGCATCGGCGATCGGCTCCTCCGGAGATTTGCCGGTCAGTCTATGATTTGGCGCATGGTGACGAAAGCGGCCCCGCAAAACGCAAAAGGGCCGGCGCGACGCCGGCCCTGCGGCAGCGCCGCGAGCGCTGCCTCGGGCGTGAAGCCTCAGTTCGCCAGGGCGAGATTTGCCGCCGACTGGCGCCCGTCGCGGCCGGTCTCCAGGTCGAAGGTGACCTTCTGGCCGTCGTCAAGGTGGGTGATCCCGGCGCGCTCGAGCGCGGAGATGTGGACGAACACGTCCTTGGAGCCGCCCTCAGGCTGGATAAAGCCGAAGCCCTTGGTGGCGTTGAACCATTTCACGGTGCCCTTAGCCATCGTGATAGTCTCCTGTCTAGATGCCGCCCGCGGACTTGCGACGGCCTGGCGCAGTCAGCGGATAACCGAGCGACCGTGGGCCAGTGACGGAGACAGCGGGTCGATTGTCGTAACGCAGCCGCGGCTTCATGGCGCATTACTGAACTTTTTGCAAGAAAAAACCCGCCGCGCCTACCAGCGCAGCAGCCGCGATCCGAGGAGCGCGCCGAGCGCGGTCGGCGCCGAGGATCGCGAGCATGTACCAGACCGCATAGAACAGCGGGCTGTCCTCGGTGCAGTGGATCGAGTAGACGCCGCCGCCGCGCCGCCGCTGAGCAGCCCCGCCAGCGCACCGCTGAGCCCCGGCCGGGTGCTGGCGCCGCGGCGCAGCGCCCAGAGCGCGCCCGCGAGCAGCGGCAGCGCCATCACGCTGATGAAGCCGACGCACTGGCCGTTGCTCTGGCCCATCATCGCCGGCATCCAGTCCGGCCGCGGCAGCGCCATCAGCTCGCGCCGCCACCGCGAGCGCCAGCAGCGCCGGCGCCGCCGCCAGCACGCAGCGCCCAGCCGCCGACGCCCCGCCCGGCCGCGCCAGCCGCAGCGCCGCCCCGAAGGCGCCGAGCGCGAGCAGCACGGGAACGGCCTGCTTGACCATGACCGCGGCCTGCATCATCGCCGCGCCGAAGTCCGGCCGCATCCCCATCATCGGCAGGAACACGCCGCGCCACCGCAGCATCGCCGCGAGCAGCACCGCCGGCCAGCACCGCGCGCGACCGGCCGGCTGGCCGTGGTGTCGGCCGCCATCGCCCGGATCAGCTCGTCGGTCCTCATTCCACCATCCTCTCGCGCAGTTGCGCGAGCTGCTTCAGCCCGCGGTGCAGCGCCACGCGCACCGCGGCTCTCGGTCATGTCGAGCGCGCCGAGGTCTCGGCGATGCTCGCCCCGTCGAGGCCGATCGCCCGCACGATCCGCGCCGAGCGCGGGTCGAGCCGGCCGATCACCCGCTCGGCGTCGCTGCGCTCGGTCGGGTCGGGCTCCGCGGCTCGGCCGGCAGCACCTCGGCGAAGTCCTCGATCGGCACCTGCACCCGCCGGCCGCGCGCCCGGAAGGCGTCCACCACCTTGTAGCGCACGATGGCGTAGAGCCACGGCCGGACCGGCATGTCCTCGCGCCAGGTGTGGCGCTTCTGGTGGATGGCGAGCAGCGTCTCCTGCACGATGTCCTCGATCACGTCGGCCCCGAGCCCGCCGCCGCGCGCCCGGGCGATCCCGCGACCAGCGGCGTCACCGCCCGCAGGAACTCGCCGTAGGCGCGCTGCGTCGCCGCGGTTCGCCGCCCGCAGCAGGTCGTCGAGCGGCGGCGTCGTCGGCCGGGCTCATTCGATCTCCGTTCGTCGGCGCGTGGCCGGCTTGTTACACCGGTGCGCGGAATCGCGAGACGCGCATCCGGCTGCCGGCACGTCCTGATGCCGCGAGCACGGCTGCGTACGAAACCGCTACATGCCGAGGATGACGCACGCCGCGGATTCCGGGTGCAGGATGGCGGCGACGCGGCCGGGTCGCGGGCGCGGTTCGCGCCGGGGGAGTGGGATGGTGGCGGCGATGGCCGAGGCGGAGCGGCGATGACGGCGGCGCGCGACACGCCTCGCCGACCGCTTCGGCCGCCGCCTGGCGCGCAAGCTCGACGCGCCGCTGCCGGGCTTCCGGCCCTATCACCCACGCCAACGTCGCGGCGCTGCGCCGGGTGCTGCAGCCCGGCGACGTCCTGCTGGTCGAGGGCAACACCCGGGTCTCGGTCGCGATCAAGTACCTGACCCAGTCGACCTGGTCGCATGCCGCGCTCTACGTCGGCAACGCCGTCGGCCGGGTCACCCCGGACGGCGAGCCGCTCTGCCTGATCGAGGTCAACCTCGGCGAGGGCTGCATCGCGGCGCCGCTGTCGAAGTACGAGCTCTACAACACCCGGATCTGCCGGCCGAACGACCTGACGCCGCAGGACCGCGGCGCGGCTGATCGACTTCATGGTCGCAGAGCCTCGGCACGAGCTACGACATGAAGAACATCACCGACCTCCTGCGCTACTTCCTGCCGACGCCGCCGGTGCCGGTGCGCTGGCGGCGGCGGCTGCTGGCCTTCGGCTCGGGCGACCCGACCCGGGCGATCTGCTCGTCGCTGATCGCCCAGGCCTTCGGCCGCATCCGCTACCCGATCCTGCCGGTGATCACCCGCGAGTTCCGCGCCGACGCGCTGGCCCGCTCGCAGCGCAGCGAAATCCTGCACATCCGCCACCACTCGCTCTACGCGCCGCGCGACTTCGACCTCTCGCCGTATTTCCACGTGGTCAAGCCGACGCTGGAGGCCGGCTTCGACTACCGGAGGTTGAAATGGGCCGACCAGCCCGCCGCAGCCGAGGCGCTGGCGGCACCCGTCGCGCTAGCGCGCCGGCACCCGCGAGAATTGTTGATTTGATGCCGCGCAACCCCTATATGGTGGGCTGAGGTATACGGTCGGCGCATGTCGGTCTTGTGAATTCGGCAGACCACCTGCGTCATGAGATCGTCATAGTGCGCCCAAAGCAAGACGGATTAAGGAAGGACTGACGTAATGTTCGATTACGTGGATGAGCTGGCGTTCACCAACGACCAGGGCAACCGCGGGCGCAGAAGCTGTTCGCCGCCGTGGTGCTGGCGGCCCTGGACGACGCGATCGCCGACGACAAGAAGTACGGCAACGGCGCCGAGGTGATCGCCCGCTGGGCGCGGTCGCGCGACGGCCGGGAAGTGCTGATGTGCGCCGGGATCGACCCCAACGAGCGCACCGTGAAGGGGATGATGGATTTCGTCCGCCGCGGCGTGCGCACCTCGGTGGCGCTGAGCCGCGAGGAGAGCGAGCGGCAGCACGCGCAGCGGTCCGAAGCCGCCTGACGGCGCCGATCACCACAACGTCCGCGGGGGCGGATGACCGAGCTTCCGAGCTTCGATCTGACCGGACAGGTGGCGCTCGTCACCGGCGCGGCGCGCGGCCTCGGCCGGGCGATCGCGCTGGCGCTGGCCGGCGCGGGCGCCGACGTGGCGCTGGGGCTGCGCGACGTCAGGGCCGACGGCGGCCTCGCCGCCGAGATCGCGGCGCATGGGCCGCCGGGCGCTGCCGCTGCAGATGGACGTGCTCGACCTCGCCGCAGGCGCGCGCCGCCATCGACCGCGGCGGTCGCCGAGCTCGGGCGGCATCGACATCCTGGTCAACAACGCCGGCGGCGGCATCGACGGCACGGGCGCTCGACGTCGGCGAGGCCGACTTCGACCCGGTGATCGCGCTCAACGTGAAGTCGACCTTCTTCCTGTCGCAGCATGCGGCGCGGCAGATGATCGCCGCCGGGCGCGGCGGGCGGATCGTCAACGTCAGCTCGCAGGCCGGCACCGTCGCGCTGCCCGGCGAGCCGGTCTACTGCCTCGCCAAGGCCGCGGTCTCGCACCTGACCCGCTGCCTCGCGGTCGAGTGGGGCGAGTTCGGCATCACCGTCAACGCGGTGGCGCCGACCTTCATCGCCACCCCGGGAACCGAGCCCGCGCTCGCCGATCCGGCGTTCCGCGCCGACACCGTCGAGCGGATCGCGGCGCTCACCGCATCGGCAGGCCGGTCGAGGTCGCGGGCGCGGTGCTCTTCCTCGCCTCGCCCGCGGCGTCGCTGGTCACCGGGCACGTGCTCGCCGTCGACGGCGGCTGGACGGTGCGCTGACGCGGCT
>CAVVSO010000048.1:0-87104 GCA_963750745.1 uncultured Alphaproteobacteria bacterium | reverse complement strand
TCTCTACCCGGAGCGCCTGATCGCCGACAGCGCCTACGGCTCGGCGCCGATGCTCGATTGGCTCGTCGAAGGACACGGCATCGAGCCGCACATCCCCGTCTTCGACAAGTCGGCGCGAACCGACGGGACCTTCGAGCGCGCCGACTTCGCCTACGACCGCGAGGCCGACGCCTACATCTGTCCGGCCGGCAAGCCTTCTGAAGCAATTCCACCGGCCAGCGCAGTCCTACAAGACCCCGCGCACGGGCGTCGATGCCGAGGCATGATGCGCTACCGCGCGCGCAAGGCCGACTGCGATGCTTGCCCTTAAGCCGCGGTGCACCCAACTGAGCCGGTGCGTAAATTCTCAGGTCCATCTACGAAGGCGCCCGCGACATGGCCCGCGACATCGCCAAAACCGACGAGTACGCGGTCTCGCGCAAGCTGAGGAAGAAAGTGAGATGCTCTTCGCCCATCTCAAGCGCATCCTGCGTCTGGGCCGTCTTCGATTGCGAGGCCCATGCGAGCGCGCGCGACGAGTTCCACCTCGCGGCGGCCGCCCAGAACCTAAGGAAGCTCGCCAAGCTGTTCCCGATCCACGGAGCCCCACAGCCGACCTGAGAAAACGGGCAGCGGTCCCTCACTCGTGTCCGCCTCAGCAAGTCAGCCGATGGCTTTTTCAACGAAATCCGCCAAGAGCCGCCCGAGCCCGTCGCTGCGCGGCGCATGATACTTGTCCCAGAGCTCCTCGGCCGCCGATCGGGCGACGATCCGCCGCAGCGTCTCGAGGAACTCGCGCTCCTCGGGATTGGGCGCGCCGAGGGCCGCGGGCATCGGCGCGGCCAGCGCCAGGAGGTCGAGCACCGCTGCGCGGATCGGGATGCGGCGCGATGGGTCTTCGAAAGGAGCAATTCGGCACATGGCGTGAACTCCGAGCGGGTTGTTGGGAAGCGGGAATCAATGAACGCCGTCGAAATCTTGTCCACGTTGATTTCCCTCAGTGCTGGCCCTGATCGCTCGATATTGAGCGAGACCAAGACTCGGCTGATGGAAAACAATAGCTGGAACGCACACCAGCATCTGTAAACCATTTCACACAACACAGCTTTACTCACTTAATTCCAAACGCCGTCATCCGGGGGCATGCCCCCGGATGACGGCAGCGGCCGAAGCGTTCCACCTGCTGCCCCAAAGACCCCGGACCTCGAGGTGCAACTCGACCTCTGGGTGCTGCTTGCCGCAAGTGAGAGCCGGGACGCGGTCACTGAGGTAAGCGGAGATGTCGCTGATCCGGACCAGACTGTCGCCGTCTGGGTCGCGGCCCAGGGCTTCGAGCAGCGCCTCGGTGAAGGCGCCGGTTCCGCCAGTCGGCGTGCTCGATCGACTTCTCTTTGGCGGAGCAGGAGGTGAACACGCCGACCTTCTGGGCGTGACGGAAGGTGCGGTGCGCTCGCGCATCGACACGCGGGCCACCTGCGCCTGGGTGCGTGACGCCGAAACCGTCCTGCTGCAGGGCCACCAGGCGTCGGCAAGTCGCACCTGTGCATGAAGGCGGTGCAGCTCGGCTTCTCGGTGCAGTACTTCCGCTTCGACGAAGGTGCTGATGACCGCGCTCCGGGCCGATGCCGGGATGCCGCCGGCGCGGCTGAAGCGGCGCAAGTACATGTCGACCGCCCTGCTGCTCGTCGACGAGCTCGGGCGCGCTTCCGCCGGCCCGCGCTTCAAGGTCCAGCGCCCGTCGCGGTCCTTCCGCCGCAGCTTCGCCGGGTGCGCCGTCCAGTCTTCCGGGACTGCGCCCCGCCTTCAGCTCTTCCTTCTCGGCTCGGTGTGATGGAGCCGATTGAATCATCAATGACCTGAATTGGCGAGGTATTGAGAAGTGTCCGTTCGTACACGAGCAACCTGGTACATTTGAAAGCACGGCTGCGCGAGGCCTGAAACAAGGCAGGTCTACAATCCGCAACCGGAAGCCGATGAGCTTTCGGGACATCGAAGACAAGGCCAAGTCATTTGGGCCTTCGGTGTCCTCAGCAATGAAGTCGAAATTGAAAAGGATACGAAAATGAACTCCACCGTGAACAAGATTGCCGCCGTTGCCATCGCTCTGGTCGCTGCGGTTCCCGCCTTCGCCGGCACCCAGGTCGTCGCCGGCAACGGCCTCACCCTGACCGAGGCGGCGCAGGCCAAGTTCAACCGCGACACGCGGCCGGACGACCGGCACCCGATCGTGGTCCCCGGCCAGGCGTCCGGCAACTACGGACAGCTCGCGGCCGTGGCCGGCCTGACCGCCGAAGAGGCGCAGGGCATGTCGCTAAACGAGATCTACGTCGCGAAGATCAACCGCGAGGCCCGCGGTGACGACAAGCAGGCGGTCAAGGGCGGCCAGGTGACGATGGGCACCCGCACGTCGCCCAGCACCGCCTCCAACGGCCAGCTGATCGCCGCGGCCGGGCTCTCGCCGGCGGAAGCGGCCGGGATGAGCCTGACCGAGATCGCCGCCGCCAAATTCGCGCACGACACCGACACCGACGACAAGTGAGTCATGTCGGCTTGCCGGGCCCTTCCCGATCCACTCACCCCGGCCGCCCCCTCGCGGCCGGGTTCTTCGTTTTCGCGGGGTGCTTGGCGCCGCCCCAAGCAGGACGTCGCCACTGACCGAAGCACTGCCCCGAACCGATCCAGCGCCACCCGGGTGCTGGCCGCGAGCTTCCGGTCGTGAGCACGGACCCGAGCCGAGCACGAGGATTGCTTCGGGTGACGGCAATGCTGAGCTCACTAGCGGCGCCGATACTCTCGGGTCCGTTCGGCGCCGGTTCTGGGGCGCGGGCTATCCCGACGGTCAGGCTTCATGTATCGGGCCGCCGCGGGCGCGGGCGTCGTGGTGCGCAAGATGTCGCCTGCCGTGAGTGCGATCCGGAACACACGCCGGACACGACGGGTTGCCAACAGGCGCCACGCCAAGGAGACAGACGATGGAAAGCCTTAGACTGGCACTTGAGATGCTCGACCGCGTCGAAGAAGCCGAGCAAACCCACCACCCCTTGAATCCGAAGGTAGAGGCCAAACGCCTTGTGCAACGCCATCCCGAGGCTGACGTAAGCGAGAAGGACGTGGCCGAAGTTCTCCGCGAGGAGATCGCGGCGACCCGAGACTTCGGCTCGATTATGTAGTGGGCTGACTTGGAGGCGCGCGGCTTATCCGCACCGCCGACGGCAACGAGGCCGCACGCGCGTCGAGCACGGGGACTCGGTTCAGGCTGTCGCCTTTGGCCAGCTCGTGAAGCTGCTCTGGCACGACGGGGTGGGCATGTCGCTTTACGTGAAACGTCTCGACCATGGCCGCTTCCTCCAATTCAGCGCGGAACTCTCCGCGCGGGCGCGCGCGAGGGGTTTCATTGGATAGCTGGTGGGCTGGCCGCCCGCCGAGCTATAAGTCTGCGCCGACCTTCTGCGTCGCGCGCGGATCCGCCCCTAGGCAATAGGGAGCCTTTGTGTTTGCAGAGACCGCCCAAATCCTGCCCCCGCAACCAACCTGCAATTCAACCCTGTTCTGCGCCCAGCGCGCGCTGCTCGCCCCAGAGCAATGGTAGCTCGCCGGCACGCTTCAGTCGCTCTGCGGTGAGAGCGACGGGCTGGGTGCCATCCAGAATGGCCTCCACCAGATCGGGAGCAAGGAAGGCGAGCTGCAGCGAGCGCGAGACATCGCCGACATTCGTGCCGGCGCGCCTGGCGATGGCGCTGAGCGTCAGGTCCTGGTCCGGATCGAGATAGTCGGCGATCCACGTTCGCGCCTCGATCAACGTCCGCAGCAGGCGTGGGTCTGGCTTCGGCACCGGAGCGGCCGCGTCCTCCAGCACGATGCGCAGTTCCGGTCCGCGTCGCTGCAACCGCAGTGGCGCGACCACTACAAACGGCGGAAAGCCGAAATTGGACGACGCAACGGACGGGCCGTCCCTGGTCTCGTTCAGGCGCTCGGAGACCTACCTCGGCCCGCAATTCCGACCGGGAGAGCTCGACCCGGGTGATCAGCAACTGCATCGCCCCCCGACCGGCCGCCGAGGCCGGTGCATCGAGCCGGTCAGCCAGCTCCGAGATCCGGCCGATCGAGCCTCGTCGATTCCTCCGGAGCGGACTGGCCAAAGCGGAGGACATCGCTCAGGAAGCCCGGGTCCCGCAGCCGGGTCGCTACGGCGCTGCCGACGGCGGCCTCGATCTCGAGGGCCGGCATCCGCCAGCCGGTGGCGCCTGTGGCAACGCTGCCTTCGATGAGTTCGGCGCTGACATAGTAGCGGTAGCGTCGACCCTTGCTGCTGGCATGGCTCGGCCGCATCTTCCGGCCGTCCGGGTCGAAGAGCCGGCCGGCAAGCGGGCTCGGCGTCTCCGCGGTGCGCTGCGCGATCTGGTTCTGCCGGTTGGCGGCGAGGTGATCCTGGACCGCTTGCCATACCCCTTCATCCACGATCCCGGGATGCTGGCCGGAATGCACCTGGCCGCGATGCCGGATGCGGCCGATGAAGAGCGGGTTGGCGAGCAGGTTGTAGAGCCTGCCGCGGGAGAAGGCGGCACCGCCACTGCCCCGCCCGTTCCGATGCAGCCGCTCCGGCGTGCGGATGCCAGCCGCATCCAGCTCGGCCTTCAGCCGCCGCACCGAGCCGAGCGCGAGATAGCGCGCGAAGATCTGCTGCACCAAGGCGGCCTCCTCTGGCACCGGCTGCAGGCTCCGCGCCGCGGCGCGGTAGCCGATCGGCACCACGCCGCCCATCCACATCCCCTTGGCCTTCGAGGCGGCGATCTTGTCGCGGACCCGCTCGGCGGTGACCTCGCGTTCGAACTGGGCGAAGGAGAGCAGCACGTTCAGTGTCAGCCGACCCATCGAGGTCGTGGTGTTGAAGGCTTGGGTCACCGAGACGAAGGAGACCCCGGCGGCGTCGAAGATGGCGACGATGCGGGCGAAGTCGGCCAGCGCGCGGGTCAGCCGGTCGACCTTGTAGACCACCACGACGTCGATCGCGCCGGCCTCGACATCGGCCAGCAACTGGCGCAGCCCGGGACGGTCCATCGATCCGCCGGAGAAGCCGCCATCGTCATAAGCGTGGGGCAGGGCGGTCCAGCCCTCGTGCTTCTGGCTGAGGATATAGGCCGCGCAGGCCTCGCGCTGCGCGTCGAGCGAGTTGAACGCCTGCTCCAGCCCCTCCTCGGTGCTCTTGCGGGTATAGATGGCGCAGCGGCCCTGATGCGAGGGGCTCGGGGTCATGGTGCATCGCCGTCGCGCAGGCCGAAGAAGGCGGGCCCGTTGCGCCGGGTGCCGGTGATCTCGCGGGCAACCGACGAGAGCGAGGCCCAGCTCCGGCCGCGCCACAGATAGCCGGTCTCGGTGACCTCGACCTCGTGCTGCTCGGCCTTCCACACCCGGATCAGCCGGCTGCCGGGCCTGATCTCGGAGGGTCGATGCCCGGCCTGGTTCGGCGCACGGCTCTGTCGGAAGGCGGCCTCCAGCAACTCGAGCCGCCGCTCGGCCGACCTCGAGACGCCGCCGTAAAGCTCGGCCTGCCACTTCCAGGCGATGCCGAGCATCAAGAGACGCCGCCGCGCTCCCTTCGGTGGCGGTGCGCCCCAGGCCGCAGCCCAGGCCTGCCGCAACTCAGCGATGGACAGTCCTGGCAGGGCTCCAATCCGAGCTTCCAGCACTTGAGCAAGCGGCGCGATGTCCGCGCCGCCGGTTGCGCTCGAGCTCCACATGGGTCAGACCGCCGGGATCAGCTGATAGACCTTGCGCGTCCCGATCGTCGTGATCCGCACGTCGTAGCCGCGCTGACGGAGGCGGGAGATGGCGGCGCGGGTGGTATGCGGCAGCCAGCCTGCGGCGGCAGACAATTCTTCCAGGGTCGCTCCCTCCGGACGCGAGACCGCATCCAGGAGAACGCCGAGCTTCCCACCCGGTCGCGCCTTCGGCGCCCTGGTGTCTGTGCGCGGCTCGGTCACGGTATCATTGAGACAGGCCCCGGCGCGGGAGTTCTCGACACCAATGGCGCCCAGACCGGCCGGCGTGGCAACGAGACGGCTGCGGCCACCCGCATCGACCTCCTGGGCGATGAAGCCGGACCGGAGCAGCGCCTGCAGGCTTCGCTCAAGAGCGGCGCCTCTCAGCTTGAGCGTCTCGGGCCCGGGGAGGACAGTGAGTTCAGGGCGCGCAGCGGCGGCGGCGAGCAGCACCGCCTGCGTGTCGGAGAGCTTCGGCATGGTCCTTCTCCTTCGGTCAGCGGGCGGCGCAGAATGCGCGGCCCGGTACTGACCGAAGGCCCGAGAAGCGAGAATCCCGGGCGGCCGGCGGCAAACTCATTGCGTCGCCGGCACCAGCAGTGACGCTCTCCTGCGAGCGGAAGTCCAGCGACCTTCTGCAGCGGAAGCATCGATCCGGACGACAGCATCTGACTGCCATGGGTGGCCGTTGGCGGCAGTCTATGCGGGATCGAGCACCACATCAGGCAGGTCTGACAAGGGCAGTGGCCGGCCGGTCCGCAGCATGATGTCGATATAGTCAATGCATCGCTGGTTGCCGCGTATCTGCTCGTGCCAGTCGTCCAGTTCCTCGGGCGACCCGGCGTCAGGACCTTCGGCGATGAGCAAGGCCAAGCCCTCATTCGCCACCACGAAGATCTGGCGATACCGGCGCCATTCCTCGAGCTCTGCCGCTTCCTCTCTGGTCATCGGCCCGTGCAATTGGATGGTTCCGCGGCGGGCATCGATCTTGAAGTGGTCGGGGTGCGGAATGGGCTCGGGGCCGGTGATGCCGAGCTCACGCCGCCGCTCGAACTCGCGCTCCCACTTGCGCTTGTAGTTCAGGACCCAATCGAGAAATTCGCCGTGCTCGCGGCGCTTCTCGATGCTCGATGGTGATCAAGAGCTCGGTGAAGAGCCGCTGCGCCCGCTGCTGGCCTTTGACCGCGTTCACCGCCAGCGCCCGGACGATCGCCTGCGCCATCGGCACCTTGATCTCGCGCAGCCCGTCGCGGACGCCGATCATCCGATAGGCCTCCTCGAGCACGATCGCCTTCAGCCGCTCGGCGTGCGCCGGGTAGGTCTTCGCCTTCGCGCCCTTCGGCCGGCCCTTGGGGTTGCCCGAGCTGCCCTTCTGGAACTGCGAATGCACTGGCGGCTTGCGGTAGCCGACCTCGTAGCCGGTCGGGTCGGCAACACGGTGAGCGCGGTTGAGCGCCGGTCGCTCTTTCGGCTCATTCCGCGGCCCTCAGCTGGGCCACGCCGTCGGCGTAGCCGCAGACGAGCTGCTCGGCCTCGTCCTTGGCGTAGTCTTCCCAGCGGCGGATGATCCGGTCGCAGTAGACCGGGTCGAGCTCGCAGAGGAAGGCGCGCCGCCCGGTCTTCTCAGCGGCGATCAGGGTCGAGCCGGAGCCGCCGAACAGATCGAGCACGATCTCGCCGCGGCCGGAGACGTCGCGGATCGCGTCGGCGATCATCTGCACCGGCTTGACCGTCGGGTGCAGTTCGAGCTCGGCCATCCGGCCGGCCTTCAGGGTGTTGACGCCGCGGTACTGCCAGACGTTCGTGCGGTAGCGCCCGTGCTGGCCCAGCTCGAAGGTGTTGGTATGCGCCGCGGTGCCGACCTTGAAGGCGAAGATCAGCTCGTGGCGGGAGCGGTAGAACGTCCCCATGCCGCCGTTGTCCTTCACCCAGACGATCAGGTTCTTCAGCTCGGAATAGACGCCGTCGGCGGCGTCGAGCACCTCGCGTTGGTGCCGCCAGTCCATGCAGATGAAGTTGATGGCGCCGTCGAGGCAGGCGTCGGCCAGGTTCCGGAAGCTGGTGCGCAGGAAGCCAGTGAACGCGTCGACGCTCATCTCGCCGGCGGCCATCGCGAACTCGCGATGCTTGACCCGGCCCGAGCCACCGACATGGCCGTCGATCGGCACGTTGTATGGCGGATCGCTGAAGACCATCCGCGCCCTTTCGCCGTCCATCAGCTGCCGGACCACCTCCTGGTCGAGAGCGTTGCCACAAATCAGCCGGTGCTTTCCGAGCTGCCAGACATCGCCCGGCCGGCAGCGTGGCGGCCCGGGATCGGGCAGCCAGTCGTCCTCGGGATCGCCGGGCTCCTCGGGCGTCAGCCCCTCGACCAGGCCGTCGATCTCCGGGATCGAGAAGCCGGTGATGCCGATGTCGAAGCCGAGGTCGTCGGCAAGCAGCGCCTTCAGCTCCTCGGCCAGCAGATCCTCGTCCCAGCCGGCGTTCATCGCGTGCTTGTTGTCCGCGATCACATAAGCCCGCTTCTCGGCCGGGGTCATGTTCTCGATGCGGATGCAGGGCACCGCTGCCATACCGAGGAGCTTCGCCGCCTCGACCCGGCAGTGGCCGGCGAGGATGGTCAGCTCGGCGTCGATCAGCACCGGGCTGGTGAAGCCGAAGGTGCGGATGCTCTCGGCGACCTGGCGGATCTGCTTCCTGGAGTGGGTGCGAGCGTTTCGCGCCCACGGTTTTAGCTGGGCGGGAGGGATCTGCTCGATCGTCTGGGGGGATAAATGGATTTTCACTTTGGTTCTCTAACTCCTAGAGGGCTCGGCTCAAGTTGACACTTAACCGGAACGTATCATGAACATGGCATTCGTCAAAGCCCCGATGTTTCGGAACTAGATCAAAAAAAGCACCAGGAGATCGGCAATGATCACGCTTTCCGCCCGGCTCAACCAGTTGCGGCTCCGAAAGCGGAAGTCTCTCCAATGCGTCCGAGCGCGGTCGGCATCTCGAAGGCGCACATTTGGGAGCTGGAGAAGGGCAGGGCGGACAACCCGTCGATGAGGCTGGTTACCCGGCTGGCCGAGCACTTCGGGGTGTCGGTCGCCTACCTGATCGGCGAGGACCGCGCCGCGCCGGACGCCGACGTCGAGCTGGCGCGGATGTTCCGCCACGCCCAGGAGCGCGGACACCACCGCCCCTAACGTCGCCCCGAAGACCAATTAGCCAGATCAATTCCGCAAATAGCCTGATCTGCAACGGGAACTTCCGTGATCGCGAAACGGAAGTTCCCTGTTTGCTTGCGTAGGGAATTTGCCGGCAAGCCACGGAAAACGGGCCGCTTTCGGGGCGGGATCAGGCGATCAGCGAGTCAAAATTCAAGGGTTCCCTGTAAATTCCCTGTTCTCCGCGGGAGACCCATTCGCTTGAGACTGCCGGCACTACCACGCGGTCATGGGGATTCGCAGATCTCTGCTGTGCTCCGCTACCTTGGGAGGTCACAGAGGAATTTTGGCTGGCGGTTTGTGTGACTGTGTGCTGACCGAGATCATGCTCGGGAAGTTCGGGCACGAGGACCGGGAAGGCTGCCGCAAGCCGGCGGCCGCCGCCTGAGTTTCGGTGGACGCAC
The DNA here is from genome assembly GCA_963750745.1 of uncultured Alphaproteobacteria bacterium. Taxonomy (GTDB): domain Bacteria; phylum Pseudomonadota; class Alphaproteobacteria; order Rhodobacterales; family Rhodobacteraceae; genus Amaricoccus. The sequence continues at coordinate 77,750 of CAVVSO010000048.1, read as the reverse complement.
CGGCACGCCCTCGGCTACGCTGCCTGCCGCGGATGAGCCACGGGAGGGAGCAGCAGATGAACCATCGAGCATTGCGGGTCGCGGGGCTCGCCCTTGCCGTCGCCGGCGCTGCGACGGCCGCCGCGGCGCAGACGGCCGGAACGCCGCCCGACCTGACCGGGACGTGGACCGGGAACGCCAAGGCGGTAAGCTCCGGCGTTAACCCGTATCGACCGAACGCGGCCGGCGCGGCCACCTTCTCCGACGAGGAGCTCACCTTCACCTTCAACATCGCCGAGCAGCACGGCGATCGGTTCTCGGGAACGAAGAGCGCAGGCGATCGCACCGAGACGTTGATCGGCAGCCTCCGCCCGCCCGACTACACGGACGGGATCTTCCTCGACGAGGACGGGCGCTTTGACTTCACCGTGCGCGACGCAGCGACGATCGACCTCTGCTACGAACACCTGCGGGCCGACGGCAGGGTCGTCGCCTGCTACATGCTGAAGCGGCAATAGCCCGCCTCAGGCGGTGCCGATCAAGCTGTGCGCGGCGCCGTAGGAGAAGTGGGTGATGTCCTCGGCGCCGTCCGGCCCGATCACCAGGATGTCGTGCTCGCGGTAGCCGCCGGCGCCCGGGGGGCCGAGCGGCACGGCCGCGGATCGCTCCGCAGCGCTCGGCGCCGCTCTTCACCATCGTCGCCATGTTCAGCCTCAAGGGCGGAGCAACACCTTTGAGCTGCGCAATCGCCGTGGCGATCGCCGCCATCGGACTCGCCTCGCAGCCGGCCTTCGTCGCGGTCGTTCACCCGGCCTGCGCCTCACGCGCTCTCGCGATCGACGATCTCGAAGCCGATGCTGGTGATGGTGGAGACCTTGGGATCGCCCGCCAGCCGCGCCAAGAGCTGGCGCACCGCGCGGCGGCCCATGCCGTGGCGGTCGACGCGCACCGTGGTCAGCGCCGGGGCAAGCTGCGGCGCGAGGTCGATGTCGCCGTAGCCGGCGATGGCGATTCGTCCCGGCACCGCCCAGCCGCGGCGGTGGCACTCCTGGATCGCCCCCACCGCCAGCGTGTCGGAGGAGAAGAAGATCGCGTCGGTATCAGCGTGCCGCCCGGTCAGCGTCACCAGCGCCTCGGCGCCGCCGCGCGGGGTGATCGGCACCTCGACCTCCATGTCCTCGTGCGCCACCCCGAGGTCGGCGAGCGCCGCATGGTAGCCGGTCCGGCGCTGCCGCAGCCGGTCGTTGCCGTGGATCGGCGTCGAGACGAAGCCGATCCGCCGGTAGCCCTTCCGCGCCAGATGCATGGTCATCGCGTAGGCGGTCTCGAAGTTCGAGACGCCCACCGCCATGTCGATCGGCGCCCGGCCCTTGATCTCGGAGATCTCGACCACCGCCACCCGGCTCGAGACCAGCAGCGCCCGCGCCGTCTCCGACTGCACGAAGCTCTGCAGGATCATCCCGGCCGGGCGCCAGCCGAGCAAGGTGCGGATCGCCTCCTCCTCGGCCGCGACGGTGAACTCGCCCTGCACCAGCAGCATCGAGTAGCCGCTGGCGTGGCACTCGTCCGACATGCCCTGCACCTGCTCGGCGATCCCCGAATTGATCAGCGGCGGCACCACGGTGCCGATCATCCGGCCGGCGCCGCGCATGCTGGAGGCGAGCCGGTTCGGCACGAAGCCGGCCTTCTCGATCGCGGCCAGCACCTTGGCCCGCGTCGCCGGCGCCACCAGCTCGGGATTGCTCAGCACCCGCGACACCGTCATCGGCGCGAGGCCGACCTGCCGCGCGATGTCGCGCACCCCGAGCCGGCCGATCGGCTTGGCTCCGCCGCCCTCGTCCGAACCCGCCGCCATGCGTCCTCCTGGTGGCTGCCAGTCGCTCCTCCGGCGCAGCCGCTCCTCCGGCTTCTACCACTTCCGGCGACGGAATGGTTCCGGTATCATCGGCTGGCGCGACGCGACGCGCCGCGGTTGAACGTCGTATAATAGTATAATAGTGGGAACGGATCGGTGGCCGCGCGGCCGCCACGGACCGCCGACCGGAGCCCCTCGCTCCGCAACGGCCGCCGCGAAACGGGGAGGAGCCATGGGCATCGCGGCATCCGCGACCAGCGACGACCAGGCGGCGGTCACCCGCCGCGGGCGCCTGCTCGGCTTCATCGCCATCGGCGAGGTCGGGGTGATCGCCGCGCTGATCCTGCTGGTGGCGCTCTTCACCGCGATCGAGCCGGCCTTCATCTCCGAGCGCAACGTCCGCGCCATCCTGCGGGTCGTCTCCTTCGTCGGCATCATCGCCATCGGCCAGACCATGCTCCTGGTCACCGGCGAGTTCGACCTTTCGGTCGGCTCGGTCGCCGGGCTTTCGGCGGTGGTCTCCGCCAAGCTGATGACCGCCGCGGCGCTGCCGGTGCCGGTGGCGATCCTCGGCGGGCTGCTCACCGGGGCGCTGGTCGGTCTGGTCAACGGCACTCGTGGTGGTGCGCTTCCGCATCCCCGCCTTCATCCAGACGCTGGGCATGCTCTTCATCGGCCAGGGCCTGATCCAGGTCGTCACCAACGGCGCGCCGGTCTATCCGCTGCCGCCCTCGGTCGGCGCCTTCGGCATGGCCGAGCGTGGTCTTCGGCCTCGGCTGGAGCTTCGTCTTCTTCATCATCGCTGCCCTCGCCGCCGATTTCGTCCTGCGGCGCACCGTCCTCGGGCGCAACATGTACGCCACCGGCGGCAACCCCGAGGTGGCGCGGCTCGTCGGCATCGACACCGACCGCTACAAGATCGGCACCTTCGTCCTGGTCGGCGCGCTCGCCGGCGATCGCCGGCATGTTCGTGATGGCCGATCTCGCCAGCGGCACCACCTCGATCGGCTCGGGCTGGGAGCTCACCGTCATCGCCGGCGTGGTGGTCGGCGGCGTCAGCCTCTTCGGCGGCGCCGGCACGCTGGCCGGCGGCATCGTCGGCGTCCTGCTGCTGCAGGTCGTCACCAGCGGCCTGGTCGTCATCGGCGTCAGCTCGAACTGGCAGCAGATCGCGGTCGGCGTGATCATGGTGCTCGCGGTCGGCCTCGACATCGCCCGCCGCCGCTACTTCATCGCCGGCGCCGGCCGGCGCAAGCTCCGCGAAAATTCTCAAGGCCGGCACCAGCGCCGGCGGCTAGCAGCGGAGAGGAACCCCGAAGATGAAACCCCGATTGAATCCGCGCCGCGCTCGGCGCCGCCGCGCTCGCGGCGCTCGCTCGGCTCCGCCGGCGTGAGCCTCGCCCAGGAGAAGGCGCTGCTCTGGGTGCAGCCGATGCGCGACCACCCGGTGCACCGGCTGATGCAGGCGGGCTTCCTCGCCGAGTGCAAGAAGCTCGGCTACACCTGCGAGGTCGTCGGCAACCCGAGCGCCACCAACTAGGACGTCGCCGGCCTCGATCCCGCTCGCCGAGGCGGCGCTCGCGCGCACCAAGTTCGCCGCGGTCGGCGTCTACGGGCCCGGCCCGGAGATCTTCCCCTACATCGGCAAGCTCGGGCAGGAGGGCCTGCCGGTCGTCACCTGGCACGTGCTGCCGCCCGAAGGCTCGGTGCCGGGCCTGAAGGCCGCGACCGGCGAGGACATCGCCGCCGCCGGCGCCAACGCCGCGGTATGCGATGGGCGACAAGCTCGGCGGCAAGGGCACCATCGCGCTGACCCAGGGCAGCATCAACGACACCGAGAACGCGATGTCGGACAGCTTCCGCAAGACGATCGCGGCCAAGTACCCCGACATCAAGGTGCTCGACACCCAGCTCGAAGGCTTCGAGCCCTCCGCCGCCGAGGCCAAGGCCGTCGGCATCCTGCAGGCCAACCCCGACGTCACCGGCGCCTTCTCCACCACCGGCAACGGCGTGCAGACCTGGTCGGGCGCCGCCCGCAAGGCCGACCGCGAGGTCGTCATCATCGGCATGGACTACATCCGGCAGAACCTCGACATCATCAAGTCGGGCGCCGCCTACGGCCTCGTCGCCCAGCCGCTCTACGAGGAAGGCGCCAAGACCGCCGAGCTCGCCGCCGCCCTCGCCGAGGGCAAGGAGGTCCCCTACCTCAACCCGCTGCCGGCCGCGGTCATCACCGCCGCCGACCTCGACCCCTACTACAAGATCCTCGACAGCGCCGGCCAGTAGAGCCCCGCGAAACCCCGCGCCGGTCCCCTCGGGACCGGCGCAACAGGAACGCCATGACCGAGCCGCTCCTCCAGGTCCGCGACATCGCCAAGAGCTTCGGCGGCGTGCCGGCGCTGCGCGGCATCGACGTCGCGGTGCGCGCCGGCGAGATCCACGCGCTCCTCGGCCAGAACGGCGCCGGCAAGTCGACGCTGGTCAAGATCCTGAACGGCGTTCATCCCGCCGGCTCCTTCACCGGCGAGATCGTCCTCGCCGGCCAGCCGGTCAGCTTCGCCTCGCCGGCCGATGCCGCCGCCGCCGGCATCGTCTACGTGCCGCAGGAGATCGAGGTCCTCGAGCAGCTCACCGTCGCCGAGAACGTCTTCGCCGGCCGCACCGGCCTCGGCGACGGCTTCCTGGTCAACCGCCGGGCGCTGCGAGGCGCGCACCCGCGCGATCTTCGCCGACCTCGGCCTGCCGATGGACCCGCGCGCCATCGTCGCCTCGCTCACCTCCGCCCAGCGCCACCTGGTGATGATCGCCCGCGCCCTCTCGCAACCGCCCGCGCGTGCTGATGCTCGACGAGCCCACCGCCTCGCTCTCGGGCACCGAGGTCGACGGCGCTCTTCGGCGTGCTGCGCCGGCTCAAGCGCCCAGGGCGTCACCATGATCTACATCACCCACCGCCTGCCCGAGGTGCTGGCGATCTGCGACCGCGCCACCGTGCTCCGCGACGGCCAGGTCGCCGCCGAGATCGCCCGGCCCGAGTTCGACGAGGCGCAGCTTCATCTTCGCGATGTCCGGCCAGCGCCTGCAGCCGCCTCTTCCCCGCCCACACCCCGCCGCGCCGACGCCGCGCCCCGTGCTCGAAGTCCGAGACCTCACCGTCGCCGGCCACCCGGGTGCCATCTTCGGCGCCCAGCGACGTCAGCTTCAGCGTCGCCGCCGGCGAGATCGTCGGCCTCGCCGGCCTCCTCGGCTCCGGCCGCAGCGAGATCCTCGCCGGCATCTACGGCCGCGTGCCGTCCCGGGGCGAGATCCGCGTCGACGGCCGCCCGGTCGCCGATCCGCTCGCCCCGCGACGCCCGCGCGCGCCGGCATCGCGCTCCTGACCGAGGACCGCAAGCGCGACGGCCTGCTCTTCAACCTGCCGGTCGGCGCCAACATCACCATCGGCAACCTCGCCGGCCTCTCGCGCCGCGGCCTCGTCAGCGGCGAGCGCGAGCGCAGCGCCATCCGCGACGCGATGCGCGAGCTCAACGTCAAGGCCGCCTCGCCGCAGGCCTCGGTCGCGCACCTCTCCGGCGGCAACCAGCAGAAGCTGCTCTTCGCCCGCGTGCTGATGCGCGCCCCCGGCGTGCTGCTGCTCGACGAGCCGACCAAGGGCGTCGACGCCTCGACCCGCGCCGAGATCTACCGCCTCGTCGTCGAGCTCGCCGACAAGGGCGTCGGCGCTGGTCGTCGTCGCCTCCGAGCTCGAGGAGGTCATCGGCCTCTGCGACCGCTTCCTCGTCGTCTCCGACGGCCGCCTCGTCGACGAGTTCCGCCGCGGCGAGGGCGGCGAGGAGCGCGTGCTGCGCGCCGTCTCCGCCGCCCAGGCCGCGCGGCCGCGCCGAAGCGCTCGCGAGCGGCCGCGCCATGACGCTTCGCCGGCCGCCGCGTCTTCGTCACCGGCGCCGCCACCGGCATCGGCCGCGCCACCGCCGACTATCTCGCGACGCAGGGCGCCGGCGTCTTCGGCGCCGGCCTCGACGCGCGAGGCCGGCGGGCCTGACTGCGCAGCGGCCGTTCTCCGTTCCGCGACAGCCGACCTCACCATCGACGCCGAGGTCCGCGCCGCCGTCGCCGACGCCGCCGACCGCCTCGGCGGCCTCGACGCCGTGGTCAACTGCGCCGGCATCTATCCGACCGGCCAGCCGGCTCGAGGAGGTCGAGCGACGCCGACTGGGACCGCACCATCGCCGTCAACCTCGACCGCGATCTTCCGGGTCTGCCGCGCCGCGCTGCCGCTCTTGCGCGCCGCGGGCGGCGGCTCGGTCGTCAATATCGCCTCGGTGCATGCCGACGGCCACCGTCCCCGGCGTGCCGGCCTATGCCGCGACCAAGGCCGCGGTGGTCGGCCTCTCGCCGGCAGATGGCGCTCGACTATGCGGTCGACCGCATCCGGGTGAACGCGGTCCTCGTCGGCTCGGTCGCGACCCGCATGACCGCTCGACGGCCTCGAAGCCGCCGGCGGCGCCGAGGCGGTCGGCCTCTCCTTCGAGCGCAACCGCATCGCCCGCATCGCCGACCCGCGCGAGATCGCCACCGCGATCGGCTTCCTGATCTCCGACGACGCCTCCTTCGTCACCGGCAGCGCGATGCAGGTGGACGGCGGGCTGCTGACGCGGCTGCTCTGAGCCCTCGCCCACAGGGGGCCGACCCGCCCGCGATTGCATCCCCCGGACCGAAAAGACGACAGTCCTGTGGACTGTCGGCCGGTCCGGTCGCCCGGAGCAAGCTTGCGCAGGGCGAGGGGGGCAAGCGCTTGCCCGAACGCTCGTAATCGCGGCGCGCCTGCCTGGGCGGGCGCTCTTCGCGCCTGCCCACGGGCAGGCAGGCGCGGCGCGATTTGTCGACGGACAAATCGCGCGGGCTCCTGGAGAGGGCGCCGCGTCATGGCGGATCAGGCGACCACCGTATAGCCCGCCTCGAACCGCACCGTCCCCGCCAGCGTCTCCCCCGGCGCCAGCACCCGGACGCCCTCAGCGGGATCGGAGAAGCCGCCCGGCCGGTTGAACGCCCCCGAGGCGTGGCTCTGCGGCTCGACGCAGAAGAAGGGTTTCGTCGGATCGGCATAGAGCATCAGATGCCCGAACACCGGTTCCGCCACGATGCCGAGATGCACCCCCCGCGACGGATAGCGGATCACCGCCCGGCCGGCCCAGCCGCCATAGTCGTTGTTGCGCCACCGCGCCGGCAGGTGCCGCCCGTCCGCGAAGTCGAGCTCCGCCGGCAAGCCGACGCGGTCCCCGGCGAGGTTCTCCGGCTCCTCCAGGTAGAAATGCGTCGCCCGGAACTCCAGCTCGACATCGGCATCGCGCTCGAACCAGGGGTGGAGCCCGATCCCGAACGGCGCCGGCGCGTCGCCCCGGTTCGTCACCGCGATCCGCACCGCAAGCGCCGCCGGCTCCACCGCGACCTCCTGCACCGCCCGATAGGCATAAGGCCCGTCGCCGACCTCGAGCGCGATCCGCGCCCGCTCCGGCCCGGCCGCCTCGACCGTCCACGGCCGCTGCCACCCGGTGCCGTGCACGTTCAGCCGTTCCGGCGGATTGTTCGCCTCGAAGCGAAACGTCCTGCCTTCGAACGCGAAGGCGTTGCCCTCGATCCGGTTGGCATAGGGCAGCATCGGAAAGCAGGCGACGCCGAGCACGCTGCCGGCCGCGCGCGTCCGCCGCGCTCAGCGGCCGCATCAGCTCGATGCCGCGCCAGCGCAACCAGGCGATGCTGCCGCCGATCGCGGGGACCAGCCCGACGTCGAGATCGCCCACGGCCAGCCGCAGAGGCTCAGAAATTTCGGCCATAGCCCGCCATCCATCCGCCATCGACCGCCAGCATCTGCCCGCTGGTGTAGCTGTTGAGCGGATCGCAGAAGAAGAGCGCCGCCGCGGCGACCTCGGCGATGGTTCCGGCCCGCGGCGGCGCGGCATGCCGCAGGAAGCCCGCATCCCCGGCGACGATCGTCTCGCCGTCGGCGATGGTGCCGACGCCCACCGCGTTGACCAGCACCGCCGGCCCGAAGCTCATCGCGAGGCCCCGCATCCCCGCGAGCATCGCCGCCGCCCCCGCCGACCAGTCCGGATGCCGCCGCGCCGGCAGCCCGGCCAGCGCCGGCAACAGGAACAGGATCCGCCCGCTGCCGCGCTCCGCCATCGCCTCGGCGGTCCGCCGCGCGCGCGGCAGGAGCGCGTCGCCGCCGCTCCCCGGCAGCAGCGGATAGCCGAGGAGCATGAGGTCGGGCAGTCCCGCGGTCTCGCTCCGCGCGCCTTCGGCGAGGAGCGCCGCGCGCACGCCCGCAAGCACCGGGGCCTCGTCCCCATGCACCGCGAGCGTCAGGCCGTCGAGCATTGCGGTCATCCTCAGCCCATGTAGCCGGCGGTCCAGCCGCCATCGACGGCGAGCACCTGGCCGTTGACGTAGCTCGCCCCCGGCGAGACCAGGAACAGCACCGCCTCGGCGATCTCCTCCGGCCGCCCCGGCCGGCCGAGCGGGATATGCTCCATGAACTCCGCCGTCCGCCCGGCGAACTGGCCGTCCTTGCCGTAGAAGAGCTGCGCCGTCCCCGCGGTCATCACCGACCCCGGCGCCACCGCGTTGGTCAGCACCCCTTGCGGCCCGAGCTCCAGCGCCATCGCCCGCGTCAGATGCACCACCCCGGCCTTCGCCGCCGCGAAGGCGCACTGCAGCCGCATCGCCGCGAGGCCCACCACCGAGGCGATATTGACGATCCGCCCGCCGCCGCCGGCCAGCATCGGCCCGAGCGCGGCCCGGCTGACCAGATAGAGCCCGTCGAGGTCGATCCCGGTGATCCGGTCCCACTCGGCGCGCGGAAAGCTGTCGATGTTGACCCGGTGGGCGAAGGTGTTGACGCCGGCGTTGTTGACCAGGATATCCACCCGCCCGGTCCGCGCGACGATCTCCGCCACCGCCGCGGCCGCCGACCCCTCGTCGCTGACGTCGAGCCTTACCGCCAGCGCCGCCGGCAGCCCCGCGGCCACCGTCTCCGCCCCGTCCCGGTCGATGTCGGCGATCACCACCACCGCGCCGTTGTCGGCAAGGCGGCGGGCGATGGCGCGGCCGATCGCCCCGGCGCCGCCGGTGACGATCGCCACCTTGCCCCCGAGATCGCACCGCACCCGAGCCGTTCCCCCGCGCTCGATTCCGCACCTCCCGAATATCACGCCATCGGCCGCTGCCCAGCCCCAGTCGGCGTTTGACAGCGAATTTTGGTACCGGTAACAATTCTGCCAGATGCCCATGGGTCAAGGCGGCGAAAGTCCGCCCGCCGTGGGCTGGTGGAGGAGGAAAATCGCGATGCGCTTCACTCTCTGCGGCAGGGTGCTGGCGCTCGCCGCTGGCATGGCCTTGACCGCCGGCGCCACGCCCGCCTCGTCGCTGCCGATCTCGCCGGACTGGGTGACGATCACCCCGCAGGAGGCCGCAGGCGGCTGAAGCAACCGCCCCGGCCGGATTGACGGCGCCGGCCGGGGCCTGTCAACGTAGCGACGCGAGCGCAACCAGAACCGGGTCAACCCGTGCGCGCCGCCCGACACCAACGGGAAGGAGACGAACCGAAATGCTCAAGACCCTCTGCGTCAGCCTCGCGGCGCTGGCCGCGCTCGGCGCCCTCGGCCAGGCCGCGCCCGCGGTCGCCCAGGCCAAGGCGCCCTACGTCATCTATCTCTCCAACAACTTCGTCGGCAACGACTGGCGCCAGCAGATGCAGCGCGTCGCCCAGGTCTCGGTGGACAAGGGCCCGCTCAAGGGCAAGGTCGACCTGCACATCGAGGTCGCCGAAGGCACGGTGCAGGCCCAGATCAACTCGCTCAACAACATCATCCGCGAGAAGCCCGCCGCGATCCTGGTCGACGCGCGCCTCGGACACCGCGCTGAACCCGACGATCAAGCGCGCCTGCGACGCCGGGATCGTGGTGGTCAGCTTCGACCAGACCGTCACCGAGCCCTGCGCCTATGCCGTCGCCTCCGACTGGGACATGATCCCGGCCGTGCTCGCCGAATGGATGGCGACCCAGCTCGGCGGCAAGGGCAACGTCATCGTCGACCGCGGCCTCGCCGGCGCACCGATCTCCGCCCAGCTGCAGAACGGCTACGAGGCGGTGCTGGCGAAATACCCCGACATCAAGATCGTCGGCTACTACAACGGCGACTACGCGCTCGGGCCGGAGCAGTCCGGGCGTCGCCGCGCTCCTCGCCGCCAACCCGCAGGTGGACGGCATCCTGACCCAGGGCTACGGCTCCGGCGCGATGCAGGCGCTGAAGGACGCCGGCCGGCCGATCGTGCCGGTGACCGGCTTCTCCTACAACGGCTCGGCGGTCGCCTGCGCCCAGACCGAGGGCGCCAAGTGCATCCTCGGCGCCAACCCGGCGTGGCTCTCCTCCGAGGCGCTGAAGCTCGCCGTCGATATCCTCGACACCGGCCAGAAGCCGGCGGAGCGCGCCACCGTGGTCCGCGCCGATCTTCGATCACCACCGACCCCTTCACCTCGACGCTCTACCCCAACGCCAAGATGCAGAAGATGGTGCTCGGCGAGACCGTCTTCCCCGACCTGCCGCCGGCGCTGACGCTGCCGATCACCCCCGACTGGGTCGAGATCACCCCGGCGGAAGCCGCCGGCGCCAGCTGAGCGCCGCGAGCGAACCTCCCCGCGGCCGTCAGGCCGCGAGGACCCCACCGCGGGCCCGCCCATGGATCTGATCGAAGTCTCCGGCCTCTCCAAGCGCTTCGGCGGCATCACCGCCCTCAGCGACGCCCGCCTCTCCGCCCGCGCCGGCGAGGTCCACGCGCTCCTCGGCGAGAACGGCGCCGGCAAATCGCACGCTGATCCAGATCCTCGCCGGCGCCATCCGCCACGACGCCGGCGAGCATCCTGCTCGACGGCGCGCCCTATCGCCCGGCGAGCCCCGACGCGGCCAGGCGCCGCCGGCATCGCCGCGGTCTTCCAGGAGCTCTCGCTGATCCCCGACCTCAGCGTCGAGCAGAACATCTGGTTCCGCCACGCGCCGCGCACCCGCGCTCGGCACCACCGACCGCCGGGCGCTGCGCCGGGCCACGCTCGCGCTCTTCGACCGCTACGCCTTCCCGGCGCTCAGCCCCGACCGCGAGGTCCGCCGCCTTACCCTCGCCGAGCAACAGATCGTCGAGATCGCCAAGGGCCTCGCCAAGGCGCCGCGCGTGCTGATCCTCGACGAGGCGACCTCGGCACTGCCCGCCCGCGAGGCCGAGTGGCTGCTCGGCCTCACCCGCAGCCTCGCCGCCGAGGGCCGGCTCGTCATCTTCATCTCGCACCGCATGGCCGAGGTGCGCGGCGTCGCCGACCGGCTCACCATCTTCCGCAACGGCGCCACCGTCGCCGCCCACGACGCCACCGCGGTCAGCGACGACACCATCGTCACCGAGATGATCGGCCGCCACCTCGACCGGCTCTACCCCGAGCGCGTCGCCACCGCCACCGACCGCGTCGCGCTCCGGGTCCGCGACTTCGCCAGCGGCCCGCGGCTCGCCGGCGTCAGCTTCGATCTCCGCGAAGGCGAGGTGCTCGGCGTCGGCGGGCTGCAGGGCCACGGCCAGCGCGAGCTCTTCCAGGCGCTGTTCGGCGCCGGCCGCGCCACCGGCACGCGTCGAGCTCTGGGGCAAGCCGTCGCGCATCGCCAGCCCGCGCCAGGCGCTCACCGGCCGCGACGGCATCGCGCTGGTCCCCGAGGACCGCCGCGGCCAGGGCCTGCTGCTGACCAAGAGCGTGCGCGAGAACCTCACGCTCGCGGTGATCCGCCGCTTCTCCGAGCGCGGCCTGCTCAGCCGCTCGCGCGAGGCGGCGCTGGTGCGCGAGATGGTCGACTTCCTGCGGATCAAGGCCGGCACGCCCGGAGCAGCTCGCCGGCACCCTCTCCGGCGGCAACCAGCAGAAGGTGATCTTCGGCAAGATGCTCCTGACCGAGGCGCGGGTGCTCCTGCTCTACGACCCGACCCGCGGCGTCGACGTCGGCACCAAGGGCGAGATCTTCCAGCTGATGCGCGACCTCGCGGCGCAGGGCTACGCCATCCTGTTCTATTCGAGCGACCTGCCGGAGCTGGTCCACGTCGCCGACCGGGTGCTGGTGCTCCGCGAGCGGCCGGGTCGCCGCCAGTCCTCGAAGGCGACCGGATCAGCGAGGAGGCGATCCTGCGCGCCGCCGTGCTGGACGATGCCGCCTGAGATGAGCGCCGCGAGCCTCGGAGGCGCGCCGGCGCCGCCCCGCCCGGCGTCGCGGGCTGGCTGCTCGACCGCGCGCCGTTCCTCGTCGCCTGCGCGATGCTGCTCGCGATCGTCGCTCGTCTACGGCAGCCTGCAGACCGGCGTCTTCACCCTCGACGAGGTCAACCTCGACACCGTCGGCGGCGATGACGCTGATGCTCGCCGCCACCGGCCAGACCATCGTGCTGATCCGCGGCGGCATCGACCTCTCGATCGGCGGCATGATCTCGCTCGGCTCGGTGATCGCCGCCACCCGCTTCGGCACCGAGCCCGGCCCAGATCGCGCTCTGGTCGCTGGCGATCCTCGCCCTCGGCTTCGGCGTCGGCGCGCTCAACGGCGCGCTGATCTCGCTGCTCAGGCTCCAGCCCTTCCTGGTCACGCTCGCCACCTGGTCGATCCTGAGCGGCCTCGCCATGCTGATCCTGCCGATCGACGGCGGCAGCTTCCCCGGCTGGTGGATCGGCTTCGGCTATCTCGACCTTCCTCGGCCTCGCCGCCCCGGTGTGGCTGCTGATGGCGCTCATCCTCTTCTGGAGCTGGTTCCGCGCCACCGGCCTCGGCATCGCCATCCAGGCGACCGGCTCCAGCGAGCGCGTCGGCCTTCCTCTCCGGCGTCTCGATCGCCCGGATCAACCTTCTCACCTACGGCCTCTCCGGCCTCTTCGCCGCCGCGGCCTCGCTCTACCTCACCACCCAGACCGGCGCCGGCTCGCCGACCATCGGCAAGGACTATATCCTGCTCTCGGTCGCCGCCGCGGTGATCGGCGGGGTCAGCCTCTTCGGCGGCCGCGGGCACCTGCTCGGCACGCTGATCGGCGCCATCATCCTGACGCTGATCGGCAACCTCGTCTTCGTGCTGCACGTCTCGAGCTACTGGCAGCCGGTGGTCTCGGGCGTGATCCTGCTCGTCGCCGTGCTCGCGAGCTCGCTCACCGAGAAGTCGGCGCGGAGGCGGGCGCGATGACCGGCTTCCTCGCCCGCAACCGGCTGATCCTGCTCGCCTACGCGGCGATGGTCCTGCTCTTGCTCGTCACCGCCGCCTTCTCGCCGGGCTTCCTCTCCGCCTCGAACCTGCGCTCGACCGCTGGTGCTGGCCGCCTTCGTCGGCATCGTCGCCCTCGGGCAGACCTTCGTCATCATCGGCGGCGGCATCGACCTCTCGGTGCCCTGGGTGCTGAACGCCGCGGCCATCGTGATGACGCTCATCTGCGCCGGCCGCGACCTGCCGCTGATCTGGGTGGCGCCGCTCATCCTCGCCGGCGGCGCGGCGATCGGCCTCGTCAACGGCATCGGCGTCGCGGTCTTCGGCGTGCCGCCGATCATCATGACGCTGGCCGCCAACGTCATCCTGCAAGGCCTGGTGCTGCTCTATACCGGCGGCTCGCCGACGCCCTCGGCGCCGGCGCTGATCAAGTTCCTCTCGGTCGGCCGCCTCGGCCCGATGCCGGTGATCGCGCTGATCTGGGCGGCGCTGACGCTCGCCGCCAGCATCCTCCTCTCCAAGGCCGCCTTCGGCCGCCACCTCTATGCGCTCGGCACCAGCGCCACCGTCGCCGCCTTCTCCGGCGTGCCGACCGCCCGCACCACCATCCTGACCTACGTCGTCTCCGGCAGCCACCGCCGCCCTCGCCGGCATGCTCCTGACCGGCTACTCGGGCCAGGCCTATCTCGGCATGGGCGACAGCTACCTCTTCACCTCGATCGCCGCCGTCGCGATCGGCGGCGCCTCGATCCTCGGCGGCAGCGGCCACTACCTCGGCACCGTCGCCGGCGCGCTGGTGCTGACCATCCTCTCCGGCCTCCTGCCGGCGCTGAACCTCTCCAGCGGCGCCCTCCTCGTCGTCTACGGCGCCGTCATCCTCGTCACCGTCTCGATCGGCAGCGAAACGCTCGCCGGAGCTGGGACGACGCCTGCTGCCTGCCAAGAACCGCTCCCGGGGGAACTGACATGACCGAGATCACCTGCGTCGTCGACGCGCGCGCCGAGCTGGGGGAGGGGACGCTCTGGGACCCCGAGGCGCAGGTGCTCTGGTGGATCGACATCTGGGGCCCGCTGATCCACCGCTACGATCCGGCCACCGGCGCCGACGACACCTGGACCGCCCCGGAATACCTCGGCTGCCTCGGCCTGCGCGCCGCCGGCGGCCTCGTGGTCAGCATGGTCAGCGGCTTTTACTTCTTCGACCCCGGCAGCGGCCGCTTCGATCCGATCGTCGACCCGGAGGATGATCTGCCGACCACGCGCTTCAACGACGGCAAGCCCGACCGCCAGGGCCGCTTCTGGTCGGGCACCATGTTCGAGGCGCCCGGCAAGCCGGTCGAGTTCATAGGCTCGCTCTGGCGGCTCGACCCCGACCTCACCGTCCACCGGATGATCGAGGGCATCGGCTGCTCGAACGGCCTCGCCTGGAGCCCCGACAGCCGGACGATGTACTTCTCCGACAGCCACACGCCGATCGTGCGTGCCTACGACTTCGACCCCGCCTCCGGCGATATCGCCAACCCGCGCACCTTCGTGGACCTCTCCGGCACCGGCGGCATCGCCGACGGCGCGACCGTCGACGCCGAGGGCTGCTATTGGGTGACGGTGCCGGTGACCAGCCGGGTCGACCGCTACGACCCCGACGGCACGCTCATGCAGACGGTCATGCTCCCCACCGACCTGCCCACCTGCTGCGAGTTCGGCGGCCCCGACCTCGACATCCTCTACGTCACCACCGCCGTGCTCCGCCGCTCCGAAGCGCACTTCCGCAACCAGCGCCACCCCGGCGGCCTCTTCGCGGTCCACACCGGCGTCAAGGGCCTGACCCTGCCGCCGTTCCGCGGCTGACCCCCTGACCAGGTGTGCTCCCGTGGTGCATGCAATGTGCATGGGATGTGCATGGGTTGTACGCGGGGCGATTTCAGCCCTTCGCGCCCCGCCCGAGCCGCTTCTCCCACCCCTCGGCATGCACGTTGAGATAGGCCCCCGGATCATACGGATGCGCCTCGATCGCCGCGATATCGAGGTCGATCCCCAGCCCCGGCCCCTCCGGCAGCGACAGGTGCCCGGTCGCCGGATCGACCTCCGGATGCCAGGTCACCAGCTCCCGGGTCCACGGCGCGTTGAACGCATCGAAATGCTCTTGAATCAAGAAGTTAGGCACCGCCGCCGCCAGCTGCAGACACACCGCCGTCGCCACCGGCCCGCCGCTCTGGTGCGGCGCGATCCAGCTGCCATGCGCCGCCGCGAGGCTCGCCACCTGCATCGCCGGCCCGATCCCGCCGAGCGACATCGGCTCCGGCTGGAAGATATTTACCCCGCCCCCCGCCGCCAGCGCATAGAACTGCCCGACGGTATCGAACATCTCCCCCGTCGCCACCGGAATCGGGCTGCGCAACGCCACCTCGTGCACCGTCTCCTGCCGATCCCGCGACGTCGGCTCCTCCCACCAGTAGATGCCCAGATCCGCAAACCGCTCCGCCGCCATCAGCGCGGCGATCCCGGTGAAGCGCGCATGCACGTCGATCAGGATCCGCGTGTCGGCCGGCAGCGCGTCGCGCAGCGCCCGGCAAATATGGTAAGCAAGGTCAAGCTCTTCCCGCTCGATGAACCCCTGCGCCGTGCCGAACGGATCGAGCTTGAACGCCTTGAACCCCTTGTCGAGCACCACCCGCGCCGCCGCCACGAAAGCCTCCGGCGTCCGCTCCGTCCGGTACCAGCCGTTGGCGTAGCCGAGCACGCTGTCGCGCACCCGCCCGCCCAGCAGCTGATGCACCGGCACCCCGAGCGACTTGCCCAGGATGTCCCAGCAGGCGACCTCGACCGCCGCGATCACCGTCCGATGGATATGCCCGCCGTCCAGCGACACGCTGTCGAGCATCCGCTTCGCCAGCGCGGTGATCCGCCGCGGATCCTGCCCGATCGCCAGGTGCCGGAGCTCGTGCACCCCCGCCTCGGTGGTCCGGATGAAGCCGTTCAGCGTCCCCTCGCCGACCCCGTGGATGCCGGCATTGGTATCGACCCGCACGAACAGCCAGTTCTTCCACTCCGCGCCGACCGTCCAGGTCTCGATCCCGGTGATCTTCACGGAATCGCAGCCTCGACAATGGCTTGCGCCGTCAGGCCGTAGCGCGCCTGCAGCGTCGGCACCGACCCGCACTCGATGAAACGGTCCGGCAACCCGATCCGCGCGACCTGGCGTTGCAGCCCCGCCTCGAACAGCGCCTCGACGACCAGGCTGGCCAGCCCGCCCACCACCACATGGTTCTCGGCGGTGACGACCCGCCCGACCGACGCCGCGAACTCGGTGACGGCGGCGGCGTCGAACGGCTTGATCGTCGGCACATGCAGCACGCCTGCGGAAATGCCTTGCCGGCCGAGCTCGGCCGCCGCATCGAGCGCCCGCTCGGTCATCAGCCCGGTCGAGATGATCCCGACATCGCTGCCTTCCCGCAGCAGCCGCGCCTTGCCGATCTCGAAGCGCACGGGATCGAGGACCACCGGCACCGCCCCGCGCAGTAACCGGATATAAACCGGTCCCTTGTAGTCTGCGATTGCCTCGGTCGCTGCGGCAATTTCGGTCGCATCGCAGGGGTCGATCACAACAAGACCCGGGATCATCCGCATCAGCGCCAGATCCTCGATCGCCTGATGCGTGCCGCCGTAGCCGGTGGTGAGGCCCGGCAGCCCGGCGACGATCTTCACGTCGAGCCCGGAATGCGCCAGGGCGATCGCGACGAAATCGTAGGCGCGGCGACTTGCAAATACGCCGTAAGTCGTTGCGAAGACGGTCTTTCCCGTCCGCGCCAATCCGGCCGCGACCGCGACCAGGTTCTGCTCGGCCATGCCCGACGTTGAAGAACCGGTCCGGAAAGGCGTCGCGGAACGGATGGATGTCGGTGTACTTGCCGAGATCCGCGGTCAGCCCGACGATCCCTGGCCGCGCCGCGGCGATGCGCGCCAGCGCCTGCCCGAACGGCGCCTCGACGGTCGGACGGGCGCCGCCCGCCTCGTCCTGCCCCATGGCGAGGGTGCGGCTCATGCGGGCTCCCCGATGCTTCGCTCGAAGTCGTCGATGATGCCGTCCCATTCGGCAACGTCCACCCGGAAGAAATGCGCCTTCTCGCTGGCCTCGATCCGCCGCACGCCCTTGCCGGGCAAGGTCCGGAGCACGATCGCCTTGGGCCTGCCGTCCGCGGTGCGGGCGAGCATCAGCGCCGCGACGATGGCACCCATGTCGTTGCCGTCGATCTCGCTGACGTGCCACCCGAAGGCGCGCCATTTCTCGGCTACCGGCTCCATGTCGAGCACCAGCGGACCGTCGGCCTGGATGCCGTTGCAGTCGATCAGCGCCACCAGCCCGTCCAGACCGAAGTGGCTCGCCGACATCGCCGCCTCCCAGGTCGAGCCTTCCTGCATCTCGCCGTCGGAGAGCTCGACGAAGACCCGCGCCGCCGATCCCGAAAGCCGCAGGCCCAGCGCCTGGCCGACCGCCTGGCCGAGGCCGTGGCCGAGCGAGCCGCCGATCATCTCGACGCCGGGCGTGGTGTCGAGCGTCGACATCTCCAGCCGGCTGTCGTCGGCGCCATAGGTCGGCAGCTCCTCCACCGGCAGGATGCCGGCCTCGGCCAGCGCCGCCCAGAGCGCGATCGAATAATGGCCGGTCGAGAGCAGGAACCGGTCCCGCTCCGGCCAGCCGACGTCGGCCGGATCGTAGCGCAGCTCGTGAAAGTAGAGCGCCGCCAGGAGGTCGGCGATGCCGAGGCCCTGGCCGATGTAGCCCTGGCCCTGGCCGCGGGCCATCGTCAGCATGTGCCGGCGCAACGCCGTCGCGCGGCGTTGCAGCGCGGGAATGTCGGGGCTGTCGGGGGGCGCGTTCCGCAGCATGCGGGGTCAGTCCTTGTCGAGGCCGCCCGAGACGTTGAGCCGGGCGGCGGTCATATAGGCGGGAGCGTCGAGCGCCAGCCAGACCACCGAGGCGGCGATCTCGGCGATCTCGGCCCGGCGTCCGAGCGGAACCCGCCGGGTGCGCTCGTCGAGGAAGGCCTGCAGGTCGTCGCGGCCGCTCGCGCGGGCGAGATCGGCCTCGGTCGAGCGCTGCATCTCGGTGTCCATCATCCCGGGCGCGAGGCTGTTGACCAGCACGCCGTAGGGCGCGAGCGCCACCGCAAGCGGCGCGGGTGATCGAATCGACGCCGGCCTTGCTGGCGGTGTAGGCGGTATAGTCGGGCAGCGCCATGCGCGAGCCCGGCGAGGTGATGTTGACGATGCGACCGGAGCGCTGGTCGCGCATCACCCGCCCGGCGGCCTTGCAGGCCATCGCCAGCGCCGTGACGTTCAGCGCGAGCGTCGTGGTCCAGGCGCGGAAGCTGCTGTCGAGGAAAGGCTCGATCACCCCGTAGCCGGCGTTGTTGACCAGAGCGTCGATGCCGCCCCAGGCATCGACCACCTTGGCGACCGCCGCCTCCGGCGCGCCCTCCCGCGTCAGGTCGCAGGCGTAGACCAGCGCGGTGCCGCCGGTGCCGCCGACGAGTTCGGCGGTCTGCCTCAGCCCGACCTCGTTGATGTCGGTGATGCCGACCCGGCACCCGCGGGCGGCGAGCTGAACAGCGATCTCGCGGCCCGAGGCCGCCAGCGGCGCCGGTGACGAGGGCCCTTGCGGATCGGGCGGTGGGCAAGAGGCGTCTCCCGGCGGTTCTTGACGGCTTTGTTACCGGTACCATAGGGTGGCTGTCAACCGGACCCGAAGCCGGCCAAGCGGGGCTGGGTGGTCGGAAGTTGGCGCTAGACCTTATACTATTATAATCTAACCTGAGCCCAAATCAGAACTCAGCCAGCGCCTGGCCGCTGGCTGCGCGACGGGGAGAACGCCGTGGAAACGAAGGCGTTGCGGGCGCGAGGCGCCCCGCAAGTGACGCGGAACCTGCCGGAGCCGGAAGTGCTCCTCCGGCTCTTCGAGCGCATGGTGCTGCTGCGCCGGTTCGAGAGCGTGGCGCAGGTCGCCTGCCGGAAGGGCGAGACGCCCGGGTTCCTGCATCTCTACATCGGCGAGGAAGCGACCGGCGTCGGGGTTTGCGCCCACCTCAGGCCGACCGACTGGGTGACCTCGACGCATCGCGGCCACGGTCACGCGCTGGCCAAGGGCGCCGATCCGGGCCGGGTGATGGCCGAGCTCTTCGGCAAGGCCGACGGCATCTGCGGCGGCCGCGGCGGCACCATGCACCTCTACGACCGCAGCGTCGGGCTCTTCGGCACCAACGGCATCGTCGGCGCCGGCATCGGCCATGCCGCCGGCATCGGGCTTCGCGCCCGGCGGCGTGGCAGCGACGACATCGGCGTCGCCTTCTTCGGTGACGGCGCGGCGAACCACGGCGCGTTCCACGAGGCGCTGAATTTCGCCGCCGTGCAGCGCGCGCCCGCGGTCTTCGTCTGCGAGAACAATCTCTACGCCACGGCGACGCCGCTGCAGTCGATCACGCTCAATCCGGAGATCGCCACGCAAGGCCGCGTCCTATGGCATGCCCGGCGTGGCGGTCGACGGCAACGACGTGCTCGCGGTCTGGACTGCGATGCGCGAGGCCACCGACCGGGCGCGCGCGCGGCGACGGGCCGACGCTGATCGAGGCCAAGACCTACCGCACCGTCGGCCACCACGAGGGCGACCCGGTGGTCGGCACCTACCGCACGCAGGAGGAGATCGACGCCTGGGTCAAGCGCGACCCGGTCGACATGTTCCGCCGGCGCCTCGTCGAGGACTTCGGCGTCGCCGACCCCCGCGGAGCTTGCGGCGATCGAGGCGCGGATCGAGACGGTGGTCGAGGACGCGCTCGCGTTCGCCCGGCACCTCGCCGGAGCCGGATCCGGCGACCGTGCGGCGCCACGTCTTCGCCGATCCGATCAACCCGCCCGAGGCGCTGCCGCCCGCCGGCGGCCGGCGAGACCGCGGACCCAAGGCTGGCTCGAGGCGGTCCGCGACGGCATCGCCGAGGAGATGCGGGCCAACCCCGCCATTCTCTACTTCGGCGAAGGCACCGGCGAGCGCGGCGGCAGCTTCGCGCATACCAAGGACCTCTGGCAGGAGTTCGGCGCGCGAGCGGATGGTCGACACGCCGATCTCCGAGCAGGGCTTCACCTCGGCCGCGGTCGGCGCCTCGGCCACCGGGGCGCGCACGGTCTCCGACCTGATGTTCGCCGACTTCGCCTTCGAGACGGCGGGGCAGATCTTCCTGCAGGCGGCGAAGCTGCGCTACATGAGCAACGGCGCGATGAGCGCGCCGATGGTGGTACGCGTCGGCGGCCGGGGCGCTGCGGAGCTCCGGGCCGCACCACAGCGGCAGCTATCATCCGATCTTCGCGCACATGCCGGGGCTCGATCGTCTGCGTTCCCTCGACGCCGGCCGACGCCAAGGGGCTGATGAAGACCGCGCTTCGCGCCGGCGACCCGGTGATCATGCTCGAGCCCAAGGCGCTCTTCGCATCGAAGGGCGAGGTGCCGGTGGGCGAGCATTTTGTGCCCTTCGGGGTCGCGAGGATGGCGCGGGGCGGATCGCGACATCACCATCGTCGCGGCCGGCCAAATGGTGCCGCGGGCGCTCGAGGCGGCGGAGGCGCTGGCGGCCGAGGGAATCGAGGCGGAGGTGATCGACCTTCGGACCATCATGCCGCTCGACGTCGCCACCATCGTCGCGAGCGTCAAGAAGACCCATCGCCTGCTGGTGGTCGACGAGGCCTGGGCGATGTGCGGCATCGGCGGCGAGATCGCGCAGGCGATCAACGAGTTGGCGTTCGACCATCTCGACGGGCCGGTCGGACGGCTGCACCCGGCGCAGACCTCGCATCCGTTTGCGCCGGTGCTGGAGCGGGCGATGCTGGTCGATGCCGACGCGCATCGTCGAGGGGGCGCGGCAGGTGCTCGCCGGCATCGCGCCGGTGCCGGATCATTGGCGGGCGGCGAATACCGCCGGGGCCGCCTCCGTCGCTCCGGCGCCGCAGCCGGTGGCCGCGGCGAAGCGCGACACGGTGGCGTCGCTGCCGGCGCTCGGCCCCGGAGAGGTGGAGATCAGCATGCCGTTCGGCGACCTGACGGTGAGCGAGGGCCGGGTCGTCGCCTGGCTGAAGGCGGATCGGCGATCGGGTCGAGCCGGGAGAGCTCGTCGCCGAGATCGAGACCGACAAGGCCGTGGTGGAGATCGAGGCGCCTTCCGGCGGGACCCTCGCCGCCATCGACCAGCCGGTCGGGCGCGGTGGTGCCGATGGGTGGACGGATCGGCGTGGTGCGGGCATGACGCTGCGTCGAACGCCGAGCACCTGCGTCCGGCGGCCTATGGCTGTGGCGCGGTGAACGCCGGCGGCTCGCTTCTGGGGTTGCTGCCGAACGGACCTCTCGTCCGGTCGAACGGGCCGCTTTACGGCCAGGTCGCCGACCTGCTGCGCGGCTGCATCGCCAGCGGATCGATCGTTATCGGCGCCGAGCTGCCGAAGGAGGCCGAGATCGCCGAACGGTTGGGGGTAAGCCTGATCACCGTCCGGCAGGCGCTTCGGGATCTCGCGTCCGACGGCCTGATCCGCAAGCGCTCCGCCAAGCCGGCCATCGTCGTCTCGCGCACGCCGACGCTGAGCCTGGGCTGGAACTTCGAGAACTTCGCCGACGTCGCCGCCTTCACCAGGGACGCCGCAGCTCCTGGTCCGATCCTATCGCAAGGAGAGCGCGCCGGAGCTCAGGCGGCACTTCGGCCTGGACCGCGGCGAGGCCGGCTATTGCCTGCGCAGCATGCTGGCGGTCGGCGCCGAAGAAGGTGGCGCAGATCACCACCTATTTCCCGCCGCAGATCGGCGCGCGCTTCCGCAAGGAGGACTTCGACCGAGGTGCTGATCTTCCAGTCGGTGCAGCGTCGGCTCGGGCTGAGACTTGACGTTGCGCATGTGACGGTGCGGGCCGAGCTCGCGAGCCGTGGCCTCGCCGCCGACCTCGACGTGGAGGTCGGCTCGGCGGTGCTGGCGGTCGAGATGCTCTACCAGGCCGCCGGCCGCCAGAACATCGAGCTCTCGATCGCCCGCCATCCGGCGCATCTTTTCAGCATTACGTACGATCTGATCAACAACCTCACCTGACGCCGGCGAAGGCCTTCAATTTCAAGAAGAAATCCTTGAGGATCGGGTCGCGCCGCACGCGGTGGACGTAGCGCATCAGCGGGCGCGGCGTGGTCGAAGCTCCAGGTCGGGATCTCGGTCAGGATCGGAGTGGAGATGAGGACGCTGGGGCACCAGTCGGGGTCGATGCAGCCAGGCGACCGGGGCCATGTCCCAGATCTCCTTGGACCAGCCGATATGGTCGTCGGCATACTCCTTGTAGCGCTGGGCCAGGAACTTGCCGATCTCGCCGTAGGGCTCGACATGGCGCTCGATCTCCGGGACGGTGCTGTGCAGATGCGATACCACGCCCATGCACGGCAAGCAGCACGACGCGGCACGCCGCAATCGAAGAGCATCTGCGCGCCGCCGATGTCCTGCCGGAGGTTGAACTCGCTGGTGTCGGGCCACTCCAGCGCATGGCCGCCCGAGCCAGACCACGACCACCCGGTCGATGATGTCCGGCGCCTTGATCAGCGCCGAGGCGACGTTGCTGATCGCGCCGATCGCCACGACATAGAGCGGATCGTCCGGGCTTCCGGCCCGCGCCCGCGCGATCAGGTCGTCCACCGCCGCGGCCTCGCGCGCGCGCTTTTGCGGGCCGACGTATTCGGTCACGCCGCGATGGACGAGGCCGTCGGGGTTCCTGCCCATCCGCGCCAGCAGGCGCAGGATCTCGTCATAGCTGCAGCTCCATGCCGTGTCCCGGGCCGTCCGAGCGGCGGTTGTGGAACGGGGCGGCGTAGATTGCCGCAAGCTCGATGCTGTCGGGCGAAAGCAGCATCTGGACGATCGCGAACTGGTCGTCGATCTCGTTGTAGGTGTCGGTGTCGAGCACCGCGCGCACCTTCCGCCGCGGCGGCTCCAGGAGCTTCAGGCGCTGGGCGGGGGTAAGCTCGACCATGTCGGGTGGCTCCTTCCTTAAGTTGCAGGACCGGCCGCGGCGAGGCCGATCGCCTCGCCGCTGTCGGCCGCGAAGACGTGGACGTGCTCGGGACGGATTCCGAGGCTGATCGACTGGCCGGGGGCGATCGAGACCATACCTTCGAGCACGGCGACGAGGCTGCGCCCGGCGAAGTCGACGAGGAGGTGGGTCTGCGAGCCGGTGGGCTCGACCTGCAGCACCCGGGTCTCGATCCCCTGGCCGTCGGCGGAGGGGCGGAGGTGCTCCGGCCGCAGCCCGATCTCGACCGGCCCGGCGGGCGGCAGGTCGAGCCGGCCGGCGAGGTCGAGCACGACATCGGTGCCGTCGATCTTCACCTTGTCCCCGGCGGCGCGGCCGGGCAGGAAATTCATCGCCGGCGAGCCGATGAAGCCGGCAACGAAGCGATTGACCGGCGCGCGGTAGAGCTCGAGCGGCGTGCCGAGCTGCTCGATGCGGCCGGCGTTCATCACCGCGATGCGGTCGGCCAGCGTCATCGCCTCGATCTGGTCGTGCGTGACGTAGATCGAAGTGGTGCCGACCTTCTGGTGCAGCGACTTGATCTCGGCCCGCATCTGCACCCGCAGCTTGGCGTCGAGATTGCGAGAGCGGCTCGTCGAACAGGAAGACCGCCGGGTTGCGCACGATCGCGCGCCCCATGGCGACGCGCTGGCGCTGCCCGCCGGAGAGCTGCGACGGCCGCCGGTCGAGGATCGGAATCACGTCGAGGAGTGCCGCTGCCTCATCGACCCGGCGGCGGATCTCGGCCTTGCGCGCAACCGCGAGATCCGCAGGTTCAGCGCCATATTCTCGCGCGCGGTCATATGCGGGTAAAGCGCGTAGTTCTGGAACACCATCGCCACGTTGCGGTGCTTGGGATCGACCGCGTTCACCGAGCGGCCGTCGAAGCGGATCTCGCCGCCGGTGACGGTCTCGAGGCCCGCGATCATCCGCAGCATGGTGGACTTGCCGCAGCCGGACGGCCCGACCAGCGCCATGAACTCGCCCTGGGCCACGGAGAGATCGATACCGTGCAGGATCTCGGCCGTGCCGTAGGCCTTGCGCAGCGCCACAAGATCGACCGTGCTCACGCGCCCCCCGTAGCTTCCTTCGCAGAGCGTGCAGGCGGCGATGCCGCAAGCAGCCCTTTTCATGTGCACACGCGTGCAGCATATTCACGCGACGAGGTCGGTCAAGCGTGGAAAGCAGCGTGCGCGGCAAGCTCAGCGTCAGGGTCAGGTCGCTCGACGTGGCGCAGCTCGCCGGCGTCAGCCGCTCGGCCGTGTCGCGCGCCTTCACCCCCGGTGCCTACGTCTCGCCGGAGACGCGGACCAAGGTACTGCGTGCCGCCGAGGCGCTCGGCTACCATCCGAACGCCTTGGCGCGGGGACTGATCACCCAGCGCACCGGGATCGTCGGCATCGTCTCGACCGATCTCGACAATCCGTTCTACGCGATGCTGCTCCAGACCCTCGGCGAAGCGCTGCAGGCGCAGCAGCTGGCGCCGCTCTTGCTCTTCGGCGACGAGACCAGCACCGATCGCCAGATCGCGCACCTGCTCTCCTACCAGGTCGACGCGCTGGTGCTCACCAACGCGACGCTGTCCTCGAAGATGGCCGCCCGCTGCGCCCAGATCGATAAGCCGATCATCGCCATCAACCGCTACCTGGCGCAACCGGAGATCACCTCGATCACCTGCGACAACCGCGGCGCCGCCGCGGCGATCGCCGATCACCTGATCGCGATGGGCTGCCGCCGCATCGCCTTCGTCGCCGGCAAGCAGGAGGCCTCCTCGAGCCGTGACCGCGAGGCGGGCTTCCTGCGGCGGCTGGGCCAGGTTGGCCGCGCCGCCGTCGCGCACGAGACCGGCCACTATACTCACGACGGCGGCGTCGAGGCCGCGCGCAGGATGCTGTCGGCTGCGGAGCCGCCGGACGGGATCTTCTGCGCCAACGACCTGATGGCCTTCGGGGTAATGGACATCGCGCGCGACGAATTCGGGCTGCGCATCCCGCAAGACCTCAGGATCTGCGGCTTCGACAACTCGAGTCTTGCGAGCTGGCCCTCCTACGACCTGACCTCGGTCGACCAGGATGTCGCCGCGATGGTCGACCTGGCGATCGGCCGGATCCTCGAGGCGCTCGCCGGCGATGCGCCGAGCACCGCCCACATCGAGGTGAAAGGCCGGCTGATCCTGCGATCTTCGACCGCACCGCCGGCGCTGCCGGCGTAAGTCCCGATTGACAGCTTCGGAGGCGTGTCTAGTCTGCACACATGTGCATAACAACGGGGAGGAGACCATGACCAAGGCAGGCCCGATAGCGGGGGCGTTCCTTGCAGCTTTCGCAGTCGTCGGCGGCGCCGGCGTTGCACTCGGCCAGGATGTCACCACGCTGAACTTTCTCAGCGCGCAGCAGGATAACGTCGTCCAGCCGATGATCGATGCCTTCGAGAAGGCGAACCCGGACATCAAGATCGTGCACCAGTCGGTGCCGTTCAACGATCTGAACACCGCGGTCGAATTCGCGGATCGGCCAGGGCGACACCAGCATCGACCTCGTCCACGCCGACACGCCGCGCATCCCGGCCTTCGCCTCGAAGGGCTATCTCCTGAAGCTCGACGACCAGCGCGAGGCCATCGAGGCGGCGGTGCCGAACGCGGTTGACATCGAGCAGGTGAGCTGGGACGGCAGCCTCTACGCCTACCCGATGTGGACCTCGACGCAACTGCTCTTCTACAACAAGGACCTGCTCGAGAAGGCCGGCGTCGAGCCGCCGAGCAACGACCCCAAGACCCGCATCACCTGGGACGCGCTGCTCGAGAAGGCCGCCGCGGCGCAGAAGGGCGGCGCCGAATGGGGGCTCTCGTTCCAGCAGGTCGACCGCTACTATCAGCTGCAGATGCTCTTCGAGTCCGCGGGCGCCGGCTCCGGGCTGACCGGCGACGGCCTGCTCACCCCGGCGGTCAACACCGACGGCTGGGTCAAGGTCGCCGACTGGTATCGCGACACCTTCGAGAAGGGCCTCTCGCCGCGCGGGGTCACGCCGGAGCAGACCGACGATCTCTTCATCAACGGCCAGCTCGCCTTCATGATCGGCGGCCCGTGGGCGATCGGTCGCTACGACGGCAACCCGGATCTGCACTACGCGGTGGCGCCGGTGCCCTATTTCGCCGACGGCAAGCCGGTGACCCCGACCGGCTCCTGGGCGCTGTCGATCAACCCCAACTCGGAGAAGATCGACGCCGCGCGCAAGTTCGCCGAGTTCGTCTCGCTGAACGGCGAGGGCGCGTTCCTGTCGGTGTCGGCCAATCCGCTGCCGCCGGTCAATGCCGAGGCCTACAAGCAGTACGCCGAGCGCCTTTCCTCGATGACCGACAAGATCGGCCCGGTGATCGACATCATCACCTACGAGTTGCAGAACACCGCGGTCGGCCGGCCGCGGACCGTGGGCTACGTCGCCTTCGAGACGGTGATGAACAAGGCGTTCAGCGACATCCGCAACGGCGCCGAAGCCAAGGCCGCCCTCGACGACGCCCAGGGCCAGCTGGAGCGCCAGCTGGCCCGCATCCAGTAGCAGCCGCGGGCGGGGCGCGCTCCGGCGCGTCCCGCCCAGCCGCGCGCGCCCGCATGTCACCCGCCGCCCGCCTCCTCACCGCGCTCGGCTTTCTCGCGCCGGCGCTGGTCGCCGTCTTCCTGCTGCGGCTTTGGCCGGCCGGGCTCGCCTTCCACGACGCGCTGCTGGCGCCGGGCGCCAAGGGCTACAGCCTCGAGAACTTCAGCTACATCTTCACCGATCCGGTGTTCCAGGGCAGCCTGAAGACCACGCTGGTCTATTCGCTGATCGTCAATCCGCTGCAGATCGGCATAGCCCTCGCGCTCGCGCTCCTGATGAACGCCGCGGTGCCGCTGATCGGCTTCTGGCGGACGCTGGTGCTCCTGCCGGTGGCGATCCCGCAGAGCGTCTCGGCGGTGGTCTGGGGGGTGGCGCTCAGGCCCGACGGGCTGGTCAACGCGGTGCTGGTCTGGCTCGGACTCGAGCCGCAGCGGTTCCTGACCTCGCCCGACCAGGCGCTGGCCTCGATCATCCTGATCGTGAGCTGGATCGGCGTCGGCTACTGGATGACTTTCCTGCTCGCGGGCCTGCAGGACATCCCCAAGTCGCTCTACGAGGCGGTGCGCATCGACGGCGCCAACCGCTGGCAGGAGTTCCGCTTCGTGACGCTGCCGCAGCTGCGCCGGCCGCTGACCTTCGTGCTGGTGGCGAACACCGTGGCGAACTTCCTGGTGTTCGCGCCGGTGCAGATCCTGACCGCCGGCGGGCCGCAGGGTTCGACCAACCTGATCATGAACGAGGTCTATACCCAGGCGTTCATCATCAACGATGCCGGCAGCGCCGCGGCTTCGACGGTGGTGCTGGTGTCGGTGGTGCTCTTGGTGGTGCTCGTCCAGTTCCGCCTGATGAGCCACCCGGAGGACCGCTGATGCGCGAGGGGGCCGCGTCCGTTGCGGACGCTGGCGGTGATCGTCATCGCGGTGCTGTTCTTCATTCCGCTCTGGTGGGTGACGGTCAGCGCGCTCCGGCCGTCGGACGCGATCTTCCGCTACCTGTCGCCACTCAGCCTCTGGAGCTTCTGGCCGAAGGATCTGACCTTCGACAATATCGTCGAGCTCTGGCAGGGCAACTTCCGCCGGGCGATCACCAACTCGATCGTCGTATCCGGGGTCACGGTGATCTTCGGCCTGGTGATCTGCTCGACCGCGGCCTTCGCGCTGGCGGTGATCGAGTTCCCGCTGCGCGGCCTCGTCTTCATGATCATGGTGGTGAGCTTCCTGATCCCGTTCGACGCGATCGCGGTGCCGCTCTTCGGCATCATGCGCGACATGCGGCTGCAGAACACCTACACCGGGCTGATCCTGCCCGGCGTCGGCAACGGCCTCGCGGTCTTCCTCTTGCGCCAGTTCTTCCTCGGCATCCCCAAGGAGCTGCGCGAGGCCGCCGTCGTCGACGGCCTGAGCTGGTTCGGCATCTACTGGCGGATCTATCTGCCGCTCTCCGGCCCGGCGATGGTCAGCGCCGCGCTGATCCTCTTCGTCTTCCAGTGGCAGGCCTATCTCTGGCCGCTGCTAATCGCCCCGGCGCCGCAGTATAAGGTGGCCTCGGTGGCGATCGCCCAGTTCGCCGGGCAGTACGACACCGACTTCGGCCTGATCTTCGCCGCGGCGCTCTTCATCTCGCTGATCCCGATGGTGGTGCTGACGCTGCTGCAGCGCTTCTACTCCGCCTCGGTCGCCTCGACCGGGGGCAAGGAGTAGCCCGCCGCTCAGTTGCCGGCCAGCACGCCCTGAACGAAACCGCCGACCTGTCCGCCGGTCGCGAGCAGCCGGCGCGCTGCGTCGAGGCTCGGCCGGTCGAGCGGCGGCAGCGGCTCCTGGAACGCCTCCTCGGGGGTTAGCGTCGCGGGATCGGCCGCCGGGGCGAGGGCCGCGGCCCCGCGGGCGGTCATGTAGGACGCCATCGCGAGACGCGAGGGGTCGGCACCGGCAGCGGCCCGCGCCCGGCTCCAGTCGCCGGCCGGCCAGGCGTAGGGGCCGGCCTCGGCGGCGAGGCCGCCACGGACGAGCGCGGTCCGGGCCTCATCGTAGGCGCCGGAAAGCGCGAAGGCGCGGGCGCGGATCTGGGCCGATTCCGGGCCGGCGAGCGCCCCGAGCGCGGCGCGGGCGGCCTCCGGCTGGTTCAGGCGCAGGCGGGCCTCGGCCGCGAGCAGGCGCGCCGGCCCGGCGCCGGCGGCGAGGCCCGGCGCGATCATCCGAAGTGCCGGGTCGGGAAGGCCGAGCGCGATGAGCTGACGGGCGATCGTGGTGCGCGCCGGGTCGTCCGCGGCGGTGCGCCCGACGAGATCGGCGGCGGCGAGCACCGTCTCTGCGTAGGCGCCCGGACCCGCCTCGGCGGGGTCGGCCCCGGCCAGCACCGCGACCGCGAGCGCCTCGAAACCGGGTGCGGCCGCGGGCAGATCGCGCGCGGCGGCCCGGGCTTCGCGCACGGCGGCGGGGAGGTCGGCGCGGCGGCCGAGCGAGGCGATCAGAAGTCGCCGCAGCTCGACCTCGCGGTCCGTGCCGCGATAGACGAGCGCCGCGGCGCGAAGATCGGTGACGATCCGCTCGGGGATCGGCATCCCGGCATCGAGCGCAATCCGGACGAGCTGAGCCAGCGCTTCGACCGAGGTGTGGCCGCTGCTTTCGACCAGTGCGGTCAGCGTCTGCACCGCTGCGATCGGCTGTCCCTCGGCGGCGGCGAGGCGGGCGCCGATCAGCGCCAGCGCGGCGTCGGGAGGCTCGCCGGGCCGAACGGTGGTGTCGAAGATCAGCCGCGCCTCGGCGGGGTGCTCGGCGTCGAGCAGGCGCCCGGCCAGCCCCGGGCCGACGAGCAGGCGGAGATCCGGCGGCAGCGCCTCGAAGGCGACCTGCACCGCGGCGAAGCTTTCGGGATCGTGGAAGACCGGCGCGACGCCGCCGAGCGCCAGCCAGAGGCCGTGCTGGCCGGGGCAGGGCTCCCCGACCGCGAGCGGGCCGTCGGGCGCGGCCAAACGGTCCTCGACGGCTCGGGCCAGGTCGATCAGCAGGGCGCGATCCTCGAGCGCCGGCGCGGCGCCGAAGCTCGCGAGCAGTGCCTCGGCCTCGGCGCCGAAGCCGAAGCGGATGTAGAGCCGCGCGAGGTCGCGAAGGCCGGTGGCGCTGGGCTGGTCGAACTCGCCGATGAGCTGGCGGCGCAGCATCGGCAGTTGCGTGGCGAACGGCTGGCCGTTCGACCAGGCCCCGACCTCGAGCCGGTCGTCGGCGAGGCAGAGGTCGGGAACCGCCGCCTCCGCCATCCCGGAGCGGGCGTTGCGGCTGTCGCGGTCGAAGACGGTGGTGGCTTCGACCTGGTCCTGCTCGTCGAGCGCGGCCAGGCTGTCCGGCTGCTCCAGCCGGGCGATCTCGATCTGCGGCGGACGGTCGGCCGGCGCCGGCGTTGCGGGTGCGGCGGCAGCGTGCGGGGGCGGCGGATCAGCCGATGCGGCGGCAGGGCCGGCCGCCGGCGCATAGCCGCCTTCCGGCGGCCCCTGCGGCGAGAGGACGACGAGGCCCTGGTCCGCCGCGCGCTCGATCTGGCGGAGCAGCACCTGCTCGGCGCTGTCCACGGCGAGCGTCTCGCGGGCCGCCCGCGCCTCGGGCGTCTCCGCCGCGACGGTTGGCGGCGCGGGTTGCGCGACACCGCGGTCGGCGACGTCGAGCGCCAAGTAGCGAGCGCCGACGAAGGAGGTGCTGACCCGGCAGTCGCAGGCGAGATCGACGCTGACCGTGGTGCCTTCGGCGGCTTGTTCGCTGCGAACCGCCCGCACCCGCGTCTGCGGGATCTTGTCGAAGACCGCCCCGGCGTCGAAGCCGAGCTGCCGTCCGGGGAAATGCAGGGTCGCCCGCCCCGGCGCGGT
This sequence comes from uncultured Alphaproteobacteria bacterium, assembly GCA_963750745.1. Classification (GTDB taxonomy): domain Bacteria; phylum Pseudomonadota; class Alphaproteobacteria; order Rhodobacterales; family Rhodobacteraceae; genus Amaricoccus. Next base: position 47,131 of record CAVVSO010000048.1, on the reverse strand, counting down.
CTCGAGCGACCATTCGGTGGTCGGCTCGATGGTCAGCACGATCCGGGTGAAGCCGTCGTGCTCGCCACCGCGGATGATCCCGCCTTCGGCGGCCGCGACCGGCGCTGCCGCGCCGAGGAGCGCGGCGAGGCCGAGCGCCACCCCGAACGCCGCCGTGCGGATCACGCCGCGAGGCTCTGCTTGGACGCCCGGAGCGCGCCTTCGAGCTCGTTATAGGAGGGACGCAGGTTGGAGGGCGTGTTCTGCCGGCCGACCTCGACGCAGATGTTGGGGGCGTGATTGTGCAGCGCCGCCACCATCACCTCGCGGATCAGGTTGTAGAAATGCTGGTCCTCGTCGATCACCCCCTTCACCCGGCTGGCGAACGGCCCGACGAAGCCGTAGGCGAGAAACACCCCGAGGAAGGTGCCGACCAGCGCGCCGCCGATCATCTTGCCGAGGATCTCCGGCGGCTGGTCGATCGAGGCCATGGTCTTGATCACGCCGAGCACCGCCGCGACGATGCCGAGCGCCGGCAGGCCATCAGCCATCAGCTGGAGCGTGTGTGCCGAATGCTGGGCCTCGACGTAGTTCTTCTCGATCCGCTTGGTCAGCACCTCCTCGACCTGGTGCGGATCGTCGTAGTTCATCGAGGCCGAGCGCAGCGTGTCGCAGATCAGCGCCACCGCCTCGCTGTCGGCGAGGATGCGGGGATAGACGCCGAAGATCGGCGAGGCGCCCGGATCCTCGATGTGCTGGTCGAGCTCGACCGGGTTCGATCGCGCGATGCGAATCAGCTGGAACATCAGGCAGAGAAGGTCTTGGAAGTCCTTGGTTTTCCAGTGCGGACCCTTGAACACCTTGGCGATGTCCTTGAGCGTGTGGGCGATGCCGTGCTTGTCGTTGCCGATCACGAAGGCGCCGAGCGCCGCGCCGAGGATGATCATCATCTCGAACGGCAGCGAATGCAGGATGATGCCGATCTTGCCGCCGGCCATGGCGTAGCCGCCGAAGACCATCACGAAGACGATGCAAATGCCGGCAATTCCGATCATTTTTCCATCCAGACCCCCGGCGCGCGGAGCTGCGGCGCGGTCGTTTATCACCCAGCCGTCTTAGCGGTCAGGTTGTTAACAAAGCTTCAAGCCGGCCCGTCACCTGGTTGGTCACCTGGTCGGCACGGCGGCGTTGCGGCTGGCGATGGTGAGGGTCACCGCGTAGGCGGTGTCGGCGCTCATGCCGGTCAGGACCTTGGCTGCGACATCGGGCCGCATCCGCGAGAGCAGCCCCGCGGCGAAGTTCACGTCCATCCGCTCGAAGATCCGCGCGGCGTCGGCGGGCTTCATGTTCTCGTAGACCGTGGTCATCCGGGCGATGTCCTTCTCCGCGGCCTGATCGGCGAGCGCCAGGGTTTTCTCCAGGTTCTTCTGCGCCTTGTCGAAGGCGGCGAGCTGCTCGGAGAGCTTGGTCTCGGCGACGCCGAGGCTCTGCTTGCGGTCGGCGAGGCGGGCCTCCTCGGCGTCGAGCTGGGCCTCGCGGTCGCGGATCGCCGCGAGAAGCGCGGCGCTGTCCGGCTCGGCGGGGGGTGCGGCCGCGGGCCTGCCGCCCGCCATTTCGCCGATGCCCTGGGCGAGCGCCCAGCCGTCGTCGGTCAGGCGCAGCGCCGCCGAGCCGAAGAAGCATAGGATGATAAGGCCGACGCCGCTCAGTGTCGGCCGGAGGGTTGCCGCCATGCTTCAGCGGCCTCCGGCGAGCACGCTCAGCGCCTCGAGGAGCTCGTCCTCGCTGCGCGGCGCACCGGCCACCGGCTTGGCGCGGCGGAGCGGATTCTCGATCGGGGCCAGAGCGCGCGGCTTGGGGATGTCGGGAACCGGCTCGGCCGAAGCCGCCTCGACCAGATGCGGCACCGAGGGCAACGGGTGGATCGTGGCGCTGGGGGCGGCGGCCGGCGGCTCCGGGGAGCGGGGACCGGCGCCGGGGCCGGCACCGGCGCGGCGGCGAGCAGCAGCTTGAGCTGGCCGGCGGCGCCGTCGGCCCTGGCGACCAGCTGGGTGAGGTCGTGGCGGGTGTCGCGGGAGGAGGCGCGGGCCTCCTCGAGCGTGGTACGGGCGAGCTCGACCTGGCGGGTCAGGGTGACGATGGCGCCGCCGAGGCCGCGGTCGAGCGCTTTGAGATCCTGCACCCGGCGGGCGAGCACCCAGCAGTAGCCGCCGGCGAAGAGCGTCGCGGCCATCAGGAGGCCGTTCATCAAGAGGTCCATGCCGCGGCTCCCCTAGTTCAGCACGAATTCGGTGACGAGCAGGTCACGCACCCGGCCCTCGCCGGTCACCACCCGGATGCGCCGGAGCATCTGCGCCCGAAGCCGCGCCAGTGCTGCCGGGTCTTCGAGGTCCCTGACCTCGACCGCGCGGAGGTAGGTGTTGAGCACGTCGAGCACCCGCGGCATCAGGCCCGAGACCTCGGCCGCGCGCTCGGGCGCCACCTCGAGCTGGCCGGCGAAGCGCAGGTGCTTCGCGGCGGCGCCGGGTGCGAGCGAGATCATGATCGGCTCCATCGGCACGAAGGCGGTGTCGCCGAGCACGCTCGGGACCGCGGGCGCCTCGTGGCCGCCGAGCACGCGCGTCGGGTCGATCAGGCCGGCGAAGACCGCGTAGAAGCCACCGCCGCCGAGCGCGAGCGCGGCGAGCAGCCCGAGGATCAGGCCGAGCTTGCCCCTTGGCATCGCCGCCGGGGCGGCGTCGGCGATCTCTGCGGCGTCGGTCATCGGGCGTCCCGGTGGTTAAAGTTCCTGTTTCGGCCGTAGGTAAACCGAGGTTCACTAACCGAATCTTAAGCATGCGCCGCCGATTGTCCGGGCCAGGCAGGTGGGCGGCTCATGGGCTCGTCCGCCGATGGCGAGGACGACGGGTGAAGCAGCTTCAGGCGATCTGGGCGGGACTGGATCCGCGGCGGCGGCTGATCGCCGGGCTGAGCCTGCTGGCGATCCTCGCGGCGGTCTACGGCATCAGCCGGGTCGCGACCGAGCCGTCGCTGGCGATGCTCTATTCCGGGCTCGATTCCGTCGCGGCGGGCGAGGTGGTGGCCGAGCTCGAGGCCGAGGGCGTCGCCTTCGAGGTCGAGGGCACCTCGATCATGGTCGCCAGCGCTGCGCGCGACCGCATCCGCATGGCGCTGGCGGCCAAGGGGCTGCCGGCGGGCGGGCCGGCCGGATACGAGATCCTCGACAATCTCTCGGGCTTCGGCACCACCAGCCAGATGTTCGATGCCGCCTACTGGCGCGCCAAGGAAGGCGAGCTCGCCCGCACCATCACCGGCTCGCCCGACGTCCGCGCCGCGCGGGTGCATCTGTCGAACCCGGTGACGCAGCCGTTCTCGCGCATTCCCGCCGGATCGGCCTCGGTGACCGTGACGATGGCGCGGGGCGAGCTCGACCGCAGCCAGGCGGAAGCGATCCGCTATCTCGTCTCCTCCGCGGTTGCCGGCGTCACGCCGGAGGCGGTGGCGGTGATGGACGCCGCCAAGGGCGTGGTCCTCGCCGGCAAGGACGACCCCCTGACCGGCGGGCCGTCGAGCCCGAACGCGCGGGCCGAGACCATGCGCAGGAACATCCAGCGCCTGCTCGAGGCGCGGGTCGGCGCCGGCAAGGCGATCGTCGAGGTCAACGTCGACGCCGATATGGACAGCCAGACCATCACCGAGCGCACCGTCGATCCCGAGAGCCAGGTGGCGGTCAGCACGGAGACCGAGGAGAAGACGGAGAGCGCGCAGGGGTCGAACCCCAGCGTGACCGTGGCGAGCAACCTTCCGGACGGCGATGCCGGCGGCAACAAGAACGAGAGCAAGAGCAACGCCAACTCCAGCCGGGAGCGGCAGAACTTCGAGGTCTCCGAGACCAGGCGCGAGCGGGTGATCCTGCCCGGTCAGGTGCGCAAGATCTCGGTCGCGGTCATGGTCGACGGCATCATCGCGCCCGGCGCCGACGGCAAGGACGCCTGGGCGCCGCGGCCGCCGGAGGAGATGGAGACGCTGCGCCAGCTGGTGCAGTCGGCGATCGGCTTCGATGCGGCGCGCGGCGACACCGTGACGCTCGAGTCGCTGCAGTTCACCCTGCCGCCCGAGGCGGGCGCGCTCGCCGAGCGCAGCGGCTCGGGCTTCCTCGCCGCCAACGGCGCGTCGCTGGCGCAGCTCGGCGTGCTCGGGGCGATCGTGCTGGCGCTGATCTTCTTCGTGCTCCGGCCGATGACCAGCCGCCGTCCGCTGCTCGAGCTCGCCGAGCTGGCCGGGCCGCGCGCGTTCGCCGCCGAGCCGCGGCGCCAGCCGCAGCTTGCCGGTGGCGACCTGCTCGATCTGCCGGCGCAGACGGTCAACAAGATCGAGCGGCTGCGCGACGTGATCGCCAGCCGCGGCGAGGACAGTGCGGCGGTCCTGCGCAGCTGGATCGAGAGCCCCGACACCCGCAGGGAGCCCGCCGGATCATGAGCGTCTTCCGCCTCGAGACCTTCGCCCCGATCTCCGGCATCGGGGCGCAGCGCATCGGCCCCCCCGAGCGCCGGCTGGAAGCGGCGCGCGAGGCAGCCTACCGGGACGGCTTTCTCGCCGGCCAGGCGACGGCCACCGAGGCCTTCGTCGAGGAGGAAGGGCGGCTGACGAGCGAGCTCGTCGAGGCGATCGCCGACGCGCGGCTGACCAACGAGGCGGCGCGCCGGCACGTCGCCGCCAGCCTCGCGCCGATGGTCGAGGCGCTGGCATCGGCCATCGCCCCGGCCCTGGCCGACGCCGGCCTCGGTGCCGAGATCGCCGGCATCGTCGAGCGCGCGCTGATCCAGGCGCCCGAGGCCCGGCCGCGGCTCCGCTGCGCGCCCGAGCTCGCCGGCCGCATCGCGGCGCTGCTGGCCGCGCTGGGGCTGGAAGCCGGCGTCGAGGAGGCCGCGGAACTGCTGCCGCGCGAGGCCCAGATCTTCTGGGACCAGGGCTACGATCATCTCGATCTCGAGGCGTGCATCGCACAGGTCCGGGCCTGCATCGCCTCGCATCTGGAAACCGGCAAGGGCGAGGACGATGACCCCAGACAATATGGATGACGCGGAGCCGGTGCCCGAGCGGACCGTCGAGACCGCACCTTCGCCCGGCGACGCCGGGCCGGTGCGGGCGGCGCGCGCGGGAGCCTTCCTCGGGGTGCCGATCGAGGTCACCATCTCGGTGGGCAAGGCGCGGCCGCTGGTCAGCGAGCTGGTCGAGCTCCGCCGGGACTCGGTGCTGACGCTCGATTCGACGATCGACGATCCCGTCGAGCTCTACATCGGCGACCGACTGATCGCTCGAGGCGAGCTGCAAGAGCTCGGCGACGACTCCGGACGCCTCGGTGTCCGCCTGACCGAAGTGGCCGACTTCTCGAATGAGCTCTGACACCAACCGGCCTCTCGAATGACCGCCCGCCGGCGAGATGATCGGCCCTCTCTTCCGACCGAAGCGGGCCTTGGCCCGCGAGTCCCGGCCCGACAAGCCGAAGCTCCTGTGGAGCTTCGGCCGGGCCGTTCGCCGGAGCGCTCGCGCGGAGGCGAAGGGGGGTGCGGCCTGGACCGTCGGGTTGCAATCCGGGCGCGGCCGCCCCGACGCGAGAATCTGCGTCCACCCCCGGGAGGCGGCCGCGGCCGGATTGACCAAGCCTGCGCACCGTCCAGCTCTTCCTGCTGATCACGCTGCTCAGCCTCGCGCCGGGGCTCGCGATCATGGTGACCTGCTTTCCGTTCATGGTGACGGTGCTCTCGATCCTGCGCCAGGCGATCGGCGTGCAGCAGGCGCCGCCCAACATGATGATCGTCAGCCTCGCGCTGTTTCTGACCTACTTCGTGATGGAGCCGGTCTTCACCCAGGCCTGGCACGACGGCATCGCGCCGATGATCGCCGGCGAGATGAAGCCCGAGGACGCCTTCGTGCCGGTGATGGCGCCGTTCCGGGTGTTCATGGCGGGCCGCGTCGATCCCGCCACCGTCGAGATGCTGGCCGAGGCCGGCGCCGCGGCCGCAGGCGCCGAGCGCGGACGGCGAGACGCCGCTGGCGCTCCTGGTGCCGGCGTTCCTCCTCAGCGAGATCAAGCGCGGCTTCGAGGTCGGCTTCCTGATCTTCCTGCCGTTTCTCGTCATCGACCTCGTCATCGCCGCGGTGCTGATGTCGATGGGCATGATGATGGTGCCGCCGGCGGTGGTCTCCTTGCCCTTCAAGCTCGCCTTCTTCGTCATCGCCGACGGCTGGAGCCTGCTCGCCGGCGCCCTGGTCCGGAGCTACGCGCAATGAACTCTGCCCCGAGACGGCGCTGGTCCCGGCCAGGAAGGCGGAGAAGCCGCGGGTCCCGGCGCTGCGCGGCGAGCAGATGCCGGCGCCGATCGAGAAGGCGGCGATGATCCTGACCGCGATCGGGCCGGAGCTCGCCGCGGGCTTCCTGCGTGACCTCGTCCGAGCCGGAGATGGAGCGCTTCGCCCGCGCGATCGGCGGCCTCGGCAAGATCAGCCAGGAGGTGCTCGACGCGGTGATCGTCGAGTTCCTCGAGCTGCTCACCAGCGGCCCCGAGATCTCGGGCGGCTCGAAGGCCGCGCGCAAGCTCTTGTCGGCGGTGCTGGAGGACGAGGACGAGGTGCAGCGGCTGATCGACGGCCGCCGGCGCAGCGAGGTCCGCTCGGTCTGGGAGCGGCTGAACGACACCCCCGCGCCCGCGGTCGCGAACTTCCTGCAGGGCGAGCATCCGCAGACCGCCGCCGTGGTCCTCAGCGAGATGCGGGCGGAGGTGGCGGCGAGCGTGCTTGGAGCGGCTGGAGCGCGGCTTCGCCCAGACCATCGTCCTGCGCCTGTCGCGGGTGCCGACGCTCGACCCGCCGATCGCCGCCTCGATCCAGGGCGCCATCGAGCGCGACTTCCTCTCGGTCCTGCAGCGCAACCTCTCCAAGCGCCGGCCGGCGGATCTGATCGCGGGCCTGATGAACAACATCTCCACCGAGGTGCGCGAGGGCTTCCTGAGCTACCTCGAGGCGCAGGAGCCCTCGCTCGCCCAGGACGTCCAGCGCACGATGTTCACCTTCGACGACATCGCGGTCCGCCTGCACGGCCGCGACGTCGCCGGCGTGCTGCGCGACGTCGCCGAGGAGGTGCTGCTCAAGGCGCTGAAGCTCGGCGAGGCGCAGTCGAGCCCCACCGTCGGCTTCGTGCTCGAGAACCTGCCGCGGCGGCTCGCCGAGCGCTATGTCGAGGAGCTGGCGGCGCTGACCGACGTCAGCCGCAAGGAGGGCGAAGTCCGCCCAGATCGAGATCACCAAGGCGATCCAGGCCCAGGCCAAGGCCGGGGTGATCCGCTTCATCGAGAAGGACAGCGCCCTCGGCTGATCGTCCGTGCGCCGGCCGACGATGCGAGGCGCTGCCGGGTGACCGATCTCCCGGTACAATGCTCCCAATCGTCACGGAGGGGGTCCATGTCGAGATCGACGGGGCGGCGTGCAAGGTCATCCGCCCGAGGAACCTACGACGGCAAGCAGGGCTTCGCCTACCTCAGCGGGATTGCCAAGCAGTCGGTCGGCTCGACGGGCATCCGATGGTCCTCTGAACGTTCCGCCGGGCGGCCGGTCGAAGGCTCACCGGCACGGGCACGAGACCGCGATCTACATGATCAGCGGCGAGACCAACGCCTGGTTCGGAGAGCGCCTCGAGAACCATGTCGTCATTCGCGCCGGCGACATGTTCTACATCCCCGCAGGTGTGCCGCACCTCGCGGCCAACCTCGGCAACCAGACGGTGGTTCAGGTGATTGCCCGCACCGACCCGAACGAGCCGAAAGCGTCGTGCTCATGCCCGGCTTGAGGGGCTGGTCCCGCCTGACTTCGCGTGGCGGGCCGACGCGGCTAGCCGCTTGCGAGCCGGCTTCCCCTCGGCTAGCCTGCCGCGGGGCCTCCGGGGGGCGAAGCCGGTGCAGACGCAGCTCGAACACAAGGCCTTCCTGCTCCTGCTGGCGCTGGTGTCGGTGGCCTTCGCCTGGCTGCTCCTGCCGTTCTACGGCGCCGTCTTCTGGGCGGTGATCCTCGCCATCGTGTTCCAGCCGCTGCAGCGCGCCTTCGAGCACCGGCTCGGGGCGCGCAGCAACCTCGCGGCGGCCTTGAGCGTGCTGGTCTGCATCGTCATCGCCATCATCCCGATGACGCTGATCGTCGGCGCGCTGATCCGCGAGGGCACCGACCTGGTGGTGCAGGTGCAGCAGGGCAAGATCGACCCCTCGAGCCTGCTGCAGCAACCTGCAGGCGGCGCTGCCGCCCTGGGCGCAGCACTGGTTCGACCGGCTCGGCATCGGCAACCTCGAAGGGCTGCGCGGACGGCTGGTGTCGCTGCTGCAGCAGGCGAGCCAGCTGATCGCCGGCAAGGCGCTCAACATCGGCCAGAACACGCTGCGCTTCTTCGTCAGCGCCGGCATCATGCTCTACGTGCTCTTCTTCCTGTTCCGCGACGGGCGGTCGATCGGGCGCAACATCCGCGCCTCGATGCCGCTGAGCGACGAGTACAACGCCCAGCTGATCGCCCGCTTCACCGCGGTGGTGCGCGCCACCGTCAAGGGCAACATCGTCATCGCGGTGATCCAGGGCGCGATCGGCGGCGTGACCTTCTGGGCGCTCGGCATCAAGGGCGCGCTGCTCTGGGGCACGCTGATGACCTTCCTGTCGCTCTTGCCGGCGGTCGGCGTCGGCGCTGGTCTGGGTTCCGGCGGCGGCCTACCTGATCCTGACCGGCTCCGCCTGAAGGGCGATCGTGCTGGTGCTGGTCGGCGTGCTGGTCATCGGGCTGATCGACAACGTGCTGCGGCCGATCCTGGTCGGCCGCGACACCCGGCTGCCCGACTATGTGGTGCTGGTCTCGACGCTCGGCGGCATCTCGATCTTCGGCATCAACGGCTTCGTCATCGGCCCGCTGATCGCGGCGCTGTTCATCGCCGCCTGGACGCTCTTCCGCGACGAGCAGGCGGCCGAGCGCCGGCTGGAGCGCGAGGCCGCGAGCCGCGACCGGCGCTGACCTCCCGCCGCCCGAAAGCCGCAAATCGTCTGGATGGTTTCAAGATGCGTTCCAGATGGTTTCCAGACGCCGAAAATTGAGTTATTCCGGTAGTTTGAGGGCCTTCATCCCGGTGCGGCCGTCACGCGCGGTTTTCTCCTCCGAACCCGGATTTGCATCCCCCGCCGCGTCGGGCTAGGGGAGGGGCCGGATCAGGCGGCAAGGCCGAGGCATGGCGTTCTTCCAGAAGCTCAAGGAACGGCTGTTCAAGTCCTCCTCGAAGATCGAGGAGGGCCTCGACGCCATCCTCGACGAGGCCCCGGCCGCCCCGGAGCCGCCGCTCCCGCCGCCGCTCCCGGACTCGTCGGCCGCCTCCTCGGCCAGGAAAAGGGCCGCGTCCTCGACGACGACATGCTGGAAAGCCTGGAAGAATTGCTGATCCAGTCCGACATGGGCGTCGAGACCTCGCTCAAGGTGACCGCCGCCATCGCCGAGGGCCGCTTCGGCCGCCGGGTCGGCGCCGAGCGAAATCCGCGCCGCCCTCGCCGCCGAGATCGCCGCGATCCTGGAGCCGGTCGCGCGGCCGATGCCGATCTACCCCCGCCGCCCCCAGGTGGTGCTGGTGGTCGGCGTCAACGGCTCCGGCAAGACCACGACGATCGGCAAGCTCGCGAGCCAGTTCCGCGCCGCCGGCAAGAAGGTCGTCATCGCCGCCGGCGACACCTTCCGCGCCGCCGCCGTCGAGCAGCTGCAGATCTGGGGCGACCGCGCCGGCGTCCCGGTGATGACCGCGCCGCAAGGCTCGGACCCCGCGAGCCTCGCCTTCGATGCGCTGGCCCGCGCCGAGGCGGAGGGCGCGGATCTGCTGCTCATCGACACCGCCGGCCGGCTGCAGAACCGCGAGGACCTGATGGCCGAGCTCGCCAAGATCGTCCGCGTCATCCGCAAGCGCGACCCCGACGCCCCGCACAACACGCTGCTCGTCCTCGACGCCTCGACCGGACAGAACGCGCTCTCCCAGGTCGAGATCTTCCGCAAGATCGCCGATGTGACCGGCCTCGTGATGACCAAGCTCGACGGCACCGCCAAGGGCGGCGTGCTGGTGGCGCTCGCCGACCGCTTCGGCCTGCCGATCCACGCGATCGGCATCGGCGAGGGGATCGACGACCTTGTCCCTTTCGACCCCGCCGAGTTCGCCCGGGCGCTGACCGGGGCGGACGCTTGACGCGCGTCGGGTTTCATCGTGCGAACTCGGTCGTGGCCTTCGACGGTCGGAGGCTATGTCAGGGCGATGGCGGAACGGCACATCAATCCCCTGCTGAAGCTCCTGCTCGAGGTCGGGCCGATCGGCGTCTTCTTCCTCGCCTATCGCTTCGCTCCGGTCCCGCCCGGCCTTGGCGATACCGAGCGCCAGCTCGAGCAGATCCTGTTCTCGACCATGGTCTTCGTGCCGACGATCCTGCTCGCGCTCGCGGTCAGCTGGCTGCTCACCCGGAAGCTGCCGCGGATGGCGGTGATCACCGCGGTGGTGGTGACGATCTTCGGCGGGCTGACGCTGATCCTGCGCGACGACACCTTCGTCAAGATGAAGCCCACGATCCTCTACGGCGTCTTCGCCGGCATTCTCGGCTTCGGGCTGCTTCGCGGGCAGAGCTATCTGAAGTACCTGATGGACGAGCTGATCCCGATGCGCGACGAGGGCTGGATGAAGTTCACCACCCGGTTCGTGGCCTTCTATCTGCTGCTCGCGGTCCTGAACGAGGTGGTGTGGCGCAGCTACGGAACCGACGTCTGGGTCAACTTCCGCACCTTCGTCCTGCCCGCCGCCAACATCATCTTCATCATGACCCAGGTGCCGCTCTTCCAGCGCTACGCGGTCGGAGACCAGGTGGACAAGGGGTGAACCGCGCCGGGGCTCCGCCGATCCATTCCGATGGCCCGATCAGCGCTGGCTGTCATAAAGTCGCCCGGGGGCTTGAGCCGCAGGCAGCCGCCAGTCGCCGGCACGAGCCACCGGTCCGGTCGGCCAATTGCGGACAGGCGAGGTGCAACTTGTCGAGGCGTGATGGAAGGTGAGCCGGAATCCAGTCCGCAATCGCCTGCCGGCACCCCGGAAGTCATCAACCGCGGTGTCCTGGAGGGATACCTCGCCTTCTTTCTCCGCCAGGCGCAGGCATCCTCGTTCCGTGCCTTCAAACGGCAGACCGGCGTCGCGGAACTGAAGCCCGGATGGTTCGCCGTCATGTCGCTGATCAATGACAATCCGGGCGTCACTCCGGTTGCGGTGGCGCGCGCGGCGGGGCGGGACAAGTCGACGATCACCCCGATCCTGCGTGACCTTTTGCAGGGGGAGCTCATCCGTCGCGCCGAAATCCCCCGCGACCGGCGCAGCTACGCGCTTTACCTGACGCCGACCGGCGTCGCCACCCTGTCGCATCTCGGGGTCGCCGCCGCCGCGCATGAGGACGAGCTCGAAGCCATCCTCGGCGCGCGCAAGCCGGACCTGCTCGCGATGCTGCGTCGGATCGTGACCGAGCTCGGTTGATGCGATGCCCGCCGCGTCGCCGCCCCGGAGTGAGTGGCGCGGCAGCTGCAGTGGAGCGCTTGATGGTGGCGGCAAAGGATGGTCGAGTGCGGCCCGAATTGAGCAGGGCGCCCGGAGCGGGCTGCGCCAGGGAGGCCTGAGATGGAAATCCGGATGCTGATCGACGGCGACGAGACCGCGTCGGCGGACGCGGCAAGCTTCGAGCGACTGAACCCGGTCACCGGCGCGGTCGCCACCCGCGCCCCGGCCGGCGGCCGCGCCGACGTCGACCACGCGGTCGAGGCGGCCGCGGCGGCGTTTCCCGCCTGGGCCGAGACCGGGCCGAACGCCCGCCGCGCGATTCTCCTGAAGGCCGCCGATGCGCTCGAGGCACGGACCGCCGAATTCGTCGCCACGACGATGGCGGAGACCGGCGCCACCGGCCCCTGGATCGGGTTCGACGTGATGTTCGCGGCCAGCCTGCTGCGCGAGGCGGCGGCGATGACCACGCAGATCACCGGGGAGATCGTGCCCTCCGACAAGCCCGGCACCCTGGCCATGGCGCTGCGCCAGCCGGTCGGCGTGCTGGTCGGCATGGCGCCCTGGAACGCGCCGGTGATCCTCGGGGTGCGCGCCGTGGCGATGCCGCTCGCCTGCGGCAACACCGTCGTCCTCAAGGCGTCCGAGATTTGCCCGGCGACGCACCGGATGGTGGTCGAGACGCTGAACGCGGCGGGCCTGCCTAGGGGCGTGCTCAACATCGTCACCCACAGCGGCGCCGACGCGCCCGAGGTGGTCTCGGCGCTGATCGCCCATCCCAAGGTCAAGCGCATCAACTTTACCGGCTCGACCCGGGTCGGGCGGATCGTTGCCGAGCAGGCGGGACGGCATCTGAAGCCGGTGCTGCTCGAGCTCGGCGGCAAGGCGCCGCTGGTGATCCTCGACGATGCCGACCTCGAGGGCGCGGTCAACGCGGCGGCCTTCGGTGGCTTCATGAACCAGGGCCAGATCTGCATGTCGACCGAGAAGATCGTGGTCGATGCCGGCATCGCCGACGATTTCGTCCGCCAATTCGCGGCGAAGGCGGCGGCACTGCCGTACGGCGATCCCGCGGGCGAGGTCGTTCTCGGCTCGGTGGTGCACCGCGAGGCGGTCGAGCGCATAGGCGAGCTGATCGAGGACGCGCTCGCCAAGGGCGCCAAGCTGATCACCGGCGGTACGACCGACAGCACGATCATGCCGGCGACCATCATCGACCGGGTGACGCCGGACATGCGGATCTATTTCGAGGAGACCTTCGGTCCGGTCGTGGCGGTGGTGCGGGTCGACGACGTGGAGCAGGCGGTGGCGGTGGCGAACGACAGCGACTATGGGCTTGCCGCCGCGGTCTTCGGGCGCGACGTCAACCGGGCCTTCGCGGTGGCGCGGCGCATCGAGTTGGGCATCGTCCACGTCAATGGCCCGACGGTGCAGGACGAGGGGCAGATGCCGTTCGGCGGCGTCAAGGCCAGCGGCTACGGCCGCTTCGGCGGCAAGGCGGCGATCGACGCCTTCACCGAGGTCCGTTGGGTCAGCATCGAGGACGCCGGGCAGGCCTATCCGTTCTGACAGCCATGAACCACCGCGGCAGCCGCAGGCTGCATGTCTGCTGGCGATTCCCGCTCCTCTGGCCGGTGATCGCCTGGCTCGACTTCGGGCGAGCTGAAGCATTGCGCGACGCCTTCAGGGCGGTGACGAGGTTCTTCGCGTTGGAGACCGTACGGCTCGCTCTTCTCGTCAGCGTTCCCACGATCTCGCTCGCCCTGACGTGGCTCTTGAACGCAGATCGCAGTTCTCGCGCTGCCCATCCGCCGCCGAGAGCACATCGACTACGTTGAGTTTCCGCCGATCCCGAAGCGAGCTAACAGAACATGGTTACTTCGCCTTAATATAGACTTTTAGATTCTAGACAACGTTTACCTTACGTTGCGCCAATTATTGCCTGCATATTGTTAGCAATGTAGTTGTAGCACTTCGGTATATCGAAGCTGTGGTGGGTGAGATGGTGAAACGGAGATTGCAGCGCCTTCTCGCGGACAACAGTGGGGCCGCGGCGGTGGTCATGGCCCTGACGTTGCCCGTCGTACTCGGCGGCATGGGCCTCGGGACCGAGGTCGGCTATTGGTACTTCAATCAGCGGAAGGTCCAGAATGCTGCAGACATGGCGGCTTACGCGGGGGCGGTGGAACTGCGCGCCGGCCGCTCGCGGAGCAGCATCGACACTGCCGCCACGGACGCGGCCGAAGAGACCGGGTATGCGGCGGATCGCGGGACGATCGTGCTGACCACGCCGCCCTCGGCAGGAACCTATGCGGGCGACGCGAACGCGGTCGAAGTGACGGTTGAGGAAAACATGCCGCGGATGTTCACGGCGCTGTTTGCCGAGGGCACCGTGGACGTGAGCGGCCGAGCCGTGGCGCGGATCTCTGGGGGGCAGCAGACCTGCGTGCTGGCGCTGGACAGGAGCGCCTCCGGCGCCGTGACTTTCACCGGCTCGACCAGCTCGATCCTGATCGGCTGCAATGTCCATTCGAACTCCCTGTCGAACAGCTCCGTGCTGGTCTCGGGCAGCGCCACGGTGCAGACCCCGTGCATGTCGGCCTCCGGAATGGTGTCGGTCAGCGCCCACCTGAGCATGAGCGAGTGCGTGGCGCCCTACGAGCATGCCGACCAGGCGCCGGATCCCTACGCCGACCTGGCGGCACCGAGTATTCCCTCGTCATGGACGACGCCGAACAGCTTCGGCGGCGGCTCCGGAGCGACCTACAGTATCTCGCCCGGCCGCTATAATGGCATGGACATCCGCCGGACGGTCAACATGGCGCCCGGCGTCTACGTGATCGACGGCGGCACGCTCAGCATAAACTCCACCGCCACAGTCAACGGCACCGGCGTGACCTTCTACCTAACGAACGGCGCCACCGTGTCGATGAATGGCGGCGCCAGCATTCACTTGGGCGCCCCGACCTCAGGCGCCTATTCCGGCGTATTGATGTTCGTTGGCCGATCCGAGCCATACAACGACTACACCGTGAACGGCAATTCCGGATCGATTGTGAACGGGGCGATCTATGCCGCCAACGGCAACGTGCGGATGAACGGCACCAGCTCCTTCGGCGGCGGCTGCACCCAGATCGTCGCCCGCACCATTGAATTCAGCGGCAACTCCGGCCTAGGCGTCGACTGCACCGGGTCCGGCGTTCGCGACATCCGGTCGTCGCGTCTCGTCACCATCGTCGAATGAATCGGGGGGCAACTCCAATGGCATGGTTTTCGCGAACGCGACCGAGTCCGATCGGCTTGGCACGCTGCGAAGCGGGCGTCGCCGCGATCGAGTTCGCCCTCTTCGCGCCGATGATCATCATCGGCACCTTGATGATGGTGGACGTCGGCCGGGCGGTCGGGGCGCGCATGGAGATGGACCGCAACGTCCGCGCCGGCGCCCAGGCGGCGATGTCGCTGAACAACGATCTGAGCTCGATTCGCGGAATCATCCTGGCGTCCACCGAGAACCCGAACGACCTGACGGTCGACGTCGGTATGCAGTGTGCCTGCGCCGGGGTCTCTGCCTTGTGCACCGCCCAGTGCACAAGCGGAGCAGCGCCTGCCGTCTTCGTCGAAATCAGCGCCCTGCAGCCCTACGACGGCATCATTTTCCCAGAGCGGACGCTGACGTCGCTGACCCGCGTTCAGATCAGGTGAGGAGCCGGTCATGACCCCCAAGGCCGCTGCAGCCGGAAGTTCGAGGACGCTCCGCTCGTTCGCACGAGACAGGAGCGGCGTCACGTCGATTGAGTTCGCCATCGTGATCGGCCTCCTCGTCATGATCGTTGTCGCCACGATCGAGTTCGGTCGGGCCTTGGCGGCGCAGAATGAGATGAGCCACGCCCTGGGAAGGGTGGCTCGGGTCGCCACTCTCAACACCTCGACGACGACTGACCAGATCGTAGGACTTCTCGAGGGCTATCTCGACGACTACGACGGCCGGAATCTCGACGTCGACATCACCCAAGTGTCCGGGACGAGCTTCATGCAGATCTCAGTTGAGTTTCCATTTACGGTCTCGATCCCGATGATGCCGGATACCGACGTGACGCTCAGGGTAGCGACCCGAGCACCAATGGTTTCGCCGACGCAGTAGGAAATTCTCCAGTGGCACGCAGGCGTTAATCTAGACGGCACGCACGGATGTGCCAAGCGGGCCGCTTGCGGTAGATTGGCGCAGACTATACCGAACGGACGTGACCATGTTGAATGACCGCCGAAATTCCGCACGTCACCGCGTGTTGCGTCGCGGCAGCATTGCCTTCCGCAACGGGCACAGCGTGATCGACTGCGTGGTGCTGGACCTCTCGACCGGCGGCGCCCGGCTCAGGGTAGCCAGCTGGCTCGGGATGCCGAACCGTTTCGAACTGCGGATCGAGAACGGTCCGGCGCGCGAGGCGCAAGTCCGGTTCCGCAACCACGAGCTGGCCGGGATCCAGTTCGTCGACCGAGCGGCCTAAGGTCTCGCCTGGCCTTCCAGCCTTCGCCGCGCGCGGTTGAGGATCTCGATCGTCAGAGCGCGCGCGGCCCCGGCGGTGCCGGCTTCGCTGTAGCAGCGCAACTCCGGCGCATTGCCTGATTGGCGCAGGTGGACGATCTCGCCCGAGGCCAGGGTCATCCGCAGGCCGTCGCGGAGATCGGGGGGGCCGTCGCTCGCTCCGAGCCCCGACAGGAAGGTCAACCGTGCTTCCGCACTGGCGGCGAGCCCGGCTATGAGCCCCGCCGCCATGGCCTCGGGCACCTCCTGCAGCCGGCCGCTGGCGGTTGGCCGGGCGGGCAAGCGGGCGGCGAGGGCGGAGAGGGGTTGTCGATCGCCCGCCGCCGCGGCGAGGAGCGTGACGATCGGCAGCAGCGCGTCGCGCGTGGGAAGGCTGGCGAGACGCCGGCCGTTGCGGTTCGTGGCGGTTCCGCCGAGGAGAAACCCGCCGTTGGCCTCGAAGCCGACCGGGAGCCGCGCCTCGCCCCGCAGGGTGTCGAGCGCCGCGATCACGAAGGGTGAGCCGATCCGGGTGCGGAGGATCTGCGAGAACCAGCCGGACCGCTCCAGCGCGGTGCTGACGTTCAAAGGCGCCGCCACCGCGTCGGCATCGAGGCGATGCGCGGTCAGGATGCCCACGGCATCCCCGCGGAGCACGGCGCCCGTTTCGTCGGCGATCAGCGGGCGGTCGCCGTCGCCGTCGGTCGACACCAGCGCGACGAGGCGGTGCTCGAAGACCCAACCGGCGATGCGGGCGGCGTCGACCTCCGCGACGGCCTCGGTGTCGATCGGGGCGAAACTGTCGGTTCGCCCGAGGCGGACGACCTCGGCGCCCAGCTCGCGGAGCGCCGCGCAGGTCAGGTCGCGCCCGGAGGCGCTATGCTCCCACACGCCGACCCGCTGTCCGCCCAGGCAGCCCGCACCGAAAAAATCGGCATAGCGCGCGACGTAGCGTTCGCCGACCCGGTGCGCGGTCCGCAGCGCGCCGCTGATCGCTGCGCCAGCGGTAGCGCCAAAGGCGCCGGCGATTGCGGCCTCGTCGGCCTTGGTGATCTCGCCGTCGGGCCGGTAGAACTTGAGGCCGTTGCGATCGAAGGGGATGTGACTGCCGGTGACCATGATCGCGGGCGCTCCCCGCCGAAGCGCCTCGAGCGCCAGCGCGGGAGTGGGCAGCACGCCGCAGTCCGCCGCGTCGGCGCCGCCGGACCGGATGCCGGCGCGGCAGGCCGCGGCGATGCCGGGGGAGCTCGGGCGCAGGTCCCGCCCAATCAGGACCTCGCGAACCGGCGCTCCGCCGGCCGACAGGTGCGCGAGGAAGGCGGCCGTGTAGCCGGCGCAGACCTCGTCGGTGAGATCGGTGACCCGGCCCCGCAGGCCGCTGGTGCCGAACTTCACCGGCGACCGAAGTCGTCCTCGAGCCGGACGATGTCGTCCTCCTCGAGGTAGGCGCCGGTCTGCACCTCGACGATCTCCAGCGGAATCTTGCCGGGGTTGGCCAGCCGGTGGGCACAGCCGAGCGGCAGGTGGACCGACTTGTTCTCGTGCACGGTGCGGGTCTTCTTGCCGCGGGTGACCTCGGCGACGCCGCGGACGACGACCCAATGCTCGGAGCGGTGGTGGTGCCGCTGCAGCGACAGCTTCTTGCCCGGCATCACCATGATCCGCTTCACCCGGAACCGGGGTCCGCGATCGATGGTCTGGTACCAACCCCAGGGCTTGTAGACCCGCGCCGGCGTGTGCGCCTCCGGGGCGCCATCGGCTTCGAGCTCGGCGACCAGGCTCTTGACCTCCTGGGCGCGGTCGATCGGTGCGATCAAGAGCGCGTCGGGCGTGTCGATGACGGCGAGGCCTCTGACGCCGAGCACGCAGACCAGGCGGCCGTCGGCGCGGAGGTAGCTGTCGGAGACATCGCGGGTGTGCACCCGGCCCTCGCGGGCGTTGCCATCGGCGTCGCGCGGGCTTTGCTCCCAGACCGTTTTCCAGTCGCCGATGTCGGTCCAGGGAAAGCCCGCTTCGAGCACGGCGGCGTTGGCCGTGCGCTCCATCACCGCATAGTCGAAGCTGACCTTCGGGGCGGAGAGGAAGGCCGGGCTGAGCTCCAGCGCGCCGAGATCGGCATGGCCGTCGCGGATCGCCCGCCGGACCGCCTCGAGCGTCTGCGGCGCGTGCCGCTCGATCTCGAGCAGGCCGGCGTCGGCACGGAAGCAGAACATGCCGGCGTTCCAGAGGCAGCCCTCGGCGATCAGCCGGGCGGCGCTGGCGGCGTCAGGCTTCTCCACGAAACGCGCGACCGAATTGCCGCCGGCGGCGAGCGTGGCGCCGCGGGCGATGTAGCCGTAGCCGGTCGAAGGCTCGGTCGGGGTGACTCCCAAGACGACGATCCGACCGTCGGACGCGAGGCGCGCGGCGGCGGCCGCGGCGCGGGCGAAGGCCTCGACGTCGGGGATCAGGTGATCGGACGGCATCACCAGTACCGTCGCGGAAGGGTCGCGCCGGGCGGCGAGGCAGGCGGCGAGGGTCACCGCGGCCAACGTGTCGCGGCCTTCGGGCTCGAGCGCGAGCTCGATCGCGGCGCCGCGCCGCCGCGGCCTGTTCGGCGACGAGGAACCGCGAGGCGGCGGCGCTGACCACGATCGGTGCGGCGAAGAGCTCGCCGGCGATACGGCCGAGGGTGCGCTGGAACGGCGAGGCGCCGCCGAGCATCGGCACGTGCTGCTTGGCTAAGTTCCGTCGCGACACCGGCCAGAGCCGCGAGCCGGAGCCGCCGCAGAGGATTGCCGGGATCAGCGAGCCGGCGGCCGGGCGGCGATCCGTGAGCGGGAAGGGGGCGAGCGAGGTCATGTGCCGGCGCTCGCATTCCGGGTTGGGGTCTGTCGCACTGGGCTCCCTCGTCCGCTCCGGCCGTCGAGGCCGATCCTCGCACCTCTCTCGATCCAATTGTACAATTTTTCCTAAAGGCCTTAGAAGCCCGAGCGGACAAACCCTCAAGCCACGGTGAACCGATGACCGCCCACGTGCTGACCTTGCGTTGCAACAACCGGCCGGGGATCGTGGCCGCCGTGGCGTCCCGGCTGGCGCGGCATGGCGGCGACATCACCGAGGCGGCGCAGTTCGACGATGCGCTGACCGGCAAGTTCTTCATGCGCGTAGGTTTTTCGCTGGACGGTGGGGTCGAGGCCTTTGCGACGGGGCTGGTGGAGGAGGTCGAAAGGTTCGGGCTGACGTGGACGCTGCGCGGTGAGGATCAGCGGCGGAAGGTGCTGATTTTGGTGTCGATGTTCGACCATTGCATGTTGGACCTGCTCTACCGGACGCGGATCGGCGAGCTGAACATGGAGGTGGTCGGCATCGTCTCGAACCATCCGCGCACGACGCTGAAGGCGAGCGAGCATGCGCGATATCCCCTATCACCACCTGCCAGTCGCGCGGGACAGCAAGGCGGCGCAGGAGGCCCGGATCCGGGCGGTGATCGAGGAGAGCGGGGCGGAGCTGGTGGTGCTGGCGCGCTACATGCAGGTGCTGTCAGATGAATTTTCTGCTTATTTGTCAGGGCGTTGCATCAACATCCACCACAGCTTCCTGCCGGGGTTCAAGGGTGCGAAGCCCTATCACCAGGCGCATGAGCGCGGGGTGAAGATGATCGGGGCGACGGCGCATTATGTGACTGGCGACCTCGACGAGGGGCCGATCATCGGGCAGGACGTGGAGCAGGTGAGCCATGCCGACACGCCGGAGGATCTGGTGCGCAAGGGGCGGGACATCGAGCGGCGGGTGCTTTCGCGGGCGGTGCAGTGGCACCTGGAGGATCGGGTGCTGTTGAACGGGCATAAGACGGTGGTGTTCGCGAAGTAGGCGAAGGCCTTCAGACCGTTGCATTTTCGCGGTCTTGAAAGCATCTGGAAACCATCTTGAAAGCATCTAGACGATTATCTTGACGCGGCCGCCGGCGCGGCGGGCTCAGTCCGGCAGAAGCAGCAGCGTGTTGCGGCCGCGGCCGCTGATCTGCACCAACTCCTTGCCGACGGCGGCGACCTGCATGCCCTGGACGCTGTCGCCGGCGCGCACCCGCTCGATCTGGCCGTTGGGCAGGCGCAGCAGCGCGTGGCGTCCGTCCGCACCGCCGAAGATGCCGATCAGCGAGACGTTGCCGCGGGTGATGCCGGAGCGGACCGGACCGGAGAAGGCCGCCTTCGCCGCGGTGGTGGGCGCGACGGCGACCACGCGCTGGGGTGCGGCGGTGACCACGCGCTGGGGTGCGGCGGTGACCACGCGCTGGGGCGCGGCGGTGACCACGCGCTTGCGCGGCGCGGCGGTGACCACGCGCTGGGGCGCGGCGGTGACCACCGGCTGCGGCTTGGCCGGGGCGGGGGGCGGCGCTGCGGCCGGCTTCGGCTTTGCGACGGCGAGCTTGGGCGCAGGCTTGGGCGCCGGCTTGACCACGCGCGGCGGCGTGGCCGGCGCAGTGCGCAGGCCGGCCGGGCGGGCCGGCGGCGGGGCGGATGCGACGCTGGCCGCGGCCAGGCCGGCGATCGCGGCGGCCTCCGGCGCGAGCGAGGCGAGCTTCACCGCCCCGGGCTCGTCCGGGCGCGGTTTCGGGCGGCCGAAATCCGCGGCTGCCGAGCGGTCCGGGGCGGTTTGCGCTGCCACGGCGGGTGCTGCCACTGGGGGCGCTGCCGCGGCGGGGCGGTGCATCGGCCGCAGCTCGGCGGCGGCTTGCGGAGCTGGCGCGGTCGCCGGCGCGAGAGCGGCCGCCGGGCGGTGCAGCGGCTCCATTGTCGCGTCGGTCATCCGCGCGCGGGCGGTGGTGAGCTCGGCGAGGCGGAGATCAGGCGCGCCGCCCTGCTCCGGCGCCACCCAGAGAAAATCGACGTTGCGGGTTGCCTGTGTAACCGGCGCGGGCAGCGGCGTCGCCGGCGGTTGTGGTTTCGGCCGCGCGGGCGGAGGGGCGGCGTGGAGGAGGGCGAGGACCGGCGCCGGCGCGGCCTTGGCCGGCGGTTTCGGCGTGGCGGCTGCCTCGGCGACGATCGTGGCCGAGGACGGCGGCATATGCGCGACCGCGGGCGCCGGCGGATCGGAGGGCAGCGCCAGATAGAGCGCCGCGGCGGCGGCGGCGAGGGCGCCGGCGCCGCCGCCGAGCGCGAAGCCGGGCAGCGGCGGATGGCCCCCGAGCACCGGCGGCGCCGGAAACCCGTCGAACGCGCCGTCGCCGACGATGGCGTCCGGGCGCATGCCGACGGCGCCGACCAGGCGCCGGGTCTCTGCCAGCGTGCTGCGGCGGGTGCCGGCGGCAGCCGCGCCGGACGCGGCGACGACGAGGGCGACCTCCTGCGGCGGAATGCCCAGATGCGCAGCGGCCAGGGCGCGCGCGGCGCCGAGCCGGGCCGATCGCGTGGCGGAAGGCTCCAGGCGGCCGCGCCAGACCTCCGCTTCGGGCAGGACGACGGTCAGCCGTCCGCCGGCCCGCGCGACCTTGCCGACAAGGCAGCGCAGATCCGCGGTGAAGGCCGGCGATCCCGGCGTGGCGGTGCCGATCGGCTCGGGCCGGTCGGCTCGGGTCAGCGTGACGTATGGGTAGCCCAATAGCAGCCGGAACTCCGGCTTGCGGGTGGTGGTCCTGCTCATGCCTGTCCCGATCTATTGTCGAGTACTGCCTCGCCAACACCATAGCGTGGATCGCAACGCCGATCCAGCGTCTTGGCGCCGCTCGCGCAAGTTTTAGTTGCCGTGGCGCGTGTTGCGGCGCACATCTTGCGTGCCGACCCGCCCGGCCCCAGTAGTCAAGGAGCCCGTAGTTGCGCCCCATTCCCCTCGCCGCCGCCCTGCTCGGGCTGGCGCTCGCCGTGCCCGCGGCCGCCCAGGACACCCAGCGGCAGATCACGGTGACCGGCTCGGCGGAGGTCGAGGCGGTGCCCGACCTCGCCACCGTCACCGCCGGCGTCGAGACCCAGGCCGCGACGGCGGTCGAGGCGCTGGCGATGAACAGCGTGGCGATGACCGCGGTCTTCGCGGCGCTCGAGACCGCGAAGATCGAGCGCCGCGACGCCCAGACCAGCCAGCTCAATCTGAACCCGGTGTTCGACAACGCGCCGGATGCCGACCAGACGCGCGGCCCGAAGGTGATCGGCTATCAGGCCAGCAGCATGGTGACGGTGAAGGTGCGCGCGGTCGCGAGCCTCGGGGCGGTCATCGACGCGGTGACCAAGTCGGGGGCCAACCGGCTCTACGGCGTCGGCTTCGAGGTCTCCGATCCGCAGGCGACGCTCGACCATCGCGCGGCTGAAGGCGGTCGAGGACGCGCGCGCCAAGGCCGAGCTCTTCGCCAAGGCGGCCGGCGTCACCCTGGGCAATGTGCTGTCGCTGCGGGAGGGCGGCGGCGGGGGCGGTCCGGTGCCGATGTTCGCCAAGGCCGACATGGCGGGAGCGCCGCCGGTCGCCGAAGGCACCGTGACGCTCAACGCCGATGTCGAGGTGGTCTACGCCATCGAGTGACCGCTCAGGCGACCGCCTTCGAGGTCATCGAGTGGGCGCTCAGGCAACGGCCTTCGCCAGCGCCTGGTCGAGGTCGGCGATCAGGTCCTTCGGGATCCTCGATGCCGATCGAGAGCCGCACCTGGTTGGGGCTGGCCCCGGCGGCCTCCAGCTGCTCGGGCGTCAGCTGGCGGTGGGTGGTCGAGGCGGAGTGGATGATCAGCGAGCGGGCGTCGCCGAGGTTGGCGACGTGGCTGAAGAGCTCGACCGAGTTCACCAGCTTGACGCAGGCCTCGTAGCCGGCCTTCAGCGCGAAGGTGAAGAGCGCGCCGGCGCCGTTCGGGATAGAGCCGCTTCGCCCGGTCGTACCAGGGCGAGGACGGCAGGCCGGCGTAGGTGACGGACTCGACCCGCGGGTCCTTCTCGAGCCAGGCGGCGACCGTCTCGGCGTTCTCGACGTGCTTCTTCATCCGCAGGCTCAGCGTCTCGGTGCCGAGCAGTGTCAGGAAGGCGTTCTGCGGCGCCATGCGTCATGCCGAGGTCGCGCAGGCCGATGGCGATGCCGAGAGAAGGTGTAGGCCATCGGCCCGAAGGTCTCGTGGAACTTCAGGCCGTGATAGGCGGGCTCGGGCTCGGTGAGGCTCGGGAACTTGCCCGAGGCCGACCAGTCGAACTTGCCGGAATCGACGACCGCGCCGCCGATGACGGTGCCGTTGCCGGTGAGATACTTGGTGGTCGAGAGCACGACGAGATCGGCGCCCATCTCGATCGGGCGGCAGAGGTAGCGCGGTCGCCGAGGTGTTGTCGACGATCAGCGGCACGCCGAGGCGCTTGGCGACCGCGGCGAGCGCGGGGATGTCGGTGACATAGCCGCCGGGATTGGCGATCAACTCGCAGAAGATCGCGCGGGTGTGGTCGTCGGCGGCGTCCTCGACCGCCGCGAGGTCCTCGGTGTCGACGAACTCGGCCGACCAGCCGAAGCGGCGGATGGTGTGGGTGAACTGGGTGACGGTGCCGCCGTAGAGCCGGGTCGAGGAGATGATGTTGTCGCCGGGCCGCATCAGCGGGAAGAGCGCCATGATCTGCGCCGCGTGCCCGGACGAGGTGCAGACCGCGCCGATGCCGCCTTCGAGCGCCGCGAGGCGCTCGGCGAGCGTCATCACCGTCGGGTTGGTCAGGCGGGAATAGATGTAGCCGAGCTCCTGGAGGTTGAAGAGCCTGGCCGCGTGGTCGGCGTCGCGGAAGACGTAGGCGGTGTTCTGGTAGATCGGCGTCTGCCGCGCGCCGGTCGCCGGGTCGGGCTTGGCGCCCGCGTGGATCTGCAGCGTGTCGAAACCCGAGAGACGTCTCGGCCATTCTGTCCTCCGCTATCGGCGTCGGCGCGAGGCTATGCGAGGCGGCAGGCGGCTGACAACCGCGGGCGGGCGACGAGCCTTCGACGGGCTTCGCGGGGCGTTGCCGCGCCGGCGGGAGCGCCTATTTCTGGCGGCGACCGTGGAATGTGGATGGCCCTCGATGACCGACGCTCCCGCCGATACCGCCGCCGAGCGCGCCGTGCTCTATCCGCGCTACGACGAGACCTTCCCGCAGCTCACCGCCGAGGAGATCGAGCGGCTGCGCCGCTTCGGCGAGCCGAGCGGCGGTATCGCGACGGCGAGGCGCTGTTCGCGCGCCGGCGAGCCGGGGCCGGGGATGTTCATCGTGCTGAAGGGGCAGGTGGCGATCAGCCAGCGCGACGGCTTCGGCCGGCGGCAGCCGCTGGTCGAGCAGGGGCCGGGACAGTTCCTGGCCGAGGCGGGGCAGCTCTCCGGGCGGCCGTCGCTGGTGGACGGCGTATGCCGAGGGCGCGTCGAGACCATCCTGATCCCGCCGGCAGGCCTGCGGGCGCTGCTGGTCGCCGAAGCCGGGCTCGGCGAGCGGATCACCCGGGCGCTGATCCTGCGCCGGGTGCAGCTGATCCAGTCCGGCGAGGGCGGGCCGCTGATCATCGGCGGCCCGGAGGACGCCGACGTGCTGCGGCTCGCGACCTTCCTGCGGCGCAACGGCCATCCGCACAAGATCGCCGACCCCGCGAGCGATCGCGGCGGCGGCGGGGCTGCTCAGCCATTGCGCGGCGGCGAGCGGCCGGCTGCCGGTGGTGGTGACCCCGACCGGGGCGGTGCTCGGCAACCCCTCGATCGCCGCGCTCGGCCGGGCGCTGGGGCTGATCGGCCGGGCGCCGGGGCGGGCGCTCTTCGACGTGGCGGTGGTCGGCGCCGGGCCGGCGCGGGCTGTCGGCGGCGGTCTATGCCGCCTCGGAGGGGCTGTCGGTGGCGGTGCTCGACCAGCAGGGCCACGGCGGCCAGGCCGGGGCGAGCGCGCGGATCGAGAACTACCTCGGCTTTCCGACCGGCATCACCGGCGCGGCGCTGACCGGGCGCGCCTTCGTGCAGGCGGAGAAGTTCGGCGCCGAGATCATCTTTCCCGCGACGGTGGCCGAGCTCGCCTGCCTCGGTGCGGCGGGGCCGTACCGGCTGGAGCTCGCCGGCGGCGGCGCGGTGACGGCGCGCACGGTGGTGATCGCCAGCGGTGCGCGCTACCGGCGGCCGGCGCTGCGCAACATCGAGCGCTTCGAGGGGCGCGGCGTCTGGTACTGGGCCTCGCCGATGGAGGCGCGGCTCTGCTCCGGCGCCGAGGTGGCGCTGGTCGGCGGCGGCAATTCGGCGGGCCAGGCGGCGGTTTACCTCTCGGCTTTCGCCAGGCGGGTGAACCTCTTGATCCGCGGCCCGGATCTCAACAAGAGCATGTCGCGCTATCTGGTCGAGCGGATCGGCGCGACGCCGAGCATCCGGCTGATGTGCGAGACCGAGATCACCGGGCTCGGCGGCGATCCGGAGCGGCATCTCGAGAGCGTGACCTGGGTCTGCCGGCGGAGCGGCGAGGCCGAGACGCAGCCGATCCGCAACCTCTTTCTCTTCGTCGGCGCCGACCCGGAGACGGGCTGGGTGCGGCCGTGCAAGCTAAGGCTCGACCGCGCGGGGTTCGTGCTGACCGGCGCGGCGGTGCCGGGCGCGGCCGCCGGGCAAGCCGGCGCTGGAGGCGAGCCTACCCGGGGTCTTCGCCATCGGCGACGTGCGGGCGGGCTCGGTGAAGCGGGTCGGCGGTGCGATCGGCGAAGGTGCTGCGGTGGTCGCCGAGATCCACGCCGCGCTGGCGGCCGCCGAAGCGGCGGCCTGAGGCTTGCGCTCCTCCGAACTCGGCGCGCGCCGTCCGCGGCGTCCTGCGGCTGCTGGCGCGCCCGGTGCGCACCGCCCGCGGACGGCGCGGCGTGGTGCTGCAGCCTTACCGCGGCTACGGCTCGGCGGACCGGATCTTCGTGATCGGCCGGGTGTTCTGGCAGCACACCGGCGGCGCGGTCGAAGCGGAGGAGTTCCGCTCGATCGTGCGGCGCATCCGGCGCCGTCCGGTGCGCGGCGCGCGGATCCGCGCCCGCTTCTACGGCGCGGAGCAGGAGGTGGTGACCGACCGCGACGGCTATTTCCGCGTCGAGATGGCGCCGGGCCGGCCGGTGCCGCGCGAGCAGCTCTGGCACCGGCTCGAGCTCGCGCTGCTCGCGCCGCGGCGCGCGGAGTCCTGGGCGGACGTGTTCATCCCGCCGGAGCGGGCGCGGATGGTGGTGGTCTCCGACATCGACGACACGGTGATGCATACCGGGGTGGTCAACAAGGCGGCGATGTTGTGGCGGCTGTTCGTCGAGGGCGCCTCGAGCCGCACGGTCTTTCCCGGGGTCGCCGCGCTCTACCGGGCGCTGCACGCCGGCGTGTCGGGAGACGAGTGCAACCCGATGCTCTACGTCTCGCGGGCGCCCTGGGGGATCTACGACATCCTCGAGGCCTTCTTCCAGCACCACGCGATCCCGGCCGGCCCGGTGCTCTTCCTGCGCGAGTGGGGG
This sequence comes from uncultured Alphaproteobacteria bacterium, assembly GCA_963750745.1. GTDB lineage: Bacteria > Pseudomonadota > Alphaproteobacteria > Rhodobacterales > Rhodobacteraceae > Amaricoccus. Next base: position 20,646 of record CAVVSO010000048.1, on the reverse strand, counting down.
ATCAGCTGGCGCTCGCCGCTGCCGCGGCGGGCGGTGGACCACAAGCGCCTGCTGATCGAGGCGATGATGGAGCTCTACTCCGACATGCCGTTCGTGCTGATCGGCGACAGCGGCCAGCACGACCCGGAGGTCTATCGCCGGATCGTCGAGCGCTACGACGGCCGGGTGCGGGCGGTCTATATCCGCGATGTCGACGGCCCGGGGACCGGAGCGCGCGGCCGAAGTCGCGGCGATGGCCGCGGCGCTGCGGGCCGGCGGCGCGCATCTTGTGCTCGCGGCCGACAGCGTCGCCATCGCCGAGGACGCGGCCCGGCTCGGGCTGATCAGCCCGGACTCGATCGCGACGGTCGGCGCCCGGGTCGAGGAGCGGATGCAGGAAGCCTGAAGCAAAATTGACATGGCGCGGGCTCGCCTCTAGCGTCAGGCGCGGAAGAAAAGATCGCGGCCCGCGAGCGGAAGAGCCGTCGCGGGCAAGGCGGCCAGGACGACCCCAGGGAGGACGGAAATGAACGACAAGCTTCGAGCGGCGCCGCAACGGTTGGATCGCCGCGATTTTCTGAAAGTGACCGGCGCCGGCCTCGCCGCCGCGGCGCTGCCGGGCGTTCCCGCCGCGCTCGCGCAGGACCCGGTCGAGCTGACCTTCTGGGCCTGGTGCCCGGGGTCGACTGGAAATGTCCCAGAAGTTCATGGAGAAGTACCCGAACATCAAGGTCAAGTACGAGAACGTCGGGCAGGGCGCGCCGCACTACGTGAAGCTTCGCGACGCGCTGAAGGCGGGCACCGGCCTGCCGGACGTGGCGCAGATGGAGTTCAACTCGATCGCGAGCTTCCGGGCGCTGCAGGCGCTCGAGGACATGGGCGCCGGCCGGCGCCAACGACGTGAAGGACGGGCTTCGTCGACTGGACCTGGAAGTCGGCCTCCGACGGCGACCAGGTCTACGGCATCCCGTGGGATTCCGGCCCGATGGGCCTGCTCTACCGGGACGACATCTTCAGCGCGAGCGGCCTCGCGCGTCCCCGAGACCTGGGACGCCTACGCCGAGGCGGCGCTCAAGCTCGCCAAGGACAAGCCCGGCACCTTCATGACCGACTTCGGCGCCGGCGACGCCGGCTGGGTCGCCGCGGTGCTCTGGCAGAAGGGCTGGCGCCCGTTCCACCTCGAGGGCACCGACATCAGCATCGCGATCAACGACCCGATCGCCAAGGACTGGGCCAACTACTGGCAGAAGCTGATCGACGCCAAGGCGGTCGACGTCGCCCCGGTCTGGACCAGCGAGTGGTTCGCCGGCCTCGACAACGGCACCTACGCCTCCTGGGTCACCGCGGCCTGGGGACCGGCGCTGATGGCCTCGTCGATGAAGGCGAGCGTCGGCAAGTGGCGCGCGGCCAAGATCCCGCAGTGGAAGGCGGGCGAGTATGTCGCCTCGAACTGGGGCGGCTCGACCGTCGCCGCGATGAAGGGCACGCCGCACCTGAAGGAGGCGACGCTCTTCGCCACCTTCATGGGCGCCGACCCCGAGGTCGCGCGCTACTGGAACAGCGAGATCTTCCTGTTCCCGGTGCTCAAGGAGGTGCTCGCCGACCCGGCGGTGCTCGACCACAAGTACGACTTCTACGGCGGCCAGGCGGTCAACCAGATCTTCGCCGAGGCCTCGTCGCACGTCGATCCGAGCTTCGAGTTCGCGCCGTTCCAGGACTATGTGAACACCCACATCCAGGACGAGCTCAGCGCCGTCGATCGGCGGCAACGGCACGCTGGCCGACGCCTTCGACCGGGTGCAGGACGCGATCGTCGAATACGCGACCGACCAGGGCTACACCGTCAAGTGAGCCGCAGGGGGAGCGTCCGGCGCGGGCGCTCCCCCTGGACGCCTGAGAATCTCCGCAGCCGGGATCGAGGGGAAGCATGGCCGATACCGCCGCGCCGGGGCCGACGATCCTCGTTCCGCGTCAGCAAGCGCGCTCGCGCCCTACGTCTTCCTGCTGCCGTTCCTCCTGCTCTTCGTCGCCTTCCTGATCATCCCGCTGGTCAACGCGCTCGGCCTCAGCGTCTACAAGACGACGCTGGTCGGCGGCACCCGCTTCGTCGGGCTCGACAACTTCCACAAGGCCTTCGTCGATCCGAAGTTCTGGGGCGGGGTGGTGACGCTGCTGAAGTTCGGCGCGATGCAGATCCCGGTGATGCTGATCCTGGCGCTCTGCTTCGCGCTGATCCTCGACAGCGGCACCGTCTATGCCAAGAGCTTCTTCCGCATCAGCTTCTTCATCCCCTACGCGGTGCCGACGGTGATCGCGGCGCTGATGTGGGGCTTCCTCTACGGCCCGGCCTACGGGCCGTTCTCCCAGCTCGCCAGCGCGCTGGGCTGGCCGAAGCCCGACTTCCTCAGCCACGCGACCATCATTCCCTCGCTCGCCAACATCGCGGTCTGGGAGTACATGGGCTACAACATGATCATCTATTACGCGGCGCTTGCAGGCGATCCCGACCGACCTCGAGGAGGCCGCGGTGATGGACGGGGCGAACGCCTTCAAGCACGCGCTCTACATCAAGCTGCCGCTGATCCTGCCGACGATCCTCGTCACCATCGTCTTCTCGATCATCGGCACGCTGCAGCTCTTCACCGAGCCGTACCTGATGTATCAATCTGGCGCGCAGCGTCATCAACAGCGCGTTCACGCCGAACTTCTACGCCTACACGCTCGCCTTCACCGCGCAGCAGTACAACTACTCGGCCGCGATCTCCTTCCTGCTCGGCGGCGTGACGGCGGTGCTCGCCTACGCCTTCATGCTCATCGCCGGCCGGCGGGGCCGGCGGTGACGATCGTCGGCAAGACCAGGGAGTCGGCGAGCTTCCGGCGCAACCGCTGGCTGCTGACCGGGGTGCTCTTCGTCTATTTCATCTATACCTTCGCGCCGATCTTCTACCTGATCACCGCCTCGACCAAGACCAACCCCGATCTCTTCACCACCTTCGGCCTGTGGTTCTCCGGCGACTTCCACCTGTTCGAGAACCTGCGCGACCTCTTCACCCAGCACGACGGCGTGTTCCGGCTGTGGCTGCTGGAACAGCTTCTACTACGCCACCTTCTCGGCGGTGGGCTCGGCGGTGGTGGCGACGCTCGCGGGCTACGCCTTCGCCAAGTACGACTTCCTCGGCAAGCGGTTCCTCTACGCGCTGGTGCTCGGCGCGGTGATGATCCCGCAGACCGCGCTGGTGATCCCGCTGTTCCTGCTGCTGAGCGAGGTCGGGCTGCTCAACACGCCCTGGGCGGTGATCCTGCCGTCGCTGGTGTTTCCGATCGGGGTGTTCCTGATGCGCGCCTATATCGACGACGGCGTCTCGGACGAGATCATCGACGCCGGGCGGATGGACGGCGCCGGCGAGATCTACATCTTCCTGTTCCTGGTGTTCCGGCTGATCATGCCGGCCTTCACCACGGTGCTGGTGCTGGCGTTCGTCGCGAGCTGGAACAACTACTTCCTGCCGCTGGTGGTGCTGAACTCGTCGGAGCACTTCCCGGTGACGGTCGGGCTCGCGCAATGGTACGCGGCGGCGACCGCGGGCAGCGGCGGCGAGGTGCTTTTCACCGTGGTCTGCGCCGGGGCGCTGGTGTCGATCATCCCGGTGATCATCGCCTTCCTCCTGGTCCAGCGCTTCTGGCAGGGCGGGCTGTCGGCGGGGTCGGTGAAGTAGCGCCGCGGGCGGCGTCAGGGATGCGGCCAGGCGTCGATGCGCTCCCAGGCCTCGGCGGGGCTCGCGACGTGGGTGATGAGATCGAGGTCGTGCGGGCCGATGGTGCCGGCCTCGACCAGCGCCTGCCAGTCGATCACCCGGTGCCAGAACTCGGCGCCGAAGAGCAGGATCGGCAGGCGGCGCATCCGGCCGGTCTGCACCAGCGTCAGCACCTCGAACAGCTCGTCGAGCGTGCCGAAGCCGCCGGGGAATGCCGCGATCGCCCGGGCGCGCATCAGGAAGTGCATCTTGCGGATGGCGAAATAGTGGAAGTTGAAGCTCAGACTCCGGGGTGCCGTAGAGGTTGGGCATCTGCTCGTGCGGCAGCACGATGTTGAGGCTGATCGAGACACCGCCGGCCTCGACCGCGCCGCGGCTGCCGGCCTCCATGATGCCGGGGCCGCCGCCGGTGCAGACGACGTTCTCGCGGTTGCCGGTGGCGAGCGCCCGCTCGGTGCAGAGCCGGGCGAAGGCGCGGGCCTCCTCGTAGTAGCCGGCGAGCCGGGCGACCGGGCGGCTCGGGTCGGCGGTGGCCGGGTCGGGGATGCGGGCGCTGCCGAGCATCACGATCGTCGAGACGATGCCGCGCTCGGTCAGCGCCATCTCGGTCTTGAGGAGCTCGAGCTGCAGCCGGAGCGGGCGCAGCTCGTCGCGGGTGAGGAAGTCCTCGTCGCTGAAGGCGAGCCGGAAGCTCGGCGACAGGGTCTGCGGCGTGTCGGGCACCCGGTCGGAGCGCGCGAGAATCCTCGCGGGCGTCGGGGAAGCGGCTTGGGCGGCTTGCGCGCTCGGGTCATGCGGCGTCCCTGCGGGCTCCTGGCTCCGCCGATTGCCAGCGGGGCCTCGCCGACTTATAGCTTGCGCCCCGATCCCCGCCAGAGCGAACCGAAAGGCCGGTGCCCGATGTCCAGCTTCGATCATGCCGAGCTCGAGCGCGCCATCGAAGCCGCCTGGGAGGCGCGCGACGCGGTCGGGCCCGAGACCGGCGGCGCCGAGCGCGCCGCGATCGAGACGACGCTCGAGGCGCTCGACAAGGGGGCGCTGCGGGTCGCGGAGCGGCAGCCGGACGGGGCGTGGCGGGTCAACCAGTGGGCCAAGAAGGCGGTGCTGCTCGGCTTCCGCCTGCAGGAGATGGCGCCGCAGTCGGGCGGGCCGCAGGGCGGCGGCTGGTGGGACAAGGTCGATTCCAAGTTCGAGGGCTGGACCGAGCACGACTGGCGCGCCGCCGGCTTCCGGGCGGTGGCGACGGCGGTGGTGCGCCGCTCGGCCTATGTCGCGCCGGGAGTGGTGCTGATGCCCTCGTTCGTCAACGTCGGCGCCTATGTCGGCGAGGGCACGATGGTCGATACCTGGGTGACGGTGGGCTCCTGCGCGCAGATCGGCCGGCATGTCCACCTCTCGGGCGGCGTCGGGATCGGCGGCGTGCTCGAGCCGATGCAGGCCGGGCCGACGATCATCGAGGACAATTGCTTCATCGGCGCCCGCTCGGAGGTGGTCGAGGGCTGCATCGTCCGCGAGGGTTCGGTGCTCGGCATGGGCGTCTTCATCGGCCAGTCGACCAAGATCGTCGATCGGGCGACCGGCGAGATCTTCTATGGCGAGGTGCCGCCCTTCTCGGTGGTGGTGGCGGGGAGCCTGCCGGGCAAGCCGCTGCCGGACGGCAGCCCGGGCCCGAGCCTCTATTGCGCGGTCATCGTCAAGCGGGTGGACGAGCGGACCCGGTCGAAGACGGCGATCAACGAGCTGCTTGCGCGACTGAGCCGAAGGGTGGCGGCAGGTCTATACGCTCTTGGTCGCGGTCGGGCGCAAGCCCGGCGACGGGCTGCCGGAGAAGGCGCGCGGCGCGACGCTGCTCTGCTACGCCGCCGGGACCGACGAGGCCGAGGCGGTGCGCGAGACGGTGGCGGTGCTCAAGGCCGCCGACATGGCGCCGCTCGATGTGACCGGCTACGGCACGCTCGCCGAGCGGGGCGAGGTCTCCGAGGACGAGCGGGCGCTGATGGCGCGCGCGGCCGCGGAGAACGCGGTGGTGGTGGCGGAGGTCACGCCGAGCTTCGACTGAGGCTTTTAGGACTTTGCTCCCTGATGGTAGAGACGCGTTCATCCTTAACGGCCGGTCGAACTCCGGTGAAAATTGCGAGCCCATTTCAATGTTTCGTACGCAGCTTGTAACTTTTTTCGCGCATAGGTAAACGCGCCGCCGATCCCCTGCCCGACCTCGGCCGCGTCAAACTCGAACGGCCCATCCGCCTCGTCCAGCGCGGCCTCAGCCGGGTGGCCGAGCGGCCGCTGCGGAGGGGCGGCGTCGGGATCGAAGCCGCGGACGATCGCGGCGAGCTCGGGCTCGGCGACGCGGCGGGCGGCCTTGAGCGGCGAGAACCAGCGGCTGCGGCGCTGGCCGGTCTCGGGATACTTGCGCAGGAGCTCGCGCACCTCGAGCGGGAAGACCCGCACCGCGCAGGTGACGCGGCGGTCTGGCGCAAGCACCTTGCGTAGGTGTAGAGGCCGATGCTCGCGGAGGGCGACGATGCCGCGCACGCCGGCCTCCTCGTAGGCCTCGCGGGCGGCGGCCTCGGCCTCGGTGCGGTCGGCGCATCGGCCAGCCTTTGGGGATCACCCAGCGTCCGGTGTCACGACTGGTGATCAGCAGGACGCGCACCCCCTTGCCCGAGCGCCGCCAGCAGAGCGCCGCGACCTGCAGGCGCGGCGGCTGGCCCGGCTTGGTGCCCGCCGCCGTGCGGCGCTTGGGGTCGGATTTGGCCATTGCGCGCGGCGCTTCTCCGATCGGGAGGCGGAAACAGGGTGTCTTAGCGCCTTCCGTAGTAGAGTCCAACCACGTGCTCGGCCTCCGCGAAGAAGAGCCAGCGCAGGACCAGCGCGCCCGCGGCATGGGCGACGGCGGCCAGGGCGAGCGCGAGGGTGCCGGGCAGCGGCAGCGACAGCAGGGCGAGCGGCAGCAGCACGGCGAGGAGCAGCCCCGCGGCGCGCAGCTTCAGCGCGTGGCCGCGGCCGATGACGAACACCATCTCGCGGAGCAGATAGTTCCGCCCGGTATGCGGCGGCTCGAGCAGGCGCAGCCGGCCGAGGGCACCGAGGCCGGTGGCGGTGGCGAGCGTGGTGCCGGATGCTGCGAGGCCGCCGCCGCGCCGCCAGGCGGCGAGCTGGGCGATGCCGAGTGCTGCGAAGAGCCAGGAGGCGGGGACGGCGGCGCCGGCGAGGAGCGCGCCGCCGGCGAGCGCGAAGATCGAGAAACAGCACCGGCGTCAGCGGCGTGTGCCAGCGCGGCACGCTGCGGAGCTGGGCGTAGATCATCGCGGTGGAGAGGACCGTCGCGAGCGCCAGCGCCGCGGCGGGCAGGCCGAGCCAGCGGCTGCGCAGGCCGAACATGAGCCAGAGCGCCGCGTAGAGGCCGAAGACGGCGAGGGTGGCGATGGCGAGGATGGCCTCGCGGCTGAGCCAGGAGCTGCGCCACTGGGTGAAGGCCTTGAGAAAGCGGGTGGGCCGGCCGAGGTGGAGGAGGCTGGCGAGGAGGCCGGCGGCGACCAGGACGACCGGCGAGGACGGACAGGGAAAACACAGCGAGCCCAGAGGCTTGGCCGGCGCCGAGGCCGAGCCAGGCGATCAGCCCGAAGCCGAGGCCCGAGAGGGTGCTGAAGGCGATGATCGACGGGGCAGGATGCATCAGAGGCGGGCGAGGGTCCGGTCGAGCCAGCCGAGAAAGCCGCCCTGCGCCTCCGGCAGCGGGTCGAGGAGCGGGGCGAGGATGTCGATGTCGCGCTCGCGCGGGGGCAGGTAGCGGTTGACCGGGTGGGTGCCCTGCTCGGGCATGAGCTCGATGCCGCCGCGGTCGGCGACGAGGCGGGAGACCGGGCTCGCGGGGTCGGCGAGATCGCCGAAGTGCCGCGCGCCGGTCGGGCAGGTGCGGACGCAGGCGGGGATGCGGTCGATCTCCGGAAGCTCAGCGTTATCAATGCGATCGACGCAGAGGGTGCATTTCTTCATCACCCCCTGGGCCGGGTCCATCTCGCGGGCGCCATAGGGGCAGGCCCAGGCGCAGAGGCCGCAGCCGATGCAGTCGGCCTCGTTGACCAGGACGATGCCGTCCTCGCTGCGCTTGAAGCTGGCGCCGGTGGGGCAGACGGTGACGCAAGGCGCGTCGGCGCAGTGCAGGCAGGATCTCGGGAAGTGGACGACCCGGGGCGGGCCGGTGTCGGGGATCGCCTCGAAGCTGTGCACGCGGTTGAGAAAGGCGCCTTCGGGATCGGCGCCGTAGGGGTCGCGGTCGGAAAGCGGGGCGAAGGCGCCCTCGCCGGTGTTCCATTCCTTGCAGGCGATGACGCAGGCGTGGCAGCCGACGCAGGTGTCGAGGTCGATGACCAGGCCGAGGGCGCGATCGGTGGATTCCGGCAAGCCCGTCATGCAAGCGCCGGAAAAGGCGCGGGAATGCGGGTAGGGAAGGCGTCTGGAAAGCGTCTGGAAAGCGTCATGATGATTTCCGGGCTCATGGCGCAGGCATAGGCGAGGATCGGCGCCGCGTCCATCGTGCGGCGCATCGCCTGAAGAACGCCCGGCGCGGCGTGGCGGCGCGTGGTAAGCTCGGGGCTCCGGCCGCCGCTGGGGCGGCCGGCAACGGGGGGATATCCGATGGCGACCGATGACGAGGTCAGGCAGGCGTCGAAGCGGTTCTATGCGGCGCTGAACCGGATGGCTGAGGGCGATCCCGGCGAGATGCCGGGGATCTGGTCGCAGGCGGCGACGGTGACGACGATGCACCCGGTCGGCGGCCGCGAGGTCGGCTGGGACGCGGTCGCGAAGCCCTGGGCGGCGATCGCGGGCCTGTGCAGCGGCGGCGAGGTGGCGCTGACCGACCAGTTGCTCCAGGTCGGCGGCGACATGGCCTACGAGACCGGCACCGAGCGCGGGCGGGTCGCCATGGCCGGCCAGAGCATCGAGATCGACCACCGGGTCACCAACGTCTATCGCCGCGAGGCGGACGGCTGGAAGATCGTCCACCACCACGTCGATCTCTCGCCGGCGATGATCGAGGTGATCAAGGGCCTCGGCGCGGCGGGCTGACGCCGACCGGGGGGCGGTCGCGGCGGGCCGCGCCGCCCCCGAGGGCGGGCGCGGCGCGCCCGCCGGGGCGGTCGCGCCCCGATTCAGCGTCGGTCCAGGCCGCGCCCCTCCCGCCCTCCGCCATGGGCTCCGGGCGACGGACCGAGGCGAGGCTGCACAGCAGCCTCGCCTCATCGGTCCCGCGGGAAACAACCGCTCGCGGCACGAGATCACGAACCGAAGCGATCACGGGGGCGCTGCACCCCGGTCAGGCTGACCGGCCCCGGAAGGCGATGGGAAGCCGGGGCCGACCCCGACAGGCGAGGCTTGGGCCGGGAGGTGCGGGCGTCGCGAGGGTGCGGGCGGGGACGCGTTCGAGGCGGACGCGGAGGTCGTACCAGGCGGCCTGGCCGGTGACCGGGTCGGAGTTGGAGAGGCCGGCCTCGCCGGGGAGGCGGTCGGGGATCAGGTGGTTGAGCAGGAACGCGCGGGTGGCTTCCGGCGCGTCGGGGGCGAGCGCCCAGGCGCCGGGGCGCTTGGCGATGGCGTTCCAGGTCCAGACGGTATGCGGGTTCTGCGCGTCCATGCGGGCGACCGGCACGGTGATGCGGGCGTGCGGCGAGACCACGTCGGCCCAGTCGCCGGGCTGAAAGCCCAGCGCCTCCCAGACCGGGCCGGGGACGTAGAGGGCGTTCTCGCCGTGGATCTGGCGCAGCCAGGCGTTCTGGCCGCCCCAGGAGTGGTACATCGCCGCCGGGCGCTGGGTGACGGCGTGGAGCGGGAAGGCCTCCGCGTCGAGGCCTTCGTCGGAGAGCGGCGGGTACCAGACCGGCAGCGGCGCCATGGCGCGGGCGAGGCGCTCGCGCAGGTGCCCGGGCGGCTGGCGGTCGCCCTTGCCGAGGGCCGCGGCCTGGAAGCGGCCGAGGGGCTCGGCGTAGAGCTGGAAGAGGTAGGGCTGCGGCGTGTCGAAAAAGCCCATGGCGACCGCCCAGTCCTGGTAGGCGGCGTTCCACGGCTTGAAGTAGGCCGCCTCGGGCGGGACATGCGCCTGCCAGAAGCCGCCGGCGGCGATGTAGCGGTCGAGCTGGTCCGGGTTGGGCGCGCCGCGGCCGCTGGCCGCGCCGTCCTCGCCGCGCCAGCCGGCGAGGGGGCCGACGCCGGGGCGGCGCTGGTGGCGGGTGATGTAGTCGGCATAGTCGGCGTAGGTCGGGCTGCCGTCGGGCTCGGCCATGCCGGGGAGCCTGAGGCGCGCGCCGAGGTCGAGCAGCACCGACTGGAACGGGCGGACGTCGCGGTCCGGGGCGACCACCGGCCAGCGGATCGCGTCGGCGGCGGCGTCGGGCTCGGAGATCGGGCGGTCGAGCAGGCTGATGCAGTCGTGGCGCTCGAGGTAGGTGGTGTCGGGCAGCACCAGGTCGGCGAAGGCGACCATCTCGGAGGAATAGGCGTCGGCGACGATGATGTTGGGGATGCGGTACTCGCCGGAGGCGTCGGTGGCGGTGAGCAGCGCCATGGTCTCGGCGGTGTTCATCGACGAGTTCCAGGCCATGTTGGCCATGTAGAGAAACAGCACCTCGATCGGGTAGGGATCGCCGGCGGCGGCATTGACGATGACGTTGTGCAGGAGCCCGTGCGCGGCGAGCGGCGCCTCCCAGGAGAAGGCCTTGTCGATGCGCTTGGGGCGGCCCTCGGCGTCGATCGCGAGATCCTCGGGGCCGCGGGGATAGCCGAGCTGCGGGCCGTCGAGCGGATAGCCGGGGGTGACCTTGTGGTGCGGCCGCGGGTGGGCGGCGACCGGCTTGGGGTAGGGCGGCTCGAAGCGGAAGCCGCCGGGGGTCTCGACGCTGCCGATGAGGAGCTGGAGGAGATGGATGGCGCGGCAGGTCTGAAAGCCGTTGGAATGCGCCGAGACGCCGCGCATCGCGTGCATCGCCACCGGGCGGCCGGTCATGGTCGCGTGGCGCTCGCCGCGGAAGTCGGTCCAGGGGCGGGGCAGGGTGATGGTCTGGTTGAAGGCGACCTCGGCGAGCTCGGCGGCGAGGCGGCGGATGCTGCCGGGGTCGAGGCCGCAGGCGGGGGCGATGGCCTCGGGGGCGAGCGCGGGGTCGAGGTAGGCCTCGGCCATCAGCTGGAACACCGGCTTGGCGTGGGTCGGGCCGCTGTTGAAGCCGCCGGAGAGCGCGGGCTTCGCACCGGGGGTGTCGTGCGGGACGGCCTTGTGGCGGTCGCGGTCCCAGATCAGCTCGCGGCCGTCGCGGTCACGCAGGAAGCTGCCGAAGCCGGGCGAGCCGGGGCCCTGGTCGACCAGCCAGGCGGCGTTGGTGTAGCGCATGAGGTAGTCGAGGTCGATCTTGCCGGCGGTGAGGAGGAGGTGGATCAGGCTGAGGACCAGGAGGCCGTCGGTACCGGGGGTGATGCCGAGCCACTGGTCGGCGATGGCGGAATAGCCGGTGCGGATCGGGTTGATCGAGATCACCCGGGCGCCGCGGGCCTTGAGCTTGCCGAGGCCGATCTTCATCGGGTTGGAGTTGTGATCCTCGGCGACGCCGAAGAGAAGGAGGAGCTTGGTGTGCGCCCAGTCGGGCGAGCCGAACTCCCAGAAGGCACCGCCGAGGGTGTAGATGCCGGCGGCGGCCATGTTGACCGAGCAGAAGCCGCCGTGGGCGGCGTAGTTGGGGGTGCCGAACTGCTGCGCCCACCAGCCGGTCAGCGCCTGGGACTGGTCGCGGCCGGTGAAGAAGGCGAGCTTCTCGGGGTGCTTGTCGCGGATCGGCGCCAGCCAGTTGGTGGCGATGCCGAGCGCCTCGTCCCAGGCGATCTCGCGGAACTCGCCGGAGCCGCGCGGGCCGCTGCGGCGGAGCGGCGCGCGCAGGCGGGCGGGGGAGAGGTGCTGCATGACGCCGGCGGCGCCCTTGGCGCAGAGCACGCCCTTGTTGACCGGATGGTCGCGGTTGCCCTCGATGTGGCGGACCTTCCCGTCCGCGACATGCACGTCGATGCCGCAGCGGCAGGCGCACATGTAGCAGGTGGTCTTGCGGATCTCGGCGGGAGCGGGCGGGGCCATCGGCCGGAAGCTGGCCGACGGCCATAGCGGCTGCAAGGGAATTCGGCAGCGGGGGAAGTGCCGGCGTCGGGGGGATGAAGCCCCCGCTCCTTCGACGCTCGGAAAGCGCGCGTGCGGCGCGCTTTCCGGATGGACGGTTGCGCGGCCAGTTGGCCGCAGGTTCTCTTTCCCGGCTGTTGCCGGGGCCTCTGCGACTGCCCGATAGGATTTCATGCCAGTATGAATGCCTGGAAGAAAGGGGGCGGGAGCCGGGGCGGGTGCTGGACCTCGCGGCGTGGCTGCGGCAAGGTAGGGGGGAGACCGGGTCCGACCCGGCGTGAAGGGAGGGCTGACCCCGTGAACGAGTTGGCGGAGACCGTGGTGGCTGCCGAGGTGCCGTTCGACGCGGCGCGGCTCGACCGGCTGATGGACGAGGCGGGCATCGACGTGCTGCTCGCGACCTCGAAGCACAACAACCGCTATCTTCTGGGCGGCTACAGCTTCCTGTTCTTCTCGGCGATGGAGGCGATCGGCCACAGCCGCTACCTGCCGGTGGTGGTCTACGCCAAGGGGCGACCGGAGCGGGCGGCCTATGTCGGCAACAGCATGGAGAAGTACGACCATGCGGTGCAGCCGTTCTGGACGCCGACGCTGCAGGCCAAGGCCTGGACGACGACCGATGCGGCGGCGCTGGCGGCGGAGCATCTGAAGAAGATCGGCGCGGGGAGCGCGCGGATCGGCATCGAGCCGGCGTTCCTGCCGGCGGATGCGCGGGCGGTGCTGGGCGAGCGGCTGCCGGGGGCGCGTCTTCGTCGATGCGACCGGGGTGCTGGAGCGGCTGCGGGCGGTCAAGACGCCGGCGGAGCTCGCCAAGCTGCGCGAGGGGTCGGAGCGGATCACCGAGGCGATGCTGGCGACGATCGGCTGGGCGCGCGAGGGCACCACCAAGGCCGAGATCATCGAGCGGCTGCGGCGGGAGGAGGTCGGGCGCGGGCTGCATTTCGACTATTGCCTGCTGACGCTCGGGGCGAGCCACAACCGGGCGCCGTCGGGGCAGGCCTGGGCGAAGGGCGAGGTGCTGTCGATCGATTCGGGCGGCAACCTCGACGGCTATATCGGCGATCTGGCGCGGATGGGGGTGCTGGGGGAGCCGGACGCGGAGCTTGAGGATCTGCTCGGCGAGGTCGAGGCGGTGCAGCAGGCGGCCTTCTCCGAGGGTGCGGGCCGGGGCGGCCGGCGGCGGATCGGCGCGCAGCGCCGAGGCGGTGATGCGGGCCGGGCCGAACGGCGGGGTCAGCGACTTCTTCGTGCACGGCATGGGGCTGATCAGCCACGAGGTGCCGTTCCTGATGCGAACCAGCTATCTACGACCCGGTCGACGCGGCGCGGCCGCTGGAGGCCGGCATGGTGCTCTCGGTCGAGACGACGATGCACCACCCGCGGCGCGGCTTCGTCAAGCTCGAGGACACGGTGGCGGTGACGGCGGACGGGTTCGAGATGTTCGGCGAGGCCGGCCGCGGCTGGAACCGCGGCGGGCAGTAGCCGGAGCCGGGAAGGCTCAGACTTCCTCGGCGACGCGGCGGCAGGTGCGGACCCGGGCCGCGCGTCCTCGGAGGAGGCCAGCATGTCGGCGAGTGCGGGGCAGGGTGGTGCACCAGTCGGGGCCGAGGGCGGGGGCGGCGGCGCTGGCCGGGGCGAGTGCGGCATGGGCGGTCGAGAGGGTGCCGAAGGCGGCGAAGGCAGCGGCGGCGATCAGGGTGACGGTGCGGGTCATGGCGGGCTCCTCGGTCGGGGTGGCGATGGCCGATCCTTGCCAGACGCGCGTGAATTGGGCTGTGACGCGCGGTCACAGGGCGGCGGATTCCGTGACGGAGAGCGCGAAGTCGGCGACGTCGCGCCAGACGCGGTCGGCCTGCAGGTCGGTGAAGAGCCAGTGCCAGCCGTCGGGGTAGAGGATGAAGCCGGCGTTGCCGGGGATGGTCCGGGCGACCGCGGCGACGCGCTCGGGCTCCAGCACCTCGTCGTGGGCGCCCATCAGCGTCAGGGTCGGGATGCGTGACCGGGGGGCGTCGGCGGCGGCGCGGTCCATCAGCGCCACGAGGCCGTAGAGCTCGCGGCTCGAGGGGTCGCCGAAGTGGCGCGGGTCGGCGACGACGCGGCGGAGCGCGGCGGGGTTGTCGGTCGGGCGGATTTCGACGATGCCGCGGCCGGTCCAGCGGGTGTCGGGCAGGGCGGAGGCCAGCGTCCAGGCGGCGCTGCGGGCGAGCGGGCTCAGCGCGTCGCCGCCGGCGATGGCGGGGCCGGCGAGGACCAGCGCGTCGGCGTCCATGCCTTCGGCCGCGGCGGCGAGCGCCACGCCGCCGCCCATCGAGTGGCCGACGACGACGAGCGGCAGGCCGGGGTGGCGGCGGCGGATGTCGCGGGCGGCGGCGATGGCGTCGGCGATCAGCGCGTCGACGCCGGGCCATCGCTTGCGGCTGGCGTTGCCGCCGAAGCCGCGCTGGTCGAGCGCGTAGACGGCGATGCCGCGGCCGGCCCAGTAGGCGGCGGCGGCGTCGTAGGTGAGATCGCCGGCGTCGCCGAAGCCGTGCAGCGCCAGGATGACCGCCCGGGCCGGGCCGCGGCTCGGCCAGGCGCGCAGCGCGAGCCGGTCGGGGTCGGCCGGGGCGCCGGCGACCGGACGCGCTCGCGCGGCCGGCGCCGGGCCGCCCGCCGGGCCTGCGGCGCAGGCGGCGAGGCAGAGCAGGGCCGCGAGGAGGTCGGCAGGCAGCGGGCGCATCGAGATCCGGCGGAGGTCCGGCGAGGATCTCGGCCAGCCGGGGCGGTTCCGCCATCCCCGGCGGCGTCCGGTCACAGGGCCCGCGACGCGGCCGGTCGAGGATGTCGCGGTCCAGGCTGCGGACGTCGCGGCGGCCGCAGAGCGCCATCGCGACGTCGAGCTCGTTGCGGATGATCTCGAGGGCGCGGGTGACCCCGGCGCGGCCGCCGGCGCCGAGGCCGTAGAGGAAGGCGCGGCCGATATAGGTGCCCTTGGCGCCGAGCGCCAGCGCCTTCAGCACGTCCTGGCCGGAGCGGATGCCGCCGTCGAGATGCACCTCGATCCGGTCGCCCACCGCCGTCGACGATCGCCGGGCAGCGCCGAGATCGTCGAGCGGGCGCCGTCGAGCTGGCGGCCGCCGTGGTTGGAGACGACGATGCGCGTCGGCGCCGGCGTCGGCGGCCATCCGGGCGTCCTCGGGGTCGAGGATGCCCTTCAGGATCAGCTTGCCGCCCCAGGCGCTCCCTGATCCAGGCGACGTCCTTCCAGGACAGGCGGGGATCGTACTGGTGGTTGGTCCAGGCGGCGATCGAGGCGAGGTCGTCGAGGCCGCCGAGGCGGCCGGCGATGTTGCCGAAGCTGCGGCGCCGGGTGCCGAGCATCTCGCGCGCCCAGAACGGGCGGGTCGCGATCTGCCAGGCGTGCTTCGGCCGCCATTTCGGCGGCACCGACAGGCCGTTGCGCAGATCCTTGTGGCGCTGGCCGACGATCTGCAGATCGAGGGTCAGCACCAGCGCCGAGCAGTTCGCCGCCTTGGCCCGCCGGATCAGGTCGAGGACGAAGTCGCGGTCGCGCATGACGTAGAGCTGGAACCAGAAGGGGCGTCGGTGTCACCGAGGCGACGTCCTCGATCGAGCAGATGCTCATGGTGGAGAGCGTGAAGGGCACGCCGAAGGCCTCGGCGGCCTCGGCGGCGCGCATCTCGCCTTCGGCGTGCTGCATGCCGGTCAGGCCGGTCGGCGCGAGGGCGACCGGCATCGCCACCGGCTCGCCGATCATCTCGCTCGCGAGGTTGCGGTCGGCCATGTCGACCAGCACCCGCTGGCGCAGCAGGATCCGGCGAAGTCGGCCTCGTTGCGCCGGTAGGTGCCCTCGGTCCAGGAGCCGCTGTCGGCATAGTCGAAGAACATCTTCGGCACGCGGCGCCGGGCCTTCTCCTTCAGATCGGCGATGGTCAGGGCGTCTTCCACGGGAACCTCCTCCCCGCGCCGGGCGCGGCTGGCTTCGCTTGGAACTGGACCAACGAACTCAGCGAGCGATGCCTTATGGTAAACACATTTTACCAAACGTGCAATTGGCAAGCTTGACTTCCCGAGCGGGATGACTCTGATGGAGGCGGCCCCTGCGAGCGCAGGCGATAGGCCGCGAGAGGTGTCGGGACGTGCCTGAGGATCGGGTGAAGGCGGCAAGTGCGGCGGAGGGCGTCGCGCGGCATCTCGAGGATCTCGATCCGCGAGGGCTCGCTGGTGCCCGGCGAGCAGCTCCTCGCCGAGCGGGAGCTCGCGGTGCGGCTCAAGGTCTCGCGGCCGACGCTGCGGCAGGGGCTGAAGCTCCTGCAGGAGAAGGGGCTGCTGCAGGGCGGCGTCGGCGGGGCGACGCTGGTCTCGCCGCTCGGCACCAGCCTGACCGATCCGCTGGTGGCGCTGCTGGCGGCGCGGGTCGAGACCACGGACGACTATCTGGAGTTCCGCGCCGGGGTCGAGCGGATGGCGGCGGCGCTGGCGGCGGAGCGGGCGAACGAGGTGGACCGGGCGAAGCTCGCGGACTGCATGGCGCGGATCGATCGCGCGCACGGCCCCGGCGACGCGCGGGACGAGGCGGAGGCGGACGTCGATCTGCACCTCGCGGTCTATGAGGCGAGCCACAACCTCGTGCTGCTGCAGATCATGCGGGCGCTGTCGGGGATGCTGCGGACCGGGGTCTTCTACAATCGCGACAAGCTCTATTCCCGGCCGGAGGTGCGCGGGGTGCTGCGCGAGCAGCACCGGGCGATCGTCGAGACCATCCTCGCCCGCGACGCCGCGGCGGCCGGCGAGGCCGCCAGCGCGCATCTGCTCTACACCCGCGCGGTGCTGCGCGAGATCAAGGCGGCGGACGCGCGGCTGGAGACCTCGCTCCGGCGCATTCGAGGGCGGCCACGTCAGCCTGCAAGGCCGCCGGCCGGCGGCCGCGCCGGGCGCCGCCCGGCGACGGCTGAGGGCCGCTCTTGGCGGCGGGCCGGCGGAGTGGTAGCTGACCGGGATCCAAAGCGGAGACGATCTTGGACACCCCCGACGCCCTGGGATGGCTGGAAGGCCGTTCCGACATCACCAGCCTGCGCGCGGCGGTCTGCGATCTCAACGGCATCCTGCGCGGCAAGCGGGTGCCGGTGGCGCAGGCCGGCAAGGTGCTCGAGGGGTCGATGCGGATGCCCTATTCGATCACCTGCCTCGACATCTGGGGCGAGGACGTGAAGGGCAACCCGCTGGTGTTCCAGCAGGGCGACATCGACGGGCGCTGCGAGCCGACCGGGCGGGGGTTCCTGCCGATGAACTGGCTCGGGAGCCCGACGGCGCTGCTGCCGCTCTGGATGCTGAGCGAGGACGGGGCGCCGTATCTGGGCGATCCGCGGCGGGCGCTGGCGGCGGTCTGCGGGCGGTATCGCGGCGCTGGGGCTGACGCCGGTGGTGGCGACCGAGCTCGAGTTCTACCTGGTGGACACCACCGGCGAGGTGCCGACGCCGCCGCGCTCGCCGGTGACGCACAAGTTCCTCGACGGCGACGGGGCGCTCTCGATCGACGATCTCGATCATTTCGAGGCGTTCTTCACCGACGTCTATGCCGCCTGCGATGCGCATGACGTGCCGGTGGATTCGGCGATCAGCGAGAACGGCGGCGGGCAGTTCGAGATCAACCTGCTGCACGTGCCGGATCCACTGAAGGCGGCGGACGATGCCTTGTATTTCAAACGGTTCGTGAAGGGGATTGCGCGGAAGTACGAGCTGGCGGCGAGCTTCATGGCCAAGCCGTTCCTCGACCGGGCGGGCAACGGGTTTCATGTGCATTTCAGCCTGCTCGACGGCGAGGGCAGGAACGTCTTCGACAACGGCACGGCGGACGGGTCGGAGATGATGCGGCATGCGGTCGGCGGCGTGCTGTCGCTGATGCGGGCGTCGAGCCTGGTGTTCGCGCCGCACCGCAATTCGTACCGGCGGCTGACGCCGAACGCGCATGTCGCCTCGGAGGTGACGTGGGGCTACGAGACGCGGGCGGCGGCGGTGCGGATCCCCGGCGGGTCGAACGCGGCGCGGCGGGTCGAGCATCGGGTGGCGGGGGCGGACGCCAATCCGTACCTGGTGCTGGCGGCGGTGCTCGGGGCGGCGCTGGAGGGGATCGAGAACAAGATCGAGCCGCCGGAGCCGATGGTGAGCTCGACCGAGCTGGCGCTGCCGATGGACTGGAAGCAGGCGATCGACGCCTTCGAGCACAGCGAGAGCCTGACGCGGGTGTTCGCGCCGATCCTGCGCGAGACCTTCCTCGGCATGAAGAAGCAGGAGCTGCAGGTCTTCTCGCAGCAGATCAGCCCGTTCGAGCACGAGACCTATCTGGAGATCGTGTGATGGCCGGCGCCGCTGGAGATCGTGTGATGGCGCTCGACGTGGCGGCGGCGCGGGCCGACACGCCGGCCTGCGAGCGGGTGATGCATTTCAACAACGCCGGGGCGTCGCTGATGCCGGAGCCGGTGTTACGCGGCGGTGCGCGGGCATCTCGAGCGCGAGCGCGAGATCGGCGGCTACGAGGCGGAGCGGGAGGCCGCGGCGGAGCTCGCGGCCTTCTACGACGAGTTCGCAGGCCTGCTCGGGGCTGCGCCGGACGAGATCGCCTATGTCGAGAATGCGACGCGGGCCTGGGACATGGCGTTCTACGGGCTGCCGCTCGGCCGAGGGCGACCGGATCCTGACGCATGCGTCGGAGTATGTGTCGAACTGGCTGGGGCTGGTGCAGCAGGCGCGGCGGCGGGGGCTGGCGATCGATCTGGTGCCGTCGGACGCGAGCGGGGCAGATCGACGTGGCGGCGCTGGAGCGGATGATCGGGCCGCGGACGCAAGGTGATCGCGCTCACGCACGTGCCGACGCAGGGCGGGCTGGTCAATCCGGCGGAGGAGGTCGGGCGGATCGCGCGGGCGCATGGGCTGATCTATCTGCTCGACGCCTGCCAGTCGGTGGGGCAGATGCCGCTCGATGTCGGGCGGCTCGGGTGCGACGTGCTGTCGGGGACCGGGCGGAAGTTCCTGCGCGGGCCGCGGGGGACCGGGTTTCTCTATGTCGCGCGGGCGATGGCGGAGCGGATCGAGCCGCCGTTCGTCGATCTCCGGGCGACAGTCTGGACCGGGCCGGAGCGCTATGAGCTGGCGCCGGGGGCGCGGCGGTTCGAGAATTGGGAGAGCTATGTCGCCGGGCGGATCGGCCTCGCGGCGGCGGTGCGCTATGCGCGCGGGCTGGGGCTCGAGGCGATCGAGGCGCGGGTGACGGCGCTGGGGGCGCGGCTGCGCGACGGGCTCGCGGCGGTACCGGGGGTGAGCGTGCACGATGCCGGGGCGCGCAAGTGCGGGATCGTGAGCTTCGTCGTCGCGGGCGAGCCGGCGCCGGAGACGGCGCGGCGGATGGCGGCGCGGGGCATGAACATGTCGGTGACGCTGGGGTCGGCGGCGCTGATCGACTTCGCCGAGCGCGGGCTGCCCGCCCTCGGGCGGGCGTCGGTGCATTATTTCAACACCGAGGACGAGGTGGACCGCTTCATTAAGGCCGTGGGGAAAAAGGATAAATTCTAACACGTCCTAGCCACGCGGCGCTCGTGCCCACCCTGCAGGCCACCCTCCCCCCGATGGGTGTGCAAGGCAGCGTCAGGCCATTTCTGTCATGAAATCCGGCAGCGGGCGAATAGCGCCGTCAGGGGGGCGCCGTTGTGGCGCGCTATCGGGGCAGTACGACGCAACCGGCCGGGATGCTGGCCTGGCGCGGGAACGACCCGGCGAGCGCGAGGCTGATTGTCCGCTCGCCGGTGTCGGCGAGCACCTGGCCCTGTCGCCCCTCGAAAGGCCCGAAGTAATCACCACCGCGACCCATGTTCGAAACGCCGCCGCGGCGCTGGCGCTGCTGCATGCGCTGATCACTGCTCATGTCATGGCCGCCGAGCGGCTGCACGGCGACGACACCACCGTACCGCTCTTGGCGCGCGGCAAGACCGCGACGGCCCGGCTCTGGGTCTATGTCCGCGACGACCGCCCCTTCGCCGGCGACGCCCCGCCCGCCGCGCTGTTCCGCTTCACCCGCGACCGGCGGGGTGAGCATCCGCAGGCGCACCTGGCGCGGTGGCACCGGCATCCTGCAGGCCGACGCCTACGGCGGCTTCGGGGAACTCTTCGCCGCAGACCGGCAGCCTGCGCCGATCACCGAGGCGCTGTGCTGGGCGCATGCGCGACGCAAGTTCTTCGAGCTCGCCGACATCGCCGCGAACGCCCGCCGCGGCAAGGACGCCCCGCCGATCTCGCCGCTCGCGCTCGAGGCGGTGCGGCGCATCGCCCTTTTTATTGCTGTCAGCGTGGCGTTGCTCACTCCCACCGAAGGCCTTGCCGTTGTCGGGGGTTCCGAGGTTCATCACCGTGTCGAGCCCCTCAGCCTGCGTACTGTCGAGCCGGATCGCAAGGAAGTCGAGCCAAAGCTCGGTCGGCATCGCCCGGATGGTGTCGGGGCCGGTCGTTTTCGGCGGCGCGCCCGCGGGGAGCCCGTTGCGCAGCTCGTAGGGCCCCGGCGAGAAAGCTGTTGCGGACGCTGGGGCTCTCCTTCTGGTAGCCGATCTGCTCGAAGGCGTCGGCGAGCAGGTCCTTCGTCCACAGGTGCGGAGGTCGCATGCGTAGGCGACGTAGTTGGGCAGCGCGGCAAAGGGCAGGAACCAGATATCGAGTGCCTGGTCGAACGGGACGAGAACCAGTGCGATCACGGAAGCTGGCACCCAGGGC
>CAVVSO010000047.1:0-24591 GCA_963750745.1 uncultured Alphaproteobacteria bacterium | reverse complement strand
AACCGGCAGAGCCGCAGCAGGCGAGGCGCGGCGGAGAGGCCAAGCCCGCTCGCGGGTCGGCTCTTCGATCCGGACGGCCGGAAGATGCGGCCGAGCCATGCCCGCCGGAAGGGCCGGCGCTATCGCTACTACCTCAGCACCGATCTCGTCGTTGGCAGCGTCGCCACCGGCGCCAGCGGCTGGCGGATACCCGCGGGCGAGCTCGAGGCCGCGGTCGGCAGCGCCGTGGCGGCGCGGCTGCGCGAGCCGGGCTTCCTGAGCGAAGTTCTCCAGTTCAGCCAGTCCGCTCCGGAGGCAGCGCCCAGGCTCATCGGCCGCATCTCGGAGTTGGCGGACCGGCTGGGCGCACCGGCGTCGGCCGTCGGCCTGGAGGCGCTCCGGCTGCTGATTGTCCGGGTCGAGCTCTCCGGTCCGAGCTGCGGGCGACGGCGAGCTTCGAGCGGCTGAAGGAGGCGCCGGACGCGGCGGCCGTCGTCCCTGCCATCTTCGACTTCCCGCCGTTCCTGGTGGTCGCGCCGCTACGGCTGCGGCGACGCGGACCGGAACTGCGCATCGTGCTCCAGGGTCCGGCCGCACCGGCGCCGAAGCCGGACCCGCTGCTCCTGCGGCGGCTGATCGAGGCGCGCACCTGGGTCGCCGACTATCTCGATCCCGCCCAGGGGCTGAGCCTCAGCGCCATCGCCCGGCGCGCCGGCGCCAATGTCGGCGACGTCTCGCGCTCGCTGCAGCTCGCGTTCCTGGCTCCCGACCTGGTTGAGGCCATGCTTGACGGTACCCAAGCCATCGCTCTCACCGCCGAGCGACTGAAGCGGGCTGGCGAGCTGCCGCTGCTCTGGGACGAGCAACGGGCAAGGCTCTCGTGACATTCGATCCAGACGGGTTAATCGGCGAACATTTGCCGACCAAAGTGAACCGGGATCCAACCTTCGGCGATTATACGCGGGTCACGAAGCGGCGCTCCGGGCAGCGAAGCGGTTCACGGGCAGGCCCCGGACCCCGACATCCACCGCGAAAAGTCCGCCCTCCTGTGGCGCCGCATCCAGGTGCGCCGCCGTCATCGTGAACCGCGCTGAGGTGACAAAGAGCGTCGCGAGTCCTGGTCCTCCGAAGGCGCAGCTCGTAGGCCAACTGCAGGCCAACTCTACCACCCGATCGATCCGACCGTCGGGCGCAAAGCGCAACAGGCAGCCGCCCCCCGCCACCCGGGCGTTCCAGACGAAGCCCTCGGCATCGAGGCAGGAGCCGTCGGGCAAACCGCGGGGGAAGTCCGCCACCACCACCCGGCGGTCCGACAGCCACCCGGTTTCCGGTTCGATCGTATAGCCATAGAGCGCGTTTGCCAGAGTGTCGGCCGTGACGAGTTGACCTGGCGAAGGAAAAACCAACGTGTTGGCGATGCCGAAGAAATCTTCGCAGACGCGGGTCAGCTCACCCTCGGTGGAATACCGGTACAGCCGGCCGGTCGGCTGCGTGATATCCATCGGACTGTCGTCATCCGCGATGTTGTTCATCATCGTGCCCAGCCAGAAGGCGCCGTCAGGGCCTACCACCCCTTCGTTCAGGCGATTGGCGGGAGCGTCGGGTTCGACCTCGACAAGCGGCTCGGGCTCGCCCTCCCAGTCCCAGCGGCAGATGTGCCGCTCCATCCCGAGGATAGCGCTGCCATCGGCCGCAAGTCCGATTGAGGTGGGCCGCCCCTGCGTGGCCCACAACCGGTGCACACCCGTGGCGGGATCAAGCGCCCGGATGCGTCGCCTAACGATGTCCACCCATACAAGCCTGTGGCGTTCGTCGTCCCAAATCAGGCTTTCGCCAACCATATCCCCCGCGGCGAAGACCATCCGAGCCGTCATGCCGCCCCCTCCGGAAATTCTTGACACGCAGGGTTGCTCCCCGATTAGCAACAATTCAAGGAATACCTGTCTAACAGGTGATCGAGGATTGGCATGCAGCAGACAAGCGAGACGGGCCTGGTGGGCGGCGCGATCGGCGCGATCACCCGACATATCCGCGCGAACGAACTGATGCCCGGCGATCGGCTGCCGTCCGAGACGGCGCTGTCGAAGGAATTCAACGTCTCACGAACTGTGGTACGCGAGGCGTTCCGGTCGCTGGCCGCCATGCGCATCATCGAGCTGAATACCGGCAAGCGGGCGACGGTCGCACAGATCGACCACGGCGCGATGTCGCTGATGATCGAGCACGGGGTCCATACCGAGCAGATCAACATCCAGCAGATCTACGACGTGCGCCGGACGATCGAGACGCGGATCGTCGCGCTGGCCGCGATCCGCCGTAGCGACGCGGAAGCGACAGGCGATCGCGGCCCTTGCCGCCGGCGATGCGGAGGGCATGGCCGAGCCGGAACGGCTGATGGAGCTCGATCTCGACTTTCACCGGGCGCTGGCCGCGGCTTCGCGGAATCCGGTCTTCGCGCTGATCGTCGGCGCGTTCCAGGGCATCTGCCGACAGACTTGGCCGATCGGCTGGAAGAGCCGCACCACCCCTGCCGCCCGCGAGACCATGATCGCCACCCACGAAGAGATCGCGCGGCTGTCGCCGCCGGAGATCCGCAGGCGGGCCGTCACCGCGATGGCCGTGCACTTCGACGAAAGCGTCCGGGCGCTCGCTTTCCGCCGGGATCTCCTGAGGGACCGATGAAGATCACCGCACTCGAAACGATCCGTATCGCCGAACGCCCGAACTTGCTTTGGCTCCAGGTCCACACCGATGAGGGCCTTGTGGGGCTAGGCGAGACGTTTTTCTGGCGCGGCCACTGTCGAGGCGCATGTGCATGAATACGTCGCGCCGCGCGTTATCGGGCGCGACCCCCTGGAGATCGACTTGCTCGCCGCCGATCTGGTGGGCTATGTCGGGTTTCGCTCCTCCGGGGCCGAGGTTCGCGGCAATTCGGCCTTCGACATCGCGCTCTGGGACCTGTTCGGCAAGGCCATGGGCCAGCCGGTCGCACAGCTGCTCGGCGGCTTCACGCGGCGCGAGATCCGCACCTACAACACCTGCGCGGGCGCGGACTACATCAAGAAGGCCACCGGCCAGACCACGGCCAACTACGACCTGGGCGGCCGGGCAAGGACTACGACGACCTCGACGGTTTCCTCCACCGCGCCGACGAACTCGCGCTGTCGCTGCTGGAAGAGGGCATCACCGCGATGAAGATCTGGCCGTTCGACCTCGCGGCCGAAAAGACGCGGGGGCAGTATATATCCATGCCCGACCTCCAGGCGGCGCTGGAACCATTCGAAAAGATCCGGCAAGGCGGTAGGCGAGCGGATCGACATCATGGTGGAGTTCCACTCCATGTGGCAGCTCCTGCCCGCCATCCAGATCGCCAAGGCGCTCGCGCCGTACGGAACCTTCTGGCACGAGGATCCGATCAAGATGGATAGCCTCTCGAGCCTCAAGCGCTATGCCGAGGCCTCGCCCGCGCCGATCTCGGCCTCGGAGACGCTCGGGTCGCGCTGGGCCTTCCGCGACCTGCTGGAAACGGGCGCGGCGGGGATCGTGATGCTCGACATCAGCTGGTGCGGCGGCCTGTCGGAGGCGCGCAAGATCGCCGCTATGGCCGAGGCCTGGCACCTGCCCGTCGCGCCGCATGACTGCACCGGCCCGGTCGTCCTCGCCGCCTCGACGCACCTGTCGCTGAACGCGCCGAACGCGCTGGTGCAGGAGAGCGTGCGCGCCTTCTACCGCACCTGGTACCGCGATCTCGTCACCGCCGTTCCCGAAGTCAAGGACGGCATGATCACCGTGCCGCCCGGAGCGGGGCTCGGGCTCGAGCTCAACCCCGACCTCGACCAGGCCTTCACCGTACTTCGCGCAAGGTTTCCGACGCAACAACGGTCTGACGACACTGCGGATAACCGCTCAACAGGGAGGAGCTAACATGACGACCAAACTCAAGGGACTGGCCATTGCCGCCTTGCTGGCCACGGTCGCGTCCGGCGCCATGGCGCAAGAGCCGCTTGACATCGTGTTCACGCACCATTCCTCGGCCTCCAATACCTTCTGGCAGGCGGTGCAGAAGGGCTTCGATGACGCCTGCGGCAAGATCGCGGCAACTGCCAGATGATCTTCACCCAGACCGAAGGCTCCGTGCAGCAGCAGCTCGCGAACATGGAGGCGGCGCTCGCCCGCCAGCCCGACGCGATCCTCACCTCGATCGTCGACAACACCGCGCTCGACGAGATCATCCAGCGCGCCCGCGACGCCGGCGTCATTGTGATCGGCGTCAACGTCGACGACCTCGAAGGCGCGGCCAGGGCAACGCGCGCCAGGCCTTCATCGGCCAGGGCTTCCTGCCGGCGGGCTATTCCCTCGGCGAGGCGCAGTCGGCCAACTTCCCCACCGAGGGGCCGATCAAGGTGCTGGTCGGCGTCTCGGCGCCCGGCCAGAACTGGTCCGAGCAGAGGGCGCAGGGGGTGATGAACTTCCTGGAGGAATACAAAGCGGCAAATCCGGACCGCGAGATTGCCTGGGAGCGGATCGACAGCGGCACTGACCTTGCGACCGTCGGCGACCGCGTCGGCGCCTATCTCGGCGCAAACCCCGACACGACCGCCTATTTCGACACGGGCTTCTGGCACGCCGCCGTGGCGCGGGTGCTGGCCGATCGCGGCGTCGAGCCGGGCAAGGTCCTGCTGGGCGGCTTCGACCTCGTGCCTGAGGTCGTGCAGCAGATGAAGACCGGCTACGTCCAGGTGCAGGTCGACCAGCAGCCGTACATGCAGGGCTTCATGCCGGTGATGCAGGTCTACCTGTCCAAGACCGTCGGCCTCGCGCCGGCCGACATCGACACCGGCCAGGGCATTGTCCGCCCGACATGGCGGACTGCGATCATGGAGCTCGCGGCGCAGGGCGTTCGCTGACGTCACGGCGCGATGCTTCCGGCGTGACGTCCTGCGCCGCTGCCGGAGCCCCGAGATGTGATCCGACCGGACCTCGATGCGAAGCGCTTGCTGAAAATCTCCCTGGAGAAGCCCGAGCTCGCGGCGGCGCTGCTGCTCGCTCCTGCTGCTCGTGGTCTTTCAGATCCGTCGAACGGCGTTTTCCTGAGCTCGCACAACATGCGCGGCATGCTCGGTTTCCTGCCGGAGACGGCGATCGTCGCGATCGGCGTGACGCTGCTGATGATCTGCGGCGAGTTCGACCTGTCAGTCGGCTCTGTCTTCGCGCTGATGCCCATGAGCATGGCGGTGCTGATGGCCATGGGCGGGCCCTTCGCGCCCGCGATGCTCGCGGGCCTCGCCGTCTGCGCGGCGATCGGCTTCATCAACGGCTGGCTGACCATCCGCTTCGCCATCCCGATCTTCATCACCACGCTCGGCATGCTCTTCATGGCGCGCTCGCTGACCGTAGTGATCTCCGGCGGCTTCCCGCCGCTGCTGCACTGGAGGCGATCCCCGAACTGCCTCTTCACGTCAGCTATGTCGGGCCGGGCGAGCTGTTCCGCATGTCCTTCCTTTGGTTCGGCGGGATCGCCATCGTCGTCGGCCTTCTGCTGCGCGCACCAACTTCGGCAATTGGGTGCGCGCGACCGGCGGCTTCCTGCCCGCGGCGGAGGCGATGGGCATCCCGACCGCGCGGGTCAAGATCGCCTGCTTTATGCATCTGCTCCGTGCTCGCTGGCTTTGCCGGCATGATCCAGGTGCTGCGGCTCGGCTCGCCGCTGCCGTCGATCGGCGAAGGGTTGGAGCTGCAGGCAGTCGCGGCGGCGGTGATCGGCGGCGTCTCGCTCCTGGGCGGGATCGGCACGATTCTCGGCGGGATCATCGGCGCGGCGCTGATCCGGGTGATCGACAACGGCATGGTGCTGAGCCAGGTCGACTGCGAACTGGTTCAAGTTCGCGGTCGGCGCGCTGACCATCCTCGCCGTCGTCGGCAACGCCTGGCTGAGCAAGCGCGGCAGGGCGATGAAGGTGGAGACCTGAGATGGACCGAGCCGATCATCTCCGTGCACAACCTGCACAAATGGTATTCCGGCGTCCACGCGCTGAAGAGCGTCAGCCTCGATTTCCGGCGCAACGAGGCTTTGGGGCTGGTCGGCGACAACGGCGCCGGCAAGTCCACGCTGATCAACATCCTCTCCGGGCTCCACCGGCCTGACGAGGGCGAGATGCTGGTCGAAGGCGAGCCCGTCCACATGCGAGGCCCCAAGGACGCCATGAACCTCGGGATCGAGACGATCTACCAGTACAACTCCATGGTCCCGACCATGTCGATCGCCCGGAACATGTTCATCGGCCGCGAGCCGCTGAAGTTCTCGCTCGGCGGCGTCGGATGGCTCGACGAGCGGCGAATGCGCGCGACAGCGTCGCGCGCCATCGCCGACGTCGACCTGCATCTGCGCTCGGCCGACGCGCTGGTGGGCGAGCTGTCGGGCGGCCAGCGGCAAGGGGTGGCGATCGCCCGGGCGATGCACTTCAAGTCCAAGGTGATGATCCTCGACGAGCCGACCAACCACCTCTCGGTAAAGGAGACCAACAAGGTCATCGGCTTCGTGCGCTCGCTGAAGTCCCAAGGTGTCACGGCCATCTTCATCAGCCACAACATGCACCACGTCTTCGCCTGCTGCGACCGGATCGTGGCGATGGCGCTAGGGCAGGTGGTGCTGGACAAGCCGGCATCGCGAGACCTCGATCGAAGAAGTACAGGACATGCTCTGAACGGGGGGCGGAGGAATGGGGAACGGGGTTCTGCGGGTCTATCAGGAACGGTGGTTCCCGTTCGCGGCGCTGCCCGAGGCGCTGGTGGAGTTCACCCGCGCGACCGGCGTCCAAACCGAGCTCGCCTGGGACCCCGTCGGCGTGGGCACGATCGAACACATGTTCGACCGGATGATCGGCTCCTTCACTGAGGCGACCCCGGCCTTCGACCTCGTCTGCTGCGACGAGATCATCCTGCAGGAGATGGCGCACCAAGGCGGCGTGCTCGATCTGGCGCCGCGGATGGCCGCAGCGGGGCTCACGCTCGATCATGTCACGCCCGCGACCCGGGAGGCGGTGAGCCGCGGCGGCGCGGTGCTGGGCCTTCCTTGTGTTAACGTCTGCTCGATGCTGCTCGCGCGTCGGGATTCGCTGGACCGCTACGGGCTGCAGGTCCCCGCCGACTGGGAAGATCTTCGCGAGGTCGCGGGAAGCCTCCAGGAAGCGGTCAGGAAGGATGAGCGCCGGGAGTTCTGGGGCTTCGAAACCCGCGGCGCCGCCGGCGGTGGGCACGCGGTCTGGACAATCGGCAGCTTTACCGGCTCCTTCGGCGCGCGCTGGCTGGAGCCTGACGGCTGCCCCGGAGCCTATGGCGAGGCGCACCACGCCGCCCTCGCGACGTACCTGCGGCTCCTGCGCGAGGTCTGCCCGCCCGACCAGGGCGAGATCAGCTTTCCCGAGATGCGGCGCGACTACAAGGCCGGTCGCGTCGGCATGATCATGGACGTCGGAATGGAGTACGCGCACGTGCTGGCGACCGACCCGGAACTCGCCGAGAGGTCGCTGGTTGCGATGGTCCCGGCCGGGCCGGCGGGCCGGGCGCCGAACCTCTACTGCCCGCCCTGGGCGATCCCGGCGCGCACCGACATGCCCGACGAGGCATGGGAGCTCGCCCGCTTTCTCACCTCGGACGTCCAGCTCGAGGCCGACGGGCTGGCCGCGAACGCGGTCGAGGCGTCTGCGCTTCCGGTCCTCTACGGCGCCACCTTCGACCGCCACTTCCGCAGCGATCTTCTCGCCACGGTCCGCGCGAGCCGCGCGGTGGCCCGCGAGGAGCGGCCGTTCGGCGACATCGGCATCGCCGGCTGCGCCTTGGTCGGCGATGCCGTGCACACCGCGCTGACCGGTGCGACCGACCCCGCGGGCGCGCTCGACAGGATTGCGGGCGGCCTGACCGCGCTCATCGACGCCAGCGGAGATCGGCCATGACCGCGCTCGCCGGCAAGCGCGCCCTCGTCACCGGAGGGCTGGGGACGATCGGCCAGGCCGTCACAGCGGCCTTCGCTGCAGCCGGGGCGTCGGTCACCGTGCTCGACCGCCCCGAGGGCGTGCCGCCGGCCGGCCACGGCTGGCTCGGCGTCGACCTCAACGATCTCGCTGCGGCCGAGGCGGCCGCGGCGGCCGCCGGCCCCTTCGACATCCTGGTCAACAACGCGGCCCTCATCATCAACAAGCCGCACGAGGCGTTCTCATTGCAGGAGTACGAGGACCAGATCCGGGTGAACGCCTCGGCGGCATTCGCGCTGACGCGGGCGGTCGCGCCAGGCATGAAGGCGGCGGGCTGGGGACGGATCGTCAATCTCACCTCGATCACGCTGAACGGCCAGTGGGACGGCTACGTGCCCTACGTCGCCTCGAAGGGCGCGCTGCTCGGGCTCACCAAGGGCCTCGCCCGCGAGCTAGGCAGGCACGGGATCACCGTCAACGCCTATCGCCCCCGGGGCCGTGGTGTCGGAGGCCGAGAACCGCGTCTTCGCCGACCGGCTGCAGGAGTACAACGACTGGGTCCTGGACCGGCAATGCCTTAAGACCCGGATCGAGGCGCAGGACGTCGCCAAACTGGCGGTTTCCTCGCTTCGGACGCGGCGCGGACTGATCTCGGGGCAGAACATCGCCATCGACGGCGGCTGGTAGTGATCCGCCTCGCCGCCGGGGCGGCCCGAGCGGACGTGGCGCCGGCGATGGGGGCAGGCCTCGCCGACCTCCGGGTCGCCGATTGCCCGGTGCTGCGCCCCTGGTCGGGGCGGCTTGACGAAGGGCCCTTCTCCCTGGCGCTGAACCTGCTCGCGCCTTTCTCGAACCGCATCGCCGGCGGCTTCGCCTTTGCGGGCCGTCGCTACGACCTCGCCCCGAACCTCGCGAGCGAACCTCTGCCGATCCACGGCGACGCCTTCCAGAAGCCCTGGGTGGCGACAATGCAGGCACCCGATCACCTTCGCCTCTCGCTCGCTGACGGCGCGTTTGGCCCCTTGCTTTACACCGCCGAGGCCGAATACCGGCTGACCCCGGCGCGCCTGACCCTCGACCTGCGCCTTACCAGCCGCGCCGACCGCCCGTTGCCCTTCGGCGGCGGCT
Organism: uncultured Alphaproteobacteria bacterium; assembly: GCA_963750745.1. Taxonomy (GTDB): domain Bacteria; phylum Pseudomonadota; class Alphaproteobacteria; order Rhodobacterales; family Rhodobacteraceae; genus Amaricoccus. The sequence goes on along the minus strand of CAVVSO010000047.1, from coordinate 15,514 downwards.
TCCATCCTTGGTTCCCGCGCAGCGACGACACCCGGCTGCAGTTCCGCGCGACCGGCTGCTGGCCCGAGGATTCGCGTCACCTGCCCGCGACGCCGGCGCCCGTTCCCACACCCGCGGACTGGCGATGGGAGCGGAGTTGACCGCTGCCGCAAGGCTGGATCAACGCGGGTTTCTCCGGCTGGGACGGCTCGGCCGCGATCGGCCAAGGCCCGGGCGCTGTCTCCGTCCGACTCTCCGCTCCCGGCCTATCGACAGCGCTCGTCTATTCGCCTTCGGGCTCCGCGGACTTCTTCTGCTTCGAGCCGGTCTCGCATCCCGTCGACGCGCACAACTTGCCCGAGCGACCCGGGCTCGTGACCTTAGCCACCGGCGAAAGCCTCGGCTGGCAGATGACCCTCGAGTGGGAGACACCGCGGCCGACGGCTTAGGTTCCGTCCCCATAAGGATTCCCTTTGCGGCACGGTTCTGATTTAACCTTCCGAAAGAGGAGGATATCGGATGCGCCGCCACGAGTTGACGGACGAGGAATGTCATTCTCCCAATATGACGTCCGCTATCCACTCGATTTTGCCGACGATCATGAGGCCGCGGGGCGCTCTCCCCACGGTGGTGCCAGGAGAGCCTCGGCCTCGATCTCGACCTCGTAGTCGCCGACAAGCCCGGCCACGGCGACCAGGGTGTTCGCCGGCCGGATCGCGCCGAAGCATCGGCCGTGCGCGCGAGACACCGCCTCCCAGTCCGCGATGTCGCGCACGAAGATCCGCGTCCGGACCACGTCCTCCAGCTCCGCCGCCGAGCGCCCTGAGCGCGGCGGCGATCTTGTCGAGAATGTAGGTCGTCTGCGCCCCCGCGTCGCCCGGCGCCACGCACGCGGTCGGGGCCATGTGTGGCGGTGGTCCCGGAGACGAGGATCCGGTCGCCATCCCGCACGGCGCGCGAGTAGCCGGCCAGCGGCTCCCAGACGCTGCCCGACGAGACGCGCAGCCGTCCCGGCCGACCCGGAACCGGCTCGGCCGCGTAGACGCTCGGCAGTGCGTCGAGATGGTGGCTGAGGTCGCCCGAGGCGGTCAGGAACGGCGGCTTGCGGTACTCGTCGCCGCAGTCGCCCGGGATAGGCGTCGTCGCCGCGAAGGCGGCGTCGAGCCGTTCCCGGTCCTCCGCGTCGAGCGCGAAGCCGAAGACGCGCGAGGTTGTCGGCGCGATGCTCGCTCTCGGTGATCCGGGCGCCGACGATGATTGCCGCGACCGCCGGCTGCTCCAGCACCCAGCGCGTCGCGACGTTGGAGATCGAGACGCCGTGCTTGCGGCCGACCTCCGCGGCGGCCGCGAGGATGCCCTGGAACGGTGCCCAGCCGCCGGCGGCGTCGATGAAGCGCTTGTATTTCGACCGGCTCCAGTCGGGGATCGCCGCGGGCTCGGCGGCGCCGAGCCACTTGTCGGCCAGGAACCCGCCGCAGAGCGTGCCGTAGGCGAGGAGCCGGACGCCGGTCCGGGCGCAGAGCTCGGAGAGCGGGCCGGCCGCGCGGCGGTCGACCAGCGAGAAGGAGACCTGGTTGCTGGCGAGGGGGATGCCGTCGGCGAGGGCCAGGGCGAGGTGGGCGGCGTCGAAGTTGGTCACCCCGATCGCCCCGATCAGCCCTTCGTCGCGCAGCCGCGCCATCTCGTGCAACGCATCGAGCCAGGCGGGGTGCTCGAAGCTCCACCAGTGGAACTGCAGGAGGTCGACGCGTGCGACGCCGAGCCGGTCGAGCCGCTCCTGGACCCCGGCGCGCACGACCTCCGGTGTCATCGGCCCGGGCTCGGGGCACCATTTGGTCATGGCGACGGGCCGCCGGCCTTCGGGGTGGCGCGCGAGCAGCCGCCCGGCGATCAGCTCGGCGCTGCCGTAGTGGTCGGCCATGTCGAAGGTGTCGAAGCCGTCCGCGGACGTAGGCCTCGAGCGCGTCGGCGCCCCGCTCGGGATCGACGACCGCGCCCGTCCTTCTCGATGTCGGCGACCTGCCAGAGGCCGCAGACGACCCGGGCGATCTCGGGGCCGCCGGGGAGGGCGGTGCGGTCAGGCGTCGGCATTCGGGGACCTCGCTGGCGCGCGGCGGGAGAGATGGCGGGAGACCGTGCGCACCTCGCCGAGGAGGCCGCGCGGGCGGAGCAGCAGGATGGCGCAGAGCGACACGCCGATCAGCACGATCTGCAGCGCCGCGGCGCGGGCCTGCTCGCCGGGCGGAAACAGCGCGGCGATGGCGCTGCCGGAGAGCGCCCAGACGCCCCAGACGACGACGGCGCCGAGGATCGCGCCGCGGTTGTTGCCGGAGCCGCCGACGATCAGCATCGCCCAGACCTGGAAGGTCAGCATCGGCTGGTAGTTCTCCGGGGCGATGAAGCCGATGAAGTGCGCCTGCACCGCGCCGGCGAGGCCCATGATCGCGCCGCCGATGGCGAAGGCCTGCAGCCGGAAGCGGTCGGCGTTCTTGCCGAGCGCCCGCGCCGCCGTCTCGTCCTCGCGCACCGCGCGCAGCACCCGGCCCCAGGGGCTGCGGGTCAGGCGCTCGAGCGCGAGGTAGACGAGCAGGACGACGACGGCCGTCAGGCCGAGGTTCAGCGCGCCGAAGCGGGTCGGGTCGCCGGCCTCGGCCGCGAAGGGGCGCGGGATGAAGCCGATGCCGAAGGGGCCGCCGGTCAGGCCCTCGAGGTTCAGCGCGCAGAGCTGGACGACGACGGCGACGCCGAAGGTCGCGATGGCGAGGTAGTCGGCGCGCAGCCGCACGGTCAGCGCCCCGACGAGGAAGGTCGCGAGCCCGGCGGCCAGCGCGCCGCCGAGCCAGCCGACGAGGATCGGCAGGCCGAAGCCGCCGAGCCGGCCGGGGGCGTCCGGCGTGGTCAGCAGCGCCGACGCGTAGGCGCCGATGGCGACGAAGCCGGCGACGCCGACGTTGAAGAGGCCGGTCTGCCCCCACTGCAGGTTCAGGCCGAGGCAGATGATCGCGTAGGTCAGCGCCATCGTCAGGAAGAAGGCGCCGTAGGCCAGGAGGTCGAGCATCAGTCGGCCCTCCCGAACAGGCCCTGCGGGCGGAGGAGCAGGATGGCGACGAGGATGACGAAGGCGACGGCGGCGCGCCACTCGGCGCCGACGAGCTGCACGGTCATCGCCTCGGCGACCCCGATGATCAGCCCGGCGAGCATCGCGCCCGGGACGCTGCCGATGCCGCCGAGGATCGCCGCGGCGAAGAGCGGCAGCAGCAGGTCGAGGCCCATCTGCGGCCGGATCTGGATGAGGAGCCCGGCGATCACCCCGGCCATGCAGGCCAGCCCGGCGCCGAGCGCCCAGGCGGCGCGGATGACGGCGCGCACGTCCACGCCGACGACGCCGGCCAGCGCCGGGTTCTCCGAGACCGCGCGCATCGAGCGTCCGACGGGGGTTCGGGTGAGCAGGAGGTGGACGAGCACGACGAGGACGAGCGCGACGCCGAGGCGAGAGGAGCTGGTCGGGCGTCGCGCGGAAGGCGCCGAAGCGGACGGCGATCTGGAGCTCCTGCGAGTAGTAGGCGGGCTTCGAGGTGAAGACGAACTCGAGCAGGCTGCGCAGCGTGAGGGCGGCGCCGAAGCTCGCCATGACGAGGATGATGACGGCGCTCCTGCGGCGGCGCAGCGGGCCGAAGAGCAGGGCGTCGACGAGGAGCGCGAGGCCGGCGGTAGCGGCCGTGGCGAGGACGGCGGCGATCGGGAGCGACCAGCCGAAGGAGAAGGGGCCGATCGGCGTCGCGAGGCCGGCGGCCAGCGAGCCGAGGGCGCCGCTCAGCGCCAGCGCGATGTAGGCGCCCCAGGCGAGGAAGTCGCCGTGGGCGAAGTTGGCGAAGCGCAGGATCGAGTAGGTGAGCGTCACGCCGATGGCGCCGAGGCCGATCACCGCCCCGAAGATCAGGCCGTCGAGGAGCACCTGCGGGCTCACGACGCGGCCTCTGCGCGGCGGGCGCCGAGGTAGAGCTCGCCGACGAGCGGGATCGTCGGCGAGCGTCGCGGCCGCGCCCTCGTGGGCGATCCGCCCCTCGACGAGGATCACGGCGCGGTCGGCGACGGCGAGGGCGGCGCGCACGTTCTGCTCGACGAGCACGATGGTGACGCCGGTCGCGGTTGATCGCCCTCAGCCGGGCGAAGACCTCGCCGACGATCTTCGGCGACAGGCCGGCCGAGGGCTCGTCGAGGATCAGCACCGCGGGCTCGACGACCAGCGCCCGCGCCACGGCGAGCATCTGCCGCTGGCCGCCGGACAGCGCTCCGGCGCGGGCGCCGGGGCGCGCGGCGAGGTCGGGGAAGACGCCGTAGAGCGCGGCGATCCGCCCGGCCCGCCGCGGCCGCGGCAGGATCTGCGCGGCGAGCTGGAGGTTCTCGTGGATGCTCAGCGTCGCGAAGATGTTCTCGGTCTGCGGCACGAAGGCGAGGCCGTGCCGCACCTTCTCGTGCGCGGGCGCGGCGGTTGATCTCGGCGCCGCCGAGGCGGACGCTGCCCGGAATGCACCGGCGACGAGGCCGGCGATCGCCTTGACGAGGGTCGACTTGCCGGCGCCGTTCGGGCCGAGCAGCGCCGACGAACTCGCCCGGCGGCGACGGCGAGGTCGACGCCGCGGACGATCGGCAGGTCGCGCTCGTAGCCGGCGACGAGCGCGACCGCCTCGAGCGCCGGCGTCACGCGGCGATCGCCCGAGATAGGCGCCGACCACCGCCGGGTCGCGGGCGACCTCCGCCGGGGTGCCGGCGGCGAGCAGCCGGCCGGCCGCCATGACGACGACGCGGCTGCAGAGCCGCGCCACCATGTCCATGTTGTGCTCGATCAGCAGGATCGTCCGCCCCTGGGCATGGAGCGCGCGGATGCGGTCGATGATCAGCTCGAGGAGCGACGGGTTCACCCCTGCCGCCGGCTCGTCGAGCAGGATGCGCCTTCGGCTCGGCCATCAGCACGCGGGCGAGCTCGAGCAGCTTGCGCTGGCCGCCGGAGAGCACGCGGGCGGGCTCGGCCTCGAGGCGACGACAGCATCACGAAGTCGAGGAGCTCGCGGGCGCGGGCCACCGCGGCGCGCTCCTCGGCGCCGACCCGGCCCGGGCGGGCGAAGTTCATCCAGGCGCGCTCGCCGGCCTGGCCCTGGGCGCCGGTCAGCACGTTCTCGAGCACCGTCATCGCGGCGAAGGGGCGCGGGATTTGGAAGGTGCGCCCCACGCCGCGGGCGATGCGGCGCTCCGGGCCCTCGCGCGAGACGTCGGCGCCGGCGATGCGGATGCGGCCCGCGGTCGGCCTGAGGCTGCCGGCGAGCAGGTTGAAGAGCGTGGTCTTGCCGGCGCCGTTCGGACCGATCAGCCCGACCATCTCGCCGGGCGCGAGCGCGAGCGACATGCCGTCGACGGCGCGCATGCCGCCGAACTCGCGCACGAGGTCGCTCGCCTCCAGGAAGGGACGGTCCATCAGCGTCGCCTCCGCTCGTGATCTTTGATCAAGGAAATTGACCGGCGGGAGTTGCGCAAGTAGATTTTTCCGGCGGGAGGCGGCAAATCCGGGGAGGGCTCGAGGTGAACGGCGGCTTCCAGGCGGCGGAGGCGGAGCCGCGCCGGCGCGACGCGCTGGCGCCGGTCGGCCGCGAGACCGTCAACGCCCGGGTCTTCGCCGAGCTGCGCCGCTCGCTGATCCACGGCGTCTTCGAGGCGGGCGAGGTGCTGCGCATCGTCGATCTCGCCGAGACGCTGCAGACCAGCACCATGCCGGTGCGCGAGGCGCTCGCCCGCCTCGTCTCCGAGCAGGCGCTCGAGGCGCTGCCGAGCCGCTCGGTGCGGGTGCCGCTGATCACGCGCGACGCGGCTCGACGACCTCGCCCGCGCCCGGCGCCTGGTCGAGGGCGAGCTGACGGCGCTGGCGCTGCCGAACCTCGGGCCGGAGGACTTCGCGGCGCTCCGCGAGCTCACCACCGCCTGCGAGGCGGCGTTCGCCGGCACCGCGCGCGGACAAGGCGCAGGCGACCTCCGAGCTCAACCACGCCTTCCACTTCCGCATCTACCAGGCGGCGGGCTCGGCGGTGCTGCATCCCGATCGTCGAAAGCCTCTGGCTGCAGTCCGGGCCCTACGTCCGCGCCGCCGCCCGCATCCACGAGGAGGACGGCCATGCCGGCGCGGTCCATCACCACTGGACGCTGATCGCGGCGCTGGAGCGGCGCGACCGCGCCGCGGCGGTCGCGGCCCTCGCCGCGGACATCACCCACTCCTTCGACCTGATCCGCGGCCGCCTCGACGCGGCCGAGCGGACACGGGAGCCGCCCATGCCTGACGACAGCTTCGAGCTCTACGACCTGCGCGTCGAGGTCGTCGCCCCCGAGGGCGGCCCGATCTACTGCGGCGCGAAGCCCGGCGACCATTTCGAGCTCCGCGGCGAGATGCTCTACCTGCCGCCCGGCCAGGGCATCTCGATCTACTCGCTCGCCTCGGTGCTGCCGCTCCTCGCCGCCAAGCAGCGGCCGACCGACCCGCACGACTGGATGACGACCGACGCCGAGATCGCCTGCCCGGACCCGAACTGCTCGACGAGGCTCCGCATCACCCGCACGCGGCCTGCGCCGCTTCAGCCATGCGGCGACCACCGCCGTGCCGCTGCCGAAGGCCTGAGGCGTGCAGCGGATCGCCCTCGCCCCCGACCACGAGATCTCCCGCGTCATCCGCGGCGGCTGGCAGATGGCCGGCGGCCATGGCGCCGATCGACGCGGCCGAGGCGGTCGCCGACATGGTCGCCTTCGCCGACGCCGGCATCACCGCCTTCGACTGCGCCGACATCTACACCGGCGTCGAGGAGCTGATCGGCGCCTTCCGCCGCGCCTACGCCGACCTGCGCGGCGCCGACGCCCTCGCCCGCATCCGGGTGCACACCAAGTACGTGCCCGACCTCGACCTCCTTCCGCGGCTGACGAAGGCCGACGTCGCGGCGGTCATCGACCGCTCGCTCCGCCGCCTCGGCGCCGAGCGGCTCGACCTCGTGCAGCTGCACTGGTGGGACTACGCGGTGCCGGGCTGGCTCGAGGCCGCCCACTGGCTCGACGAGCTGCGGCAGGCGGGCAAGATCCGCCACGTCGGCGGCACCAACTTCGACACCGGGCACATGGCCGCCATCGTCGACTCCGGGGTGCCGCTGCTCTCGATGCAGCTGCAGTACTCGCTGCTCGACCGCCGCCCCGAGAAGGCGATGCGCGACGCCGCCGCCAGCCGCGGCGTCGCGCTGCTCTGCTACGGCACCGTCGCCGGCGGCTTCCTCGGGGACCGCTGGCTCGGGCAGCCCGAGCCGGCGCAGCCGCTCGAGAACCGCTCGCTGACCAAGTACAAGCTGATCATCGACGATCTCGGCGGCTGGGACCTGTTCCAGTCGCTGCTCGCCGCCCTCCGCCGCGTCGCCGACCGCCACGGCAGCGACATCGCCACCGTCGCGACCGCGGCCATGCTCGCCCGCCCGGGGGTCGCCGCGGTGATCGTCGGCGCCCGCAACCGCGCGCACCTCGCCGCGAACCTCGCCATCGCCGACCTCGCGCTCGATGCCGCCGACCTCGCGGCGATCGAGGCGGCGCTCGCCGGGGCGCGGACGCTGGACGGCGACGTCTACGCGCTCGAGCGCGACCGCGCCGGCCGGCACGGGTCGATCATGAAGTACAATCTGAGCCGGGGCGCCGCCTGAGAGCGGCCCCCTCCAACCGGGAGAACGGGAAACATGAAGCACCTCCTCGGCGGCACGGCGGTCCTCCTCGCCCTCGCCGGCCCGCTTGCGGCCCCTGTCGCCGCGCAGGACTGCGACATCACCATCGGCATGGTGCTGGAGCTGACCGGCCCGGCCGGCGCCTACGGCCAGGCGGGCGCCAAGGCCGCCGAGATGGCGCTGCGCGACTTCAACGAGGCGGGCGGCGTCGAGCGGCTGCGACATCGTCGCCGACATCCGCGACAGCCAGAGCCAGGGCAACGTCGCCGTCGACCAGGCGACGCAGCTCGTCAACATCCGGAAGGTGCCGGTGATCATCGGCGGCATCATCTCCTCGGTCTCGATTCCGATCCTGACCTCCGTCACGGCGCCGGCCGGCGTGGTGCAGGTCTCGCCCGCCTCCTCCTCTCCGACGCTGACCGAGCTCGCCCGCGAGGGGAAGACCAACGGCGTCTTCTTCCGCACCATCACCTCGGACGCGCTGCAGGGCACGGCGGCGGCGAAGTTCGCCATCGACCAGGGGCTGAAGAAGCTCGCGATCATCCACGTCAACAACGACTTCGGCGTGAACATGGTCCGCGAGTTCGCCAGCGCCTACGAGAAGCTCGGCGGCACGATCACCTCCACCACCCCCTACAACGAGAAGCAGTCCTCCTACTCCGCCGAGGCGAGCGCTGCGCTCGCCGGCGACCCGGAGGGCCTCTACCTCGTCAGCTACCCGGTCGACGGCGCCACCATCGCCCGCGCCTGGCTGTCGGCCGGCGGGCCGGCGAAGTTCCTGCTGAACGACGGCATGAACTCGAGCGACTTCATCGACGCCGTCGGCGCCAAGTACCTCGACGACGCCGTCGGCACCTCCTCGGGGACGAGCGAGACGGCCTCGACCAAGTACTTCTACGAGAACTTCGAGGCCTTCTCCGGCGGCATCAAGCCGGACGCTCCCGCCGCCGACCGCTCCTACGACGCCGGCGCGATCGTGGCGCTCGCCATCGCCAAGGCCGGCGGCGGCGACGCGGCGGGGATCAAGGCGGCGATCCCGCAGGTGGTCGCCGCCGACGGCGAGCCGATCCACGCCGGCAAGGACGAGTTCGCCAAGGCGCTGAAGCTCATCGCCGAAGGCAAGCCCATCCGCTACGAGGGCGTGATCGGCCCGGTCAGCTTCGACGAGTTCGGCGACATCACCGGCCCCTTCCGCCTCTGGCGCATCCAGAACGGCGAAGTCACCACGATCGGCGAAATGAGCGCCGAGGAGGTCGGGGCGATCAAGGCGCGGCTCGGCCAATAGCCAGCGGCGTGCCGCCCCCCCTGGCGCGGGCGGCACGCCGGCAACCGCGTCTCACCGAGGGACGGCCCCACCTAAGCCGGATCGCCACCTCGGTCTCCCCGGGCTACACTCCTCGTCTATGGCAGCTTCGTCGCAACGGCCTCCGCGACAGCCATCGCTGGCGGCAGCGCAGCCCCCCGCCGGTTCCCGGTCCTCCGCGTAGACGGTGACGGCCACCGTGGGAGGAGCGTCGCCGAAAGATCACGAAGGCGCCATGGTCCTGATACTTTTCCTCGGGGGCAATCTCGGGTTCATGGCGCTGAGCCGCAGCCGCGCTCCTTGAAAGGGAACATGGTTGGCTGCGATGCACCGGCCGACAGACTCGGCATCGCCCAGCATTAGGAGGGCCTCATACCAACGGCCTTGTCGTTTGACTCTGCGAAGGGATTCCCAAATCGGCTGAAGTCTGACTCACTGCCGGCGAGGCAGAGGAGGCAGGGGTGGCAGGAGCGATCGCGATCACGCGGCGGGAGATGACGGCGGCGGAGTTGCGCTCGGCGTCGGGGAAGGCAAAGTCGGCGCGGGTGGCGCGACGGATGCTGGCGATCGCGCTGGTGCTGGAGGGGGTCGATCGCAAGACCGCGGCGGAGACCTGCGGCATGGACCGCCAGACCCTGCGTGACTGGGTGCACCGCTACAATGCCGAGGGGCTCCCCGGTCTCGCCAACCGTCGCTCGCCGGGCCCGCCGCGGCTGCTCTCCGCGGAGCAGACGGCGCGGCTGGCGGCGCGGGTGGAGGCGGGTCCTGACCCGAAGGTCGACCGGGTGGTGCGCTGGCGGCGCATCGACCTGAAGCGGTGGATCGAGGCCGAGTTCGGGGTGGTGATGCACGAGCGCACGGTGGGCAAGCAGCTGAGGGAACTCGGCTATCGCCGGCTGTCGGTGCGGCCGCGCCACCCGAAGGCCGACGAGGCCGCCCAGGAGGCGTTTAAAAAAGCTTCCCGCAGGCGGTAGCCGAGGCCATCCCCGAGACGGCGCGCGACAAGCCGCTCGAGATCTCGGTTCCAGGACGAGGCTCGCGTCGGCCAGCAGGGCACGCTGACCCGCGTCTGGGCGAAGCGCGGCACTCGGCCCCGCGCCGTGCGCGACACCCGATACGAATGGGCATACATCTTCGGCGCCGTCTGCCCCGAGCGCGCCACCGGCGCCGCTCTGATCCTGCCCTTCGCCGACACCGAGGCGATGAACCTGCACCTCGCGGAGATCGCCCGCACCGTCGCTCCCGGCGCCCATGCGGTGCTGGTGCTCGACGGCGCCGGCTGGCACGGCGGCAAGGACCTGGCGGTCCCGGACAACATCTCGTTGCTCACGCTCCCGCCCTACGCGCCCGAGCTCAACCCCGTCGAGAACGTCTGGCAACACCTGCGCGGCAACGGGCTCTCCAACACCGTCTTCGACAGCTACCCCGACATCGTCGAGGCCTGCTGCGACGCCTGGAACTTCTTCATCGACGACCCGGCCACGGTCGTATCAACCACTTCCCGCCATTGGGCAAAGGTCAGTCTTTAGGGCCGTTGGTATCATTTGCCCGACCCGCAAACGATGGCTCGACCATGCGCCCTTGTTACCGGTGCCTCGTCCGGCATTGGTCGCGCCTACGCTAAACGGCTCGCGCGCGACGGCTTCCACCTGATCCTCGTCGCCCGCCGGCAGGAGCGACTGGCCGAGCTTGGCGGTGAACTCGAGAAGCTTGGTGCCACGGCCGAGATCGTGATTGCCGACCTGACTACCCCGGCGGGCCTGGCGGCGGTCGAGAAGCGCGCGGCTGCCGGCGACCTGACGATGCTCGTCGACAATGCGGGCTTCCAGGCGTACCGACCCTTCGTCGAGCTCGATCCGGACGTCGCCGAAGCGCAGCTATTCCTCCATACGACGGTTCCCGTCCGCCTTTGCCGGGCGGCGCTGCCGGCGATGCTGGCGCGTGGCGACGGGGCGATCGTCAACGTCTCCTCCATGCTGGCCTTCAGCGCGGGCATGGACCAGCCGTATATGCCGAAGCGCGCCACCTACGCCGGCGCGAAGGCGTTCGTCAGTGTCTTCACCGAGACGCTTGCCGGCGAACTGGTCGGGACCGGCGTCAAGGTCCAGGCGCTCTGTCCCGGCGTGGTGCGCACGGAATTCCATGACGTCGACGGCAAACCGCTGTTGCGACCGAACGCCCCGGTCATGGAGCCCGAGGACGTGGTCGAAGCCTCGCTCGCCGGCCTTGCCCTCGGCGATGTCATCTGTTCGCCGGCGCTCGAGGATCGCGGCCTGCTCGATCGCGAGCGTGAGGCGCGCCTTGCCATCTTCGGCGCCGGCCGCGGGGATACGCTGTCGTCGCGCTATCGGGAATGGTCGGCGACCTGAGCCCTTCCGACGGCTCGTTGGTCGATTGGCTGCGTAGCCTTGAGACCACTTCAGCGCCGAGAGTTCGGACAGCCTTCGACACAAGAGGCTATTCCGCGTTATAAGCACGAACTACCTTGCTCGTCAGATTTACCGCTAGTGCTGGCCATGGCCGACCCTGATTCCATATATAATTGGCGGCGGCTTGATGATCGGATCACGACATCTGGTCAGCCGACGGAAGCGCAACTGGCTGAGATTCGTGCGCTGGGCGTTCGGCACGTTGTCAATCTTGGACTGCATACCCACGAAAAGGCGCTTCCGGACGAGGCAACCAGCGCCAGTAATTTGGGGATGACCTATATCCATATTCCGGTTGATTTTAAGAATCCGACCGACGACGACTTCACACAATTTTGCGCTGTTATGGCAGAGCTGCGAGACATCCCGATTTATGTTCATTGCATAGCAAATTATCGAGTATCGGCATTCTTTTATCGCTACCGCCGTGACTTTCTCGGCATAGATGAGGCGCAAGCACGGGCCGATATGGAGCAGGTCTGGCAACCCGAAGGTGTGTGGGCGACCTTTACCGGTCGCTAGGCGTTGATGAGTTAGGCTATTCACGGCTCATCGCGGCGACTTCGGCAGATCCGCCGTGCCGTTCGGCCTTCACCGCAGCGAAGCTCCGGCGGGCGACCGGGCGACATAGAACTCGCTCTGCGGACCGTCGTATCTTGGCGGCAACGGCAGATACTTGCCTTCGCCTCAGACACACCGATTCACGGTCGGCTGAAGGCCGAACTCATAGAGGTGGACAGGGCGGTGCAAGGGGCGATCCATCGGGCGCGCCCGATGGATCGGGGGGCATGGACGCGAGATTTTTGCCATCCGACGACCTGCGCGTGGTAACGGTCGCAGGGAGCGCGGACGGGGAGGGGGCGCGTGAGACGGTTTTTCGGGGGAATGGTCGTTGCGGCGTGCGGGCTGGCGGGGCTCGGGTCGGCGGCCCTTGCGGCGCCGGTGACCTTCGAGATGAGCGGGACGTGCGCCGTGGGCTGTCGGGCCGGGACGTCGATCACCGGCGTGGTGCAGTTCGACCGGCTCCCCGGCTCAGATGCGACGATCAACTCGGGCGAGTTCACCGAACTGAGCTTTTCGGTGGACGGTGGTCCTTTCCTGCAGAAACAGTTCTACTCGGCCTCCGGGGGCTGGGGAGCGCAGCCGGGCGGCATAGTGGAAGCCGCGTTCTTCGCAAGCGACGTGGTGACGCCTGACCGGGGATGGTCGGCGAACGCGCTCCTGACCCAGCGGCCGGACGGAGGGCTGACGGGGCAGCTGGTGTACTTCCTCGACAGCGCTTGCCTGCAGGTAACCTGCGAAGCGATCGAGATCACGGGGCAGCAGTCACACTTCGCGGTCGAGCTGGCGCCGACTACGGGCTCGCCCGCTCCCGTACCGCTGCCGCCCGCGCTGGGACTTCTCCTCGCGGCGATCGGCGGGCTCGTTGGAGCGTCGCGGCTGCGCCGGGGCGAGCCAGTGGTGCGGGAAGCATAATTGCCCGCGGCGCGCCGGGCGTGGCAGGCGCGCCGGGGCAGCGCGGGCGAGGGAGGGGCGTATGGTGCGGCTTTCGGGCGGAGTAGTCGCAGCGGCGTTGGCAGCATTGACGATGGCGGAGTCTCGGCTCGGCCGCCTCGGCGGCGTCGGTGACCTTCGCGATGAGCCAGGAACCTGCGCTACGGATTGCAATGCCGGAACCTCGATTACCGGTGTGCTGACGCTCGACCGGCCCTCCGGCTCGGGTACAACGATCAACTCGGCGGAGCTCACGGACCTGAGCTTCACAGTGGACGACGGGCCCCTGCAGCGTAAGAGCTTCTCGTTCGCGTTGGGGACCTGGGGAGAAGAGCCGCGCTACATCAATTCCCTCGAAATCAACGCAAGCTCCGTTGTGTCGCCCAACCAGGGCTGGGCAGTGGCCGCGGCCCTGGATGGAGGGGAAGGCCTGCTGGGCGGCTCGCTCGGGTACTTCCTCGACGGCGCCTGCCTCGATGCGAGGTGCGAGGCGGTTGAGGGCACCACTGCACAAGCGTCGAGCTTCTTCGTCACGGTCACCGCGTCCCCGAGTTCGCCGCCGCCCGTCCCGTTGCCGCCCGCGCTCGGTCTCGCGCTTGCGGGCGTCGGCGCGCTCGCCGGAGTGTGGCGCATTCGCCGGCGTCGTTGACGGCCGGCATTGGCTTGAACCGGCGGCGTCGCCGTCGAGACTTGTTCCCCCAATGCAATCAATGCAATTGGAAGGGGAGCGCTGAATTCACTGGCGGTTCGCATTTGTATTGATCTTGGGACGGCTTGACCTTTTCCGCGTGCGGCATTCGGCTTGATTTCGCGATGTTTGCGGCGGTAGCGTATTTCGGGGTGCTGCGGATCGCGGGTCAACACTCCTGACCTCCGCATCGGACGCGCGAAAAAGGGACGGCGGATGCGATTTCTGGCGCTAGTCTTGACTGGCATTGTGGTGCTCGAAGCGGCACTTCCGGCTCAGGCGGTCGTTGCTGTGGCAGTTCCGGTTCAGGCGGACCCTCTTAGTTTGACAGACAATTCCACAGGCCCGGCTCCAAAGGAGACCAACTAATGCGATATGTAGCGCCCGTCGTCTCGGCCCTTGTCGTGCTTGCCGCCGCGGTTCCGGCCCAGGCGGCGACGCTGGGTTTCGCCTTCGGCTTCGTGAATGACGCAAACGGTGGCGGCATCACAGGCGAAATCCTAGGCTTGGAGGACAATGCCACGAGCGCGCCCACCAGCGTGAAAATCCTCTCGAATGAAAACGGCTTCGGTCTCGGCGAGTATTTCAGCCCCAACCTGGCGGACCTTTCCTTCACGGTGGCAGATGGGACCATCGTGTGGGACAATTTTTCCTCGGAGGGGAAGTCCAATCAGCCGCCGACCGTGACCTGCTGCACTCTTACGCTGCAATTCTTTAACAACAGCACCAGCCTCTGGGCTGGCCTGACGAACGCTCCGGGAGAGGGCGCCTTGCTCAAACGTCAGTGACTTCTATGTCAATTCGCTGCCGTCCCTGCCGGCGCCTGTGCCTTTGCCGGCTCCCGCCTCGATGCTGCTAGCGGCGCTGGCCGGACTCTGCGGGGTCCGCAAGCTGGGCCGGAGCCGCAGTCCGTATGCCGCAATGTCAGTGCTGACCTTACTTGGCACCCTATCGAGTCACGTGGACACCTCCAAGAACCGGGATTGCCGTGCCGGCTCTGAGGGCGAAGTGGTCGTGGGCCTGGGGATTGCGCGGTTTGTGTGGGTGACGGGCTCGGCGGAGTTCTCCGCGCCGCGGTCGCGATGCCTCATTCTCGTGCCGCTGCGGGTCGGCTTCCGAGCCAGACCATACCGAGGCCCTCAGGCGGGCTGGCAAGGGCGGTGCGCCCCTCCGGGCGGCTATCGCGCGCAATGCCGACCGGCACGCGCAAGTCTTGGCGCCGGTGGTGGAGGAATCCGTGCCGGCGGGGCGACCAGCTTGCGGGCGATCGCGGCTGAGCTGAACGGACGCGGCATGCTGACCCGCCGCGGTGGACGCTGGCATGTCTCGACGGTGATGAACCTGCTCGACCGACTTGAGCTCAGAGAGGCGACATGCGCCAGTCCCGGCTGATGCCGCTGGTCGAGGCGCTTGCGAATGTGGCCGTCTGTTAGCTATTGCGCGGCGGTGCTCACGCAACCGGGGACGAGATCAGTGGCGGCCACTTCCCTTGCCGCCTCCGCCTCCGCTGCCACCCTTGCCGCCACCGCCACCCCCTCCACCCGCCTTTGCCGCCACCGCCGCCACGTTGCTTCCCTTACCACTCTTACCCGATCCGCTGGCAGAGCCGCCCTTGCCGGAATTGCCCCGCAATTCGCCACGATCCGAAGCGCTCCTGGACACGCCATCGCCGGAGCCGCTGCGTCCATGGGCGCTCGCGCTGCGCCCCGGGCTACCGGACGACAGCGAGTGGCTGCCCTTTCCAACGCTTGCGTTGGAGGCGCCGCGGCCTTGTCCCTGCGTCGGCTTAGCAGCCGCCGTAGCCGATCCCTTCGTTGCGGTCGGCGCTTCGGCGAAGGACTGGCTCGGCGCAGCCGTGGGAGTCGGCGCCTCACCGACGGGCTGGCTC
>CAVVSO010000046.1:0-14634 GCA_963750745.1 uncultured Alphaproteobacteria bacterium | reverse complement strand
AGGGTCTCATCGAGGCCGTCGCGCCCCGGACCGTGGCCTCGAGCCTGATCGGGCTCAAGGTCGTGCTCAAGGCCATGCACCCGGAGGGCGACTGGCGCTGGCTGATCGATTTCACCAACCGGATCAACGTCTGGGCCGAGCCCGCCGTCGACCGCTCGGCGCAGACCATCCCGATCGAGCAGATCCACAACGCTGGCCTCAGCGAACTCGATCGTTTGCTGCGAACGCCGCTCGCCTGCCGCCTGGATCGGGTGGCATATCGGGACACCCTGATCGTGCTGCTGCTCAGCGCGGCGCCGGTCCGCCTGCGCAACCTTGCTATGATCGAGATCGGAACGCATCTGACCCTCGACGAGGACCGTGCGACGCTGCGGTTCACCGAGGCCGAGACGAAGAACTGGCAGCGGCTGACCCATCCCCTGCCGCGGCACGTGCGGCCGTATTTGCAGCACTACCTCGATCGTGTTCGCCCTAGCTTTGGGCCGGCCGAGGGCTGCCGTTGCCTCTGGCTCGGCTTCGAGGGCGGGCAGCTGTCCCCGCGTGCGATCTACGGCCGCATCATTCTCGTCACCGAGCGACTTCTGGGCGTGAAGATCAACCCGCACAGCTTCCGCGCCTGCGCCGCCACCAGCTTGGCCAACCGCTCCGCAGACGAGGCGCGCCTCGCCGCGCCCCTCCTCGGCCACAGATACTTCTCGACCACCGAGCGCCACTACATCCGCGCGCAGCGGCTTGAGGCAAGTCGCAAGGTCCATGCTACGCTGGGCGACATCTGTCGCAGTCTCGGTCGAAGAGGATCGCCATGAGCCGCGCCGCCATCTACGCCCGCTATTCCTCCGCCCAGCAGCGCGAGGCATCGATCGAGGATCAGCTCCGCCTCTGCGAGGAGCGCGCCGTCCGCGAGGGCTGGGCCATACACGACCGCTACGCCGATCACGGCATCTCGGGCGCCAGCCTCGCGCGGCCCGGGATCCAGGCACTTCTGCGTGACGCAATAGCCGGCAAGTTTGAAGTGGTCCTGACCGAGTCGCTTGACCGCCTCTCGCGCGACCAGGAGGACATCGCCGGGATCCACAAGCGGCTGCGCTTTGCGGGCGTCCGTATCGTAACACTGTCCGAGGGCGAGATCGGCGGGCTGCACATCGGCTTCAAGGGCACCATGGGTGCGCTCTATCTCAGGGACCTCGCCGACAAGACCCGCCGCGGCCTGCGCAGGCGCGTCGAGGCCGGGCTTTCCGGAGGCGGCAATGCCTACGGATATGATGTCGTGACGAAGTTCGCCGCCAGCGGCGAGCCAGAGCGGGGCGAGCGCCGCATCAACGCGGCCGAGGCGGCCGTTGTGCGGCGGATATGTGCCGACTACGCGGCAGGCAAGTCACCGAAGGCGATCGCCCTTGCCCTGAACAAAGCTGGCGTCGACGGCCCCTCGGGGAAGGGCTGGGGCCAGTCCACGATCAACGGCAATTGCCAGCGCGGGACCGGCATCCTCAATAACGAGCTCTACGTCGGCCAGCTCGTCTGGAACCGCCTCACCTACGTCAAGAACCCCGATACCGGAAAGCGCGTCTCGCGGGTAAATCCTGAGGCGGCGTGGATCAGCAAGGAGGTCCCCGAGCTCAGGATCGTCGACCAGGATCTGTGGGACCGGGTAAAGGCGCGCCAGCGCGGGCTGAGGAAGCTGCGCGCCTTCCACGAGAAGCAGCGGCCGCGCATGCTGCTCTCCTACCTTCTCGTCTGCGGCTGCTGCGGCGGCGGGTTCAGCAAGGTGTCGCTGAACCACTACGGCTGCTCGACGGCGCGCAACAAAGGCACCTGCGACAGCCGCCTCACCGTGCGGCAGGACGAGCTCGAGGGCATGGTCCTCGGCGCGCTGCAGGCCCGTTTGATGGAGCCCGCGCTCTGCGCCGAGTTCTGCGAGGAATATATCCGCCAGCGCAACGCTCTGCGCGGCGCGCGGAACGCCCAGCTATCCGGCGCCAGAGCCGAGCACGCCAAACTCGCCAAGGAACCGCGAGCGGCTGATCCAGGCGATCAAGGACGGCGTGCCGGCAGCCGAGGTGAAGGATGATCTCGCCCGCATCGCCGCGCGGCGTGACGAGCTTAACGTGCTGGTCGAGAGCAACCAGGACGAGCCCGTCCTGCTGCACCCCGGCATGGCGGAACATTACCGCCGCCAGGTGGCGGCGCTGGCCGACACGCTCAATGCCGATGCGAACCGGGCCGAAGCCGCGGAAATCCTCCGCGGCCTGATCGACCGCATCGTGCTGACGCCGAACGAAGCGCGCAACAAGCTCGAGATCGACCTCTTCGGCGATCTCGCCGGCATCCTGACCATGGCGACAAACAGAAGCGGCCGCCCGGAGGTCCGGACGGCCGATCTCGTTCAGCAGGTTAAGTTGGTTGCGGGGGCAGGATACCAACGCCAATTGCTCATCGAGGCTTGGGCTTGATCCACCGATGCGACCCTAGGCGGACCGACAGAAATGGCGATGCCGTTAATGAGGCGGCGGAAAGGTTTCGGCTCGTCCGGGTCGCCCAGGAATGATCCGCCCGATCCCTTGGCGGGTGGCCGGCGACTTTGGCGTCCGGGCCTTCGTCAGTAGGTCGCGCGGCCGCCCGAGAGGTCGAAGGTGGCGCCGGTGGTGAACGAGTTTTCCTCGCTCGCGAGCCAGGTGATCATCGCGGCTGCTTCGGAAAGCTCCAGCATCCGGCCGCGTGGAATCTTGGCGAGGATCATCTTCAGGAACTCCGGGTCCTGGCTCAGCGCCATCGTCGTCTTGGCAACGGCGGGCGTCACACAGTTGACCGCGATGTCGTACTTGGCGAGCTCTTTGCCCAGCGACTTGGTAAGGGCGATCACGCCGGCCTTTGTCGACGAGTAGGCCGGGGCGCCGGGATTGCCCTCCTTGCCGGCGACCGAGGCGAGGTTGACGATGCGGCCGTAGTTCCGGGCGATCATGTGCGGCACGACGGCGCGGCAGACGTAGAAGGTGCCGACGAGGCCGATGCGCACGACGTCCATGAAAGCCTGCGGTGGATACTCCCAGGTATTGGCGTTGGGGCCGACGATGGCGGCGTTGTTGACGAGG
Organism: uncultured Alphaproteobacteria bacterium; assembly: GCA_963750745.1. Classification (GTDB taxonomy): domain Bacteria; phylum Pseudomonadota; class Alphaproteobacteria; order Rhodobacterales; family Rhodobacteraceae; genus Amaricoccus. The sequence goes on along the minus strand of CAVVSO010000046.1, from coordinate 11,545 downwards.
ACGTCGATCCGGCCGAACCGGTCGACCACGGCCTGCGTCGCCGCCTCGACCGCCTCGAGATCGCCGATGTCGGCATTGAGCGTCTGGAGCGCGCCGGAGCCGCCATGCGCGGCGGCGACGGCCTCGAGCAGCCGGTCGTCGATGTCCCAGACCGAGACGGAAGCGCCGCTCGCGAGCAGGCGCTCGGCGACGGCGAGCCCGATGCCCTGGCCGGCGCCGGTGACGATGGCGACGCGGCCGGTGAGGTCGTAGGTGTTCATGGGAAGCTTCCGTTGAGGTGAAGAAGGGCGCCGCCGTCGCGCGACGGCGCCCCGCCGAAAGCGGACGTTTTCCGGCCTCAGAAGTTGAAGTCGTCGATGTTCTTGGCGTCGAACGTCGTGAGCTCGGCCTGCGTGTTCATGACGTTCTTGTCGCCGATGGTGATGGTGCCGAGGTTGGGAACCTCGAACGACGTGCCGGGCGCGTTCTTGATGGTGTCATTGAGCACGCCGTCGGCGAAGTAGGCGGCGAGCCAGCCCTCGTTGTAGGGCGACCAGAGCTGGAAGGCCGTGACGGTGCCGTCCTTGACGAAGTCGCGCATCTCGCTGGGCAGGCCGAGGCCGGTCACGTGGACCTTGTCGGCGATGCCGCGGGACTGCACCACCTGCGCCGCCGCCGCCACGCCCACGGTCGTCGGCGCGATGACGCCCACGAGGTCGGGGTAGTTGGAGAGCAGCGCCTCCATCTCGCTCGTCGACTTCTCCGGCTGGTCGTCGCCGTAGACGGTGGCGACCAGCTTCATGTCCTTGTACTTCGGATCCTCGGCGAGGGCCTTCTTCATCGCGGCGATCCAGGTGTTCTGGTCCGGCGCTTCGGTCGTGGCCGAGAGGATGGCGATGTCGCCCTTGTAGCCGATCAGCGAGCCCATGAGCTCGACCTGGTTCGGGCCGGTCTTGGTGAAGTCGACCGGCAGGATGTTGGCGTCGCGATGGTCCTCGTTGCCGACGAGGTCGCCGTTGACGGCGAGCACGAGGATGCCCTTGGCGCGGGCTTCGTCGAGCACCTGGTTCATCGCGTCGGGGCTGTTCGGGGCGATCGCGATCACGTCGACGCCGCGCTGGATCTGCGCCTCGATGATCGGGATCTGCGAGGTCGCCTCGGCGGTCGCCGGGGCGACGAACTCGAATTCGCAGCCGATCTGCTTGCAGGCGTCCTCGAAGCCGCCCGTGATGCTGTCGAAATAGGGATTTCCCGTATTCTTGCCGATGTAGACGACCTTGAAGTCGTGCGCGGCGAACGCGCCCGTGGCGAACATGGCGACGCCCGTCGCCAGACCTGCCAAAAGAACCTTGTTGATCACTTGCATTCCTCCTGTTGTGCCTTTGCCGGCGATCTGCCCGCTACCTCTGTGTGCGGGAATAGATGAAGTTGGTTGCGACGATGGAGACGATCAGCAAGACGCCGAGCACGCAGAACTGCGTCGCCGGCAGCCAGTTGGCGGTGATCATCCCGGTCGTGATGATCGACAGCAGCCAGGCGGCGAGGAAGGTGCCGAGGATCGAGCCGCGGCCGCCGAAGATGTAGGTGCCTCCCAGCATGGCCATCAGCACCATCTGCAGTTCGCCGCCGAGCCCAAGGTCGTAGCGCACGGTGCCGAGCCGCGAGGTGTAGATCATGCCGGCGAGGGCACTCACCACGCCGGTGGCGACGAAGAGCGACATCTTGATGCGCCGGGCGCGGATTCCGGCGTGAAGCGCTGCGACCTCGCTGGTGCCGATCTGGTAGATCTGCCGGCCGAAGATGGTCGCTCCGAGCACCACCGCCAGCACGAGCGATGCGAGGATGAAGATGAGGACCGGCACCGGCAGCCCGAGCCAGACCACGCGGTCGATCCCACGATACCAGTCAGGCAGGCGGATCGAGGCATCGCCGGCGAGGATCTGGGCCAGACCGCGATAAAGGATCAGCGTGCCGATGGTAACGATCAGCGACGGCAGCTGCAGCCGGATGACCAGCAGGCCGTTGAAGAGGCCGAGGAGAAACCCCGAGCCGAGGCAGACGACGACCGCCAGCGGCATCGGCACGCCCGCCTGCAGCACCCAGGCGAAGAGGCAGGCCGTCAGCGCCATCGTCGAGGCGGGCGAGAGGTCGATCTCCCCGGCGATGATCACAATGGTGAGCATCAGCGCGATCAGCGAAAGCTCGGCGGTCAGGGTGAAGCTGTCAAGGATGTACCTGAGGTCGAGGAAATAGGGCGAGATCAGGCTCGCCACGACGATCGCCAGGATCAGCGTGACGAAGGTCATCGTCTCCGGCCTGACGAGGATCACCTGCCAGCGCGGGCGCGGGGCCGCGGCGTCGAACGCCGGGGCGGCGGGAGCGGAGGAGGCCTGGTCGGTCATGGCCGGGCTCGTGCTGTGGAGAGCGCCGCGACGCCGCGCAGCCGCACCGAGCGGTCGACCAGCAGGGCGATGACGATGACCGCGCCGTAGATGGCGTTCTGCACGGTGCCGGGGATGCCGAGGAGCGGCAGCGCCGAGATCACGCAGCCGAGGAGCAGCACGCCGAGCACGACCCCGAGCACCGAGCCGGTGCCGCCATTGATCGAGACCCCGCCGATGACCACGGCGGCGATCACCTGGAATTCGAAGCCGTAGCCGGTGTTGGAGGGATTAACGAAGCCCCAGCGGCTCGCGTACATGATGCCGGCGAGCCCGGCGCAGGCGCCGGAGATGGCGAAGACCAAGAGGGTGATACGGGTCACCGGAATGCCCCGCAGGGGGGCGGCGATCGGGTTCGAGCCGATGGCGTAGACCTGCCGGCCGGCCCGGGTGTGGTTGGCGAACCAGTTGGTCAGCAGGATCACCGCCAGCGCGATGATGAGGATCCACGGCACGGCGTAGGTCGGGGAATTCTGCGACATCGCCTTCAGGGGGCCGGGAATGAACTGCCGGTCGATCTGGCGCGCATCGGAGATGATGAAGGTGAGGCCGCGATAGAGATAGAGCGTGCCGAGGGTCACGATGATCGCGGGGAGCCGGAAAAGGGTCACCAGCACGCCGTTGACGAGCCCGAGGACGATCCCGGTGCCGATGGCGACGGGAAAGCCCAGCCACCAGGGGATGGCGGGAAGGAACTTGAACATCAATCCCACCACCATCGCCGAGAAGCCCAGGGTCGAGCCGATCGAGATGTCGACGTGGCGGGCGATGAGCACCAGCATCTGCCCCATCGCCGCAATCATCAGCAAGGGCACGAGAAGCAGAATCACCCGGAGATTGTCGAGGGTCAGGAAGCGCGGCTTGATGAGCCCCACGACGATGCAGAGGACGACGATGGCGACGAAGATGCCCGCCTCGCGGCGCCGCAGAATGCTGCCGAGCCGCGTTCACGCCGCAACCTCCTGGGCGGTGCGCGGCACGGCGGCGTGCATGATCGCCTCCTGGGTGGCCTCGGCGCGCGGAATGTCGGCGGTCAGCCGTCCCTCCGACATGACGAGCACGCGGTCGCAGAGCACCAGAAGCTCGGGGAGCTCCGAGGAGATCAGCAGGATGGCGCGGCCGGCGGCGGCAAGCTCGCCGATCCGGTCGTAGAACTCGGCCTTGACGCCGATGTCGATGCCGCGGGTCGGCTCGTCGAGGATCAGGATGCGCGGGTCGGTGAGCAGCCAGCGCGCGAGGATGGCCTTCTGCTGGTTGCCGCCCGAGAGCTCGACGATCGGCTGGCGCAGCGACGCGAGCCGGATGCGCAGCTGACGTACCGACTCCGACGCGAGCGTCCGTCTCGAGCCCGCGACGGATGAAGCCGCGCGGCGCGATGCGTCGGGGGATCGCGGCGGTGATGTTCTCTTCCACCGAAAGCGTGCGGAAGATCGCCGCCGCCGCCCGGTCCTCGGGCACGAAGGCGATCCCGAGCGCGATGGCGTCGGACGGGGCGCGGATGCTGACCGGCTTGCCGTCGACGAGGATCCGCCCGCTCGCCGCCGGGGCGATGCCGAAGAGCGCGCGGGCGACGTCGGTGCGGCCGGCGCCGACGAGGCCGCCGAGGCCGACGATCTCGCCGCGCCGGACCTCGAAGCCGATGTCGGAGAAGACGCCCGGCAGGGTCAGGCCCTCGACCTCGAGGGCGACCTCGCCGACGGTCGACGCCGGTCTTGTGCAGGAACTCCTTGAGCGGCCGGCCGATCATCAGGCGGATGATGTCGGTGTCGTCGAGCTCGCCGATGGCGTGGGTCGCGACCTTGCTGCCGTCGCGGAAGATCGTCACGCGATCGCAGAGCGCGCGCACCTCCTCGAGGCGGTGGGAGATGAAGACGATGGTGCGGCCCTCGTCGCGGAGCCGCCGCACGATCGAGAACAGCGTCTCGACCTCCCGCGGCGTCAAGGGCGCCGTCGGCTCGTCCATGATGATGAGGCGGCTGTCGGAGGCGAGCGCGCGGGCGATCTCGACCATCTGCTGGTCGGCGATCGACAGGCCGCGCATCGGGCGGCTCACGTCGATCCTGACCCCGAGCAGATCCATCAGCCGCCGTGCCTCGCTGGTGATGGCTGCCCAGTCGACCCGGGCGAGCGGCGCTCCCTGGTCGCGCCCGAGGACGAGGTTCTCCGCGACGCTGAGGTCGGGAAAGGAGATCGGCTCCTGGTGGATCAGGGTGATCCCGAGTTCCTGGGCGACGATCGGGCTGGCGATGTCGACCTGCCGGCCGCCCAGCGACAGCGTCCCGCGGCTCGGCCGGTAGACGCCGGCGAGGATCTTGGCGAAGGTCGACTTTCCGGCGCCGTTCTCGCCGAGCAGCGCATGGATCTCGCCCGCCATCAGGTCGAGGTCGACATCGCGCAGCACCTCGACGGCGGCGAATTGCTTGGAAATGCCGCGGGCACTGACGAAGACGGTCCGGGCGGCCTCGGCCATCCTCACCGTCCTTCCGGAACCGGCGAGGCGGGATCGATCAGCCCCTCCGTCTTGAGGTCTGCCCAGAAGGCCGCCGGAATCGGCCGCTCGAGCGCGGCGGCATTGTCGCGCACCTCGCTCGGCCGGGCGGCGCCGGGGATCACCGAAACGACGGCGGGGTGGGCGAGGACGAACTGCAGCGCGGCCGCCGGCAGGCCGACGCCGTGCGCGCGGCACACCGCCTCGATGCCGCGCACCCTCGCCTGGATCTCCGGCGGCGCCCTGGCGTAGCCGTAGTGGGCCGCGCCGCCCGAGCCGGTCACGAGGATGCCCGAGGCGAAGGGCGCCCCGATGATCACTGAAACGCCGCGCTTAACGCATTCCGCCATGCCGGTGTGCAGGCTCGCCTGGTCGAGCAGCGTGTAGGGCATGGCAACGAGCGCGAAGTCAAGCTCGACCTCGCTGGCGATGCCGGTCAGCGCCTCGCCGGTGTTGATGCCCATGCCGTAGGCGGCGATGTCGCCGCTACGCTTCAGTTCCTCCAGCGCCTTCATGCCGCTGTCGCGCAAGCTCGTCTCGTGGGCGCGCCGGCGTTCCTCGCTATGAAAGACGACGTCGAGGTCGTGGATCACCAGCGCGTCGACCGTATCGAGCGCCAACCGCTGCAGCGCCTGCGCGTAGGAGCGCATGATGCCGTCATATGAATAGTCGAACAACACCTCGAAATTCAGTCCGCCTACCCAGGGGGAGCGATCGAAGCCGGCGGGATTCTCCGGCCGGAAGAGCTGGCGGCCGACCTTGGTGGTGATTTTGAACTGGTCGCGCGGCAGGGTGCGGAGGAACCCGCCGAGCCGGTGCTCGGACAAGCCCCGCCCATACCAGGGCGCCGTGTCGTAGTAGCGGATGCCGGCTTGCCAGGCGGCCTCCAGGGTGGCGCGCGAATTGGCCTCGTCGACCCGGGCGTAGAGCTCGCCCAAGTGCGCCGAGCCGAAGCCCATGGCGGGGAGCGCCAGTGTCGTGGAGCCGACCTGTTTCGTGACGTCGAGCGTGCTGGACACCGTCCCCCCGGTTTTCGTCGCGGCAGGTCTTCCCGATGCCCGCCTTGCCGTAAAGTTGTCGGACAAAAATTGGTTTGACAAGTTCAAATTCGCGCGTCCATCGTGAGCGCCGAAAATCGCAAACCGCCCCGGGAGAGGGCGGCGGATCCGGGGATGCACGAGCCGCATGGAAATCGGCGGGACCTACCCGATGCTGTACGCCTTCTTCGACGAGGCCGGCGGGTTGCGGCGCGACGCCCTGTCGCCCCAGGTCGAGGCGGCCATCAGGAGCGGCGCCTCGGGCATCGCCGTGTTGGGCCTGGGAACCGAGGTGCACAAGCTCGGCCGCGACGAGCGCCGGGCGCTCGTCGAATGGACGCTGGCCGAGGTTCGCGGCCGCGTGCCCGTCGCCGTCACCGTGGCCGACGGCAACGTGCCGGACACGATCGAGAGCGCGCGCTTCGCCGTTGCCGCCGGCGCATCCTGGCTGATCGCGCAGCCGCCCCGGCCGCCGGCGAGCGGCGCCCATCTCGTCCGGTTCTTCGGCGCCATCGCCGACAGTGTCAGCGTGCCCGTCGGCATCCAGAACGCGCCGGAGTTCCTCGGCATCGGGCTGTCTCCCGACGACCTCCTCGCGCTCAACGGCGCCCATCCCAACGTCAGCGTGTCAAGGCCGAGAGCACCGCGCTCGCCGTGGCCGGGCTGGTGTCGGCGCTCGACGGCCGGATGCAGGTCTTCAACGGCCGCGCCGGCTTCGAGCTCGTCGACAACCTGCGCGCCGGGGTCGCCGGCATGATCCCCGGCACCGAGACGATCGACCTGCAGGTCGGCGTCGAGCGCGCGATGCGCGAGGGCAAGGAGAGCCTCGCCGAGGAGCTCTACCGCAAGCTGTTGCCGGCCATCGCCTTCGCCATGCAGGGGCTCGACACCTTCCTGCTCTACGGCAAGCGGATCGCCGCCCTGCGGCTGGGAATTCCGCCCAGCCACGACCGGGTGCCGTGCGCGACCGCGACGCCGACCGGGCTCGACTGGGCGAGGCGCTACGCCGCCGAGCTTGGCCCCCTCGCCACCTGACCGGAGTTGTCATGCCCCGCATCACCGACGTTCGCACCACGATCTACGAATGGGTCGGCCCCGTGGCGTCGATGCCGCCGCACTTTTGCACCACGGCGAGCGACCTCGTGGCCGACGTCACCGGCTCCATCGCCGGCTTCCGCTTCCTGGGCTGGCTGGTGGTCGAGATCGAATGCGACGACGGCACCGTCGGCATCGGCAACGCCGCCCTCTCGCCGCACGCCACCCGGACGGTGATCGACACCTACCTCAAGCCCCTCCTCGTCGGCACCGATCCCCTCGACAGCGAGTACCTCTGGCAGTCGATGTATCGCCGGACCCTGCCGTTCGGCCGCAAGGGCATCGGCATGACGGCGATCAGCGCCGTCGACCTCGCGATCTGGGATGCCAAGGGCAAGATACTGAAGCAGCCGGTCTTCCGGCTGCTCGGCGGGCGCACCAAGCCGAAGATCCCGGTCTATGCCAGCCGGCTCTATTCGCAACCGCTCGACACGCTCCATGCCGAGGCCAGGGCTTACGTCGAGCAGGGCTTCCGGTCAGTGAAGCTGCGCTTCGGCTGGGGACCCAAGGACGGCATCGAGGGAATGCGCCGGAACGTCGACCTGGTGCGGACGACGCGCGAGGCCGTCGGGCCGGACGTCGACATCATGGCCGACGCCTACATGGGCTGGAACCTCGAATACGCCAGGCGGATGCTCAGGATGCTGGCGCCGTTCGACATGCGCTGGATCGAGGAGCCGGTGGTCGCGGACGACCTGCACGGCTATGCCGAGCTGCGCGCCCTCAACCTGGTCAACATTTCCGGCGGCGAGCACGAGTACACGCTCGCCGGCTTCCGCGACGCGCTCGCCCTCAAGGCCTTCGACATCGCGCAGTTCGACGTCAACCGCGTCGGCGGCATCACCGCCGCCAAGAAGATCGCCGACCTCTGCGAGGCCCACGACGTGCTGGTGATCCCGCACGCCGGGCAAATGCACAACTACCATGTCACCATGTCGACCTACGCCGGGCCGATCGCCGAGTATTTCCCGAAGGTGCCGGTCGAGGTCGGCAACGAGCTCTTCTGGTACATCTTCGACGGCGAGCCGGAGGCCCGGGACGGCTACATCGACCTCGCCGACGACAAGCCGGGCTTCGGGCTGACGCTGAAGGCGGTCGACGCGAACTTCAGGCTGACGAGATAGGCGCCCATGCCGGCTTTCCCGATCATCGACACGCACCTGCACGTCTGGGACCAGGGGCGGCTCAGGTATTCGGCCTTCGAGGGCAGCCCGCTCTTCGGCCATCCCTATCACGTCGAGGACTACCGGCGGGACTGCGGCGGCCTCGAGGTCGAGGCCATGGTGTTCCTCGAATGCTATGCCGACTTCTGGGAAGGCGGCGGACAGTTCATCGAAGAGGTCGAATTCGTCGAGGAGGAGGCGCGGCGTGACCCGCGCATCCGCCGCATCGTCGCCATGGCGCCGCTCGAATTGGGCGGTGCGGTCGAGCCGATGCTGGCCGAGATGCGCGACTGCCATCCGCTCGTCGGCGGCATCCGCCGCATCATGGAGTTCGATGCCGACCCGCGGGCGCTGACCCTGGGCCAGGGCTTCATCGACGGCGTCAACCTGCTCGAAAGCTTCGGCTGGACCTTCGACATCAACCCCAACTACACGCAGATGGACATCATCCGCGAATGGGTGCCGAAGATCAGCTCCGGCGTGCCGATGATCCTCGACCATTGCGGCAAGCCGGGCATCGCGCAGGGCGCCATTGCGCAGTACCGCGAGGACGTGCGCGATCTCGCCCGCCATCCCAACCTCCGGATCAAGCTCTCGGACCTGCCGCCCTATGCCGGGCCGAACTGGTCGCCGGCGGACCTGCGCCCCTACATCGAGGCGACGCTGGAGGCGTTCGGACCCGAGCGGACCATCTACGCCGGCGACTATCCCATCCTGCTGCAATCGACGAGCCTGCCCGAATGGGTCGACATCCTCGACGAGGCCTTTGGCGACCTGGGGCTGAGCGAGGCGGAGACCCGCCGGATCTATCGGGACAACGCCATCGGCTTCTACAGGCTGCAACTCTAGGAGCGTGGCTTGGCGCGGGATGGCAAAGAGGTCGCGGCCGAGCCGGAGGGGGAGGCGGATGCCTTCGCCGAGCTGATCGACGCCGCGCGCCAACCGCCGACGCCGCATGATTTCGGCGGGCCGGCGATCGAGCGCCGCCCGATCGCCGAGCAGGTCACCGGCCGCATCATGGCGATGATCAAGTCCGGCAACCTCAAGTCCGGCGACCGGCTGCCCACCGAGCGGCAGATGGGGATCGCCTTCGGCATATCGCGCCCGCCGCTCCGCGAAGCGCTGAAGGCGCTGACGCTGATGGGGGTTCTCGAAAGCCGCCAGGGCGGGCGCTACACGGTCACCGACCTGTCGCCGAGCCGGCTGGTGGCGCCGTTCAACGCCATGCTCTCGCTCGGCGACTACGACGTCGACGAGCACTTCGAGGCGCGGCTGGTCGTCGATCTCGACCTCGTCCGCATGTGCGCCGCGCGGGCGACGTCCGAGGAGCGGCAGCGCATCATGAAGCATGCCGTCGACGGCCGGGCCTTCCACGCCGATCCGGTCGCCTTCCGCCTCCTCGACATCGAGTTCCACCAGTCGCTCAACGATGCCGCCGGCAATCGCCTGCTGAGCGCGGTTGCGCAGGGACTCTACGACGTCGGGCTCGACATGCGGCGGGTGGCGAGCGCCATGCCGGGCAACATCGAGAAGAGCGTCGGCCAGCACATCGAGATCGCCGAGGCGGTCCTCGCCGGCGACGCCGCCGCCGCCGCCGCCGCCTATCGCCGACACCTGGAGCACGTCCGCGACACCACGGTCGCGGCGATGGCCGGCCTGCGCACCAGCAAGTGAGGTAGCCCCATGCCCGAACGGATCGCCTTTCGCATGAACCTCTTCCCAGGGCAGGCGCGCGAATACCGCCGGCGCCACGACGAGATCTTCCCCGAGCTCGCCCGGGCGCTCAAGGACGCCGGTGTCTCCGACTACTCGATCTGGCTCGACGCCGAGGCCAACCACCTCTTCGGCATCCTGACCCGCAGCGACGACCACGGCATGGACGCGCTTCCCGACACCGAGATCATGAAGCGCTGGTGGGCGCACATGGCCGACATCATGGCGACCGACGCCGACGACGTGCCGGTGCAGATCCCGCTCAAGCGCGTCTTCTACCTGCCGTGAGCCGCCCCTTCGTCATCAGGGACGTCCGCGTCCACACCCTGGCCCCCGCCGCCGCCGGCGGCACCTACTTCAAGGCCGGCGACAGCGGGCACTGGCTGGTCGACAGCCTGATCGCCAACCCGATGTCGGGCTATGCGCGGTATCGCGAGAAGCGGTCGAGCTGGGGCATCGGCGTCCTCGGCTCGCTCGTCGTCGAGATCGAGACCGAGGACGGCACCACCGGCGTCGCCACCGGCTCCGGCGGCATGCCGGCGGCCTGGATGATCCGCAACCATTTCGCGCGGTTCCTCGTCGGCGAGGACGCACGCAACACCAACCGCATCTGGGACGAGATGTACCGCGCCTCGCTGCCCTACGGGCGCAAGGGCCTGCCGATCATGGCGATCAGTGCCGTCGACCTGGCGCTCTGGGACCTGATCGGCAAGGTGCGCGGCGAGCCGGTCTACAACCTGATCGGCGGGCTCAGCCGCGACGAGATCAGCTTCTACTGCACCGGGCCGGATGCCGCCGCGATCAAGGCCATGGGCTTCTGGGGCGCCAAGGTGCCGCTGCCGCACTCGCATTTCGACGGCGAGGCAGGGCTTGCCGCCAATGTCGAATTCCTGCGCGGGCACCGCGAAGCGGTGGGGCCGGGCTTCCCGCTGATGGTCGATTGCTACATGTCGCTCACGGCGCAGTATGCCATCCGCCTCGCCGAAGCCTGCCGCGACCTCGACATCGGCTGGTGGGAAGAGGTGCTGTCGCCCGACGACGTTGAGGGCTATCGCGAGATCAAGCGCGCGCATCCGACGCTGAGGTGGTCGACCGGCGAGCACGAATATACCCGCTACGGCTTCCGACGCCTCGTCGAGGAGCGCACCATCGACATCCTGCAGCCGGATGTCATGTGGGTGGGCGGCATGACCGAGCTCCTGCGCATCGGTGCGCTGGCCAGCGCCTACGACCTGCCGGTGATCCCGCATGGCAGCGGTCCCTATTCCTATCACTTCATCGCCAGCCAGACCGGAGCGGCCTTCTGCGAATACGTGGCGGCGAGCCCGGACGGGCAGTCGATCCAGCCGGTCTTCGGCGATCTCTTCGTCGGCGAGCCGTTGCCCGAGAACGGGCGCATCCGGCTTGGCGACGCACCGGGATTCGGCATGGACCTGCGCGACCGTGCTATGCTCGTCCAAGTCCGCTAGGCAAGCGCTGAGGCGGCGGCGCCATGGGAGCGCGTCGTCGACGCGCTGGCAGTGGCGAGAACCTGGCGGCCTCGCTCACGGTGTCTGACTCGGTCAATGTCACTCATGATAGTGGAGGTTTTAGCCAGGGCCTCTCCACTCCTAGTTCGAGTCCCCTCCC
>CAVVSO010000045.1:0-217367 GCA_963750745.1 uncultured Alphaproteobacteria bacterium | reverse complement strand
CCGGCAGTTGGCCGAGCGGGAATTGCGCGAGTTGGAAGAGCGCTTTCGACTGATGTCCGAGCACGCGCCGGTCATGATCTGGATGAGCCACCCAGACGGCAGCTGCCTGCACCTGAACCAGATGCTTCGAGCATTCTGGAACGTAGAGGAGGAGGCGGTCGCGGAGTTCAATTGGCGAAGCACTATGCATCCAGATGATGCCGACGATATCGTTGCCGCCATGACGGAAGCCCTCGGAGAGCACCGCCAGATCAGCTTGAAGGGGCGGTTTTGTAACGCGGTCGGCGAATGGCGTGTCCTGCAGACCGATGCAAGGCCGCGCTTCTCCACGAGCGGCGCGTTTCTCGGGATGATTGGCGTCAATGTCGACGTAACTGACCGCGAGCGCGCCGACGCCCAACGGGAGCTGCTTTTGGCCGAACTGAACCACCGGGTCAAAAACACGCTGGCTGTGGTGCAGGCAATCGCCCATCAGACGCTCAAGAACACCGACCTCGACAAGGCCCGCGTTCGCCTTCCCATGGCCTGCTTCGCGGCCCTGGCGGCCGCACACAACCTGCTTACACAAGCAAATTGGGAAAGCGCGCCGCTCGAGCAGGTTGTTCAGGAGTCTCTGCACGTGCAAGGGACCATCGCAAGCCGGCTGGCCATTTCGGGGCCGCGTGTTCTGTTGCCCCCGAAGCAAGCCCTCGCGATCACAATGGCCCTGCATGAACTCTTCACGAATGCCGTCAAGTACGGGGCATTCTCAGACGAGATGGGACGAATTGACCTGCAGTGGCAGGTTTCAGGCGATCATGAACCGAGGTTGACGATTGTCTGGCGGGAGTGCGGAGGCCCCCCAGTTGTCCCCCCTAGACACAAGGGATTTCGGGCTTATGTTGCTCGAGCGCACTCTGGCGTGTCCGACCTTGACGGCGAGGTGTCGACGGAGTTCCGACCGGAGGGGCTTCTCTGTACGATCGAGGCGCCAATGCCGCGCCCCCAGCATAGGACATGAGCGCCTTGGCCTGCAGGAGGGTTCTCGTCGTGGAAGACGAGGCACTCCTCGCGGTGATGGTATCGGAACTCCCAGGACCGGAGCCACGACGAGGCCGCTCACTCTGCAAAGGGCTCGGGTGCTGGCCGAGAGTGGGAACATCGATCTCGCATTGCTCGATGTGAATTTTCGGGGCGAAAAAATCGACCCGATTGCGGCCCTGCTGTTCGCTCGCGCGACGCCCATCGTGTTTGTCACGGGCTACGGCGAGGCCCCGGTCGGTCCTTGCACTGCCGCGCCCGTCATCGGCAAGCCGTATGCGGCGGCCGAGATCTTGTGCGCGATCCGACAGGCGCTAAACAACGAGTAAGGGGGCCTGCGGGGGCCTGGACTTTGCTTTCACCCATTCCCGACGGAAACTACTGCGATCGCCCGCTGAGCCACCGGACCTTGTTTATAGAGCATTCGCACGAAGCGGCGAACCTCAGGGCGGCTGAGGGCTTGGCGTTTGATCGCAGGTCCTCGCGGAGTTTCCAGATGCTCCAAACGTTCAGCCAAGACGTGGACGCCCACGCGACCGGCCTTCACCGCTGCGGCGGCGGCCATGTCCAATGCGGCGCGCGGATGGCGCTTCAGGAGGACAGAAAGAGCCTTAACTGCCGCCGCCAACGCGATACGGGCCGGAACTGTCCGACCGTAGCGGGCAACCAGGCGCCGTTCCACGGGTGTTGGCAACCCAGTAAGAGCCTCTCGTCGCATCAGTGCGTCTTTCCGGCCTCCGCTGGGGTCCGCTCCTTTCGGGACTCGTCTTGCCTTCTCCGGCAGTATCGCCCGCGCCGCGTCTGTCACGACGCCTACCGCGGCGTCGACCGCACTTTCTGCAGCGTCGCCCAGAAGCCCGAGCTTGCGAGCGCCTTTTCGGCGGCTTTCTTGTGGCGTCGGCCAATTCCCTGCGCTCGGCCACCAGCACCGCGGCGGCCGCACTCGCGCCCGCGACCAACGCTCGACCCGCAATCTCCCTCCCAGCCTTGCTCGCGAGAAGTCCGCGCAGGAGTTCCGACTTGCGGATCCGCTTCGGCACCTTGAAGCCGGCAATGCGCTTCGGGACCTTCATCTTGGGAATTCGCATCTTAGCCATCATTCAACTCCGGGCTGCCCTCCGCCGAAACACCGGCCGCCCCCGTTTGGTTCCGGCGCTCCTGTCGTCGCTCTCTGCGGGAGACTAGCATGAGGGCTAGTGCCGCTGATCTGACGCCACCAGTCAACGTATTCGATAGGCTCGGGCCTCCACCGAAGCAGGGCAGGGCCGGGCCTTGTTAGCGCCGGCCCGCCTCAGTCATCCTGTGAGAAGATGACCGCGCTGTAGGGGCCGAGCGCCACCTCGGCAGACCAAGGCATGCCGTCGCATTCGACCTCTTCGGTTTCGACATCCTGACTTTCGGACCCGCCGAAGTCCTCGCTATAGCCGCTCCAGTCGGTGTTGAGGCGGAGCCTCCAGAGCCCCTCCCGCGGGAAGCCGACCGGTAGACCCCGCGGGCCTCGTGGCTGAAGTTCGCGACTACCACCACGTCGTCGCCCGGGCCGCCCTCGTGCCACCGGCGGAAGGCGACCAGCTTGCGCTCCTCGTCGATCCGATGCACGGCGATGCCGTGCCCGGTGAGCCCGCGGGTGACGCCGCCGCGGTTGAGCCGCAGCCGGATGAGGTCGCGATAGAGCCGGACGATGCCGCGGAAGGTCTCGCCCTGGTCCCAGTCGAGCGGCACCGTATCCTGGAACCAGTCGCCTTGCAGGAACTCCTGGCCCTGAAACAGCATCGGGATGCCGGGCGCAGTGAACATCAGCGCGGCGCCGAGCGTCGAGCGCTTCTGCGCCGCCCAGTGCGAGGGGTCGCCCGGGGCGATCTCGTGCGGGATGCGCGCCTTGCCGTTCGCCACCTCGTCGTGGGACTCGGTGTAGATCACCCGGCGAAACGCGTCCCCGTTGTAGTGATGGGTAAGCGCGTGCGCGACCGTCGCCATGTGCCGCGCCTCATCGCGCGGCGCGATCAGCACCTCGCGGATCGGATGTACGAACTGCGAATCCCACTGCGCGCCGAACCCCGCGCCGCCATCCTCGACCCCGGCGGTGATCTCGGCCCGGTTGCGCAGGTCCTCGGCGATGGTGATGCGCCCGGGAAAGCGCTCGGCGATCTCGGCATTGATCCACTGCAGCAGGCTCCAGCCCTCCTCGAGCGCGTCGCCTTCGTCGCCCTCGTCGCCGCGCACGCTGCGAATGTAGAGGGTCATGTCGAAGCGCAGCCCGTCGAGGTGGTACTCGTCCAGCCAGTAGAGCGCGTTGTCCCGGATGAACTGGCGGACCTCGCTGCGTCCGTAGTCGGGGCGGGTGTCGCCCCAGGGGGTGTCGCTGCGCCAGTCGTTGTAGAAGTAGATGCCGCCCTTGTCGTTCTCGCTCCAGCCGTCGAACTGCCAGAGGTCGAGGTCGCTCGGGCCGAAATGGTTGTAGACCACGTCGAGGATCACCGCGATCCCGCTCCGGTGCGCGGCTTCGATGAAGGCCTTGAACCCCTCGGGTCCGCCGTAGGCGCTCTCGATGGCGAAGATGTGCGCGGGGTTGTAGCCCCAGGAGACGTCCCCGGCGAACTCCATCGCCGGCATGATCTGCACCGCGTTCACCCCGAGCCGCTTCAGATGCCCGAGCTTCTCGATCGCATCAGTGAAGGTGCCCGCGGTCTCCTCGTCGGGACGGTGGAAGGTGCCGACGTGCATCTCGTAGATCACCACTTCGTTCCAGGCCGCCATCTCGAAGTCGGCGCCGTGCCAGTCGTGCGTCGGATCGACGACGATGCCGTTGCCGACGGAGGTGGTGACAGCGCGGGCATAGGGGTCGATCCGCGATAGCACC
This sequence comes from uncultured Alphaproteobacteria bacterium, assembly GCA_963750745.1. Taxonomy (GTDB): domain Bacteria; phylum Pseudomonadota; class Alphaproteobacteria; order Rhodobacterales; family Rhodobacteraceae; genus Amaricoccus. The sequence continues at coordinate 213,487 of CAVVSO010000045.1, read as the reverse complement.
GTGCCGCCGCTGCGGATCAGGAAGCGATACTCGTCGCTGGGCTTCGCCTCCGGAACGTCGCGATACCAAGTGCCGTCGGCCTCGCGGCTCATCGGCGCACCGTCCTCGGACCAGTCGTTGAACCCACCGGTGACGAAGACCGCCTCCGCGTTCGGCGCCCACACCCGGAAGGCGACGCCGGCCTCGTGGACAATGGCTCCCATCCCCGGGTGTGGAGTCGCGGTTGACATGGCGTTTCCTTTCCGATCGCCGACAGCCGGCGTGCAGCGTTGCATGCGCACGGATCGACCGATCCGGAGCGTAGTCACCTGGCGTATCGACGGTCGGCGTGACGCCGGCCCTAGCCTACTATCGTTTGCCAGCCTTTCAGGTCATCCGTCTGGATGCGCGCGTGCCGGGCTCCCGGGGCGAGCACGACGGCGCTGTTCGCGCTCAGCGTGAAGCGCCGGGTGGTCTCGACCCGGCGCCTGCCGCCGCCGCCGTACATCGGGTCCTCGCTCGACCAGACCACGTGCCAGTCGGTTCCTGCCGGCGGGGCGAAGAGCGGGTCCGGCACGCTCGTGACGGGCAGATCGGCGCCGAGGTTGACGAGCAACAGCCTTTCGTCGGCGGGCTCTTCCGCGAAGAAGCGCAGAAGCAGCGCCTCGGGGCCAAGGACCGACCCGTCGACCCGATTGCCTTCGCGCGACGCTCCGGCGAAGGCGACGGCCTCGCGACGGAGCCGCAGGAGATCGCGGTGGAGCGCGAGGACATCGCCACGCTCGTCCACCTCGGACCAGTCGAGGCGGCAGCTCTCGAAGGTCGTTGACGCTCCGGGGTCCGGGAGCCGCGGTCGTGCCGCCGGGTCCTTGAGGCTGGCGAACTGCGCCAGCGAACTCGACGCGGCCGTCCGCGATCCTGGGGGCAAGCTCGGGGCCCTGATCGGCGAAGAAGTGGAACGGCGCGGACGCCCAGAACTCCTGCCCCTGGAACAGCATAGGTGTCTGCGGCGACAGCAGGAGCAGCGCCGTCAGCGCCCGCAGCCGCGCGTGGCTCGCCAGCGCATGCAGCCGCACGCCGCGGGCCGAGTTGGCGACTTGATCGTGGTTCTCGAGGAAGGTGACGAAGGCGGTCGGCGGCAGCGAGAGGCCCGGCGTGCCGCGCGGCGCGTCCTGCCAGTCGTACCGCTGCCCCTGGAAAAGATAGCCGTATCGCGCCGCCGAGACGAACTCCTGCGGCGCGCCGCGATAGTCGTGGTAGTAGGCTTCCCGCCGGCCGGTCAGGGCGACATGCGCGGAATGATGGAAGTCGTCGTTCCAGAGCGCGTCGAGGCCGTAGCCGCCCTGGCCGGCCGGGCGCGCCAGGCGCGTCTCCTGCGGCTCGTTCTCGGCGATGAGGAGGACCGGCCGGTCGCCGGCGGCCGCCCTGGCCTCGCGAGCGATCCGGGCGATGATGTGCTCCGAGGAGGCGTCGAACAGCGCCTGGGTCGCATCGAGGCGGAGGCCGTCGAAGCGGAACTCGGCGATCCAGTAGGCGGCGTTCTCCGCGACGTAGTCGCGGACCGGCTCGCAGCCCTCGCCGTCGAAATTCAGCGAAGTCGCCCCACTCGTTCTCGTAGCGGTCGGTGAACCAGCTGTCGCTGAACTCGGCGAAGCGGTTGCCCGGGCCGAAGTGGTTGTAGACGACGTCGAGGATGACGCCGATCCCGTGGCCATGCGCCGCGTCGACGAAGGCGCGCAGGTCGTCGGGCGCGCCGTAGAGCGCGGTCGGCGCATAGGACAGCGCGCCGTCGTAGCCCCAGCCGAAGCGCCCGCGGAAATCGGCGATCGGCATCATCTCGATGACGGTGACGCCGAGCGCGGCGAGGTGCGGCAGGCGCTCCGCGGCGGCCGCCCAGGTTCCGCGTTTCGTGAAGGTGCCGACGTGGATCTCATAGATTACCTGGCCGTGCGCGGGGATGCCCTGCCAGTCGCGATGCTTCCAGCGGTAGGCCGTGGGATCGACGAGGACGGACCAGCTGTCCGGCCCGGAAACCTGCGCCCGGGAGGCGGGGTCGGCCAGCGGCGCGCCGCCATCGAGGCGGAACGCGTAGCGGGCTCCGGGACCGAGAGCGGGCACGTTGGCCGAGAACCAGCCGCCCGCCTCGGGGGTGAGCGCGATCTCGCGTCCGTCGCCCAGGACCAGCCCGACCGACCTCGGCCGTTCCGCCCAGACCCGGAAGCTGGCGCCGTCGCCGGAGACTTCCGCGCCGTGGGCGTACCTGCGAGTCGATGTGCCGAGCGATGTCACCGCGGGTGCTCCCTGGAGATGTGGGTGGTAGTATGGTCATTCACCGGACACCGTCCAACCCGATGCGCCGACGCACGTTCCCCGGAGCGGAGGGAACGTCTTTCGCAGCGGACGGTTGCCTCGGGCGACCGCAGAGGGAGCTCGGCACTTGACCCACTGGTTACCACCGGCCGCCGGATGACGCTCCGGGCCACCTACCGGCTGCAGTTCGGACCGTCCTTCGGGTTTCGCGAGGCCGCCGGTTTGGCTCCCTATCTCTCGGCCCTGGGGGTCAGCCACGTCTACGCAGCCCCTGTCTTCGCCGCGCGGCCCGGCAGCAGTCATGGCTACGATGTCGTCGATCCGACGCGGCTGAACCCGGAACTGGGCGGTGAGACGGAGTTCCGCGCGATGGCGGCCGCCTTTCGCCGGCATGGCCTGGGGCTCATCCTCGACATCGTCCCCAACCACATGGGGATCGGCGGCGACAGCAATCGCTATTGGCTCGACGTGCTGCGCTGGGGGCCGGACAGCCGGTATGCGTCCTGGTTCGACATAGACTGGAGTGTCGAGGACCCGCGTCTCCGCGGCAAGGTGCTCGTCCCGGTTCTCGGCGAAGGCTATCGGAAGGCGCTGACGAGCGGCGTGCTCGAGCTCCGGTTCGATCCCGTCGAGGGCAGCTTCGCCGTCTGGGCGCACGAGGCGCACAAGCTGCCGGTCTGTCCGCGGAGCTATGGGTTGATCCTGCGATCAGCCGGCCGCGTCGATTTGGCTCGTGTGACGGAGGCTATGGAGGAGGCGGGTCCCGGCGATGCCGGGTGGGCATCGCTCGCCCGCGAGCTTGCGCGCGACCCCGCCGCCATGACTGCCGCCGCGGCTTTATTCCAGGGGCGGCCGGACGATCCGACGTCGTGGGAACCGCTCGGCGCGCTCATTGCGCTGCAGTTCTGGCGTCCCGCCAAGTTCACGCTCGCGAGCGAAGCGATCAACTACCGCCGCTTCTTCGCGATCAGCGACCTCGCGGGGCTTCGGGTCGAGGACCCGGCAGTCTTCGACGCGACGCACGCCCTGATCCTCGCGCTGATCGACGAAGGTCTCGTCGACGGGCTGCGGGTCGATCACATCGACGGGCTGCGCGACCCCGGGGCCTACCTCCGGCGTCTCCGGGAACGGACACCGCGGCTCGGTTATCTCCTGGTCGAGAAGATCCTGGCGCCGGACGAGGAGCTGCCCGAGGACTGGGGCGTCGACGGGACGACCGGCTACGAGTTCGCCAACCTGCTTACCGGTCTCCTGACCGATCCCGAAGGCCAGCAGCTTCTGGCCAGCACCTATGCAACGTTCACCGGCCGGCACGCTTTCCCCCGCCGAAATCGTGCGCGAGGCGAAGCTCGAGGTTATGGCCCGGGAGCTGTGCGCCGAGTTCCAGGCGCTGACCGGGCGCCTGCTCGCGCTGTGCGACGCCGATCTCGGCCGCGCCACGCTGGGCGCTGCGCTGGCGGAGACCGTCGCCGCGCTCGACGTCTACCGGACCTACGCCGACGAGGATGGTATGGCCCCGAAGACCGCCGGCGCATCGCCGCCGCGGTCGACGCGGCGCGCGTCCGGCGGCCGGACCTCGATCCCGACGCCTTCGCATTTCTGCAGCGCGCGCTGACGCCCGATCTTGCCGAAGACCTGCCGGCCCGCCGCGACGAATGCCTGGGTTTCCTGTCTGCGGGCACAGCAATTTACCGGTCCGGTGATGGCGAAGGGGCTAGAGGACACCGCGCTCTATCGCTTCAATCCGCTGATAGCGCGCAACGAGGTCGGCTCTCGCCCCGGCCAGCCTGCCGTCGGCGTTTCCGCGTTCCATGCCGCGAATGCCGCCCGGCTGGAAAAGATGCCCCGGACGATGCTGACCACCTCGACCCACGATACCAAGCGCGGGGAGGACGCCCGCGCGCGGATCACCGCGATCGCGCGCCACGCGCGGGTCTGGGACGAGAAGGTCGCGGAATGGAATGCGCTGCTCGCCGACCCGGCTCAGCCGGTCGACCGCAACGAGGAATATTTCTTCTATCAGCTGCTCTTGGGCGCATGGCCCGCCGAGTGGCGGCGAACGGACGAGATCGCGACGGAGGAGCTCCGGATCTTTGCGGATCGGGTGACGGCTGCAATGTTGAAGTCGTCGCGAGAAGCGGGCGTGAACACGCGCTGGACCTTCGGAAATGCCCGCTACGAGGCGGCGCTCGCTGCTTTGGTGGGCCGCGCGCTGGCGCCGGAGAGCCAGTTCATGCAGTCCTTTCGGGCCTTCGAGGCGACGGTCGTCGTGGACGCCACCGAGATCTCGCTCGCCCAGATTGTCCTGAAGCTCACCGTTCCAGGCGTGCCGGACATCTACCAGGGGGCGGAACTCTGGGAGCAGAGCATGGTCGACCCGGACAACCGTCGCCCGGTGGACTTCCAGCATCGGACAAACCTTCTGGAAGCGCCCCTCTCGTCGGCCGCTGGCACCGACTCCTTCGCAAAGTTCGACGTTACCCGCCGGCTTCTGAAGCTACGCCAGTCAAACCCGCGGCTGTTCGCGGAGGGTTCCTACCAGCCCCTGTCCGTTGATGGGCCCGGAGCGGAGGCGGTCTGCGCCTTTGCCCGCCTGAACGGGGACGCCGGTCTTGCCGTGGCCGTGGCCTTGCACGGTACCGAGGCGCTAGCCGGGGAAGCCCGCATAGCTCTACCCCGACACATCCGGGGTCCCTGGGTGCCGGTGCTGCCGGGCGAGCATGCCGTTCATGGAACGGTCGCTACCGTGCCTCGATCATCGATGGTGGTGCTATATGCGGACGGCAGGATGCGGTAGCCCCGCTGCCGACCCACGACAGGGATGAGTTCTGTGCTTATGCTGTCGATACGCCCGCTGGGCGTCGTGGCGCTGGCTCCGCCCGCCGCCAAGCGCCGAGGCCTCATCGCGCCACCGCAGCATGATCGCCGAGCAGCCGCGGGGGCTGCGTTAGGGGACTGCGCTCAAGTGAGCTGCTTCGAGACGGGAGCGCGCGGTGGCAGGCCTGCTTCAACGAAAGGGTCTGTTCCCTGCGCAACCGTTGTTGGCGGCATCTCAATCGAGATTCGACACCTGAGACCACCGGGACAGTATTCCAGAGTGACCCTGGCGCGATCCGGCGCAAACGCGGATTGAATCAGCCGCGCGCCGAAGCCCGAGCGCGACGGCTCGCTGACCGGCGGACCATCCATCTCCTGCCAATCCACCAGCAGCGGGCCGCCTCCCGGACCCATACTATCCTGACCCGGCCGGCGGGCGCAGAGAGAGCGCCGTACTTGGCGGCGTTGGTCGCAAGCTCGTGAATCAGCAACGCCATCATCGGCACGAAATCGTGCGCAAGCTGAAAGGGCGGACCAGCGATGCCAAAGCGGCTGAGGTCGAACGGCAAGCATATTTGCCTGACCAGCTCGGAAAGATCGGTGGCATCCGTTGTCTCCCTGCTTGCGAGATCCTGCGCCAGCGCGAGCGCGTTCAGTCTGCCTTCCAGAACCGCCCGGTACTCCGCGACCGAGTCCGCGTTCCTCGATGTCTGGCGGGAAATGGCAGATGCGATCGCGAAAGCGTTCTTGACCCGATGCTTCATCTCGGCGGCGAGCAGGCTCGATCTCTCTTCCGACTTTGCCAGGTCCTTCAGGGCGCTGCGCAGCACCTCCGCGACCAAAACGATGCTACCGCCGAAGACGGCGAAGGCCGCCACGCTCGCCCCGGACATGATGGTCAACCCGAGCCTGCCCCCCGGCCGATCCAACCCACGCCCGCGACGATGATCGTGAGAACAAGCGCGGTCAGCCCGGAGCGCGTGCCTCCCCAGACCGAGGAAACCAGGACGGCTGGAAAGAAGGTGATGAAGGGTACTGCGTCGACCAGGATTGGATCGAGTGGCCACCGGACAATCGCCCCTCCGAGGACACACAGTACGGCGATCAGCTGGCCCTTCCAGAACGGCACACGCCGATAGGGTATCGACTGCCGCAGGCGGCCCAGCAGACCCCCAAAAGCCCTGCGCACCTGCTCCCCCGGACTGCGCTTCATCTAAACCGAAAAGGGACGCTTTGCTCGCAAATCGCTCCCCAAAAAAAGCATACTCCATGGGAGCTGAATTGTCCTCCTTTTCCGATGGGGCAGCCATGTCTTGGGTCGCACGGCCGAGTTCGCTCGATGGTTGATCCAGGGCACGAGTTCTTGGCAGGAACACCTCTCCGCTTCGACACGGAATGCTTCTCCAGGAACCTTTGACGCAACCGGCCCTTGGATGGTGGCGCGCCGCAGGAGATGCACCATGCCCACACCAGTCGCCCAACGTGACGCCCGCGGTCGCGGTGCGTCCCAGGTCGCCGAGATCCCGGCCGCGGGATGGAGGGACATTCTTTGGCGGACCTACAACGAGATCGTCAACGACCACGTGCTGCTGATAGCTGCGGGCGTGACGTTCTACGCGTTGCTCGCGTTGGTGCCGGCGCTGACGGCCCTCGTCTCCATCTACGGCATCTTCGCGGACCCGGTGACGCTCGACCGGCACATGGAGCTGCTAGAGGGTCTGATCCCGAGCGGCGGACTCGACATCGTTCGCGAGCAGCTTGGCCGCTTGGCGGAGCAAGGGCAGACCAGGCTCGGGCTGGCTTCGCTCGGGGCATTCGCCATCGCCCTGTGGAGCGCGAACTCCGGTGTGAAGTCCATGTTCGAGGCGATGAATGTCGCCTACGACGAGGAAGAAAAGCGCAGCTACGTCCGGTTGACCGCGGTGACCATGGCCTTCACCCTGGCGACGTTTGCCGCAATCCTGCTCCTGATTGCGCTTATCGTGGTGCTGCCGACCGTCCTGCAGTTCATCGGTCTCGGGACCGCCGCTCAATGGACGGCACGCATTGGCGGGCTCGTCCTCATGGTCCTGCTGATGATCGCTGGCCTGGCCGCGCTCTATCGCGTCGGCCCGTCGCGGCAGGCAGCGCAGTGGCGATGGATCACGCCCGGCGCGACACTGGCGATCATCGTCATCCTCGTGACCTCGGGCCTCTTCACCTGGTACGTCGCATCGTTCGGATCGTACGACGCGACCTATGGCTCGCTCGGCGCCATTTTCGGCTTCATGACCTGGCTCTGGATCGCCGCGATCATCGTCATCGTCGGGGCCGAGCTCAATTCGGAGATCGAACACCAGACCGAACGCGACACCACGACAGGAAGGCCGCGTCCGATGGGTGAGAGAGGGGCGGTGATGGCTGACACGACCGGCCCCGCCTACGGCGAAGCAACCGACCTCAGCGGTGGGACCGAGCCTGCACGCGCAGGCGGGAGCCTCTGCCGCTGGGCCGCTTCGCGTTACTTGCGCGGCCTTCTGTTGTTCCGGCGGCGGGCCGGCAGAGCCGAGCCACCCAGCTAATCACGACAGCGTTGCCGACCCGACGTTGCAGAGGTCGGAACGTCGCCGGCCGACCGGCGTTGGGGGCCAGTAGCGAAGCATCTCAGAAATCCGATCCATCACCCGACGTGATGGTCCGTGTCCGTCTGTGACGCACCGCTCTTGGCGGGGGGCAAGCCCCGCGCCCGGCATTCGAAGGAGGCTGACGTGATTGAGACAAACGAGCCGATGACCGCAACCGCGAACAGACAGATCCGCCGGAAACCGATCTCGTCCAAACCGCCCGCGAGGCGGGCGCTGCGGCTCAGGAACGGTTGGGTGACCTCCGCGACGCGGCGCTCTCCAGCTTGGACGAAGCGAAGTCCGCGGCAACCGAGAAGGTGGAAGAGACAAAGGACCAAGCGGCCGGGGAAATCGCCCGGACAGCCCAAGGTCTCGAGGCGGCCGCCGAGGAGATGGAGGGCTCGCCGCTGCAGCAGGATCTGCTGCGCGAAGCCGCGGACGGCCTGAAGCAGATCGCACACGCCGTCGAGGGGAAGAGTATCGGCACCATGGCCGGCGAGCTGTCGGAGTTCGGCCGCCAGAACCCGGTGGCGTACCTGGGAGGCGCTGCCCTGGTCGGCTTCGCCCTCGCGCGTTTCGCCCGCGCTTCGACGCCGGAGCGCATCCCTCCCTGCAGCCGCCTCGACCGGGCCTTCGGATCGATCGGGCGACCCGAAGCCGATTCGGCACTGAGCTGTCGTCGGCCGAATTCGCCGGAGGGTCAGATCATGGCTGATCCACAGGAACGGTCCACTCCCGCCTTGATGGCGGATCTGCTGGACCAGGTGACGCAGCTGCTCCGAAAGGAAGTCCAGCTCTTCCGCGCAGAGATGAGCGACAAGGCCACCCAGGCGATGGTCGCGGCAGGCAGCATTCTCGCCGCGGCGGTGGTTGCCATCACGGCGCTGAACGTCTTGGCCGCCGCTCTTGTTGCCGGGCTCGCGAAGGCGGGCATTCCCGGGGCCTGGTCGGCGGTGATCGTGGGGGTTGGCCTGGCGATCATCGCTTTCCTGATGGCGAAGAAGGGCATCGACAATCTCAAGGCCGGCAGCCTGGCGCCGGAGCGGACAACCCGCGCCGCGGTTCGGGACGTCTCGATGGTGAAGGAGAAAATCTGATGGCTGAGTTCAACACAAATCCGGGCGATCGTAGCGTCACCGAGCTCGAGCGCGAAGTCGATCGCGAGCGCGAGCGCGTCTCCGCCACCATCGACGAGCTGCAGTCCCGGGCCTCGGTGGGAAGCCTGGTCGATCAGGTCGTCAAGGCGGTGGGTGAGAACGGCGGTGAGGTCAGCCGCAACCTGGGACGGTCGCTGCGGGACAACCCGCTGGCCGCCCTGCTGACCGGCGTCGGCCTCGCCTGGCTCATGGCGGGCTCCGGCAGGCCGCGTGACGAGGGGCGGGACTGGGAGGACCCGGACCACGCGTACCTCCGCCATGGGCGCGATCGGCTCGCAGAGCCGTCGGTGCCAAGCGCCTCAACGTACCGAAGCAGCCCTGACGGGTCGTGGCCGCAGTCGGAGGACCTAGATCGCGATGATGCCTCAGGCGAGGGGGGCCTCCGCGAGCGCGTGGCCCACGTTGTCGACCGGGTTGGCGAGGGAGTTTCCGACGCGGTCGAGGGCGTCCAAGAGCGCGCCTCCGACCTGTCGCATTCGGCGGGCGCCGGCCTCCATCGGGCCGGCGATACGATGCGCGACGCCGGCAGCGCTTTTCGTCATCGCGCCGGAGCCGCGCGTCGGAGCGCCGCCGGGACCGGCCGTGACATGCGCCACGGCCTCGACACGCTGATCGAGGACCAGCCGCTGGTTGCCGGAGCAATCGCGATGGCTCTGGGCGCCGCCGTCGGAGGCGCTCTTCCGCGCTCGCGGATCGAGGATCAGATGTTCGGCGAGCAGAGCGACCGAGCGCTGGAAGCGGCGCGCACCCTCGCCAAGGACCAGGGCGCCAAAGTGCAGGCCACGGCCAGCGCCGTGGTCGACGAGGCGCTCAACATCGCCGACGAGGCCTCAGCGGAACTCGGGGGGAAACTCCCCTCGGGAGAAGCGATGATCGACGCAGCCGAGAGCAAGGTCCGCGAGGTGGCGAGCCGGCTACGCGAGGCAAGCGAGGTGGAAGCAACGCCGGAGCGAGCTGATCGCCCGGCAGGCTAGAAGTCAAGGGCACTGTCGAAGACGCCTCGCCGCAGTGCTGAAGGGGTGCGGGTCGCGTCCCGCGTCTTTCACCGAGTTCCACTGCGGAACGTATCGGCGCGGCGCGGGTTTGAAAAATGCCACACGCCATCTGGAGGAAATCATGGCTGAGAAAACACTCGACACACTATTCTACGACACGCTCAGGGACATCTACTACGCCGAGCGGAACATCCTGAAAGCGCTGCCCAAGATGCAGCGAGGTGCCCAGGCGCCGGAGCTCAAGCAGGCCTTCGAGAAGCACAAGGCCGAAACCGAAGGCCACGTGGAGCGCCTGCAGCAGGTCTTCGAGATCATCGGAAAGCGCGCCCAAGGCAAGACCTGCCCGGCGATCGACGGGATCATCGAGGAGGGCGAGGAGATCATGTCCGAGTACAAGGGCACCGCGGCCCTCGACGCCGGCCTGATCGCCGCGGCTCAGGCGGTGGAGCACTACGAGATCACCCGCTACGGCACGCTCAAGCGCTGGGCAGAGGTCCTGGGGATGGCCGATGCGGCCAAGCTCCTGGATGCCACCCTGCAGGAAGAGGCGAAGACCGACGAGGCGCTGACCGGCCTGGCCGACGCCGCCGCCAACGAGCGGGCGGTCGCGGCGGAATAGCTGGCGGGGACCCACGCCTCTCGAGCTTCGAGTGCGGCGGCGTCAGGCCGCCGCCCTTCAGCTTTCCGGGACGTTCTGCCGCAGCTCGTCCAGCCACGGCGCCGCGGTCGCGTCGGACGGCGCCCGCCAGTCGCCACGCGGAGAGAGGGCGCCCGCGGCGGACACCTTGGGGCTGTTCGGGATCGCCGACCGCTTGAACTGGCTCAGCGCGAAGAAGCGCTCCAGGAACACCTCCAGCCAGCATGGCCGTCCAGCCGGGGACGGGCGCCCTCTGGTGCACGGGCAACGAGCGCGACCACCTCGGACCCGACCTCGTGCCCGACTGTAAGCGCTCTGCCGATCCCCTACGCTGCGAGGCTTGACGACTTCTGGAAGCGCCAGGGCATGAGATCGTCGATCCGGCTCTGGGGATGGCCGTCGAGGATCGCCCGCAGGGTGTCGGCGACGTAGTCGACGGGATTGACGTCGTTGAGCTTGCAGGTGGCGACGATGGAGGCCAGCAGCGCCCAGTTCCCGGCGCCGACCTCGTGGCCCGCGAACAGGGCATTTTTTCTGGTGAGGGCCACCGGCCTGATGGCGTTCTCGACGGGGTTGGTATCCATCTCGAGGCGGCCGTCCTCGAGGTATCTGATGAGGCCGGGCCAGTGGGCGAGGCCATAGCGGATGTCCGCGGCCAGGGTGGAGCCCGAGGAGATCATCGAAAGCTGCTTCTCGAACCAGATCTTCAGCGCGGCGACGATGGGCGCCGACTGCGCCTGCCGAGCGGCGAGCCGCGCCGCCGGCGGCATACCGCGGACGCCCGCCTCGATGGCGTAGAGGGTGGCGATCTGCCGCACGGCGGCCTCGGCGATCGGCGACCTGGTGTTGCGCATCTGCTTGACGAAGCGCCGCCGCAGGTGGCTCCAGCAGTGCACCAGCGTCCATGGCCCCTCGGGCCGCTCGACGCCGGTCAGGCATTCGTAGCCGTCATAGCCGTCGCACTGCAGGAAGCGGCCGCGGAAGCCTTCGAGGAACCCTTCGGCATGGACGCCGCCGCGCCCGGGCGCGTAGCGGAACAGCACGACCGGTGGGCTGAGGCCGCCATGGCCGCGGTCGTCGCAAGCGATCGCCCAGAAGGACCAGGTTTTTTGCCCATGCTAACCCCGCCGCCGGCATCACCCTTTCAGCGAATGGGTCTTCGCGCGCCCTGCCGGCGAAAGGGCGAACGCGATAACCGCGGTTGCCTCGGCGACATCTTTTTAGATTCAAGATTACCGGCATATTCGCAGCAAATCCAGCAATTGACATAATTGGATCGTTCCTATATATAATTCGCAATTAATGGAACGTGACAACGAGGGGGAGAGGGCGAGACGACGAAATGGGGCCTCGATCGGCGCGAGCACGATCGCGTCGGAACACGTGATCGGGGCGATCGGGCCGCAGGGCTTCAGATCGCCTCGTCGTGAGCGGGGATGGCGACGCGCGGCGCCGCCTACGCTGAACGCCCCGACGCAATCTCTAGACACCACCACTGATCTCACAGGAGATGCTGGGCAACCCTGAGATCGGCGCCGTCTACATTTCCGCAACGAACAACCAAGCGCTCCCGAGCAGGCCATGGAGGCCATCGCCGCTGGCAAGCATGTGCTCTGCGAGAAGCCGCTCGCGCATGACCACTCGCCAAAGACGAGCAGCGACGATGGTATTAAAAAAAAAAAAAAAAAAAAAAAAAAAAAAAAAAAAAAACCCCCCCCCACACACACAGCTTGGGAGAAACCGATGAAGTGGGGCCTGATCGGAGCGAGCACGATCGCTTCGGAGTATGTGATCGGGGCCATCAGGGCCCAGGGCTTCGAGATCGCCTCCGTCTTGAGTGGGGATGCGACGCGCGGTGCCGCCTATGCCGAACGGCATGCGATCCCGGACAGCACCACCGATCTCCAGCAACTGCTGGACAACCCTGAGATCGGTGCCGTCTACATCTCCACCACGAACGAGAAGCACCACCCCCAGGCCATGGCGGCCATCGCCGCCGGCAAGCACGTGCTTTGCGAGAAGCCGCTCGCGATGACCACCGCCGAGGCGGCGGAGATGGTGCGGGCGGCGGAGGCGAAGGGTGTCGTCTTTGCGACCAACCATCACCTTCGGAACGCGGGGTCGCATCTGGCCATCCGCGACCTTATCGCTGACGGCCGGATCGGGAAGGTGCTGAGCGTGCGGGTATTCCACGCGGTGCACCTGCCGCCGCACCTCCAGGGCTGGCGGATCAACGACGCCGCGGCCGGCGGCGGCGTGATCCCGGACATCACCGTCCACGACGCCGACACGGTTCGCTTCTACCTCGCCGAAGACCCGGTCGAGGTCGTGGCGCTGGCCGGCACCTCCGGCATGGGCGCGGGCGTCGAGGACAGCGTGATGTCGGTCTGGACGATGCCCTCGGGCGTCATGGTCCAGACCCACGAGAGCTTCACCCATCCCTTCGCGGGTTCCGGCGTCGAGATCCACGGCACCGAGGGCTCGATCTTCGGTCGCGGGATCATGACGCAGAAGCCGGTGGGCGAGGTCGTTCTCGTGAACGCGGGCGGCCGGCACGAGATCGGGTTCGACGCGCACGACCTCTACAGCCGCTCGCTCGGGCTCTTCGGCGACGCGGTGGCGGGGCGCGGCCGCCCGTCGGCCGACGGCGTCGACGGGGTGAAGTCGCTCGCGGTCGCGCTCGCGGTCCGCGAGGCGGCGCAGACAGGACGCGCGGTGCGCGTCAACTACGAGGGTTTCTGAGCAATGGCATCGAAGATTGTCTCGGCCGAAGCAGCGGCGGCGCGGATCCCGGACGGGGCCGTGGTCACGGTCTCCTCCTCCTCCGGGCTCGGTTGCCCGGACAGGGTGCTCGCCGCGATCGGCGCGCGGTTCGACGCAGAGGGGCATCCGCGGAACCTGACGACGCTGCATCCGATCGCCGCCGGCGACATGTACGGGATCAAGGGCGTCGACCATATCGCCAAGGACGGCCTGCTCTCGACGATCATCGCCGGCTCCTATCCGAGCGGGCCGTCGTCGCTGCCGATGCCGGAGATCTGGCGGATGCTGACCGAGGACCGCGTCGCCGCCTACAACGTGCCGTCGGGCATCCTCTTCGACATGCACCGGGACGTGGCGGCGCGGCGGCCGGGGGTGCTGACCCAGGTCGGGCTCGACACCTTCGCCGATCCGATCCGCGAGGGCTGCGCGATGAACGCGGCCGCCGCGGCGAAGCCGATCGTCAACCGGGTCGAGTTCGGCGGCGAGACCTGGCTGCATTTCCCGAACATCGTGCCGAACGTGGCGATCATCCGGGCGACGACGGCCGACGAGCGGGGAAACCTCACCTACGAGCACGAGGGCGCCTATCTCGGCGGGCTCGACCAGGCGATCGCGGTCCGGAACCACGGCGGGCTCGTCATCGCGCAGGTCAAGCGGGTGACGGCGGCGGGGTCGCTCAGGCCGCACGACGTGCGGGTGCCGGGGCATCTCGTCGACCTCGTGGTCGTCGATCCGGACCAGCTGCAGACGACCGAGACGCTCTACGACCCGGCGATCTCGGGCGAGATCATGCGGCCGTGGTCGAGCTTCAACCTTGCCGAGCATGGGGTCGAGAAGATCGTCGCGCGGCGGGCGGCGATGGAGCTGAAGGACGGGATGACCGCGAACCTCGGCTTCGGGATCTGCTCGATGGTGCCGCGGATCCTGCTGGAGGAAGGCTACCCGCAGGCGGTGACCTGGGCGATCGAGCAGGGCGCGGTCGGAGGCATGCCGCTGATGGGGTTCGCCTTCGGCTGCGCGTCGAACGCCGACGCCTTCATGCCGTCCCCGAGCCAGTTCACCTACTTCCAGGGCGGCGGCTTCGACGTGACCTTCCTGTCGTTCCTCGAGGTCGACCTCGAGGGCAACGTCAACGTCTCGAAGCTCGGCAAGAAGCCGTATCTGACGGCCGGCTGCGGCGGCTTCGTCGACATCACGGCGAACGCCAGGAAGATCGTCTTCGCGGGGCAGTTCGAGGCCGGGGCGCAGCTCGAGCTCTGCCGAGGGCGCGATCCGGGTCGCGAAGCCCGGCAAGTTCCCGAAGATGGTCGAGAAGGTCGAGCATGTCACCTTCTCCGGCCGCCGGGCGCGGGAGCTCGGGCAGGAGGTGCTCTACGTCACCGAGCGCTGCGTGATCCGGCTGACCGACGAGGGCCTGGTCGCGACCGAGGTCATGCCCGGCATCGATCCGCAGCGCGACATCGTCGATGCCTCGCTCGGCCGCGTGAGCCTCGCGCCTGACGCGAAGACCCTGCCGGCGAGCCTGCTCGGCACCGGTCCGATGGGGCTCGTGCTGGAACCCTACAACCGGACGATGGCCGTCCCCGCTGCTCAGGAGCAGGCCGGGCAGCGGATCAGGGCCGCGTCGTGAGCGCGCTGCATCTCACCGTCGAGGGCGCGGTCGCCGAGCTTCGGCTCGACAATCCGGCGAAGCTCAATGCGCTGACCGTGCCGATGCTCGAGGCGCTCGACGCCCATTGCGCGACGCTGGAGAGGGCGCCCGAGGTGCGGGTGGTGATCGTCACCGGCACCGGCGAGAAGGCGTTCTGCACCGGGGCGGACATCACCGCCTGGGGGCCGATGGCGCCCTTCGACTTCGCGCGGCACTGGGTGCGCGAGGGGCACCGGATCTTCGACCGGCTGGCGCGGCTCGGCAAGCCGACGATCGCGGCGCTGAACGGGCACACGTTCGGCGGCGGGCTCGAGCTGGCGGCGGCCTGCGACATCCGGGTGATGACGCCGAAGGCGACGCTGGCGCTGCCCGAGGCGGGCGTCGGCATCGTGCCGGGCTGGTCGGGGACGCAGCGGGTGGCGCGGCTGCTGCCGGAGCCGGTGGTGAAGGAGATGGCGCTCTTCGGCCGGCGGATCTCGGCGGAGCGGGCGGTGGCGCTCGGCTTCGTCGCGGAGGTGGCCGAGGACGCGCTGGCCGCGGCGCGGGCGATCGCGGAGAGGGCGGTGACGCTGTCGCCGCGGGCGGTCGAGGTCGCGAAGTACATGATCCAGGCCGGCGTCGGCGAGGACCGCGCGGCGCTGATCGAGGCGCTCGGCAGCGGGATGATCGCCGCGAGCGAGGATCGCGCCGAAGGGCGTCGGCGCCTTCCGCGAGAAGCGCAAGCCTGAGTTTCCGGGGAGATGAGAATGACCGTTCAGGACCTGACGCTGGTCGCGGCGACGCAATGCCGCGCTGCCGGCGGAACCCTTCGCCGCCCGCCACCTGATCGACGGCGTCTGGCGCGACAGCGCCGACGGCGCGACCTTCGACCGCGTTTCCCCGGCCCATGGCGTGCTCGTCACGCGCGCCGCGAAGGGCGGCGCGGCGGAGACCGAGGCGGCCATCGCGGCGGCGCGGGCGGCCTTCGACGACGGACGCTGGTCGGAGCTGCTCGGGCAAGGACCGCGCGACGCTGCTGCTCAAGGTCGCCGACCTGATCGACCGGGACCGCGAGCGGATCGCGCGGGTCGAGACGCTGGAGGCCGGCAAGCCGATCGCCCAGGCACGGGCCGAGATCGAGGGCGCGGCGGACCTCTGGCGCTATGCGGCGGCGCTGGCGCGGACGCTGTCGGGCGACAGCCACAACAGCCTCGGGCGCGACATGCTCGGCGTGGTGCTGAAGGAGCCGATCGGCGTCGCCGCGATCATCTGCCCGTGGAACTTCCCGTTCCTGATCGTCAGCCAGAAGCTGCCCTTCGCGCTCGCCGCCGGCTGCACGGCGGTGGTGAAGCCCTCGGAGATGACGCCGTCGACCACGGTGATCCTCGGCGAGCTGCTGGTCGAGGCCGGGCTGCCGGCCGGCGTCGTCAACATCGTGCTCGGCTACGGCCAGCCGGTCGGGGCGATGATGACCACCGACCCGCGCGTCGACATGGTGACCTTCACCGGCTCGACCGGCGGTCGGCAAGGCCATCGTCGCGGCGGCGGCGCCGACGCTGAAGAAGGTGTCGCTGGAGCTCGGCGGCAAGAACCCGCAGGTGATCTTCCCGGACGCCGACCTCGACAGCGCGGTCGATGCCATCGTCTTCGGCGTCTACTTCAACGCCGGCGAATGCTGCAACTCCGGCTCGCGGATCATCGTCCACGAGGACATCGCCGAGGAGGTGACGGCGCGGGTGGTGGCGCTGTCGCGCAAGGTCGCCTTCGGCGATCCGCTCGACGAGGCGACCAAGGTCGGCGCCATCGTCTCGCCCGAGCACCAGGCGAAGATCGACGGCTACGTGAAGGGCGCGGTCGCCGCCGGCGCCACGCGTGCGCCTCGGCGGCGCGCCGCTCGAGGTGCCGGGGCTCGGCGGGCAGTTCTATCAGCCGACCGTGGTCGCGGGCGTCACGCCCGACATGGCGATCGCGCGGGAGGAGGTGTTCGGGCCGGTTCTTTCGGTGCTGACCTTCAAGACGCTCGACGAGGCGATCGGCCTCGCGAACGCCGCCTCCTATGGCCTGTCGGCCGGGGTCTGGAGCGAGAACGTCCACACCTGCCTGGAGTTCGCCCGCCGGGCGCAGGCGGGGACGGTCTGGACCAACAGCTGGATGGACGGCTTTGCCGAGCTGCCGTTCGGCGGGGTGAAGGAGAGCGGCCAGGGGCGCGAGCTCGGCCGCTACGGGCTGGAGGAATTCCTCGAGGTGAAGACCGTGCAGATGCGGATCGGCCGCACACGGGCGCCTTGGGTGACGACCAGCTGACCCGGATCGGGGCAGCGGCACTAAGACGCAACACAAGGAGGAATGACCGAATGCGTATGATCTTCGGAACGGACGACCTGACGCCGCTTGCGGCGCTCGCCACCTCGGCGAGCCTGGCGCTCGCGGCGGACGTCGAGGTGCTGCACTGGTGGACCTCGCGGCGGCGAGGCCGGCGCGCTCAACGTCCTGAAGCAGGACCTCGAGGCGCAGGGCATCGGCTGGCAGGACATGCCGGTCGCCGGCGGCGGCGGCACCCAGGCGATGACGGTGCTGCGCGCCCGGGTCACCTCGGGCAACCCGCCGTCGGCGGTGCAGCTGCTCGGCTTCGACATCACCGACTGGGCCAAGGAAGGCGCGCTCGCCAACCTCAACGCCGATCGCCGAGGCGGGCGGCTGGGACGCGGTGGTGCCCGGAGGCGCTGCAGCAGTTCTCCAAGTACGACGGCGAATGGATCGCGGCGCCGGTCAACATCCACTCGACCAACTGGGTCTGGGCGAACAAGGCGCTGCTCGACGAGCTCGGCATCGCGCTGCCGACGACCTGGGACGAGCTGGTCGCCGCGATGCAGAAGGTGAAGGACTCCGGCAAGGTCGCCGTCGCCCACGGCGGCCAGCCCTGGCAGGACGCGACGATCTTCGACGCGGTCGCCATGTCGACCGGCGGCCCGGAGTTCTACAAGAAGGCCTTCATCGACCTCGACCCCGAGACGCTCGGCTCGGACACGATGAAGGAGGCCTTCGACCGGATGACGGTGATCCGCGGCTTCGTCGACGACAACTTCTCCGGGCGCGACTGGAACCTCGCCAGCGCCGATGGTGATCAACGGCGAGGCGGCGTTCCAGTTCATGGGCGACTGGGCGAAGGGCGAGTTCCTGAACGCCGGCAAGGTGCCCGGACCAGGACTTCCTCTGCTTCCGCTTCCCGGGCACCCAGGACCAGGTCACCTTCAACACCGACCAGTTCGCGGTGTTCAAGCAGGGCGACGAGCGTGACGCCGGAGCAGGCGGCGCTCGCCGAGGCGATCATGTCGCCGGAGTTCCAGATCGCCTTCAACAAGGTGAAGGGCTCGGTGCCGGCGCGGACCGACGTCTCGGTCGACGAGCTTCGACGCCTGCGGCCAGAAGGCCTACGAGGAGCTGAAGGCGGCCGCCGCGTCCGGCAACCTCTTCGGCTCGATGGCGCACGGCCACGCCAACCCGGCGTCGGTGAAGAACGCGCTCTACGACGTGATCACCGCGCAGTTCAACGGCGAGTACGACGCGGAGACCGCCGTCGAGGAGATGGTCAGCGCCGTCGAGCTGTCGCAGTAGGACCGAGCTTCGGGAGGGCGGGACGGCCGCCCTCCCTGTCCTTTCGAGGGGGAACACCCAATGGCACACACCGTGCAGACCCGCATCGGCGGCCGGGACTGGCTGCGCGATGCGCTGCCGAAGCTGGTGCTCAGCCCGAGCTTCGCGATCGTGCTGGTCTTCGTCTACGGCTTCATCCTGTTCACGCTCTACCTGTCGTTCACCGACAGCAAGATCCTGCCGAGCTTCGGCTGGGTGGGCCTGGCAGAACTACCAGAAGCTGTTCGGGCTGCGCGCCTGGGGGATCGCGGTCAACAACCTGCTGATCTTCGGCTCGCTCTACATCGTCATCTGCTGCGCGCTCGGGCTGCTGCTGGCGATCCTCCTCGACCAGAAGATCCGCGCCGAGGGCTTCATCCGCACGATCTACCTCTACCCGATGGCGCTGTCGCTTCATCGTCACCGGCACGGCGTGGAAGTGGTTCCTCGATCCCGGGCATCGGGCTGCAGGCGGTGGTGCGCAGCTGGGGCTGGGAGAGCTTCACCTTCGAGTGGATCAAGGACAGCGACATGGCGATCTACACCATCGTCATCGCCGCGGTCTGGCAGACCTCGGGCTTCGTGATGGCGATGTTCCTCGCCGGGCTGCGCGGCATCGACAACGAGGTGATGAAGGCGGCGCAGATCGACGGCGCCTCGACCTTCGCGCTCTACCGCCGGATCGTGATCCCGCAGCTCCGGCCCGCGTTCATGTCGGCCTTCGTGGTGCTCGCGCACATGGCGATCAAGTCCTACGACCTCGTCATCGCCCTGACCGGCGGCGGGCCGGGGACGGCGACCGAGCTGCCGGCGACCTTCATGTACTCCTACACCTTCACCCGCAACCAGATGGGCATCGGCGCGGCCTCGGCGGTGATCATGCTCATGTCGATCGCGGCGATCATGGTGCCCTTCATCTGGTCCGAGCTCAGGGAGAAGAAGTGATGGCGACCGCCAGCCGCAGCCGCGCCTCGACCGCCGCCGCGGTCCCAGGTCATCCGCACCAGCGCCGGCGCCCGCTTCGTGATCTACACGATCCTGGCGATCTTCTGCCTCTACTACCTGCTGCCGCTCTACGTGATGGTGGTGAACTCGCTGAAGCCGCTCAGCCGAGATCCAGGCCGGCGGCATGATGTCGCTGCCGCGGGAGTGGACGCTCGCGCCCTGGGGCAGCGCCTGGTCGACGGCGCAGATCGGCGTCGAAGCCACCGGCCTCCGGCCGTTCTTCCTGAACTCGATCCTGATGGTGGTCCCCGCCGTCGCGATCTCGACCGTGCTCGGGGCGCTCAACGGCTACGTGCTGACCAAGTGGCGGTTCCGCGGCGACGTCTGGGTGTTCGGCCTGCTGCTCTTCGGCTGCTTCATCCCGTTCCAGATGGTGCTGATCCCGATGGCGCGGCTGCTCGGCCTGATGGGGATCGCCGGCACCGTGCCGGGGCTGATCTTCGTGCACCTCGTCTACGGCATCGGCTTCTCGACGCTCTACTTCAAGAACTACTACCAGCAGTTCCCGACCGAGCTGGTGCGCGCGGCGATGATCGACGGCGCCGGGTTCTTCACCATCTTCCGGCGGATCATGCTGCCGTCGTCGGGGCCGATCGCGGTGGTCTGCATCATCTGGCAGTTCACCAACATCTGGAACGACTTCCTGTTCGGCGCCTCGTTCTCCGACTTCGACAGCCAGCCGATGACGGTGGCGCTCAACAACCTCGTCCAGTCCTCGACCGGGCGTGAAGGAATACAACGTGCATTTCGCCGGGGCGATCATGGCCGCCCTGCCCACCCTCCTCGTCTACGTCGTCGCCGGCCGGTACTTCGTACGCGGGCTGATGGCGGGCTCCGTGAAAGGATAAGATCATGGGATTTCTCGACATCAAGCGCGCCACCAAGTCCTACGGCGCGGTGAAGATCCTCCACGAGACCGACATCTCGATCGAGGAGGGCGAGTTCCTGGTGCTGGTCGGCCCCTCGGGCTGCGGCAAGTCCACGCTGCTCAACATGATCGCGGGGCTCGAGGAGATCACCTCCGGCGAGATCGCGATCAAGGGCCGCTCGATGATCGGGGTGCGGCCGGCCGACCGCAACATCGCGATGGTGTTCCAGTCCTACGCGCTCTACCCGAACATGAACGTCGGCCAGAACATCGTCTTCGGGCTCGAGATGCACGGCGTGCCGAAGCCCGAGCGCGACAAGGCGATGAACCAGGTCGCCGAGCTGCTGCAGATCAAGCACCTGCTCGACCGCAAGCCCGGCCAGCTCTCCGGCGGCCAGCGCCAGCGCGTCGCCATGGGCCGGGCGCTGGTGCGCGACCCCGGACGTCTTCCTGTTCGACGAGCCGCTGTCGAACCTCGACGCCAAGCTGCGCGTCGACATGCGCACCGAGATCAAGAAGCTGCACCAGAAGCTGAAGACCACCATCGTCTACGTCACCCACGACCAGATCGAGGCGCTGACGCTCTCGACGCGGATCGCGGTGATGTTCGGCGGCCACGTGCAGCAGCTCGGCACGCCGAAGGAGATCTACGACAACCCGGCCAACATCTTCGTCGCGGGCTTCATGGGCTCGCCGTCGATGAACCTGTTCCCGGCGAAGATCGCGGTCGAGAACGGCCACCCGGTGGCGAAGGCGTCGCTCGCCGGCGGGGGCGAGGCGACGCTGCCGTTCGCCGAAGGCCGCGGCTTCGAGCGCCACGCCGGGCGCGACATCGTGCTCGGCCTGCGCCCCGAGGCGATCACCGACCGCGACGGCGCCGACCGCCACAGCAAGGCGGTCCACGTGGTCGAGGCGCCGGTCGAGGTGACCGAGCCGGCCGGCTCGGACACCTTCGTCGTCACCCATCTCGGCGGCAAGGAGGTCACCGGCCGGTTCCGCGCCGACGTCGACGTGCGGCCGGGCCAGGTCTTCCCCTTCGCGATCAACATGGAGAAGGCGGTCGCCTTCGACCCCAAGACCGAGATGCGGATCTCGTGATGAGCGACGGCCCGGACATCGTGATCATCGGCTCCGGGATCGGCGGCGGCACGATGGCGGCGGCCCTCGCCGCCTCCGGGCGGCGCATCGTGATCCTCGAGCGCGGCGAGCGGCTCGCCGACTGCCCCGAGGCGCGCGACGACCGCGCGATCTTCGAGCGCGGCCACTTCCGCCCCGACGAGAGCTGGCTCACGCCCGAGGGCGAGGCGTTCAACCCGGGCAACTACTACTACGTCGGCGGCAACTCGAAGCTCTACGGCGCGGTGCTGATCCGCTACCGCGCCGAGGACTTCCGGCCGATCCGCGCACCTCGGCGGCACCACGCCCGGCTGGCCGATCTCCTACGACGAGCTCGAGCCCTGGTATCAGGCGGCCGAGGAGCTCTACGGCGTCCATGGCGACGCCGGGCAGGACCCGACCGAGCCGCGGCACTCCGGAAGCTATCCGTTTCCGCCGGTGCCGGACGAGCCGGGCATCGCCGCGGTGCGGGCGCGGCTCCGGGCGGCGGGCGTCACGCCGTCGTCGCTGCCGCTCGGGATCGACCTCGACGGCTGGCTGAAGCGGGCGGCGACGCCCTGGGACGCCTTCCCCGATACGACCGGCGCCAAGCGCGACGGCGAGACCGTCGGGATCGCGAAGGCGCTCGCACATCCGAACGTGACGCTGGAGACGGGCGCGCTCGTCACCCGGCTGGTCGCCGGAGGCGGATGGGCGGATCACCGCGGTCGAATACCGCAAGGACGGCGAGACGCGGCGGCTGTCGGCGGGAACGGTGGTGCTCTGCGGCCGGGGCGGTGAACTCCGCCGTCCTGCTGCTGCGCTCGGGGCTCGCCAACCGCTCCGACCAGGTCGGCCGGAACTTCATGAACCACAACTGCTCGGCGGTGATGGCGGTGCATCCGTTCCGCCGCAACGACGCGGTCTATCAGAAGACCTTCCTCGTCAACGACTTCTACCTGACCGGCGGCCCGGACGGGGCGCCGCTCGGCAACATGCAGCTGCTCGGCAAGGTCTCCGGGCGCATCCTCGCCGCGGCCGGCGGCGTGCCCGCGGCCGGTGGCGGGCTGGCTCGCGGACCACGCGGTCGACTTCTACGCGATGAGCGAGGACCTGCCCGACCCGCGCAGCCGGGTCACGGTCGAGGGCGAGCGGATCGTGCTCGACTGGCGGCGGTCGAACTGGGAGGCGCACGAGGCGCTGGTCGCGAAGCTCAAGGCGGTGCTGCGACGGGCCGGCTTCCCCGTGGTGCTGTCGAAGCCCTTCGATCGGCGCACGCCCTCGCACCAGTGCGGCACGGCGCGAATGGGGACCGACCCGGCGACGAGCGTCGTCGACATCTTCTGCCGGGCCCACGACCACCCGAACCTCTTCGTCGTCGACGCGAGCTTCCTGCCGACCTCGGCGGCGGTGAACCCGGCGCTGACCATCGCCGCGCAGGCGCTGCGCATCGGCCGACCACATCATCAGAAAGGACCTGGCGGCATGAAACCCGTCGCACTCGTCACCGGCGGCCAGCAGGGCATCGGCCTCGGCATCGCCTCCACCCTCGTCGGCGCCGGCTTCGCGGTGGCGCTCGCCTCGCGCAGCGAGCCGGAGACCGACGCGGTCCGCGAGGCGCTCGGCGCGCTCGGTCCGGACGCCCGCTACTTTCGCCACGACCTGCAGGAGGTGGCGGCGGTGCCGGCGCTGCTCGACCGGATCGAGGCGGAGCTGGGGCCGGTCGTGTCGCTCGTCTCCAACGCCGGCGTGCCGGCGAAGGTGCGCGGCGACATGCTCGACCTCGCGCCGGACAGCTTCGACTTCGTGCTCGGCGTCAACCTGCGCGGCACCTTCTTCCTGGCGCAGGAGACAGCGCGGCGGATGCTGACGCTGCCGCCCGAGCCCTACCGCTCGATCGTCTTCGTCACCTCGGTCAGCGCGGCGATGGTCTCGATCGAGCGCGCCGAATACTGCATCTCCAAGGCCGGCGCCGCGATGATGGCGGAGCTCTACGCGGTCAGGCTGGCGCCGCACGGCATCGGCGTCTTCGAGATCCGGCCCGGCATCATCGAGACCGGCATGACCGCCGGCGTGAAGGACAAGTACACCGCCCGCATCGAGGGCGGCCTCGTCCCGGCCGCACGCTGGGGCCAGCCGGCCGACATCGGCGCCGTCGTCCTGCCGCTGCGTGCGCGGCGACATGGCCTTCGCCAACGGCGCGGTGATCCCCGTCGACGGCGGCCTCTCCATCGCGAGGCTCTGAGATCATGGCGGAAGGATACGACTTCATCATCGTCGGCGGCGGCTCGGCCGGCTGCGTGCTGGCGGCGCGCCTCTCCGAGAACCCGGCGGCGCGGGTGCTGCTGCTCGAGGCCGGCGGCAGCGACCGGCATCCGTTCTACCACCTGCCCGCGGGCTTCGCGAAGATGACCAAGGGCATCGGCTCCTGGGGCTGGCAGACGCGTGCCGCAGCGGCACATGAACGGCATGCACGATCCGCTACACCCAGGCGAAGGTGATCGGCGGCGGCTCGGCGATCAACGCGCAGATCTACACCCGCGGCAATGCGCTCGACTACGACGGCTGGCGGCAGATGGGCTGCGACGGCTGGTCCTACGAGGACGTGCTGCCGTATTTCCGCAAGGCCGAGGACAACGACACCTGGGACAACCGCTGGCACGGCAAGGGCGGCCCGCTCGGCGTGTCGAAGCCGTCAGCGCCCCTGCCGATCTGCGAGGCCTATTTCGCCGCGGCCGCCGAGCTCGGCATCCCGCGCAACGACGACATGACCGGCGAGCGCCAGGACGGCGTCGGCTACTACCAGCTCACCCAGCGCAACGCCCGCCGGTCGTCGGCGGCGATGGCCTATCTCGCGCCGAACCGCGGCCGGGCGAACCTGACCGTCCGCACCGGCGCGCAGGTGCGGCGGATCGTGGTCGAGGCCGGCCGCGCCAGCGGCGTCGAGATGATGGACGGCAGCCGGATCACCGCGGCCTCCGAGGTCATCCTCTCCTCCGGCGCGATCGGCTCGCCGCGCATGCTGATGCTCTCGGGCATCGGCCCGGCGGACCACCTGGCCGAGGTCGGCGTGACGCCGCTCCTCGACCAGCCCGGCGTGGGGTCGAACTTCCAGGACCACCTCGACCTCTTCGTGATCTGCGAGGTGACGGGGCCGCACACCTACGACCGCTACGCCAAGCCGCACTGGTCGGCGGTGGCGGGGCTGCAGTACCTGCTGACCCGCAAGGGGCCGGTGGCCTCGAGCCTCTTCGAGACCGGCGGCTTCTGGTACGCCGACAAGGACGCCGCCTCGCCCGACATCCAGCTCCACCTCGGCCTCGGCTCGGGGATCGAGGCCGGCGTCGCGGCGATGCCGAACGGCGGCGTCACGCTGAACTCGGCCTATCTGCGGCCCCGTTCGCGGGGCACCATCCGGCTCGCCAGCGCCGATCCGGCGGCGGCCCCGCTGATCGACCCGAACTACTGGGAGGACCCGCACGACCGGGTGCGCTCGATCGAGGGGCTGAAGCTCGCCCAGGAGATCATGCGGCAGGCCCCGCTGAAGCCCTTCGTGCTGGCCGAGCGGCTGCCGGGGCCCGAGGTGCGCAGCGAGCAGGACTACTTCGACTTCGCCTGCCGGCACTCCAAGACCGACCACCACCCGGCCGGCACCTGCCGGATGGGCTCCGACGCCGACGCGGTGGTCGACCCCCGCCTGCGCTTCAACGGCATCGAGCGGCTCCGCGTCGTCGACGCCTCGATCATGCCGACCGTCGTCTCGTCCAACACCAACGCGGCCACGATCATGATCGCGGAAAAGGCCGCCGACATGATCCGCGCCGATCATCCGTGAGGAACCCGCCCCATGCGCCTGCCGACCTATGCCGGAACCCTCGAGACCTACGCCCCCTCGGGCGACCCGCTGACGCCGCGCCCGCCGCGGGTGCCGCTGACCCGCACCGCCTTCGCCGCGGCGCACGTGGTTTCCGACCCGGTCGCCGAGCGCGACCCGTGGATGGGCAGGCCGGCGGTGGATTGGGAGAACACGCTGGGCTTCCGGCGCTGGCTCTGGGACCAGGGCCTCGGCCTCGCCGAGGCGATGGACACGGCGCAGCGTGGCATGGGCGTCGACTGGCCGACCGCCAGGGAGCTGATCGAGCGCACCATGCGCGAGGCGAAGGCGCATCCGATGAAGCCGCGCGTCGCCTGCGGCGCCGGCACCGACCAGCGCGCGCCCGGCGAGATCCGCGACGAAGCCGGGCTGATCGCCGCCTATTCCGAGCAGATGGAGGCGATCGAGGCGGCGGGCGGCCAGGTGATCCTGATGGCGTCGCGGGCGTTCCCGGCGATCGGCGCCGACGCCGACGCCTACGCCCGCGTCTACGGACGGCTGCTGCAAGAGGCCGAGGCGCCGGTGATCCTGCACTGGCTCGGCGACATGTTCGATCCGGCACTCGAGGGCTACTGGGGTTCGAGCGACGTCGATGCCGCCTCCGACTCCGCGCTCGCGATCATCGAGGCGAACGCCGCCAAGGTCGACGGCATCAAGATCTCGCTGCTCGACCAGGCGCATGAGGAGGCGTTCCGCGCCCGGCTTCCCGAGGGCGTCCGGCTCTATACCGGCGACGACTTCAACTATGCCGAGCTGATTGCCGGCGACGGCACGCGCCACAGCCACGCGCTGCTCGGCGCCTTCACCGCGATCGCGCCGGCCGCGGTGCAGGCGCTGGAGGCGCTCGCCGAGGGCGACATGCAAACCTACCACGCGCTCCTTGCCCCGACCGTCCCGCTCAGCCGCGAGATCTTCAAGGCGCCGACCCGGTTCTACAAGGCCGGCATCGCGTTGCTCGCCTGGCTCAACGGCGCCCAGAGCCACTTCATCATGCCGGGCGGCTTCCAGTCCTCGCGCGAGATCACGCACTATGCCGAGGTCTTCCGGCTTGCGGATCGGGCGCGGGTGCTGGCCAAACCGGATCTGGCGGTGGAGCGGATGACGCTGCTGCTGAAGCTGCACGGCATCGACTGAGGCGAGCGATGAACAAGCGACCGACGATCGTGGACGTTGCCCGGCACGCCGGGGTCTCCAAGTCGACGGTCTCCAACGTCCTCCAGAACAGCCCGCTCGTTCGACCGGCGACGCGGGAAGTGGTCGAGAAGGCGATGGGCGCGCTCAACTACGTCTACAACCGCACCGCCGCCAACCTGCGCGGCGCGGACGTCGAGCTGATCGGCCTCGTCATCAACGACCTGCGCAACCCCTTCTTCACCGAGTTCGCGGCGAGCGCGCAGATGACCTTCGCCCGCCGCGGCTACGCCACCGTTATCGCCAACACCGACGAGAACCCCCAAATGCAGTCGCAGGTCATCGCCTCCATGGTCGAGCATGGCGTCTCGGGCTTCCTGATCTCGCCGACCTATGTCGACGAGGCGGAAGGGCTCGAGCCCGTCCGCCGCGCCGGCATCCCCACGCTCCAGGTCCTGCGCCGGATCGACGCCCGCAGCGAGATCTTTCCCTTCGCCTCGCTCGACTATGCCACCGGCGGACGGCTCGCCGCCGAGCACCTGACCCGTCTCGGCGCCCGCCGCATCGCCTTCGTCGGCGGACTGGAAAGCCGCCCCGTCACCACCGAGCGCATGCACGGATATCTCGCCGTCATGGCCGAAGCCGGGCTGGCGCCGGTCGCGTTCCACGGCCGGCCGTCGCGCGCGTTCGGCCGCGACATGGCGCTTCGCCTCGCCGCCGAGCATCCCGACATCGAGGCCGCGATCTGCTTCTCCGACCTCGTGGCGCTGGGGATGCTCGCGGGCTTCGCGCAAGCCGGCGTCCGGGTCGGGACGGACTTCCGCCTCGTCGGCTTCGACGACATCGAGGAATGCGCGCTCACCTGGCCGCAGCTCACCTCCGTCCGCTGCGACATCGCGCGTTTCGGCCGCGAATCGGCCGAGGCCATGCTCGCCTGGCTCGAGGATGGCGCGCGCCCCCCCGAAACCCGTCTCGCGCCGGTGGAGCTGATCCCGCGCCAGTCCAGCATCGGTTTCTGACATGGCCGTCGCCGATCCGCGCCGCTTCCTGCGCTCGCTCTTCGACGCCGCCGTCGCCGCCGCCGATCCGATGCAATGCGTTCCCGCCGCCTTGCCGCCGAAGCCCGCGGGACGGGTGGTGGTGATCGGCGCCGGCAAGGCCTCCGCCCGCATGGCCGAGGCGGTCGAATCCGCCTGGGGCCCGTGCGAGGGACTGGTCCTCACCCGCTACGGCTACGGGCGGCCGACGCGGGGCATCGAGATCGTCGAGGCCGCGCATCCGGTCCCCGACGCGCGCGGGCTCGAGACGACCGCGCGGATGCTCGCGCTGGTGGAGGGGCTCGGCGAGGACGATTTCGTGCTCGCGCTCATCTCCGGCGGCGGCTCGGCGCTGCTGGTGCAGCCGGCGGGCGCCATCACCCTGGCCGAGAAGCAGGCGGTCAACGACGCGCTGCTCGCCTCGGGCGCGCCGATCGGCGAGATGAACATCGTGCGCAAGCACCTCTCCCGCGTGAAGGGCGGCCAGCTCGCCGCCGCCGCATGGCCCGCCCGGATGCTGGCGCTGATGATCTCGGACATTCCCGGCGACGATCCCGCCCTCATCGCGTCCGGTCCCACGGTGGGAGACGCCTCCACCCCCGCCGACGCCCGCGCGATCCTCCGTCGCTGGCACATCGCCATGCCACCCTCCGTCGCGGCAGTGCTCGCCGCCCCCACCGGCGTGCTGCCGCCCGACGCGCCGGCGCTTGCCCGGACCGAGAACCGGGTGATCGCAGCCCCCGCGCAGTCGCTTGCGGCGGCAGCGGCGCAGGCCGAGGCCGCCGGATGCGAAGTGCGGCTCCTCGGCGATGCGCTGGAAGGCGAGGCCCGCCAGGTTGCGGCGGACCAAGCCCGGCTGGCACTGGAAGTCCAACCTGGCGCTGCCCGGCCCGTCGTGCTGCTCTCGGGAGGGGAATGCACTGTAACGCGCCGGGGTGACGGCGTCGGCGGCCCCAATGCCGAATTCTGCCTCGGGCTCGCCGTCGCCCTCGGCGGTGCGCCGGGGATCTGCGGCCTTGCCTGTGACACGGATGGCGTGGATGGCGCCGCGGAGGTTGCCGGAGCGATCGTCGCGCCGGACACGTTGGCAAGGGCGAGAACCGCCGGGACCGATCCGACTGCGGCGCTTGCACGGAACGACTCCCATGGCTTCTTCGCGGCCCTGGGAGACCAGGTCGTTACCGGACCGACCCTGACCAATGTGAACGACTTCCGCGCAATCCTTGTCGAGCCGGCATAGGAGCGGTGGCCGGCCATGTTCAGCAACCGGCTCGACAGACGGATGGAGTGGGGCGACTGCGACGCCGCGGGGATCGTGTTCAGTCCGCGGTTCTAGGAAGACCGGCTCCCCGGCGCGGAAGCAGCCGTCGTCCCACGCATGCTCTTCCCCGATGCGCGCCGCCGGACGGATGAACGGCCCGAACCCCGGCGGGTCGCCGCCCGCGCGGATCATCGCGGCGCAGCATGCCTCCGCCACCTCCGCCTCGCGCACGCCGTCGGCGATCGCCGCGATGGCCGCCGCCCCGGGCCACCTCAGCCCCATCCAGTTCCGCAACGCCCGAACCCCTGGAAAGACCGCCGCATGATCCGGTCCAACGACAGGGGCGCACTCCGGTCGCTTGCAGCGCGTCAGGCGAAGGTGTCGTAGACGACCTCGGTCATCATGCCCGTCGCCATGTGGTAGAGGTTGTGGCAATGGAAGGCCCAGCGGCCGGGATTGTCGGCGTCGAAGGCGACCCGCACCGAGCCCATTGCCGGGACCAGCACCCTGTCGCGAAGTCATGCAGGAGGACCGTCACTTCCTGAACATCGGCCGAAAGGTCCGCCTCGCGGCGCACGATCAGTGGAGCGGCGAGCAGCGACTGTTCCTGAAGGCCACGGTGCGAATGCATCCAATGAGTGCCCGGCGTCGGGCGAAACGCGTAACCTCGAGATTTTCCGGCCGCGATCGGTCGTACATTCCGGTCGTCGACGCCGTCCTGCAGATAGGGCGGCTTCTGCCCATGCCAGTGAACGATGGTTTCCTCGCCGATGCTGTTGACCAGCTCGATTTGGAACGGCTGCCCGGGTCGTGCACCATGCCTGAGATGCCATCAAACTCACAAATACCGAATACCAAAACAACACGCCCTTTGACCTCGATAGTTCGCCTTTCGATCCTCAGTCGTGGAGCCGCCGCCGCCATCGCACGCGATGCCCCTGGAAGACAGGCAGCAGCCAGTGCGCCGGCCGAACCCAGGAGAAGTGAACGGCGGCCCATCTCGCACGTCATCGTCGCGCTCCCCGGCGAAACCTTGCTTCTGAACCCTGGCCTCTCGCGGACGCCCGACTAGCGATCCGCCCGGTGGAGCACATCCATGATCTCGGCAATCTTTTGCCGCTGGTCCTCGCGGTCGCCGCTGGCGATGGCGTGCTCGACGCAATGCGCGACGTGGTCGCGCAGGATCTCCTCCTCGGCGCGGCGCAGCGCCGCCCTGACCGCGGAGATCTGGGTGACCACGTCGATGCAGTAGCGGTCCTCCTCGACCATGCGGCCGAGGCCGCGGACCTGGCCTTCGATGCGCCTCAGCCGTTTCAGCACGGCGGCCTTGGTTTCGTTCTGCATGATTGACATATACCGGGCAGGGGTATAGCTGTCAAGCATTCCAGATACCCCCCACGGGTTCACCTGAGGTCAGCGGAAAGGCCCCTGATGCGCGAGCCGCACTACCTTGACGACGCTGCCCCTGCAAGCCGGCTCGGCCCCCCTTGCCCAGGATCCGGTCTGCGGAATGGACGTCGACCCGCACGCCGCCAGGCACCGGGCCAGCCACGCCGGGCGCACCTACCACTTCTGCTCGGCGCGCTGCCGCGAACGCTTCGTCGCCGACCCCGCGAAGTTCCTGGCGGCCGAGGCGACCAAGCCCGAGCCCGTGCCTGAAGGGACGATCTATACCTGCCCGATGCATCCGGAGATCCGGCAGGTCGGACCTGGCTCGTGCCCGATCTGCGGCATGGCGCTCGAACCGGTAATGGTCACCGCCGACGCCGGGGCCAACCCCGAGCTCGTTGACATGACCCGGCGCTTCTGGATCGGCCTCGTCCTCGCCGCCCCCGTCGTCGTGCTGGAGATGGGCGGGCACCTCACCAACCTGCACATGCTTCTCAGCCAGCAGCTTTCCAACTGGCTGCAGCTTCTGCTCGCGACTCCCGTGGTGTTGTGGGCCGGCCGGCCGTTCTTCGTGCGGGGCTGGAACTCGATCGTCACGCGCCGTCTCAACATGTTCACGCTGATTGCGCTCGGCACCGGGGTCGCTTGGCTCTACAGCGTGGTGGCCACGGCGGCTCCGGGCATATTCCCCGCGGCCTTCCGTGGCATGGACGGCTCGGTCGCGGTCTATTTCGAGGCCGCCGCGGTCATCACCGTCCTGGTGCTCCTCGGCCAGGTGCTCGAGCTCCGCGCCCGCGAGCAGACCTCGGGTGCCATCCGCGCCCTTCTCGATCTCGCCCCCAAGACCGCGCGACGCATCGAGCCCGACGGCTCGGAGGCGGAGGTGAGCCTCGATCTGATCGGCATCGGCGATCGTCTGCGCGTCCGCCCGGGCGAGAAGGTACCGGTCGACGGCTCGGTCCTCGAAGGCCGGTCGTCCATCGACAAGTCGATGGTCACCGGTGAATCGATGCCTTTGACCAGGGCGGCCGGCGACCGCGTCATCGGCGGAACCATCAACCGGTCGGGCGGTCTCATCATCGAGGCCGAGAGGATCGGCCGCGACACGCTGCTGGCCCGCATCGTCCGGATGGTGGCCGACGCCCAACGCAGCCGGGCGCCGATCCAGCGCCTGGCGGATCGCGTCTCGGGCTGGTTCGTGCCCCTGGTCATCCTCGTCGCCGTTCTGGCCTTTGCGGCGTGGTCGGTGTGGGGCCCCGACCCCCGGCTGGCCTTCGGCCTGGTCGCGGCAGTCAGCGTGCTCATCATCGCCTGCCCGTGCGCGCTCGGCCTGGCGACGCCGATGTCGATCATGGTCGGCGTCGGCCGCGGCGCCCACGCCGGCGTGCTGATCAAAAACGCCGAGGCGCTGGAGCGCCTGGAGAAGATCGACACTCTGGTCATCGACAAGACCGGCACGCTCACCCAAGGCAAGCCGTCCGTAACGGCGGTGAGAACCGTCGCCGATCTGACCGAGGACGCGCTTCTCCGGTTGGCGGCGAGCCTCGAGCGCGGCAGCGAGCATCCGCTCGCGGTCGCCATCGTCGATGAAGCGGAAAAGCGCGGCCTGGCCCTCGCCAAGGCGGCCGACTTCGACACCCCGACCGGCAAGGGCGTTTTCGGCACCGTCGAGGGCCGGTCCGTCGTCATCGGCAATGCCCGGCTGCTTGCGGAGTCCGGCGTCGAGACGGCAGCGCTCGCGGATGAAGCGGACGCGCTCCGGCGTGACGGCGCCACCGCGATCTTCGTTGCAATCGAGGGCGCGGCGGCGGGCATCATCGCGATAGCCGATCGGGTCAAGCCGACGACGCCCGAGGCGATCGAGGCGCTTCACCGCGAAGGCATCCGCATCGTCATGCTGACCGGCGACAACCGGGTGACGGCGGAAGCGGTGGCAAGGCGCCTCGGCATCGACGAGATCGAGGCCGACGTCCTGCCCGACCGCAAGAGCGAAGTCGTTCAGCGTCTCAGGAAGGAGGGCCGTGTCGTCGCGATGGCGGGCGACGGCGTCAACGACGCGCCGGCCCTCGCGGCCGCCGACGTCGGCATCGCCATGGGGACCGGTACGGATGTCGCGATCGAGAGCGCCGGGGTCACCCTGCTCGGGGGGGATCTCACCGGCATCGTCCGGGCGCGCCGGCTCAGCCACGCCACCATGCGCAACATCCGGCAGAACCTCTTCTTCGCCTTCATCTACAATGCCGCAGGCGTGCCGATCGCCGCCGGCGTGCTCTACCCGACATTCGGCATCCTGCTGTCGCCCATCATCGCCGCGGCAGCGATGGCCCTCTCGTCGGTCAGCGTCATTGCCAACGCCCTCCGACTGCGGGCCGTGCCCCTGTGAGCCGCCGGGAGGAGACCGAGCCGCTGTTGCCTACTGCAGGCGGAACCGCGCACGCAGGCCTCCTACCGGCCGCGGCCACCGTGCGGTTTGCGCACAACAGGGACACCCAGGTTGATCGGACGGTCACCGGCACCTTATAGCCGACTTGCGCACCCCCGATCGCAACAGTTTTGAGTCTACCAGGGCCTATCAGGTCGCTTGACGGCCAACGCGAGCGCGTCTGCCTCACCGGATTCGGACGACGCGCGGGCGGTCGCAGAGGGAATGCAGGCTCGCTTCGCTCAAGCACTCGCCAGATGCGTGTACTAAGCCATTATTCGGCCTTTGAGATGTTGCGCCAGATTAAGCCTTGGCCGCTTGGGTTTGACGGCAAATCCTAACGAATGCCGCTATCCGTAGTAATCGCATCAACGAGCGAAAATTAGCCCATTGAGAAGGCCGTGCTTTCCCGGGCTTGAGGTGAGGCGAACCTGGGATTACAGCGGATCTTGGCAATCAGTCTGCGCCTCACCAAGTAGAAGCGCGGCACTCTACGAGATTCGCGAGGGGCTTGACTTGACCTGTTCGTCGAGGCACGGCCGCACGGGTGCTCGGAGGGCACTCGCAAACCGTGGTTGCGGAAGCGCCGAGGTTCCGAGCCGGCAGACCCTCGCCCCCTCGAGGACCGCAACCTGGACCGGCCGATTGCCCCACCGTGACCTCGGTCGCTGAGCGGGACCAGCGACCTTCGCCTCGTGCCCGTGGTCGCCAGCACACTCAAGGCGACCATCCCCGCCATGCACCCAGGCACCGTAGGGCAAGGAGAAATCTTGCGCCAGGCGAGCAGGTTCGGAGCTCTTTTGTGAACGCGCCGACGCATGGCCACAAAGTACGACAGGGGGAATAGACCATCATGGCAACCGTAAACGTATCCACCAACAGTCAACTTCTTTCGGCCCTCAAATCGACCAGCAGTGGGGACGTGATCAATCTGGCCAACGGCCACTACTCGCTTTCACTGAACAGCTTCTCCAAAGCGGTGACCATCACTTCGGCTGGTTCGGCCGTGTTCGATCACCTCGAGCTGGTCAAATCGTCGCACCTCAAGATCGACGGGGTAGACTTCAACGCTCCCAACGGCGTCGAGAAACCCTTCATCGTGCGATTGTCGAGCGACATCACCATCCGCAACGGCGACATGGAAGGCGTCGCAAGCGGATACGGCGAGGGCAAGGGCATCTGGGTGAACCAGACCAGCGGCTTCACCTTCGAGAACATGAACCTCCACGGCTTCAGCATGGGCGCCTTCCTGGCCGGGATCGATGATCTCACCTTCCGCAACAATACTACTCTCCGAGATCAAATGGGACGGGATGATGGTCGGAGGGATTCATCATGGCCTGTTCGAGGGAAACCACATCAGTCTGCACCGGCCGAGCCGGGCTCCAACACACCGACGGCATGCAGTTCTACAATTCCGGCTCGAACAACCCGCTGAGCGACGTGACGATCCGGGACAACGTCATCGAGACCCACAACAACGCGAGCCATGGCATCTACATGGCCAATGGGATCGCCAGCGCCGGCGGAGGCGCGTCGAGCTACTTCCGCAACCTCCTCATCGAGGACAATACCGTGGTCAGCGGCCAGGTCAGCGGCATCGCCGTCGGGCAGACCAGCGGATTGACGGTGCGCGACAATACCATCCTGCAGGACACCCACTTCAGCTCTACCAAGGAAATCAGCATTCCGGTCATCCGGGTCCACGCGGACTCGACCGGTGTCAGCATCACCGGCAACACCACCCACAGGCAGCCCGAGCCCAGCGGCAACAATTGGTTCCCCACCGACAAGCCGGAGCCGACCTGGACGATCGCGAACAACAAGATCGTGCCGCTCGGCACTACGCCCAGCGCTGCGCAGGCAGCGTCGGCTCAACCGCTGTCCGGCGATGCCGACATCTTCCGGTTGGACACCAGCGCGCCCGGCGCTTTCGACGCCCGCGCCGGTGCCAACGCGCGGGAGATCTCCGTTCACGGCAATTCGGTGGCCATCGATCACCTGGCCGAATTGCACGAACTTGACACCGCCTCGGGCGCCCTGCACCTTCCGGAGGCGGGCAACGAAACGACGCTCCTCGAAATCGAGCAGCTGGGGGGCGGCCATATCGTACAACTCGGCTTGGCCCACGAATGCATCGCCTGATCCGCCCTGCCGCCGAAGAGTCCGCATTCGGGAGCGTCTGGGCCGGTCGTGGGGGGTGACGCCCATGGTGGGACGCCCGACATCGGCGGCGTCGGAATTCGCATCGTCCGCCCCGGCGATGGGTAGCCGTACCTTGGACCCGCCGATGACCTTCGATCGTTTCGTCCAGGCCCAGAACCCGATCTGGCCGCAGGTGATCGCGGAGCTCACCGCCGGCGCCAAGCGCAGCCACTGGATGTGGTTCGTCTTCCCGCAGCTCGCCGGCCTCGGGTCGAGCCCGATGGCAGTGCGCTTCGCGCTCGCCTCCCGCGCCGAGGCGACCGGCTACCTCGATCATCCGCTGCTCGGGGCCCGGCTGCACGAGACGACTGGCCTGATGCTCGGCCACCAAGGTCGCCCGGCCGAGTCGATCCTCGGCGGCATCGACGCGCGGAAGTTCCGCTCGTCGATGACCCTCTTCCAGGTCGCCGCCCCCGCCGACCCGCTGTTCGCCCGGGCGCTCGCCGTCTTCTGCCGCGGCGAGCCCGACCCGCGCACCCTGGCGCTCCTCTGGGACGTCTGAGCGGCGGCGGCGCGCGGGCGCTGGGCGAGCGCTTCGCGGCGCTGTCGCGCAGCCGGCGTTGGGCCGCCTTCGGCAGCCTTGGCTGGGTGGTGGTGGTGCTCGGCTACGGACTGGGCTTTCTCGGCGCGGCCGGGGCGGCACAGGGCCGCGGCATGCTCGTTCTCGACGCCATGTTCATGCTGATGGCGCTGGTGCTGCCGCTGATTCTGATCTGGCTCGCCGCCTGGCTGGCGGACGAGCTCGCGCGGCAGACCGAGATCGTAGCGGCGCTCGCCGAGATCACCGTGCCGCTGATCGGCGCGCTCGACGCCACCCGCGAGGCGCTCGACGCCCACGGGCCGGCCTCGCCCGAGACGATCCGCAAGGCGGTGCAGGCGGCGGTGCTCGGCGCCCGCGGCCCCGATCCGGCGCCGCAGTTCGACCGGCTGCTGGCCGGGCAGGCGCGGCTCGAGGCGGCGCTGCAGAAGCTCGCGCCGTCGCGGGTCGCGGCGGCAACGGAGCCGGCGCCCGTGCCGGCGGAGCCGGCGCGCGAGGCGGCGAAGGCCGAGGCGCCGGATCTGCCGCTGCTTGCCGAGCCGGCGCCGCCGGCCCGACCGGACTGGGCCGATCTGGTACGCGCGCTCGACTTCCCGCGCGACGCCGACGATGCCGAAGGTTTCCGCGCGCTGCGGCTGGCGCTCCGGCACCACGGGCTGGCGCAGATGCTGCAGGCGGCGGAGGACGTGCTGAACCTCCTGTCGCAGGAGGGCGTCTTCGTCGACGAGCTGCCGATGGCGCCGGTCGATCCCACGGCCTGGCGGCGCTTCATCGCCGGGGTCCGCGGGCCGGAGGTGGCGGCGGTCGGCGGCATCGAGGACGAGCGGGCGCTCGGGCTGGCGCGCGGGCGGATGCGAGTCCGACACCATCTTCCGCGACACCGCGCTCTTCTTCCAGCGCCGCTTCGACAGCGTGCTGAGCGAGTTCGCCGCCGGCGCCGGCGACGCCGAGCTGATGGCGCTCGCCGGTACCCGCTCGGGCCGCGCCTTCATGCTGATGGCCCGGCTGAGCGGCTCGCTCGACTGACGCCAACGCTCGGGGGTAGCCGCGCTCAGACGGCGAGTTCGCCCCGCTGCCAGCGGCGGGCGAGCCAGATGCAGAAGCCGAGCGCCAGCGCCGAGGCGGCGACGCCGATGGCGTAGGTCCGGCCGCCGAGCTCGGGATAGACCGCGGCGGCCAGCACCATGCCGAGCGCCGTCACGCCGCCGACCGCCATCGCCCCGGTCGCTCCCTGCGCCGCGGCGGCGTAGCGGTCGGGGACGGCGCGGCTGATGAAGGCGATGGCGCCGAGGTGGCCCATGGCGAAGGTCAGCGCGTGCAGGCCCTGGACCGGCCAGAGCCAGAAGCCGACAGGGTCGGTCATCATCACGCTCCAGCGCAGGATGCCGGCGACGGCCGCCACAGCCATCGCCCGGACCGGGCCGAGCCGCTCGATGGCGGCGGTGCCGAGGCTGAGCATGAACACGGTCTCGACCGCGACCGAGAAAGCCCAGAGCGCGCCGATCACCGGCTCGCTGATGCCGAGCGCCCGCCAGTGGATCGAGCCGTAGGCGTAAAGCACGGCGTGGCTCGCCTGGAGGAAGGCGACGGTGGCCATGAAGATCGCGAAGACCGGGTTCACCACCAGCCGCCCGATCTCGTGCATGGCGGGCGGGACCTGTCCCGTGACCTTGCGGCCGCCGGGATGGTTGAGTGAAAGCGCGAAGAGCCCGGCCATGCAGGCGACGATCCACCAGAGCACGATGCCCGAGCCGGTGACGGCGATCATCGCGCCGATCGCCAGGTTGGCGCCGAGATAGCCCATCGAGCCGATGCCGCGGGCCTCGGCATAGGCGAAGTTGCGGGCGCGCGCCGCCGACACCCCCAGCGCCTCGGAGATCGGCCCGATGCCGGCCCAGGTGGCGCCGAGGGCCAGCGTCGCCAGCAGCAGCACCGGCCTGGAATGGATGTCGAGATGGGCGAGAAAGAGCAGGAGCGTCGCCAGGGCGCAGGCGGCGAGCGTGTAGCGCCGGGCGTCGAGCCGGTCGGCGAGTGCGGGGATCGCCAGCCCGGCGACGACCCGCACCGCGAGACCGAGTGCCGTATAGAGCCCGACCTCCTCGGTGGTGAGCCCCCAGTCGTCGAGCCAGAGCGGCCAGAACGGCATGTAGGCGCCGGTGGCCGCGAAGACCATGACATAGACCGCCGCGGTATGCAGCGCCGGGCGGGTGAAGAGCCGGGTCACGCCCGAGCGGTCGCGGCGAGCGCCCGGGCGCGGACGAGATCGTCGGGGGTGTTGACGTTGAAGAAGGCCTCCGGGTCGGCGAAAACCGCCCGGGCGCAGCCGAGCGGCTCGGTCCAGGCGGTGACCTTGCGCACGCCCGCCGCCAGCGCGGCGCGCAACTCCTCGCGCAGCGCCACCGGCCAGAGGCCGAAGGTCGGGTGCCGGACGGTGCGCGCCGGCGCCGGGCGTCGCCGCCTCGGCGAGGCCGGTGCCCGCCTGATCCGCGGCGGCGCGCAGGGCGGCGACCAGGTCGCGCGGAAAGAACGGCGTGTCGCCGGCGGCGGTGACGATCGCCGCGGCGCCCTCTCCGGCGGCCCAGTCGAGGCCGGCGAGCACGCCCGCGAGCGGCCCGGCGAAGCCGGGGACGCTGTCGGCCACCACCGGCAGGCCGAAGGCCGCGAAACGCGCCGGATCGCCATTGGCGTTGAGCGCCAGCAGACCCACCTGCGGCCGCAGCCGCACGATTACATGCCCGAGGATCGGCCGGTCGTCGAGCATGATGAGGCTCTTGTCGCCGCCACCCATCCGGGTGGCGCGGCCGCCGGCGAGGATCACACCGGCGATCATGCCGCGGCGATGCCCGCGGGCGCGCGGCGCGGCGGCGCGGCGGCGGGCGCAATGAGGAAGTCGAGAGCCATGCGGGTGATCCGAAGCGGTCCGCCGGCAGGTTAGTGCAGCCGGACCGCGAGGGACAGACGCGCGCCGCTTGCCGCCGCAATTTCCGTTGAACCGGCCGCCCGGCGCGGGATAGAGCAGGCGCCAGGCGACAGGAATCCGGCGATGGCCCTCTCTGCGAGCCGGCGTGCCTTCTGGCTGGGCCTCCGCGACGGCCTACCGTTCATGCTGGTCATCATCCCGTTCGGCATGCTGTTCGGGGTGCTCGCCGCCGAGCAGGGCTGGAGCCTCGCCGAGGTGATGGCGATGAGCGTGCTGGTCATCGGCGGCGCGTCGCAGTTCACCGCGCTGCAGCTCCTCGGCGAGCATGCGCCGCTGGTGATCGCCATCGTCACCTCGCTGGCGGTGAACCTGCGCTTTGCGATGTATTCCGCTTCGCTGGCGCCGCACCTCGGCGCGGCGCCGGCCTGGCTGCGGGCGATCGCCGCCTATTTCGTGGTCGACCAGACCTACGGCGTGGCGATCGTCCGCTTCGACCGGCCGCCGCGCCATGCGGCTGCCGGAGCGGCTCGGGTATTTCCTCGGGCTCGGGACCGCCACCTATACGCCCTGGTATTTCGCGACCTGGTTCGGGACGGTGGCGGGCAGCACGATCCCGGCCGGGCTGGCGCTCGACTTCGCGGTGCCGGTCACCTTTCTGGCGCTCACCGGACCGGCGGTGCGCAGCCTGCCGCACCTGGTGGCGGCGCTGGTCTCGGTGGCGCTGTCGCTGGCGCTGATCCGGCTGCCGTACAACCTCTGGCTGATCGTCGCCAGCCTCGCGGCGATGACCGCCGGGGCGCTGGTCGAGGCCTGGCAGGAGCGGCGGCGGTGAGCGAGAGCGCGCGGATCTGGACGCTGATCTTCGTCCTCGGCCTCGGCACCTTCGTGATCCGCTATTCGTTCATCGGGCTGGTCGGCGACCGCAGGCTGCCGCGCTGGGCCGAGCGGATGCTGCGCTACGTGCCGGTGGCGGTGATGCCGGGCCTGGTCGCGCCGCTGGTGGTCTGGCCGCAGGCGACCGGCGGGGTGCCGGACCCGGCACGGCTCCTCGCCGCGGCGGCGGCGCTGGCGATCGGGGTCGCGACGCGGAACATGCTGGCGGCGATCGCCGGCGGCATGGCGGTGCTCTACGTGGCGCTGGCGACCATCGGCTGAGCGCGGCACGAAGGATGCCGCGGGGCATCCTTCGCGTTGTGTCGTCTCGTCGAGGTCACTCGGCCTTGAGCACGTCGACGACCAGCATGTCCACCTGGTCCTTGCAGGTGGCGGTCAGCTTCTGGTGGATCGCGTCCGCGGTGAGCTGGTCTTCCTTGGCCATCTCGCTGGTCTGCGACTCGAGCGCGGCGACCGTCTCCATCTGTTTGGCGTTATCCATCGCCGAGTAGTCGCCGCAGGTCACGGTTTCCACCTGCGCGAACACCGGACCAGTGACGCCCAGGACCAGGGCGGCAGTCAAAAGCATGCGTTTCATCAGGACAATTCCCCCGTTTAGATCGAGCCGCGAATCCGGCCGGCGACACCCTAGCAGAATTTGCCTGTGATTAACCCCCTTTACGCGGTGACCGCCCAGTCAGGCGACCAGTCAGGCGACCGATCAGGCGACGGGCAGCATCCGGCCCTCGGCATCGGAGACGAAGGCGAGGTCGAGCAGCTTCTGCACCTCGGCGGCATGGCGGAAGTCGGGCTCGCCGTTGATCCCGGAGAGCAGCGCGATCAGGAAGCGGGTCTCGTTGCGCGGGGTCGGCGGGCAGTCGACCGGCTTCCAGGTCTGGGTCTCGATGTCGGGGCCGACGCAGGCCTCGAGCGTGGAGTCCATGGAGTTGGCCCAGATCTTCAACGCGCCCATCTCGCCGTGGATCATCAGGTCGAGGTCATTGGCCTTGCCGGTGGCGTAGCGGCTCATGTGGATCACCCCGAGCGCGCCGTTGGAGAATTCGGTGGTGATCGCGACGCTGTCGTTGACGTCGAGCTTGTAGACGTCGATCACCCCGCCCTCGGCCTTGTCGAAGGTACGCATCTTGGCGTGCAAGCGCCACCACGTCGAGGCCGGTGCCGAAGGTGACGAAATCGAGGATGTGCACGCCGATGTCGCCGAGCACGCCCTTGGAGCCGTGCGCGGAGGAGAGCCGCCACAGCCAGCGCTCCTCGGTGCGCCAGTCGCCCCAGTACCGCCCGGTCAGCCAGGACTGCAGGTAGGAGGCCTGGACGTGGCGGACCTCGCCGATGGCGCCGGCCTGAACCATGCTGCGGGCCATCTGGATCGCCGCGGCGTTGCGGTAGGTGAGGTTGACCATGTTGACGAGCTTGGCCTTCTCCGCGGCCAGCACCATCGCCTCGGCGTCGGCGTAGCTCACCGCCAGGGGCTTCTCGCAGAAGACCGGCTTGCCGGCGGCGAGGAGCTCGAGCGTCGTCGCCTTGTGCACCCCGTCCGGGGTTGAGTTCACCACGGCGTCGAACTCGCCCCAGGCGATCGCCTCCTTCAGCGAGCCGAAGGCGACGGGGATCTCGAAGGCGGTGGCGAAGTCGCGGGCGCGCTCGTCGGTGACGTCCACCGCGGCGACCAGCTGGCAGCCGGGCATCGCCGAGAAGCGCTCGGCGTGGTTGCGCGCCATCGAGCCGGTGCCGAGCATCAGGATCCGCTGTTCGCCGCTCACCGGTAGCCCTCCTCGCCGGCCTTGTGCAGCGACGGGCCCCTGGGCGTGATCTTCTCGGGGGCCTTGTCGTAGGGCACGTTCGGGGCCTCGGCGACGTCGGTCCAGGCGTTGGCCGGGTTGTGGGCCCAGTGCACGGCGTTGCGCAGCAGCTTCAGCACGGTGGCGTCGTGATAGGTCGGATAGGTCTCGTGGCCCGGCCGGAAATAGAAGATGCGCCCGGCGCCGCGCTGGTAGGTGAGGCCGGAGCGGAAGACCTCGCCGCCCTCGAACCAGGAGACGAGCACGGTCTCCAGCGGCTCGGGGACCAGGAACGGCTCGCCGTACATCTCCTCGCTCGGCAATTCGATCCGGTCGCCGAGCCCGGCGAGGATCGGATGCGTCGGGTTGATCGCCCAGAGCCGCTCGCGCTCGCCGGCCTCGCGCCAGCGCAAGCTGCAAGGCGTGCCCATCAGCCGCCTGAAGATCTTCGAGAAGTGCCCGGAGTGGAGCACGATCAGCCCCATGCCCTCATGCACCCGCTGGGCGACCCGGTCGACGGTGGCGTCATCGACCAGCGGATGCGCCTTGTGGCCCCACCAGAGCAGCACGTTGGTCTCCTTCAGCCGGTCGGGCGGCAGGCCGTTCTCCGGCTGGTCGAGCGTGGCGGTCGAGGCGTCGATCCTGTCGTCCGCGGCCAGCCCCGCGGCGATCGCGCCGTGGATGCCGTCGGGATAAATCTCGCGGACCACCGGGTTCTCCCGCTCGTGGACATACTCGTTCCAGACGACCGCTCGGATCATGACGCACCCTCCTTACCGGCGCTTCGGCTCGGGCGCCGGTCGGGAGAGATTGGCGGGGTTGCGGCGGGGGTGCAAGGGGGTGCCACCGGCCAGGCTAGGGGGCAGCGCATGGGCGATCGAAGCCGTAACCTGGTGGCCGTCCAAGCATTCCATCTGGCTGGCCGCGGACACGGCAACGAGATTGCACATTGAGATCGACAACGATTGGCGCAGGCGTGGGCAGCGTGGACATGCTTGGCACGGCCTGAACCGGATCAAGGAGCGCGTTTTCTCAGCCGCTGCCGGAACCATTGGACCAAATCTTCGAAGGTCATCCGCCGATCGGCGACGGCAACCACGAGATCGTCGATCGGCGCGTCGTCGGCCATCGCGAGTTCATAGCCGCTGCGCTCGACGAGGACTTCGGTCAGGAGCCACGCCGTCCGCTTGTTGCCGTCGACGAAGCCATGGTTGGAAACCATGCCGTGCAGAACGGCCGCGGCCTTCCTGTCAATCGAGCGATGGTAGCCGGAATAAGGGCGAGCCAGCGCGGATTCGATCAGGTGCAGGCTGCTTACGCCTCCCAGGCCGCCGTAGCGCAACGCCTCGTCATGAGCCGTGAAGGCGTCCGCGAGAGTTAGACTGTAGTGTCTAGCGATCAGCCAGTCTCTTCAGCGCGGAACTCCGCTTGGACGAAGCCTCGCCCACCACGGATCGAGTCTTCGGGGCGGCCTTGGTAACGCCTTCGCTTGAGCGAACTTCGATGAACCGGCCCGAAGCGGCGTCGCGCTTGACCGATCCACCCTGCACTGGAGTTGTCACGCTTCGCTTCTTCATCGCCGGAATCTCCCATCCGCGAACGATATGCGGTCGTCACATTCTTTTCGCAAGCACAGTGTGCGGCGCCAATTCATCCCAGGCTGAAGATCGGCTCGATCTCGTCGAACCCGTCCTGGATCGGTCGGGCGTGGGCCTCGCCGCCGGTGAAGTGGAGGGGCCAGCCCTCGCTGGTGCGTTCGCGGCGGATCAGGATGTGGCGGCGAGGCGTCTCCGGAGTGCGGCGGGGTCGGTCGCCGCGCTCGGACGAGGGTCGGGGATCGTGGGGTCCTCGCACTCGGCGAGGTTCGCAGGAGCAGGCGCCCGGCGCGTCGGGCCGGGCGCTCTCAAGGTCAGGCGGCAGCGAGGAGGTCGGCCAGCGCGCCGGAGACGCGGCGGTCGTATTCGTCGGCCAGCGCCCGGAGGGCGGCGGCGCGTCGCCGACGAAGCTGGGGCCGTGCATCAGCGCCAGGGTCTTCGGCGCGAGGGCGGCGAGGCGCCAGCGTCGCGCCCATGCCGGGGTTGAGGCTCGCGTAGTGGAAGAGATCCTCGCCGGCGATCGCCGGACCGACCACGTCGCCGGTGGTCAAAGCCGGGCCGTCGCCGAGCTGGGTGAAGAGATCGCCGCAGAGCAGCGTGCCGGTGGTCTCCTCATAGAGCACGCCCGCGTCCCAGCCGTGCGGCGTATGCGGCGTGTCGATGAAGCGGACGCGCTTGCCGCCGAGGTCGATCACCTCGCCGTCGCCGAGGATGCGCGGCGGCCGGTCGGCGAAATCGTTGAGCGA
This sequence comes from uncultured Alphaproteobacteria bacterium, assembly GCA_963750745.1. Lineage (GTDB taxonomy): Bacteria > Pseudomonadota > Alphaproteobacteria > Rhodobacterales > Rhodobacteraceae > Amaricoccus. Next base: position 170,205 of record CAVVSO010000045.1, on the reverse strand, counting down.
GACCATGACGCCGGTGGCGCCGTGGGCGGCGGTGGCCTCGGGCGCCGCCGCCAGCCACTCGTTCATCGCGCCGCACTCGTCGGCCTCGAAATGGCCGTAGGCGATCCAGCGCAGCCGCTCGGGAGGGAGGATCCGGCGCGAGAGCATCGCGATTAAGCGCAAACATCTTGCGCAGTCCCGTGTGGAACATGAGCGGTTGCTCGGCGAGGACGACGAACTGGTTGAAGGTGAAGCCGGCCGGCGGGGCGATGCCGGGCACGAAGGTTGAGAGACGATAGATGCCATCGGCGATCTCCGCGATCCTGGTGTGCATTTCGGTTCTCCGTCTGGGGCTGGGCATGGACATCCGGCCGATTTGGCCGTACACAGGTGTGTAGCAGAATCGGTGTGCGCGGTCAATTATGGTTGCACGCATCTGTGCATTGGAAATGAGATGGCGCGGACCTACACCCTGAAGCGACGGGCCGAGCAGCAGGCGGAGACCCGGGCGCGGATCGTCGAGGCGGCGATCGCGCTGCACGGCAACCCCGGCCCGGCCGAGACCACCTTCAGCATGGTGGCCGAGCGGGCCGGCGTGCAGCGGCACACGCTCTACGCGCACTTCCCCGACGAGCGGAGCCTGCTCCTCGCCTGCTCGGGGCAGCATGTCGCGCTCGATCCGCCGCCCGACGCGGCGGCGCTGGGCGGCGATCGCCGATCCCCGGGCGCGGCTGCGCACGGCGCTCGGCGCGATCTACGCCTGGTACGCGCGCAACGCCGAGCTGCTCGCCAGCGTGCTGCGCGACGCCGAGCGCCACCCGTTGGTCCGCGAGATCGCGCAGTTGCGGTTCGGCCCCTGCTTCGCGGCCTGGGGACCGGCGCTCGGCGCCGGCGGACCGCCGGAGCGGATGGCGATGCTCGAGCTCGCGCTGAGCTTTCACACCTGGCGCACGCTCCGCGACGGCGGCCTCTCTTCGGAGGCCGCGGCGGCACTGATGGCCGCGACGGTGTTCCCGACGGAACTGGCCTTGGCCGGCTAGGCGAAAGGCCGAGTGCGGCCCTGTCTTGCCCGGCTCTTGGCCCGGGCAGCGGCCGACCCGCCCCCCCGGGGCGGCCGCTTCACGACCGCTCCGCGGGTCGGCCGCTGCCCTTTTCGCGGGCGGGGGCGGCGGTCGGAACGGTCGGAGCGCGGACCGGGCAGGTGGGGCTGGTGAGCGCGACCAGATCGACGATGCGCGATCGACTATCGGCGCGCCGCCGGCCGGTTGGGCCGGCGGATATGGGTCCCGGGCGATATGGAGCCGGGCGATCTGACGATCTTCAACTCGCTGCTCGCGCACGGGGTGCGGCCGAACCACGCCGACGAGCGGGTGCGGCTGTGGCGCGAGCTCGACCACCCCCGGCGCGACGCCTTCCCCGGCGATCCGCGCGGCTGGGAGAAGGCCGACGCCGCGACGGCGCGGCTGACGCCGCTCGGCGAGAAGCTGCTCGGGCTGGAGCGCTGGTAGGAGGGGTCGTCGCGGCCTCGGCCGCGACGCGGCGGTCAGGACGCCGGGCGGGCCTTGAGCAGGTCGCGGATCTCGATCAGCACCTCCTCCTGGGTCGGGCCAGGCGGCGCGTCGGGCGCCTTCTCCGAAGTGTCCAGGTTGGTGCGCAGGGTGTTCACGCCCTTGACCAGCAGGAAGACCACCCAGGCGATGATCAGGAAGTTGATGACCGCGGTGATGAACGCGCCGTAGCGGAAGGTCGCGGCGTGCTCGCCCTCGCCGAAGCTGAGGACGTGGCTGGTAGAAGTCCACGCCGCCGGTGACGAGCCCGATCAGCGGGTTGATCAGGTCGCCGACCAGGCTGTTGACGATGGCGGTGAAGGCGGCGCCGATGATGATCCCGACCGCGATATCCATGATGTTGCCACGGGCGATGAACTCTTTGAATTCCTGGATCATGGGCGCTCCTTGCTCCGGTGCTGTGGCACCGGTCGAGGTTAGGACGCGCCGCCACCAAGGGCAACCTCGCGGATGGGCGAGGGTGCTCCGCGGCCGGCGGCAGTCCGACCGTTTCCGGCCGGCCGATCCGGCAACCTCCGTCAGGCGCGCAAGGTTCCCCCGGTCGCCCTGGCCACGCTCTCGACCACGCGGCGCGACACCGCCTCGATCTCGGCCTCGGTCAGGGTGGCGCTGGTCGGCTGCAGGCGGACGGCGATCGCCAGCGATTTCTTGCCCGGCCCCATCTGCGCCTCGGCCTTGGGCCCGGCGAAGACGTCAAAGACGCTGACGGTCTCGATCAGCGCCTTGTCGGCGCCGCGCGCCGCCCTGAGCACCGCCTCGGCCTCGATGCTTTCGTCGAGTACGAAGGCGAAATCGCGCTCCACCGGCGGCAGGTCGGAGACGGTGAGCGGCGGCCGGGCGGTGCTGCGCGCCTTGGGGAACGGCAGCGCCGCGAGCTCGAGCGTGAAGCCGACCGCCGGGCCGCGCAGGTCGAGCGCCTGCAGGATGCGCGGGTTGAGCTCGCCGAAGGCGGCGAGCCGGGTCTTCGGCCCCAGCGACAGGATCCCGGAGCGTCCGGGGTGGAACCAGTCCGGGGCGCTGCGCTGGATCATCAGCGCCGCCGGGGCGCCGATCGCGGCCAGCGCCGCCTCGGCGTCGGCGCGGGCGTCCCAGAGATCGACCGGCCGGCGGCTGCCGTGCGGGTTGCGCGGTGCGGTGGCGCCGACGCGCAGGCCGGTCGCGAGCAGCACCTGCTCGCCCGGCTCGCCGCCGGGAAAGACCTGGCCGATCTCGAACAGCGCGAGGTCGGCAAATCCGCGGGCCTGGTTGCGCGCGGCGGCGCGCAGCAGCCCCGGAAGCAGGTCGGGGCGCAGGTGGCTCATCTCCGAGCTGATCGGGTTCTCCAGCCGCACCGCCTCGCCGCCGCCGCCGAAGAGCTCGGCCGCGGCGCGATCGATGAAGCTGTAGGTGACGCATTCGCTGAAGCCGAGCGCCGCGATCCGCCGGCGGACCTGGCCCTCGCGGCGCTGCATCGGCGTCAGGATCGGCTTCGACACCCCGGCCGGCCGGCTCAGCGGCTTGCCGGCGAGCTTCGACAGCGAGGCGACGCGGGCGATCTCCTCGACCAGATCCGCCTCGCCCTGCACGTCCGGCCGCCAGCTCGGCGGCACGGCCGCGTCGCCCTCGAGCACGAAGCCGAGTGCCGCGAGGATGCGGCGCTGCTCGGCCTCGGGGATCGCCATGCCGACCAGCCGCGCCACCCGCTCGGGATCGAAGCGGTACCGGCGGTGGCTCGCCGGCACCGCGCCGGCGATCTCGACCTCGGAGGCCTCGCCGCCGCAGAGCTCGAGGATCATCCGGGTGGCGAGCTCGATCCCGAGCGGGGTGAAGGCCGGATCGACCCCGCGCTCGAAGCGGTAGCGGGCATCGGAGTTGATCCTCAGCCGGCGGCCGGTGCGGGCGGTCCGCACCGGATCGAAATACGCCGCCTCGACGAAGACGCTGGTGGTGGCCTCGGTGCAGCCGGTGCGCAGGCCGCCCATCACCCCGCCGATCGCCTCCGGGCCGAGCGCATCGCAGACCAGCGTCTCGGAGCCGTCGAAGCCGTAGTCCTTGCCGTCGAGCGCCCGCAGCGTCTCGCCCCGCCGCGCCAGCCGCACGGTGATCGGGCCGTTCAGCTTGTCGGCGTCGAAGACGTGCAGCGGGCGGTTGCGGTCGTAGGTGAAGAAGTTGGTGATATCGACCAGCGCCGAGATCGGCCTGAGGCCGATCGCCCGCAGCCGGTCCTGCAGCCATTGCGGCGACGGGCCGTTGCGCACACCGCGGATCAGCCGGCCGACGAAGAGCGGGCAGGCCTCCTGCGCCACGTCGGGCGCGAGATAGACCGCGACCGGACAGGGAAAGCCGCCCGGCACCGGCTCGACCGGCGCGGTCTTCAGAGTGCCGAGGCCGCGCGCCGCGAGGTCGCGGGCGATGCCGGCGATGCCGAGCGCATCGGGCCGGTTCGGCGTGACGGCCACGTCGATCACCGGATCGAACGGCACCACGTCGATGTAGCGGGCGCCGACCGGCGCGTCGGGCGGCAGCTCGACGATGCCCTGGTGCTCGTCGGAGAGCTGCATCTCGCGCTCGCTCAGCATCATGCCGTGGCTCTCGACGCCGCGGATCTTGCCGACCTTGATCGTGGCGTCGATGCCGGGGATGTAATCGCCGGGCTTCGAGATCACCACCTTGATGCCGGCCCGGGCGTTCGGGGCGCCGCAGACGATCTGCTTCTCGCCGTCGGCGGTCAGCACGCGGCAGACCCGGAGCTTGTCGGCGTCGGGGTGGGGGTGCGCCTCGAGGACCTCGCCGACGGTGAAGGCGGCGAGCGCCGCGGCGGGGTTGCTCACGCTCTCGACCTCGAGCCCGAGGTCGGTCAGCGCGAAGGTGATCTCCTCGAGCGTGGCGGTGGTCTCGAGGTGCTCCTTGAGCCAGGCGAGGGTGAATTTCATCGGTGCGCTTCTCCGTCCGCGCTGCGGTTTAGGCGATGCGCGGAGCGAGGGGAAGGGGGGCGCCGGGAGGTCGGGATCAGGGGCAGCGGCGAGAGCGCGCAGGTCGGTTCCGGCAGCGGGCGCCGCGGCGTCCGCTGCCGGGGCGGCCGCTACATCTTGTGCATTTCCTTCATAGCGTCCTGCAGCAGCTTGTCCGGGTCCTTGGCGCAGTCGGTGTTGAGCGTCGTCGCGATGTCCTCCGAGCTCGTCGTCTGGGAGGACGCCATCTCCGCGTTCATCGACTGAAGCTCGGCGATGATCGCCATCTTGCCGGCATTGTCCATCGCCGCGTAGTCCTTGCAGACCATGGTGGCCGCGTCCTGCGCGAACACCGGCCCCGCGAGGATGCCCGCGACGAAGGCCAGAGTGAGAAGTCGTGTCATCTCGTTACCCCAATGCTGATGTCGCCACTCCTGCGACGGGGGGAGCCTAGCAGGCCTTCCGCTGGCTGTCTCGGGCCGGTGACGCCTTTTCGCGCCGGGCCTCACCAATCCGCGACCCGGTCGCCGCCGACGAACTGGGCGCTCTTGGGGGTATATTCGAAGAGCTCGATCCTGACGCCGTTGGGGTCGGTGATCCAGGCCTGCCAGGTATCGTCGCAGGCGAACTTCTTGTCGGTGACCTCGACGCCTTTGCCGCGGATATGCGCGACGGCGTCGTCGATCGATTCGACCTCGAGGCAGAGGTGATTGATCTGGTTCCTGTCGCTGTACGCGGCCTCGGGCTTGAGGAACACCTCGACATGGCTGCGTCCGCCGGCATCGAGATAGAAGCCGTACCAGGCGCCCTTGCGCATGAAGTTGAAGCGGACGTCCATGCCGAGCACGTCCCGGTAGAAGTCGCGGGTCTCGGCGAGATCCTTCGCGAAGATGCAGACGTGCGCGACCTGCTTGGTCTTGATGGCCATTGGCTCCCTCCCTCGTGGCGGCGCCGAGAGCTAGCAGATGCCCGCGGCACGCGGCAATGGCCCGCAGCTCAGAGCCGGGTGAGCATCCGGCGCAGCGCGGCTTCGAGGGGCGGCAGGTCGGTCGCGATCGATGTCAGCAGCAGGCTGCCTTCGATGGCGTCGTAGTCATGGCGCAGGACGTTGCCGATGCCGGCAATCCTTGCCCACGGGATCTCGGGCTCGGCCGCCTTCAGTCTCCGCGGCAGTGCGCGACCTCGATGATCTCGAACCCGCGTTCGAGGCCAGTCGAACATCCGAAATTCGGCAGGTCATGGTCGTAAAAAAGAGATCGACGTCCGAAATCCGGTCCGGCCTCGTCGCGAAGGACGGAGCCGAAGAGATAGAGCCGCGCGATGCCCTCGGCGTTCAGCCGGGGCTTGAGGGCGCGCAGCCTGGCGATGACCTCGTCGCGGTGCATGCGGCGAATGTCGGCGCGTGCCTTTCAGAAATCAAGCGCCTCAGCGGCTGAGCCCGGCCTGCACCGTCGGCACGTCGAGCGGGGCGAAGCCGTAGTGGCGGAGCCAGCGCAGGTCGCTCTCGAAGCAGGCGCGCAGGTCGGGGATGCCGTACTTGAGCATCGCCAGCCGGTCGATGCCCATGCCGAAGGCGAAGCCCTGCCACTTCTCCGGGTCGATCCCGGCGGCGGCGAGCACCTTGGGATGCACCATGCCGGAGCCGGCGACCTCGAGCCAGTCGTCACCCTCGCCGACCCGGAGCTGGCCGCCCTCCCAGGAGCAGCGGATGTCGATCTCGGCCGAGGGCTCGGTGAAGGGGAAGTGCGAGGCGCGGAACTTCACCTCGACGCCGTCGACCTCGAAGAAGGCCCGGCAGAACTCCTCGAGCACCCATTTCAGGTTCGCCATCGAGATGTCGCGGTCGATCGCGAGCCCCTCGACCTGATGGAACATCGGGGTGTGGGTCTGGTCGTAGTCGGCGCGATAGACCCGGCCGGGCGCGATGATCCGGCAGGGCACGCCGTGCGCCTCCATGTAGCGGACCTGCACCGGCGAGGTGTGGGTCCTGAGCACGTGCGGCGGCCGGTTGTCGCCGCTCGCGCGCGCCATGTAGAAGGTGTCGTGGTCCTGCCGCGCCGGATGCTCGGCCGGGATGTTCAGCGCGTCGAAATTGTACCAGTCGCTCTCGATCTGCGGCCCTTCGGCGACCGCGAAGCCGAGGTCGGCGAAGATCGCCGCGATCTCGTCCATCACCTGGCTGACCGGATGGATCGTGCCCTGCGCCGCCGGGCGCGGCGGCAGGGTGATGTCGGCCCGCTCGCCGGCGACGCGCGCCGCCAGCGCGGCGTCGGCGAGCCGCGCCCGCGCCTCGGCCAGCGCGCCGGTGAGATCGTCCTTCAGCGCGTTCAGCGCCGGGCCCGCGGTCTGGCGCTCCTCGCGGCGTCATCGCACCGAGGCCGCGCATCAGCCCGGAGACCTCGCCCTTCTTGCCGAGCGCCGCGAGGCGCACCTCCTCGAGCCCGGCCTCGTCGGAGGCGCCGGCGATCGCGGTCAGATATTTCTCGCGCAGGTCGGTGATGCCGTCCATGGGTCCGCCCCGTCCTCCCAAAACCGGCAGACGCCTACCACAAGGCGGTCCGATTGCAAGCGTCCGGCCGGGCGCCGCGGCGGCGGGTCGGCGGGAATTCAGCGAAGTTTCACCGCGATCTCGGGACTTCGCGGCCCGAGCGAGCGATGCTCGGGCGGTGAAGCAGGGAGTTGCCGAGATGCCGTACGACATGTCCGCCGAGTCACTTGCCGTCAGCCCGGGGTACCGTGCCGAGGCTCGTGACCGCCAACTCTACGCAGAGCTGCTGGACCAGCTGGCGGCCGGCGGCGGTCTGCCCTACCCATTCGCCGACACGCTCTACCTGCTTGACGTGACGCAGTCCTACGCAGTCCGGACCGCGCCGGCGCCGGGGGACGATCGCCTCGCGCGCCTCGCGCGGTTCTTGACTTCGGCCGTGCGCCGACATCCGATGGAGCCGCGTAGCGGCGAGGGCTCCGGCGGTGACGGGCGATCCCGGGTCACAGAGCTTCCGGTTCGGTGAGTACGGGCTTGATCTCGACCGCGGTACGCTTACGCGCTGCGAGGTGCTCGTTCCGGTCCGCGCCAAGACCTTCGGGCTGCTCTGCCATCTCGCCCGGAACGCGGGCCGAGTGGTGTCGAAGGACGAGCTGCTTGCGCAGGTCTGGCCCGGCGTGACCGTCACCGAGGACTCGCTCACGCAGGCCGTGCACGACCTGCGCCGTGCGATCGGCGACGAGGGCGGCGCGCTGGTGCGCACGATCCCCCGCCGCGGCTACCTGTTCGCCATCCCGCTCGCGCGCCGCGCCCGCCGCTCCCGCCGGCGCGATGCCGCGGGTGGCGGTGCTGCCGTTTCGCAACCTGACCGGCGACACCGATGACGGCATCCTGATCGACGGGCTCGTCGAGGAGATCACCAACGGCCTCGCGCGGTTCAAGTCCGTGACGATCATCGCCCGTCACTCGGCCTTCGCCTTTCGTCCGGAGGATGGGGCGTCCCCCGATGAGATCGCGTCACGGCTCGGAGCGGACTATCCTGGTCGAGGGGTCGGCCCGTCGGGCGGGCGAGCGGTTCGTTATCGCCGCAGGGCTCGCTGAGGCGCGGGCGGGCCGCCAGCTCTGGGGCGAGAGCTTCGACTGCGCGGCGGAGGAGCTTCTTTCGCTGCAGCAGGTCATCCCCCGCCGGATCATCCCGCGGCTGGTCAGCAACATCGAGGGTTCGGTGCTCGCCCGGACAGCGGCGGCGCCGACCGCCAGCCTCTCGGCCTTCGAGCACTTCGCCCGCGGGGTGGCGCTCCTGCGGAGCTACGGCGAGGGGGCGAACGCGCGGGCGCGCGAACACCTCCTGCAGGCCGTCGAGACCGACCCCGGTTTTGCGGTGGCGCACGCCTACCTCGCGCTGGCGGACATGGTAGTCGCCGGCTTCGGCGCGCCCCGGGACGTGATCCTCGCCGCGAAGGCGAGGGCGATGACCGCGATCGAACTCGCCCCCGAGGAGGCGCGGTGCCACCGCCTCATGGGGCTCGTCCGCTGCCAGCTCGGGGAGTTCGCCGCCGCCGAGCAGGACGTGCGGTACGCCGTCGAGCTCAATCCCTACGACGCCGACTCGATGGCGTACATGTGTCTCGTACTCAGCAACCGCGGCCGCGCGGCGGAGGCGCTGGAATGGCTGGACCGGGCGGTCGCGTTGAACCCGCTCCACCCTTACTTCTACTTCTCCGAGCGCTCGATCGCGCTCTACCTGCTCGGCCGCTACGACGAGGCCGCGGCCGACCTTGAACGCCTGCCGCACCTCAGCGTGCGGCGGGAAACCCGGATGGCGGCGACGCTCGCGCTGGGAGGCCGCCCGGAGGAGGCCGCCCGCCATCTCGACCGGGCGGAGGCGCTGGAGCCCGGCTGGCCGCACCTGGAGGCCGTCAGCTACTACAGCTTCGAGCGCACCGAGGAGACGGAGCATCTGCGCGCCGGGATCCGGGCGGCACTTGAGGGCCGAGAGCGGATCCGCGCGGATGGCGCTGCCCGGTGCGGTCCGGGATCGTGACGCCCGCCGGCTCGGGCCCTCGGGCGTTGCGGGCCGATCAGAAGCGCCAGCCGTACCGGGGCACGCTTTCCTTATAGCGCCGGTATTGGTCGCCGAATTTCCGCTCCAGATAGCGCTCCTCGCGCAGGACCACGCCGTAGTGCAGCACCGGCAGGCTGGCGAGAAAGCACAGCAGCGCCCAGTCGAGGCCGAGGCCGATGATGAGGCCGAGGAGCGCCAGCGACATGCCGACATAGAGCGGGTTGCGGAGGTGCGCGAAGACGCCGTCGGTGGCGAGCGCGAGCGTGGGCTGCGTCGGCCGCACGTTCGTGCCGAGCCGCTTCATCGTGGTCTTGCCGCTCTGCGCGATCCACAGGCCGCCGCCGACGAGGACGAGCCCGGCGGCGACACGCGCCGGGCGCGGAGTGCCGGCAAGCCAGTCGAGCGGCGCGAGCCACTCGAGCAGCCCGCCCACCACCAGCACCGCGAGCGGGATCAGCGGCGGGAACACGATGACGCCGGGGACGTCGGGTCGGTCGGTCGTGACGGGCATGATCTTCTCCGTCTCGAACGCGCCGGCGGGCCGCCTCAGTCAGTCCCGCCGCCGGGGGACCCGGGGCCGCGGCCCCTAGGCCAAGCGCGGACTTCGCCTGGTCGACGATCGCGCCGAAGGCCGCCGGCTCGTGCACGGCGAGATCGGCGAGCACCTTGCGGTCGACCTCGATCCCGGCCTTGGTCAGCCCGTCGATCAGCCGCGAATAGGTGAGATCGGCGTCATGCGCCCGCACCGCGGCGTTGATCCGCTGGATCCACAGCGCGCGGAAGGTGCGCTTGCGGGTCTTGCGGTCGCGCGTCGCATACTGCAGCGCCTTGTCCACCGCCTGCTTGGCGGTGCGATAGTTGGTCGAGCGGGCGCCGTAGTAGCCGGCGGCCTGCTTGATCACCTTGCGGTGACGGGCGTGGGACGCCGGACCGCCTTTGACTCGGGACATCTTACGGCCTCCTCAGCGCGCGTAGGGCATGTACGACTTCACGATCTTCTCGTCCGGAGCCGAGAGGGTCGTGGTGCCGCGGGCCTGGCGGATGAACTTGGTCGACCGCTTGATCATCCCGTGCCGCTTGCCGGCCTGGGCGACGAGGATGCGGCCGGTGGCCGTCACCTTGAAGCGCTTCTTGGCGCCCGACTTGGTCTTCATCTTGGGCATTTCGGTCTCCTTGCGGTAGCACGCTTTCATGCAGCGGCACGGCAGCCCTTTCGGCCGGTCGCTGCGCACTCGAAGGCGCGGCTTATAGGCAGTCGCGACCCGCCGCGCAAGTGTCTCAGGAGGCCTCGCCGCGGGCGCAGGCCGCAAGCGTGGCGCCGCGGTCGCGGGCGAAGCCGGCGCGCCAGCGGTCGTTGAGGTTGTCGGCGATCAGCACCTGCGCGCTGGAGCCGCCGCCGGCCGCCGGCAGGAAGCGGATCTCCTCGTAGGTGCGGCCGAAGCCGCGCAGGCGATAGACGCTGCCGCCGGTCGCGGGGTCGGCGGCGAAGGCCGACATCGGCAGCAGCGCGGCGCGGGCCTCAAAGCAGCCGGCGACCGCCGCGGCGTCGCGGCTGCTCGCGACCACCGGGCCGCTGGCCTGGGCCAGAAAGGCGTCCGGGTCGGCGACGCCAGCCTCGCGGGCGGGCCCGCAGGCGGCAAGGGCGAGCGCGAGCGCAGGCAAGGCGATGCGGTACATGGAAGCGGTCCTTTCGGGATGCGGAATCAGCGGGCGCGCAGCAGGGCCGCGCCAGTGAGGATGAGCCAGAGGGTGAGGCCGAGATAACCGGCGACGGTGCCGAGGGCGAAGCCGTCGCCGGTGCGGCCGAGGGCGATGGCGAGGCCCTCGCCGGTGCCGAGGGCGATCGCCGCCGCGGTGACCAGGCCGAGGGCGCCGATGATGCGCCGGCCCTCGAGGGTCTGCAGCGCGGCGAGGCAGAGGACGAAAAGCGCGGTCAGGAGCTGGCCGAGGTGCTCGCCGATCGCGACGCCGCCGTAGAGATTGAGGATCTCGAAGGCGCGCTCGGCCGCCTGCATCGCCTCGGCGGAGCCGTCGGCATGAGCGCGCGCCAGCGCCGGCACCACGAAGACCCAGCGCCAGAGGCCGACGGCCTGCATCACCCCGGCGAGCGCGCCGAAGACCGCGGCGCCGATGGCGAGGCCCGGCCGGCTGGCGAGCCGCTCCGGGGTGATCGCCAGCGCGATGGCGAGCGGCGCCAACGCCAGCGCGGCCAGCGCGAAGGCGTGCCAGGTCAGGATCAGGCCGGGTCCGCCGGCGGCGAAGCCGTCGAGCGCCTCGGCCGCCGGGCGGCGCAGGATCTCCGGATAGTCGTAGGTCGCGGCGAGCCGGAGATAGGGCAGGTTGAAGCCGATCCCGAGCGCGATCGCCGCGAGGCCGACCAGCGGCCTGCGGCCGAGGACGGCGGTGGAGGCGGTCGGGGCGGTTCGGGTGAGCGCGGTCATGTCCAATGTCCTCCACCTTTAGTCACCGGTCAGTGACAGCGGCTCTCATAGGACCGAATCATCGCGTGCGTCAAGCAACTAATCGCCCGTTATAATCCTCCGGCCGGCATCAGCGCCGATTTTGCTTGCCGTTCCCGTGCGACAATGTGACTATATCACCGGTCGGTGATGAAGAGGGCTGCGGATGCCAGGAGGCCAAGACCGCCGGCGCGACCGGCAGGAGACGGAACGGGCAATCCTCGATGCGGCGCGGGCGGTGCTGGCGGCGGACGGCTTCGCCGGGCTCGGGGTCAACGCCATCGCCCGGCGCGCCGGCTGCGACAAGCAGCTGATCTACCGCTACTTCGGCGGTCTCGAAGGGCTGATCGACCGCATGGGCGAGGACCTGACCCATTGGGTCGAGCACGCCTTGGCGCCGCTCGACGCGCTCGGACGGCCGGAGAGCTATGCCGAGCTCAGCGAGCGGCTGCTGCTCGGCTACCTGCAGGCGCTGCGCGACGACCCGGTGATGCAGCGGATCGTCGCCTGGGAGATCTCCGACCCATCGCCGATGGTGCGGCGGCTGGCGGAGGCGCGCGCGCGCGGCCTCGGCGCCTGGGTGGCGCGACAGCGCGGCGCACTGGCGGCGCCGGCCGGCGTCGATGCGCCCGCGATCAACGCCCTCTTGATCGCCGCAGTCCAGCATCTGGTGCTGGCCTCAGGGGTCTCCGGGCGGTTCGCCGGGCTGGCCCTGGCATCGGAGGAGGATTGGGAGCGGGTGCGCGGCACGGTGCGCGGAATGGTCCGCACCATCTTCGGACAACCCCCGGGCTGACGGCGCAGGCGCAAGCCGCTTGCGTGGCGGCGGCGCGGGGTGGCAAATCCTTTCCGCGGGAGCCGCAGGAGAAGCCGCATGTTCGCACGTCGCACCGTGATCGGCGGCGCCGCGGCCCTGGTCGCGGCCGGGGCCGCGGCCGGCGGCTGGCGGCTGGCGACCGGGTCGATGCCGGCCTACGACCGCTGGGTCGCGGCGCAGCGCGGCGCGCCGGCGGCGCCGGCGGAGGCCGCCGAGCTCATCCGGCTGGCGACGCTGGCGCCGAACGGCCATAACACCCAGCCCTGGCGGTTCCGGGTCGGCCCCGACCGCATCGAGGTGGTGGCGGATCTCGCCCGGCGCACGCCGGTGGTCGATCCCGACGACCACCATCTGCACGTCAGCCTCGGGGCGGCGGCCGAGACGCTGGCGATCGCCGGGGCGGCGCTGGGGCGGCCCGGCGAGATCGCACCGATGCCCGACGGGCTCGGCTTCGTCCATGCCGCGGGCGCCGCGCGGCCGGATCCGCTGGCCGCGGCGATCCCGGCGCGGCAATCCACCCGCGCCGAGTACGACGGCCGGCCTTTGGCCCCCGAAGATCTCACGGCGCTGCAGGCGGCCGCGGCGCTGCCGGGCGTGCGGCTGGTGCTGATCACCGACCGGGCGGCGCTCGACCGGCTGCGCGATCTCGTCATCGCCGGCAACGACGTCCAGATGCACGACCCGGCCTTCATCGCCGAGCTCAAGGCCTGGATCCGCTTCAACCCGCGCGAGGCGATGGCGACCGGCGACGGGCTGCTCAGCGCCGTCAGCGGCAACCTCTCGGTGCCGGGCTTTCTCGGCCGCGCGCTCTTCGAGCGGATGGTGACGCCGGGCTCGGAGAACGACCGCTACGCCCGGCAGATGCGGTCCTCGGCCGGCTGCGCGGTGCTGATCGGCGATCGCGCCGACCCCGCCTCCTGGCAGCAGGTCGGCCGCGCCTGCCAGCGCCTCGCGCTCACGGCCACCGCCCGCGACATCCGCCTGGCCTTCGTCAACCAGCCAGTCGAGGTGGCGGCGCTGCGCCCGGACCTGGCCGCGCTGGTCGGGGAGCCGGGGCTGCGGCCGGATTCTGCTGATCCGCTTCGGTCGCGGCCCGATGCTGCCATACGGGCCGCGCCGTCCGGTGGCGGCAGTGATGGGGTGATTGCTTCGAGTAACTCGACACCCTTCCACTGTCCCGCCCGATCTGTCCGTCGACAGATCGGCCGGACTTCGTCTCAGGCCTGGACTTCCTCGCCGGCGTAGGCCTTCTCGAGCGTGGCGAGATCGAGCTTGATCATGCCGAGCAGCGCCTGCATCACCCGGTTGGCGCGTTCCGGGTCGCCGCCCATCAGCCGGTCCATCGCGGCCGGCACCACCTGCCAGGGCATGCCGAAGCGGTCCTTGATCCAGCCGCACTGCTGCGGCGCGCCGCCGTCGCCGAGCCGCTGCCAGAGCCGGTCGATCTCGGCCTGGGTCTCGCAGGTCGCCACCAGCGACACCGCCTCGGAGAAAGGAAAATCGACGCCGCCGTTCAGCGCCTGGAAGCGCCGGCCGTCGAGCTCGAAGACGATCATCAGCACGGTTCCCGGCTTGCCCGGCCCGGCCTCGCCGTAGCGGGCGGTCTGGATTATCCGCGAGTTGGGGAGGATCGAGACATAGAAATCGACGGCTTCCTCGGCGTTGGCGTTGAACCAGAGGCAAGGCGTGATGGTCATGGCGTTCTCCTTTCAGTGGTCTGGTCAGAGGGTCTGGGCGACGGCTTCGAGCTGGTCGGCGCACTGGTTCCAGCCTTTGTGGAACCCCATCGCCTCGTGCTCGGCCGCGGCCTCGGCGGTCCAGTGGCGGGCGCGCGCGACGTAGCGGGTGCCGCCCGCCGCGTCGGCCAGCGTCAGGATGCCGGTGAAGAACGGCCGCTCCGCCGGCTCCCAGGCGCTGGTATAGGCGTCGGTGAAGACCAGCCGCGCCCCGGGCACCACCTCGAGATAGACCCCGCGGTTGGGGAAGTCCTGGCCCTCGGGGCTCCGCATCACGATGCGGCTGGCGCCGCCGGGCCGCAGATCGATCTCGGCCTCGGGCGTGGTCCAGGGCGCCGGCGCGAACCAGCGCTTCAGCAGCTCCGGCTCGGTCCAGCAGCGCCAGACCGCCGCGCGCGGCGCTTGCAGCAGCCGCGAGATCTCGAGGTCGCGCCCGCCGGTCGGGGGCGCGTCGATGACGCTGGTCACGGGAATTCTCCTCTGTCGGTCAGGCCGGCTCGTTGATCGCCCAGGTCAGCCCGAACGGATCGGCAAGCATGCCCCAGCGGTCGCCCCAGAACATCTTCTCGAACGGCATGACCACGGTGCAGCCGGCCTCGACCGCCCGGCTCCACCAGAGATCGCCGTCGGCGACGACGAGCTGCAGATGGAAGCCCTGCGGCGTCTTCACCGGCGTGTCCGGGGCGCGCATGTCGGTCATCATCAGCGCGCCGCCGTTGATCTCGACCTGGCAGTGCATCAGCTTGCTCGGGTCGCCCTCATCCGGCATCCGGCCGATGTCGCGGGCAGCGAAGGCGCGGGCGTAGAAATCGGCGGCCGCGCCGGCACGCCCGTGCATGCCGATGTAGGGGATCACCCCCTGCATGCCGCGGGTCTCGGTCTTCTGGTCGTCAGGCATGGTTTCGCTCCTTTGCTTCGCTCTGGGTTCAGGGTTCGAGGTCGACGGCGGCGCGGGCGCTGCCGTCCATATAGAAGGGCACCGAGGTATGCTCGTGGACGATGCGCCAGCCCGCCCCGGTGCGGGCCAGGACCACGGTGAGCCGCGCCCACCAGGCCGCCGCCTCGCCGTCGCGTGTGGTCCGGGTGTGCAGGAGGCCGTAGCCCACCGCGAGATCGCCCGACGTCCGCCAGGCCATGTCGCGGTAGCTCAGCTCCACCGGCCCGTCCCAGCCGTCGAGCCATTCCTGCAGCCCGCCCCCCTCGCCGCGGTGCAGGAGCGGCGGCGCCAGATCGGCCAGCACCGCGTCCTCGGCGTAGAACCGGCCGATCGCTTCGGCGTCGCGGTGGTGAAAGCCGCGGGTCACGCCGTCCATGACGGCGCGCAAGGCTTCGCCCTCCGCCGCCGCGGTCGAAACATCTGCCATGACGAGATTCCTTCCTCCGAGCGTGCTCAGATGTCGAGGATCGGCTCGAAGCCGCCGTAGATCATCCGCTGGCCGTCGAACGGCATCGGGCTGGCGCCCGGCTGCATCCGCGGATCCTCCATCGCCTTGGCCATGCCGGCGTCGCGCGCCGCCTTCGACGGCCATTCGATCCAGGCGAAGACCACCGCCTCGTCCGGCTCGCGCTTCACCGCCATGGGGAAGGAGGTGACCTTGCCCTCCGGCACGTCGTCGCCCCAGCATTCGACGCAGCGCAGCGCCCCGTGCTCCTTGAAGATCGCGTGCGCCAGCGCCGCCTGCCGGCGATAGACCTCGCGGTTGGCGCTCGGCACCGCCGCGACGAATCCGTCCACATAGCGCATCAGGATGCCTCCCTTCGGGTCTCTGCGGTGAACAGCAGGCTCAGGTAGCGCTGCAAATGGCCGAGGCTGTCGGCGACCACCTCCGGACCGCCCGACGCCTTGGCCAGCACGAAGCCGCCCTGCAGCACCGCCTGGATGTAGAGCGCGAGGCTCGCCGGCGACCAGCCGCCGCCCTGGCCGGTGCGCGCCATCACCGCGGCGATGTCCGGCTCCAGCGTCGCGGCATGGCCGGCGATCTCGCGCTCGCAGGCGGCGCGGATCGCCGGGTGGCTGGCATAGGCCTCCTGCACCATGGTGCCGAGCAGGCAGGTATAATCCGGCAGCCCGCCCTGCAGGATCTCGCGCCGGAAGTCGACATAGCCGAGCAGCCGCGCCAGCGGGATCGTCGAGCGCCCGGTAGGGCGCCGCCGCGAACAGCGCCTCGGCCATCGCGCCGAAATGGGCCGCGGCCGCCACAGCCAGCGCCTCCTTCGAGCGGAAGTGGTGGAAGAAGGCGCCCTTGGTCACGCCCGCGGCCTGGCAGAGCTCGTCCACCGAAGTGGCGGCGTAGCCCTTGGCCCGGATCACCGCCAGCGCGGCGTCGAGCAGCCTGGTCCGCGCATCCTTGCCCACAGCCGGCATCACCTCTTCCTCTGATGATCCGCAACATACCAACCGGTCGGTATGTAGGTCAACCGCGAAAATCCCGGCCGGCGGAATCCGGCCACGCGGCGCGGGGACTCAGCCGGGATGCGGCGCGGCCACCAGCCAGAGGAAGATCGGCACCCGCCGCGCGTCCGCCAGATGCGGCGGCAGCGCGCCGGGATCGGGCGCGCGGCTCCACGCAGCCCGGTGATCGCGAAGCCCGCGGCCGCGAGTGCTGCGACATAGCCGCCGAGCGGCCGCGACCAGCCGGCGAAATCCACCGCGAGGCCGTCGCGCGCGTCGCGGCCCTCGAAATGAGCTGGTCGCGAACCAGTCCTCGCTGAGGACGAAGCCGCCCTCCCGCAGCGCCCCGCGGTCGCGCAGCGGATGCACCACCGAGACCACCAGCCGGCCGTCGTCGCGGATCACCCGCCGCAGCTCGGCGGCGGCCGCATCCAGATCCTCGACGTCCATCAGCATGTTGTAGGCGAGCACCAGATCGAAGCTCGCGTCGGCAACCGGCAGCGCGCTCGCGGGTCCCGTGCCGTAGGCGTCGGCCGAGCCCGCCTGCCGCGCCGCCGCGACCATCTCGGCCACCGCATCGACGGCGGTGACCCGGTAGCCGAGCTCCTTCAGCAGCCGCGACACCCGCCCCTCGCCGCAGCCGACGTCGAGCGCAGCACCTTGGCCGGGCCCGATCAGCGCGGCGAGCCCGTCGCGATAATACCAGAAGGCGTCATGGCCGGGCTTGCGCGCCCAGGCGATCCAGTCGCGCGGCGATCCGCGACCAGTGGGCTGCGTCCCGGCCGTCATCTTGGGCCGCCATCCCGACCTTCAGTCCTCGCCGCCGCCCTCGAAGATCGCCCGCTCGTTGGCGACGGCGACCCGCAGGATGTTGGTCGAGCCGGCGACCCCGAACGGGATGCCGGCGGTGACGACGATGCGGTCCTCCTCGCCGGCGAAGCCATGCTCGCGGGCGATGCGGGCGGCGCTGACCACCGCCATCTTGAAGCGGTCGACCTCGGGGACGACGGCGCAATGCAGCCCCCAGCTGAGCGCCAGCCGCCGGGCGGTTCCGGTCAGCGGCGTCAGCGCGATGATCGGCACCCGCGGCCGCTCGCGCGCGGCGAGGAGTGCCGTGGTGCCGGAATGGCTGAAGCAGCAGATCGCCTTGACCTGGGTGGTCTCGGCCACCTCGCGCGCCGCCAGCGTGATCGCGTCCGAGACGCCGGAGCGCGCGGTGATCCGCTGCGCCTCGATCACCTGGCGGAAGATGTCGTCGTGCTCGACCGCCTCGGCGACGGCGTTCATCGTCGTCACCGCCTCGACCGGATAGTCGCCGGCGGCCGACTCGGCCGACAGCATCACCGCGTCGGCGCCCTCGTAGATCGCGGTGGCGACGTCGGAGACCTCGGCGCGGGTCGGCACCGGGCTGGTGATCATGCTCTCGAGCATCTGCGTCGCGACGATCACCGGCTTGCCGGCGGCGCGGCAGGCCCGGGTCAGCCGCTTCTGGATCGGCGGCACCGAGGTCACCGGCAGCTCGACGCCGAGATCGCCGCGGGCGACCATGATGCCGTCGGAGGCTTCCAGGATGTCGGCGAAGGCGTCCACCGCCGCCGGCTTCTCGATCTTGGACAGGATGGCCGCGCGGCCGTCGGCGAGCTCGCGCGCCTGATAGACGTCGCCGGCGCGCTGCACGAAGCAGAGCGCCAGCCAGTCGACCCCCAACGCGCAGGCGAACTCGAGATCCTTGAGGTCCTTGGGCGACAGCGCCGGCACCGGCAGCACCACGTCGGGCACGTTGACGCCCTTGCGGTTCGAGATCTCGCCGCCGACCACCACCGTGGTCAGCGCGTGCTCGGGCGAGCATTCGGTGACCTTCAGCCGGATCTTGCCGTCGTTGACCAGGAGCGTCGAGCCGACGTTGAGTGCTGCGAAGATCTCCGGATGCGGCAGGCAGACCCGGCTCACGTCGCCGTCCGCCTTGTCGAGATCGAGCCGGAAGGCCGCGCCCTCGGCCAGCATCACCGGCCCGGCGGCGAAGGCGCCCACCCTGAGCTTCGGCCCCTGCAGGTCGGCGAGGATGGCGATCGGGCGGCCGACCTCCGCCTCGACCTGGCGAATCAGCTTGTGCCGGCGGGCGATGTCGTCGTGGGTTCCATGGCTCATGTTGAGACGGAAGACGTCCGCCCCGGCCAGGAACAGGGCCTTGATCATCTCGTAGCTGTCGGAGGCCGGGCCGAGCGTGGCCACGATCTTGACGTTGCGCTGTCGGCGGATCGCAGTCATGCGCAGCTGGTCCCCATCCCCTTGTGGTCGCAGCGGTTATAGCCGAACGCCCCGGCGATGGAACGTCAAATGGCGTCGCGGGGGCGGAATCCGCCCTCGCCGTCGTCGATGGGCGGTCGTTCTGGGCGAAGTCCGCGATCCGCGCGCCTGGTTTGTTGCGACGGAATCACTGCCCGGGTGTCGTTTTACCTGCAGGCGGGGCCGGGCAAAAGCGATTAAGCGGGCGCGAATGGGCGAAACGGACTACACTCGGCGGGTCTGGTCGGCGATGCGGGGCAACCCTTGGCGTGCGCTCGAAAACCTTCGTGACTTCGCAATGTTTGCGCTGTTCCGTTCGCCGACCGAGAACTATCTCTTTCCGCCGGGCGCGCCCTTCCCTTGGCCGGGCTGCCGCACCGCGGAGGTCAGCGCCGGAAGGCGGCCCGAATGAGGAGTGTGGAAGCAAGCGGTGGTCTCGCTGGTCGTGCTCGGCGCGGCGGTGACGCTGTGGGCGCGCTACTTCCCGGTCGCCGCCGATTTCCTCGAGCGGGCGGGCATCGCCACCGCCTCGGTGCAGGCGCCGGGGGCGCAGACCGACGCCCCCGGCGCCGGCCGCGGCGCGCCGCCGCGGGTCCTCGGCGCCGCGGTCGTGGCGGCGACGATCAACGATTCGATCACCGCGATCGGCGATGGCCGCGCCGCCCGCTCGGTGACAGTGACGCCCTACGTCTCCGGCCGGATCGCCAGCATCGACGCCGCCTCGGGCGACTTCGCCGCCGCCGGCGCCCCGCTGGCGCGCCTCGATTCCGAGACCGAGGAGATCGCCCTCGACCGCGCCCGGCTGACGGCCGACGACGCGCGCACCACGCTGGCGCGCGACGAGGAGCTGCTGCGCACCAAGGCGATCTCCGCGGTTCAGCTGCGCGAGGCTGAGCTCGCGGTCGCCCAGGCCGATCTCGCGGTGCGCGACGCCGAGCTCGCGCTCGAGCGCCGGGTGATCCGCGCGCCGTTCGACGGCTGGGTTGGCATTCTCGGGGTCGATGTCGGCGACCAGGTCTCGACCGACACCCCGATCGCGACGCTCGACGACCGCTCGCACATCCTGGTCGACTTCCGGGTGCCGGAACGCTTCGTCGCCAAGGTCAAGGTCGGCGCACCGGTCTCGGCGCGACCGCTGTCGCGCCCCGAGCTCGAGCTCACCGGCGCGGTGGTGACCCTCGACAGCCGGGTCGCGGCCGACACCCGCACGCTCAGGGTCCGGGCCAGCCTCGACAATAGCGACGACCAGCTCCGCGCCGGCATGGCCTTCTCGATCGGCATGAAGTTCCCCGGCGACACCTTCGCCGCGGTCGATCCGCTGGCGATCCAGTGGGGGGCCGAGGGCGCCTACGTCTGGACCGGCGTTGGCGGCAAGGCCAAGGAGGTGCCGGTGCGCATCGTCCAGCGCAACAACGACGACGTGCTGGTCGACGCCGACCTGCCGCCGGGCACCATGGTGGTGACCGAGGGCGTGCAGATGCTGCGGTCCGGCGCGCCGTTCAGCTTCGAGGGCGATGCCGCGCCCGCCGTGGTCCCGGCCACCGCCGACGACGGGGGCCGCCCCGGCGCGACCCCGCCGGCCGCCCGCCCGTCGCGGACCTGAGCCTTGGCGTCGCGGGCGGACGTCGGCGGCACCTCGGGCGGCTTCACCGCGCTCTTCGTGCGCCGACCGATCCTCGCGGTGGTGCTGAACAGCCTGATCGTGATCGCCGGCCTCGCCGCGATCTTCGGCGTCGAGGTGCGCGAGCTGCCCGACGTCGACCGGCCGGTGATCACCGTCACCACCACCTACGACGGCGCAGCGCCCGAGACCGTCGACCGCGAGGTCACCGCCGTCATCGAAGGGGCGATGGGCCGCATCTCCGGGGTCAGCGAGATCTCCTCGGAATCCTCCTTCGGCCGCAGCCGGGTGACGGTCGAGTTCAACGACAAGACCGACCTCAACGTCGCCGCCTCCGACGCCCGCGATTCGATCGGCCGGGTGATCAACCAGCTCCCCGACGACGCCGACGAGCCGCGCATCGTCAAGGCCGACGCCAACTCCGACCCGGTGATCCGCATCGGCGTCACCTCGCAGACCATGCCGATCGAGGATCTGACCGATCTCGTCGAGAACACGATCGAGGACCGGCTGATCGCTGCATCCGGCGTCGCCGACCTCGCGATCTACGGCGGCCGCGACCGCATCTTCCGCGTCGACGTCGACCAGCTCGCGCTCGCGAGCCGCGGCCTCACCCTCGCCGACGTCCGCGACGCCCTCGCCACCGTCGCCTTCGACAGCCCCGCGGGCTCGCTCACCGCCTCGAACCAGAGCCTGGTGGTGCGCACCACCGCCACCGTCAACACGCCCGAAGCCTTCGGCGCGCTGATGCTCGACCCTTCGACCCGGCTCTCCGACGTCGCCACCGTCACCCTCGGCCCCGACATCGGCAACTCGATCCTGCGCTCCAACGGCCAGAGCGGCCTCGGCATCGGCGTCATCCGCCAGGCGCAGAGCAACACCCTCGACATCTCCCGCGGCATCCACGCGGTGGTGGCCGAGCTCGCCAAGACCCTGCCGCCCGGCGTCAGCATCTTCATCACCGGCGACGACGCGGCCTTCATCACCGGCTCGATCCACGAGGTGCTGCGCACGCTGGCGCTCTCGGTCATCATCGTCATCGGCATCATCTTCCTCTTCCTGCGCGACTGGCGCGCGACGCTGATCCCGGCGCTGACCATCCCGGTGGCGCTGATCGGCACCCTGGCCGCGATCTACGCGATGGGCTTCTCGCTCAACATCCTCACCCTGCTGGCGCTGGTGCTCGCCACCGGCCTCGTGGTCGACGACGCCATCGTCGTGCTCGAGAACATCGTCCGCCGCCGCGCCCAGGGCATCGGCCCGCGCGCCGCGGCGGTGCTCGGCACCCAGCAGGTGTTCTTCGCGGTCATCGCCACCACCGCCACCCTCGCCGCGGTCTTCGTGCCGCTCTCGTTCCTGCCCGGCCAGACCGGCGCGCTCTTCCGCGAGTTCGGCATCACCCTGGCGCTCTCGGTCGGCATCTCCGCCTTCGTCGCCCTCTCGCTCTGCCCGATGATGGCCTCGCGGATGCTGCGCGCGGCCGCGGCCGAGCCGGAGAACCCCAGCCTCATCGTCCGCTTCGGCCAGCGGCTCGAGGCCGGCTACCACCGGGCGCTGCGCGGCGCGCTCGACGCGCCGCTGCTGGTGCTGGTGATCGGCGCGGTCTTCGGCGTCACCGCACTGCTGATGTTCGCGGGCGTCCACCAGGAGCTGACCCCGACCGAGGACCGCTCGGTGGCCTTGCTGCGGGTCACCGCGCCGCAGGGGGTCAGCCTCGACTATACCGCGAGCAAGCTCCGCGAGATCGAGGACCGCACCGCGCCGCTGCGCGCCTCCGGCGAGGTGATCGGCCTCTTCTCGATCGCCGGCTCCGGCCAGGGCGACAACAGCGGCTTCATGATCTTCACGCTGGCGCCCTGGAACGAGCGCAGCCGCAGCCAGCAGCAGATCGTCGACGACATCACCCGCGCCGCCGGCTCGGTGATCGGCATCCGCGCCTTCGCCAACCAGCCGAACTCGCTCGGCATCCGCGGCGCCGGCCAGGGGCTGCAGTTCGCCATCGTCGGCAGCGACTTCGACTCGCTCGCCACCACCGCCGACGCGCTGGTCGAGCAGCTGGAGGCCGACCCCGGCTTCGGCCAGGTGCGGCTCTCCTACGAGACCACCCAGCCGCAGCTCTTCATCAAGGTGGACCGCGAGCGCGCGTCCGATCTCGGCATCGACATCACCGGCCTCGGCGAGGCGCTGCAGTCGGTGCTCGACGGCGACCCGGTCGGCTCGGTCTTCGTCGACGACCGCAGCTACGACATCAAGATCACCTCGACCGCGAACCCGGTGCGCGACCCCGGCGACCTCGAGAGCCTGTTCCTCAAGACCCGCAGCGGCGAGATGGTGCCGATGTCCACCGTGGTCACCCTCGAGGAGCGCGCCATCGCCCCCGAGCTCGACCGCGAGGGCCAGATGCGCGCCGTGGCGATCACCGCCAGCCTCGACGGCATGTCGATCGGCGACGCCTATGCCAAGGCCCAGGCGCTGGCGGCGCCGCTGCTGCCGCCGGGCGGCCGCATCGTTCCCTTGGCCGAGACCGCGACGCTCGGCGAGAGCTCGAACGGCCTGCTCGTCACCTTCGGCTTCGCGGTGCTGGTGGTGTTCCTGGTGCTCGCCGCCCAGTTCGAGAGCTTCGTCAGCGCCGTCATCGTCATGGCCACCGTGCCGCTCGGCCTCGGCTGCGCCATGGTGGCGATGGTGCTGACCGGGGTCAGCCTCAACGTCTACAGCCAGATCGGCCTGGTGCTGCTGGTCGGCATCATCGCCAAGAACGGCATCCTCGTCGTCGAGTTCGCCAACCAGCTGCGCGACCACGGCGCCGCGGTGCGCGAGGCGATCGAGGAGGCCTGCCGCATCCGGCTCCGGCCGGTGATGATGACGATGGCCGCGACCATCCTCGCCGGCGTGCCGCTGCTGATCTCCTCCGGCGCCGGCGCCGAGGCCCGCGCCGCGCTCGGCTGGGTCATCGTCGGCGGCCTCGGCCTCGCCACCGTGCTGACGCTGTTCCTGACCCCGGTCGCCTACCTGCTGCTCGCCGGCCTCTCCAAGCCGCGCGCCCACGAATCCGAGCGGCTCGAGCGCGAGCTCTCCCAAGTCGGCGCCGCGGAGCCGGAGACGGCCGGGTGATACAGCGCCGCACGCGCTCTTCCCCGCGCGTCACGACGCCCCCCTGCAAGCTCCGAGCCCCGACCCTTCCGCCTGCCGCTCCCGCCCGCGTCAAGGGCAGCGGCCGACCCGCGGGGCGGCCGAGAAGCGGCCGCCCCAGGGGGGCGGGTCGGCCGCTGCCCGGGCCAAGGCCCGGGCAAGACAGTGCCGCACGCACCCTCTTCCGCGCGTCGCAACGGTTCGCGCATGGAGGCGATCGCCTACTTCGGCAGGTCCGGACAGACCACCGGCGACTGCGCCGCCCGGTAATTCTTGGTGACGGTCTCGCCGCCGATGTCCATCACCAGCGCCAGCGCGCTCTTCTCGACCAAGGCCACCTCGGCGCGCAGGTTCCGGCCGTCCTCCTCCCAGACCAGCGCGCCGCCCTCGA
Organism: uncultured Alphaproteobacteria bacterium; assembly: GCA_963750745.1. GTDB lineage: Bacteria > Pseudomonadota > Alphaproteobacteria > Rhodobacterales > Rhodobacteraceae > Amaricoccus. The sequence continues at coordinate 146,344 of CAVVSO010000045.1, read as the reverse complement.
CCCAGCGCCAGGGCGCCAGCCGGTAGGTCTCGACGCAGCTGGTCATCACCAGCGTGCCGTCGCTCATGAACGCCAGCAGCGTGCCGCGCGCCGCCTCCGGATCCTGGTCGATCCAGACCCGGTTCTCCACCAGCGCCGCGGTGCCCTTGTTGCCCGAGCCCGGCATCGCCACCTTCGGCAGCCCGACGTGGCTGCATCCCGCCAGCACCAAGCCGACGCTCAGCGCCACCCCCGCCCTCAGCACGGCATCGCCCGCTCGATCAGCGCCGCGCGGTCGAGCCGCGCCGGCCAGGCGCCGGCGATCCGCCCGCCGTCGCCCGCGACCCGCGTCGCCACATAGGCCTCGGCCACCGGTTCCGCCCCCGCGCGCAGCAGCACCGACGCCGCGAGCAGCACCGCCAGCCGCTCGGCGTACCAGCGCGCCTCGCTCTCCGGCGCCGGCTCCGGCCAGGCGGCGCCCAGCGCGTCGAGCCCGGCGTCATAGGCCGGATCGAGCCCGCGGGCGGCCTCGAGCTCTTCCCGCAGCCGCTCCGCCGCCGGCGCGTCGCGCCGCAGCGTCCGCAGGATATCGAGGCAGATCACGTTGCCCGAGCCCTCCCAGATCGAATTCAACGGCGCCTCGCGATAGTAGAGCGGCATCGGTCCCTCCTCGACATAGCCGCTGCCGCCGAGGCATTCCATCGCCTCGTAGACCGCCTGCGGGCAGCGCTTGTTGTTCAGGAATTTCGCCAGCGCCACGCCGATCCGGGCGAAGGCCCGGTCGCCGGCGTCGAAGGCCGCGGCCACGCGCAGCCCGAGCGCCAGCGCGCTCTCGACCTCGAGCGCGAGGTCGGCCAGGACGCTCGCCATCAGCGGCTGCTCGATCAGCCGGCGCTGGAACACCCGCCGCCCGTCGCACCACCAGAGCGCCTCCGAGAGCGCCGCGCGCATCAGCCCGGCCGGCGCCATCGCGGTGTCGAGCCGGGTGTGGTGCACCATCTCGACGATGGTGCGCACGCCGGCGCCTTCCGCGCCGAGGAGCGCTCGCCGCGGCGCCGTGATACTCGATCTCGGCCGAGGCGTTGGCCCGGTTGCCGAGCTTGTCCTTCAGCCGCACCAGCCTGAGCCCGTTGCGCGCGCCTTCGGCCGTCCAGCGCGGCACCAGAAAGCAGCTCAGGCCGCCCGGCGCCTGCGCCAGGGTCAGGAAGGCGTCCGACATCGGCGCCGAGCAGAACCACTTGTGGCCGATCAGCCGCCAGCCGTCGCCGTCCGGCTCGGCCCGCGTGCTGTTGGCGCGCACGTCCGAGCCGCCCTGCTTCTCGGTCATCGCCATGCCGACCGTCGCACCCGCCTTCTCCGCCGCCGGCCGCGCCGCGCCGTCGTAGCGCCGGCTGAGGAGCCGCGGCACCCACGCGCCGGCCGCCGCCGGATCGGCCGCCAGCGCCGGCACCGCGGCATAGCTCATCGTCATCGGGCAGCAGACCCCGGGCTCGACCTGGCTCAAGAGATAGACCATCGCCGCGTGCGCCACATGCCCGCCGGCCGCGCCGTCCCAGGCGACGGCGGCGTAGCCGGCGCCGATGCCGAAGCGCATCAGCTGGTGATAGGCCGGATGAAACGCGACCTCGTCGAGCCGCCGGCCGCCGCGGTCGAAGAGCCTGAGCTCGGGCGGGTAGCGGTTGGCGAGCCGCCCCGCCGCCCGCATCTCCGCGCGTGCCCGCCTCCCTGCCGAAATCCGCCAGCGCCGCCGCCCGGCTCTCGCCGCCGGCCCGCGCCACCGCCTCGCGCAGCGGCCGGTCCCCGGCCCAGAGATCGAGATCGCCGCGCTCCGGCGGCTGGTTCTCGACCACATGCGTCTCCAGCTGGGTTTCCGGTCGGACCGTTCGCATCGCCGCCAGCATAGCCGGATCGGCGCCTGAGAGCATCAAGCAATTGGAATCCCTCGCCGCCATGTCCGCGCGCCGGGCCAATCGATAAAAGGCTCGGCACAGAGGGCATTGACCATGACGCCGACTGCCACCACGTCTTGAGCAAACAGGCTTTTGGAATCGGATGGCAAACGAAGAGCGCCGCCTGCACCGGCAATTCGCGGCCATTGCCCGCGGCATCCCGCCCTCGCGGCGGGTGATCGACGCGCTGCTCTACGGGCGGCTGCGGCTGCTGAGGGTGCCGGTCGCCACCTTGCTGATTCTCGGCAGCTTCCTCGCCATCCTGCCGGTGTTCGGCCTGTGGATGCTGCCGGTCGGGCTGATGCTGCTCGCGGTCGATGTGCCGTTCCTCAGGCCCTACACCTCGAACGCGATCATCCGCGTCCGCCGCCGCCTCCGCCGCTGGCGGCTGTTCGGCGGCCGGCGGAGCTGACCCGCGTTAACCCGGCGTTAGCAAACATCCATATGCATTCAAGACGCTTTCAAGATGGTTTCAAGATCGCCCAAATCCCCGTTAACGCAGGACAAAACCCCTCCCGCGACGCTCTCGGCCAGATTCCGCCGCGCCCCCTTCTCTGCGGCCCGGCTGATGCGCTACAACAGGCGAGGCTGAAGCCGGCTTCAGCCGCCGCCAGCGGGAGGCCTCTGCGATGCCGAAGCTTGACGTGATCACCATCGGCCGCTCCTCGGTCGATCTCTACGGCGCGCAGGTCGGCGGCCGGCTGGAGGATATGTCCAGCTTTCACAAGTACATAGGCGGCTCGCCCACCAACATGGCCGCCGGCACCGCCCGGCTCGGCCTGCGCTCGGGGCTGATCACCCGCGTCGGCGACGAGCAGATGGGCCGCTTCATCCGCGAGACCCTGATCGCCGAAGGCGTCGACGTCCGCGGCGTGATCACCGACCCCGACCGCCTGACCGCCCTCGTCATCCTCGGCATCCGCGACCAGCACGATTTCCCGATGATCTTCTTCCGCGAGAACTGCGCCGACATGGCCCTCTGCGAATCCGACATCGACCCCGCCCTCATCGCCGACACCCGCGCCGTCGTCGTCACCGGCACCCATCTCTCCAACCCCCGCACCGAGGCCGCGGTCTTGAAGGCGCTGGCGCTCGCCCGCGACAACGGCGCCCGCACCGCGCTCGACATCGACTACCGCCCGAACCTCTGGGGCCTCGCCGGCCACGCCGAAGGCTTCAGCCGCTTCGTCGAGAGCGCCGAGGTCACCGCCAAGCTGCAATCGACGCTGAAGCTCTTCGACCTGATCGTCGGCACCGAGGAGGAGTTCCACATCGCCGGCGGCTCCACCGACACCCTCGCCGCCCTCCGCGCCGTCCGCGCCGTCTCCGACGCGACGCTCGTCTGCAAGCGCGGCGCGATGGGCGCCGCCGCCTTCGAGGGAGAGGTCCCGGACAGCCTCGACAAGGGCCAGACCGGCCCCGGCTTCCCGATCGAGGTCTTCAACGTGCTCGGCGCCGGCGACGGCTTCATGTCGGGGCTGCTCAAGGGCTGGCTGACCGACCAGGACTGGCCGACCGCGCTCCAGTACGCCAACGCCTGCGGCGCCTTCGCGGTCTCGCGCCACGGCTGCACCCCGGCCTATCCGTCCTGGGAGGAGCTGCGGTTCTTCCTCGAGCGCGGCATCAGGACCCCGGCGCTGCGCAAGGACCCCGAGCTCGAGCAGATCCACTGGTCCACAAACCGGCTGCACCCCTGGCCCGAGATGCGGGTCTTCGCCTTCGACCACCGGATGCAGCTCGAGAAGATCGCCGACGAGCTCGGCCAGCCGCACGACCGCATCGGCGCCTTCAAGCAGCTCTGCCTCCAGGCGGCGCAGCGGGTGGCCGCGGGACGGCCCGGCTACGGCATCCTCTGCGACGGCCGGCTCGGGCGCGACGCGCTCTACGCCGCCGCCGGCACCGGGCTCTGGATCGGGCGCCCCGTGGAGCTGCCGGGCAGCCGGCCGCTGCGGCTCGAGCCGGAGATCGAGCCCGACTACGGCAGCGCGCTCGCCGAGTGGCCGGTCGAGCATGTGGTCAAGGTGCTTGCCTTCACCCATCCCGACGACGACCCGGCGATGCGCGCCGGGCAGGAAGCGACCATCGTCCGCCTCGCCCGCGCCGCCCGCGCCAACGGCCTGGAGTTCCTGCTCGAGATCATCCCGTCCAAGGTGGCGCCGGTCAGCGACACCACCTCCGCAGAGATCATCGAGCGCTTCTACGCGCTCGGGGTCTATCCCGACTGGTGGAAGCTCGAGCCGATGACCACCGACGCCGCCTGGGCAACGCCTGCGCCGCGATCAGCCGCAACGACCCCTATACCCGCGGCATCGTCGTGCTCGGCCTCGAAGCGCCGGCCGACGAGCTGGCGCGAGCCTTCGCGGTCGCCGCCCGCCACGAGCTGGTCAAGGGCTTCGCGGTCGGCCGCACCATCTTCGCCGACGCCGCCCGGGCCTGGCTTGGCGGCAAGATCACCGACGCCGAGGCGGTCGCCGACATGGCGGCGCGCTACCAGCGCCTCTGCCGCACCTGGGACGAAGCCCGCGCCCACGAGGGAGCCGCCGCATGAAGACCGTCCGCCTGACCGCGGCCCAGGCCGCCATCCGCTACATCGGCCACCAGCTCAACGAGGAGGGCGTGCCCTTCATCGCCGGCTGCTGGGCGATCTTCGGCCACGGCAACGTCGCCGGCATCGGCGAGGCGCTCCATGCCGAGCGCAAGCTCCTCACCACCTACCGCGGCCACAACGAGCAGGGCATGGCCAATGCCGCGATCGCCTACGCCAAGCAGCTCGGGCGGCGGCGGGCGATGGCGGTGACCTCCTCGATCGGGCCGGGCGCGACCAACATGGTCACCTCCTGCGCGCTCGCCCACGTGAACCGGCTGCCGGTGCTCTTCCTGCCCGGCGACGTCTTCGCCGGCCGCGGCCCCGACCCGGTGCTGCAGCAGCTCGAGGACTTCAACGACGGCACAGTCTCGGTCAACGACTGCTTCAGGCCGGTCAGCCGCTACTTCGACCGCATCACCCGGCCGGAGCAGCTCATCTTCGCGCTGCCGCGCGCCTTCGCCACCATGACCGACCCGGCCGAATGCGGCCCGGTCACCATCGCGATCTGCCAGGACGTCCAGGCCGAGGCCTACGACTGGCCGGTCGAGTTCTTCGCGCGGCGGGAGTGGCACCGCCGTCGTCCGCGGCCCGGCCTGCGCGAGGTCAAGGTCGCCGCCGACGCGATCCGTGCCGCCAAGCGCCCGCTGATCATCGCCGGCGGCGGCGTCCATTACGCCGGCGCCTGCGAGACGCTGAAGGCCTTCGTCGAGAAGCACCGCATCCCGGTCGGCGAGACCCAGGCGGGCAAGTCGGCGCTGCCCTGGGACCATCCGATGAACCTCGGCGGCATCGGCGTCACCGGCTCGGGCGCGACCAACCTCTGGGCCGAGGAAGCCGATGTGGTGATCGGGGTCGGCACCCGCTTCCAGGACTTCACCACCGGCTCCTGGGCGCTGTTCCAGAACCCCGACATGCGCATCGTCTCGATCAACGTGACGCCGTTCGACACCCACAAGCACAACGCGCTGCCGCTGGTCGCCGACGCGAAGCTGGCGCTCGAGGAGCTCTCGACGCTCCTCGGCGACTACGTGGCCACCCCGCCGGCCCCGGAGCTCAAGGCGGGCTGGATCGCCGCGCTCGACGGCATCACCGCGGCGCCGAGGGAGACCAATGCGCTGCCGACCGACGCCCAGGTGATCGGCGCGGTGCAGCGGGCGGCGGGCGACAACACCGTGGTGATGTGCGCCGCCGGCACCATGCCCGGCGAGCTCCAGAAGCTCTGGAAGGCCGGCAAGCCGATGTCCTACCACATGGAATACGGCTACTCCTGCATGGGCTACGAGATCGCCGGCGGCCTCGGGATCAAGATGGCCGAGCCCGAGCGCGACGTAGTCGTGATGCTCGGCGACGGCTCCTACATGATGCTGAACAGCGAACTCGCCACCGCGGCGATGATGGGCATCCCCTTCGCGGTCGTGCTCACCGACAACCGCGGCTATGGCTGCATCAACCGCCTGCAGATGAGCACCGGCGGCGCCGAGTTCAACAATCTGCTCGACCACGCCACCCACGTGAACCCGGCGCATATCGACTTCGTCGCCCATGCCGCAGCGATGGGCGCGCACGCCGAGAAGGCCGGCTCGCTCGCCGAGCTCGAGGACGCGCTGGCGCGGGCGCGCACCGCCGACCGGCCGTTCGTGGTGGTGATCGACACCACGCCCTATCCGACCGAGGACATCGGCGGGCACTGGTGGGACGTGGCGGTGCCCGAGGTCTCGGTCCGCGCCGAGGTCAGGGAAGCCCGCGCCAAATACGAGGAGCAGCTGCGGCGAAGGGCGCTGACGTGAGCCCGCTGCTGCGGCATCCGACCGGCGACCGCGGCAAGGTGCACGAGATCACCCCCGCCTCGGCCGGCTGGCGCTATGTCGGCTTCGGGCTCTATCGCCTGGTGGCGGGCGAGACCGTCGCGGAGCCGACCGGCGACACCGAGGTGATCCTGGTGCTGGTCGAGGGCAAGGCGCGGATCGGCGCCGGCGCGACCGACTTCGGCGAGCTCGGCGAACGGATGGACGTCTTCGACGGCACGCCGCCGCACGCGGTCTACGTGCCGGCGGGCTCCGACTGGTCGGCCACCGCCACCACCGCCTGCACCCTCGCGGTCTGCACCGCGCCGGGCAAGCCGGGCCGCGCCGCGGCGGTGATCGGCCCCGCCGGCATCGAGCGCGTCACCCGTGGCAAGGGGACCAACGTCCGGCACATCCATCCGATCGCCATGGAGGAGCGCGACGTCGCCGACAGCCTGCTGGTCACCGAGGTCTTCACCCCCTCGGGGCACTGGTCGTCCTATCCGCCGCACCGCCACGACGAGGACGACTTCCCGCGGATGACCTATCTCGAGGAGAGCTACTACCACCGGCTGAACCCCGCCTCCGGCTTCGGGCTGCAGCGGGTCTTCACCGACGACCTGACGCTCGACGAGACGATGGCGGTCGGCAACCACGACGTCGTGCTGGTGCCCAAGGGCCACCATCCCTGCGCGGCGCCCTACGGCGTCGAGATGTACTACCTCAACGTGATGGCCGGCCCGCGCCGCCAGTGGCGGTTCCAGAACCATCCCGATTTCGACTGGATCGCCCGGCGCGACGCCGGATGACGGGAGAGCCTGCGATGGAGATCTTCGACGACCGGCGCTGCGAGCTCGGCGAGGGCGCGCTCTGGCATCCCGAGCCGGCAGCAGCTCTTCTGGTTCGACATCCTCGGCGGCGCGCTGCTCAGCCGCGACGGCGACGAGGCCCGGCGCTGGGATCTCGGCGAGCTCGCCTCGGCCGCCGGCTGGATCGACCGCGACCACCTCCTCGTCGCCACCGAGACCGGCCTCTGGCGCTTCGGCCTTCTCGACGGCGCCAAGGAGCCGATCGCCGCCCTCGCCGCCGACGCGCCGCAGCTGCGCTCGAACGACGGCCGCGCCGATCCCTGGGGCGGCTTCTGGATCGGCACCATGGCCAAGGCCGGCAAGGCGCCCGGCAGCATCTGGCGCTACTGGAAGGGCGAGCTGCGCGAACTCTACCCGGGCATCACCACCCCCAACGCCATCTGCTTCGACGCCGGCCGCGAGCTCGGCTACTTCGCCGACACCCCGCTCGGCAGGGTCTGGGCGCAACCGCTCGACCCCGCCACCGGCTGGCCGAAAGGCGAGCCGCGCCTCTTCCTCGAGGATAAATCCCCCGACGGCGCCGTCGTCGACGCCGAGGGCCGGATTTGGATCGCCCGCTGGGGCGGCGGCCGCGTGACCTGCCACGCCCCCGACGGACGCCTCGTGGGCGAGGAGCGCTTCCCCGCCGGGCAGCTCACCTGCCCCGCCTTCGGCGGCGCCGACCTCGGCACCCTCTACGTCACCTCGGCGCAGGCCGGCATGAGCGCGGACGCGCGGCAGGCCGAGCCCGCCTCCGGCATGACCTTCGCCCGCGAGATCGCCGCCCGCGGCCTCCCCGAGCCCGCGGTCCTTCTCGGCTAGCGCCGGGCTTCGCCCGCGCGGGCCGCCTCGAAGGCGGCGCGCAGGTCGCGGCCGGAATCGGCCAGATGCGCCCGCATCGCCTCCTCCGCGCCGGCGCTGTCGCGGGCCTGCACCCGCTCGAGGATGCGCGCGTGCGCGGCGATGGTATGCTGCGAGTCCTGCCCGCGCAGCTGCCGACCGCGCCGGCTCATGAAGAACGACCGCTGCAGCGGCGGCGCCATCGCCTCGAAGAGGCAGGTGAGGATGCGGTTGCCCCCCGCCATCGCCACCGCCTCGTGAAAGCCGACGTCGGCGCGGTGGAACGCCATCTCCGCCTCCGGCGCGACCACCTCGGCGTCGAGCGGCCCCGCCGCCTCGCGCATCGCCTTCAGCGTCGCCTCGATCGCGGCGATCGCCGGCCGGGTGGCGCGCCGCGCCGCGAGGCCCGCCGCCTGCACCTCGAGCGACAGGCGGACCTCGACCAGATCGAACACCCCCTTGGGGTCATACTGCACGATCCAGCTCATGAACTCGCCGAGCGCCGCGCCGTCGGGCTCGCGCACCAGCGCGCGGCGGCCGCGGGCGAGATCGAGCAGGCCGCGGCCCGCGAGCATCTTGACCGCCTCGCGCACCGTGACCCGGCTCACGCCGTAGGCCGCCGCCAGATCCGCCTCGCTCGGCAGGCTCGAGCCCGGCGCCAGCTCGCCGACGATCATCCGCACCAGCTCGTCCGCGACGCTCGCCGCGGCGGTCACCCCCTCGTCGCGGGGCAGCGGGACATCCGGCTCAAGCTGCGTCACGTATCATACAACTCTTCGCTGCGCCTCCCGCCCGCGCCGGACGGGCCGGGATCGGAATTCCGGCCACATTAGGCGCAATCGCCCTGCTAAGCAAAGGGATGCGGGGCCCGTGGCGGCCCACAGCCGCCCGCTGCGTCACCGGCGATCTTTACAGACATGTCGGATCCCCCTAACCATGCCCTGACGCCCGAACGAGGCGCGCCACCCGCGGGAGCGGCGCGGGAAACAGAGGAGGAAACCATGATCCGAGATCTCGCCCGACGCGGCACGCATCGCCGGCGTTCGCCCTGGCCCTGACGGCCGGCTCCGCCTTCGCGCTCGACCCGACGCCCAAGTGGTGCGAAGGCGTGAAGATCGCCGCCTTCCCCGGCGGGCCGCAGGGCGGCGTCTTCGCCAACAACGTCTACAACGGCTTCCTCCAGGCCGCGGAGGATCTCGGACCGACGGTCACCTACTATTTCTCGGACTGGGATCCGAACAAGATGCTGACCCAGATCCAGCAGGCGGTGGCGACCCAGGTCGACGGCATCGCCACCTACGGCTTCGCCGGCGAGCCCGCCACCGGCCCGGTGGTCGATCAGGCCTACAAGCAGGGCATCATCTTCACCACGCTCAACACCTCGCTGCCCGACAGCCAGAAGAAGTACGCCGCCCAGGGCTTCGGCTACGTCGGCGCGCCGAACTACTCCGCCGGCCACGCCCTCGCCGCCGAGGCGGTGAAGCGCACCAACCTCAGCCAAGGGCGACAAGGTCTTCGTCTGGGGCCTCAAGGGCCAGGGCGGCGACCGCGGCCAGCGCACGGTCGGCGTCATCGACGCCTTCACCGAGGCCGGCGCCGAGGTGATCTACCAGGAGATCGACGCGGCGACCAACGCCGACCCCAACGCCGGCACCGCCACCTTCGTCGGCGTGATGGGCGCCAACCCCGGCATCAAGATCGTGGTCACCGACCACGGCGGGCTGACCTCGAATGTCGGCGTCTACGCCAAGGCGGCGGGCCTGAAGCCGGGCGACACCTACTTCGCCGGCTTCGACATGTCGCCCAACACCGCCCAGGCGGTGAAGGAAGGCTACCAGAACCTGGTGATCGACCAGCAGCCCTACCTGCAGGGCTACCTGCCGATCCTCAACATCTGCCTGACCAAGAAGTACGGCTTCTCCGGCCTCGACATCAACACCGCCGGCGCCTTCGTCGACTTCGACCAACGTCGACGCGGTGGCGCCGCTGGCGGCCAAGGAAATCCGCTAGCCTCCCCGGGGGCGCGGGAGACCGCGCCCCTTGCCGACACCACCCGCGAGGACAGCATGGCCGAGGCCGCAGAGGGCGATTTCGCACCCGGCTCCGTCCCGCAGGAGCGGACCGGGCAGACCCCGGTCATCGAGCTCCGCAACGTCTCCAAGACCTTCGGCGAGGTGCGCTCGCTGTCGAATGTCGACTTCGCCGTCTATCCCGGCGAGATCGTCGGGCTCCTCGGCGACAACGGCGCCGGCAAGTCGACGCTGATCAAGACGGTGATGGGCTTCCACCGCCCCGATGCCGGCGGCGAGATCTATCTTCCACGGCAAGCATATCGACGACTGGTCGGTGGCGCGGGCGCGCAGCCTCGGCATCGAGACCGTCTATCAGGAGCGCGCGCTCTGCGAGAAGCAGCCGATCTGGCGCAACATGTTCATGGGCCGCGAGCCGCGCACCCGGTGGGGCCTGCTCGACGTCCACCACATGCGCTCGGAATCGGCGCGGCTGATGAGCGAGCACATGGGCTTCACCTCCGCGGCGGTGCATCCCGACAATGTCGTCGCCACCATGTCCGGCGGCGAGAAGCAGGGTGTCGCGATCACCCGCGCGCTCTACTTCGACGCCCAGCTCGTCATCCTCGACGAGCCGACCGTGGGCCTGTCGCTGACCGAGACCAAGAAGACGCTCGACTTCGTCGGCAACATCAAGAAGGCCGGCAAGTCGGCGATCTTCATCGACCACAACATCTTTCACGTCTACCCGATCGTCGACCGGCTCTACGTGCTCGACCGCGGCCGGGTCGCCGGCGTCTACGACAAGCACGAGATCACCATGGACGAGCTGATCGACCGGCTCTACCGCGTCGCCCGCTCCGGCTCCCTCGACTAGGACACCCCATGACCGACGCCGCCACCACGCCGAAGCCCGCCGACAACCGCGTCGCGCCCCCCTCGGTGCTGCGCCGGCACGGCAGCCAGCTCGGCATCATCGGCGTCGGCTTCGCCATGTGGCTGAGCTTCGTCATCGCCGCGCCGTCGGTCTTCACCAACGTCAACATCTACAGCGCCTTCGCCCAGACCACGCCGCAGTTCGGCATCATCGCGCTGGCGCTGACCTTCGTCGTCATCACCGGCGAGATCGACCTCAGCTTCCCCTCGATCATGGCGCTCGGCACCGCCGCCTTCGCGCTGGTCTCCGCCTACGCCGGCGGCCACTGGATCCTCGGCCTGATCGCCGCCTTCGCCACCGGCGCCATCTGCGGCCTGATCAACGGCCTGCTGGTGGCGAAGCTCAACATCCCCTCGCTCGTCATCACCATCGGCACCTCGTTCCTCTTCCGCGGCCTCGAGCTGGTGCTGATGAACGGCACCGGCGTGCCGCTGACCGCCGACCAGTTCCCGGCGATGCACCGGCTCCTGCGCGAGCCGGTCTTCGGCTTCCCGGTCCAGACCCTCTGGATGATCCTGCTCACCTTCCTCTTCTGGCTGCTGCTCAACCGCTCGCGCTTCGGCGCCCACGTCTTCCTCGTCGGCGACAACCCGACCAGCGCCCGGCTGATGGGCGTCAACGTGGTGTCGGTGAAGGTGCGCGCCTTCGTCCTCGTCGGCCTGATGGCGGTCTTCGCCGGCCTGATGACCTCCTTCTACGGCTACTACTTCTGGCCGACGACCGGCGACGGCTTCCTGCTCTACACCATCGCCTCGGTCTTCCTCGGCGGCACCTCGGTCTTCGGCGGCACCGGCTCGGTGGTCGGCACCTTCGTCGCCGCCTTCATCATCGGCGCGATCAACGCCGGCATCGTCTCGGCGGGGATCAACGCCTTCTACACCCAGCTCGCCTTCGGCCTCGTCATCGTCATCTCGGTGGTGCTGCAGACGGTGATCGAGCGCCGCATCCGCCGCCAGTCGCTGACCGGCCGGTAAGGACCCGCGCCATGAAGATCACCGCGATCCGCACCGTCGTGGTGAACGCCGAGCTGCGCAACTGGGTCTTCGTCCGCGTCGAGACCGACACCCCCGGCCTCACCGGCCTCGGCGAGGCGACGCTCGAGTTCCAGACCCGCGCCGTCGTCGGCGCGGTCGAGGACCTCGCCCTCCTCGTGATCGGCGAGGACCCGCTCAACATCGAGCACCTCTGGCAGGTGATGTTCCGCCACCCGTTCTTCAAAGGCGGCATCGTCACCATGTCGGCGCTCTCGGGCATCGACCAGGCGCTCCACGACCTCAAGGCCAAGCACCTCGGCATCCCGCTCTGGCAGCTCCTCGGCGGCCTCAGCCGCAAGCGCCTGCGCATGTACGACCACCTCGGCGGCGGCAGCTCCAACTCGGTCTACCTGAGCGCCGACGCCGCCTCCTTCGCCGAGAAGGCCGCGCGCTCGCGCGAGGACGGCTTCTCCGCGGTGAAGATCCTCGCGGTCGGCCGCACCGCCCCCCTCGACGGCCTCGCCGCCCTCAAGGAAGCCGAGGCCCTGATGGCCGCCGCCCGCGACGGCGCCGGCGACGACATGGACATCATGGTCGATCTCCACGGCCGCACCACCGCCGCGATGGCGATCGAGTACGCCCGTGTGCTCGAGCCCTACCGCCCGTTCTTCCTCGAGGAGCCCTGCCAGCCCGAGGACTGGCAAGGCACCGCCCGCGTCGCCCGCTCCACCCGCATCCCCATCGCCGCCGGCGAGCGCCTCGTGCACCGCCACGAGTTCCTGCCGCTCCTCCAGGCCGGCGCCATCGCCGTCGCGCAACCGGATGTCTGCCACGCCGGCGGTCTGACCGAGACCCGCCGCATCGCCACGCTCTGCGACACCTTCGGCGTCTCGATGGCGCCGCACAACCCGCTGGGCCCGATCGCCACCATGGTCAACATCCACCTCGGCTTCGCCACGCCCAACTTCCTGATCCAGGAGGTGATGCGCGCCGACGTGCCCTGGCGCGACGAGGTGGTCTCCGGCGTCACCCCGATCGTCGCCGGCCACGTCGAGCCCAGCCAGGCCCCCGGCATCGGCGTCGACATCGACCTCGCCGCCGCCGCCCGGCGGCCGTTCAAGGAAGTCCGGCCGATCCAGTGGTACCACGCCGACGGCAGCGTCGCGGACTGGTGAGGCGATGGGCAGGCTCGACCATCAGCACATCCTGGTGACCGGCGGCTCCCGCGGCATCGGCGCGGCGATCGTCGAGAAGGCGCTGGCCGAAGGCGCCCTGCGTCTCCTTCCTCGACATCGAAACCGCCGCCGCGCGAGGCCCTGCTGCAACAGCTTCAGGCCGGCGACCGGCTCTTCTTCCACCCCGCCGACATCCGCTCCGCCGACCAGATCGCCACCGCCCACGCCGCCGCGGCGGCCCGGCTCGGCCCGGTCACCGGCCTCGTCAACAACGCCGGCCGCAACTCCTATGCCGACCCCGTGACCATGACCGAGGCGGAGTGGGACGACGTCTTCGGCGTCGATCTCAAATCCGCCTGGCTCGTCGCCCGCGCCGTCCTTCCCGCGATGATCGCGGCGCGGCGCGGCGCCATCGTCAACATCGCCTCGATCCACGCCGACATGACCTACCCCGGCTTCTTCCCCTACGCCGCCGCCAAGTCCGGCCTCATCGGCCTGACCCGGTCGCTGGCGCTCGAGCTCGGCCCGCACGGCATCCGCGTCAACGCGCTGTCGCCCGGCTACACCGAGACCTTCCTCGTCCAGGAGTTCTTCGCCCAGAACCCGCCGGAGCTTCGCCAGCAGGTGCTCGACGTCCACCCGCTCGGGCGCATGGCCCAGCCCGGCGAGATCGCCAACTGCGCGGCGTTCCTGCTCTCCGACGAGGCCTCCTTCGTCACCGGCGCCAACTGGCGCGCCGACGGCGGCCTCAGCGCCCGCTTCGCCGGCTAGAGCATCCCGCGATGATCAGGGGGTGCTGAGACCGCCTCGCCGGCGTTCCGCCGGGCTACCATCCGCCGCCGAAGTGTGATGCTCTCCCCGGACGGAGCCCCGGACGGAGGCTGACGATGACCGCGACCCGGACCGGCGCGCGACTGCTGGTGGACTGCCTGCTGGCGCAGGGCGTCACCACCGCCTTCGGCGTGCCGGGCGAGAGCTATCTCGCGGTGCTCGACGCGCTCTACGACATGCCCGCGATCCGGATGATCCCGAACCGCCAGGAGGGCGGCGCCGCCTTCATGGCCGCCGCCTGGGGCAAGCTCACCGGCAAGCCCGGCATCGCCTTCGTGACCCGCGGCCCCGGCGCCGCCAACGCGGCGATCGGCGTGCATACCGCGCGCCAGGAATTCATCGCCGATGATCCTCTTCGTCGGCCAGATCGGCACGCGCCTGCGCGACCGCGAGGCGTTCCAGGAGCTCGACTATCGCGCCGTCTTCGGCCCGCTCGCCAAGTGGGCGGTCGAGATCGACGCCGCCGACCGCATCCCCGAGCTCGTCGCCCGCGCCTTCGCGGTGGCCCGGACCGGCCGGCCGGGGCCGGTGGTGGTGGCGCTGCCCGAGGACGTGCTCTCGGCCGCGACCGAGGCGGTGGCCGGCCCGGCGGTGATCGTGCCCAAGGCCGCGGCCGCCCCCGAGGACGTGACCGAGATCGCCCGGCTCCTCGACGCGGCCGAGGCGCCGCTGCTGCTCGCGGGCGGCGGCGGCTGGGGCGCGGCCGGCCGCGAGGCGCTGCGCGGCTTTGCCGAGGCGAACCGCCTTCCCGTCGTCGTGGGCTTCCGCGACCAGGATCTCCTCGACAACGCCAGCCCGAGCTACGCCGGCGACGCCGGCCTCGCCAAGACCCCCGGCGTCCGCGCGCTCCTCGGCGCGGCCGACGTCATCCTCGCGGTCGGCCTGCGCTTCGGCGAGATCCTGACCGACGGCTACACGCTCTTCGGCATCCCGCGGATGGCGGCGACGCTGATCCACGCCCACGCCTCCGACGCCGAGCTCAACAAGATCCACACCGCCACCCTCCCCGTCCACGCCCACCCCGACCGCCTGCTGCCCGCGCTCGCCGCCCTCAGCCTCGCCAACGCCGGCCGCTGGGCCGCGCGCACCGAGGCGGCCCACGCCGACTGGCAGGCCAGCCTCGCCACCCCGCCGCAACCCGGCGCGCTCGACATGGGCGAGGTGGTCCGCCACCTGCAGGCGACGCTGCCCGCCGACGCGATCCTGACCAACGGCGCCGGCAACTTCGCCACCTGGACCAACAAGCATTTCGCTTATCGCGACGGCCAGCGCCTCCTCGCCCCGCAGGCGGGCGCGATGGGCTACGGCGTCCCGGCGGCGATCGCGGCGAAGATCGCCTGCCCCGGCCGCACCGTGGTGGCGATCACCGGCGACGGCGACTTCCAGATGACCGGCCAGGAGCTCGGCTGCGCGCTGCAGGCCGATGCCTGGCCGATCATCCTCATCGTCAACAACCGCAGCTACGGCACCATCCGCATGCACCAGGAGCGCAGCTATCCCGGCCGGGTCAGCTTCACCGACATCCTCAACCCGGACTTCGTGACCCTCGCTTCCGCCTACGGCACCCACGCCGAGCGGGTCCGCCGCACCGCAGACTTCCCCGCCGCCTTCGCCCGCGCGCTGGCGAGCCCGACGCGGCGCGGTGATCGAGCTCGTCATCGACATCGAGAGCCTGACCCCGCGCCAGACCCTCAGCGCGATGCGCGCCGCCGCGCTCAAGAGGTGACCCCATGCCCCACTACCGCCGCATCCTGATCACCGGCGCCGCCGGCAGCCTCGGCAGCCACTTGCGCGCCGGCCTCGGCCACCTCGCCGAGCACCCTGCGCCTCGCCGACATCGCCGATCTCGGCGCGGCCGGCCCGAACGAGGAGGTCGTGCAATGCGACCTCGCCGACAAGGCCGCGGCGCTGGAGGTCACCCGCGACTGCGACGCCATCCTGCATTTCGCCGGCCGCCCCCGCGAGCAGAGCTTCGAGGAGATCCTCGCCGACACCCTGCCCGCCTCCTACCACGTCTACGAAGGCGCCCGCCGCCACGGCGCCCGGCGCGTGGTCTATGCGAGCTCGATCCACGCCGTCGGCTTCCATCCGGTCGAGGCGGTGCCCGACACCCGGGTGATGCAGCGGCCCGACACTTTCTACGGCCTGACCAAGACCTTCACCGAGAACCTCGCCAGCCTCTATTGGGACAAATACGGCATCGAGAGCGTCTGCCTCCGGATCTGCTCCTGCTTCCCCGAGCCGCTCGACCGCCGGATGCTCTGGTCGTGGCTCAGCTTCGCCGACTGCGTGCGGCTTGCCGAAGCCGCGCTGACCGCACCGCGCGTCGGCTTCTCGATCATCTACGGCACCTCCGACAACGCCCCGTCCGCCGTCTCGAACGCCCACGCCAGCCACATCGGCTTCCGCCCCCGCGACAGCGCCGACGTCTTCGCCGCCGCCGTCATGTCCCGCACCGCCCGCCCCGACCCCGCGGCCGTCGCCACGCGGGTGGTCGGCGGCAGCTTCGCCGCGACCGACCACCCGGACGATGCCGCCTGACGCCAGCCCGCCCTACTACGCGGCGCTGCTCGCCACCTGGCCGGCGGCCGAGATCTCCCGCCTCGGCCCCTGGACGCTCCGCCGCGGAAACGGCGGCAGCCGCACCCAGGCCGCCAGCCTCGACGGCCCGCCCGGCGACATCGCCGCCGCCGAAGCCGCGATGCGCGGCTGGGGCCAGCGCCCGCTCTTCATCCTCCGCCCCGGCGACGAGGCCCTCGACGCCGCACTGGCCGCCCGCGGCTACGCCATCCCCGACCGCACCGTGATCTGCGCCGCGCCCGCCGCCCGGCTCGCCGCACCGGGCGGCGAGACCGCGATCCCCTGCGCCGCCCCCCTCGCCGCGATGGTCGAGATCTGGGCCGCCGGCGGCATCGGCCCCGCCAAGCTCGCGACCATGGCCCGCGCGCCCGAGCCGCGTCTCTACCTCCTCGGCCGGCTCGGCGACCGCCCCGCCGGCTGCGCCTTCGCCGCGATCCACGGTGGCGTCGCGATGCTCTCCGCACTCGAGATCGCAGGCTTCGCCCGCCGCCACGGCCTTGCCGGCCGGCTGGTCCGCGCCGCCGCGGCCTGGGCGGCCGATCGCGGCGCCACGACCCTGGCCCTCGCGGTCAAAGAGGAGAACGCCGCGGCCCGCACGCTCTACGCCGGACTGGCAATGGCCGAGGTCGGCGGCTACCACTATCGCATCGCGCGGGAACCAACCGCGACCAGGGAGGAAGCCCAATGAAACGCCGTGCCTTCATCATCTCCACCGGCGGCGCCGCCGCCGGCCTCCTGCTGCTGCCGCGGCTCGCCCGCGCCGAAGCCGGCCGGATCGACTGGTACACCTCCTCCGACCAGAACGTGCTCGACTTCTGGACCAACAGCATCAAGCCGGCCGTTCGAGGCCGCCAACCCCGGCGTGACGCTGAACCTGGTCGATGCCGGCGACGCGCCGGGCAACATCGCCATCGGCGAGCGGGCGCTGGCCGCGCTCGCCGCCAAGGCCGACCCGCAGGCCGACTATTTCGAAGTCCTACGACCCGCGCCTGCCCTCCGGCGCCATCGACGCCGGCCTCTTCGTCAACCTCAAGGAAGCCGGCCTCTCCAACTGGTCGAAGATCAACCCGCTGGCGATCGACACCGACTATTCGGTGCCCTACCGCGGCAGCCAGGTGCTGCTCGCCTTCGACACCGCCAAGCTCAAGCCCGAGGACGCGCCGAAGACCTTCGCCGACCTCACCGCCTGGATCAAGGCCAACCCCGGCCAGTTCATCTACAACCGCCCCGACAAGGGCGGCTCCGGCGGCAACTTCGTCCGCCGCGCCATCTACGAGGTGAACGGCAAGGACCCGGCCAAATTCACCGTCGACAACTTCACCGCCGAGACCGGCGAGGCGGCGCTGAAGCCGGCCTGGGATCTGCTCGCCGACCTCGCGCCCGTCGCTCTTCGACGAGGGCTCCTACACCTCGGGCAACACCCAGTCGATCCAGCTCCTCGGCCAGTCCGCCGTCACCATGATCCCGGCCTGGTCCGACCAGGCGCTGCAGGCGATCGCCCAGGGCGTGCTGCCCGAGACCACCGGCCTCGTCCAGCTCACCGACCTCGGCCTGCCCGGCGGCTTCTCGCGCGGCGTCGTGCTCGCGAACGGCGTCAACAAGGACGCCGCGCTCAAGCTCGCCGACTTCATCCTCACCCAGGAGATCCAGGACGCGGTCCTCACCGAGCTCGGCGGCTTCCCCGGCGTCGCCTGGGACTACGTCTCGCCCGAGCTGCGCGACAAGTACAAGGACGTGATCCCGACCACGATCCCGGTCTTCCCCGGCGGCGACTGGGAGATCGCGATCAACGACGGCTGGTACCGCAACGTCGCGCCGAACGTGGACCCGCGAGTGACGCTGCCGCCGGCGGGCGACATCGCCGGCCGGCCGCCCCGCCGGTGGCCGATCGGGCTCCTCCTCGTCGCGCCGCCGGTGTTCCTCGTCTGCTGGCTGGTGATCTGGCCGATCGTCTCGGCGATCATCCGCACCGTCTGGCTGCCGCTGCCCGACGGCGGCCGGCACTTCTCGCTTCAGACCTACGTCTTCTTCTTCTCCGACCGCTACAGCCTCAACAACCTCGCGGTGACGCTCTGGACCACCGGCGTCTGCGCCGCCTTCCTGCTGCCGATCTGCCTCTCGATCGCGCTCTACCTGCGCTTCGCCACCGGCCGGCTCGCGGCTTATGTCCAGGGCCTCGCGATCTTCCCGATGTTCGTGCCCTCGATCATCCTCTCCTACGCGATCATCCGGGTGCTCGGCCCGAACGGCACCGTCGACGTGCTCCTGAACGCCGTCAGCCTGCCGAAGATCCGCACGCCCTACCTCACCCCCTGGGGGCCGGTGATCGGGCTGATCTGGGACAATATCCCGATCACCGTGCTGATCCTGCTCTCCGGCCTCGGCGCGGTCTCCAACGCCTCGATCGAGGCCGCCCGCGACGTCGGCGCCGGCCGCTGGGCGGTGCTCCGGCACATCATCCTGCCGCGGATCTCCAACTCGATGCTGGTCGCGATCAGCTTCACCGTGCTCGGCATCTTCTCCTCCTTCACCCTGGCCTACGTGCTCGGCCCGGCCTCGCCCGAGATGATGGGCCCCTTCATGCAGCGCACCTTCCGCGATCTCAACGACCCGACCATGGCGATCACCCAGGCCGTGGTCACCTTCGGCTTCTGCATCCTCTTCGGCCTCTTCTACGTCCGCTCGGTCGCGAAGAACCGGACCCCGTGACGGTGATGAACCGCACCCACGACCGCATCGACTGGACCGGCGTGGTCTTCGCGCTGGTCCTCTCGCTCGTCATCGTCTTCCCGCTCATCGTGGTCGCGACCTGGGCCTTCTCCGACGTCTGGCGCTACCCCGCGGTGATCCCGCAGGAGTTCGGCCTGAAATACTGGCGGATGACGCTCAGCCGCGCCGACGTCTGGACCTCGATCACGCTCAGCGTCAGCCTCGCGACCGTGGTCACGCTGATCTCCGCGGTGATCTGCCTGCCCGCCGCCTACGCCTTCGCCCGGCTCGAGTTCCCCGGCCGCAACCTGCTGTTCTTCTCCTTCCTCGCCGGCCACGCCTTCCCGAAGTTCGGCCTCCTCGTCGCCATCGCCGGCATCTTCCTGAACCTCGGGCTGATCGCCACCTTCTGGGGCGTGGTGCTGATCCAGCTCGTGGGCACCCTCCTCTTCATGATCTGGATCCCGGTCGCCGCCTTCCAGGCCGTCGACCGGCGGATGGAGGAGGCCGCCCGCGACGTCGGCGCCCGCCCGCTGCGCGTCTTCTGGTCGATCACCCTGCCGCAGGCCGGCCCGACCATCGCCGCGGCGGTGCTGCTCTCCTTCGTCGGCACCTTCTACGAGACCGAGGGCGCCTGGCTGATCGGCGCCCCGCAGATCCGCACCATGCCGGTGCTGATGATCTCCTTCATCAACAACCAGCCGGTGATCCAGTACGGCGCCGTGCTCTCGGTGCTGCTCTGGATCCCGTCGTTCGTCGCGCTGATGTTCGCCCGCCGCATCATCGGCTCCGGCAGCTTCGCCCGCGGCTTCGGAGGCTGAGGGCGATGGAGAGCCCTTCGGTTCGTGTTCTCGCACCGCGCACGATGGCGCGCCCCGGACCGAAAAGGCGAGGCTGCTGTGCAGCCTCGCCCGGTCCGTCGCCCGGAGCAAGCTTGCGGAGGGCGAGGGGGGTGCGGCCTGGACCGCCGCGCGCAATCGGGCCGCGCCTGCCCGGCTGGCGCGTAAACGCGCCTGCCCGTCACGCCGAAGGCGTGCCTCCGGCACGACGCGGGCAGGCGCGGCCCGATTTGTCGACGGACAAATCGGGCGGGACAGTGGCGAGGGTGTCGCGTCACCCCAAGGCGCGCTGACATGTCCGTCCTCGAAATCCGCTCCGTCTCCAAGGTCTTCTCGACCACCCGCGCGGTCGAGAGCTTCGACCTTACCGTCGGCGACGGCGAGCTCGTCTGCCTGCTCGGCCCCTCCGGCTCCGGCAAATCGACGCTCCTGCGCATGATCGGCGGCTTCGAGACGCCGACCAGCGGCACCATTCGCATCGACGGCGAGGACGTCACCCACGTCTCGCCCGAGCGCCGCCCGACCGGCATGGTGTTCCAGAGCCACGCGCTCTGGACCCACATGAACGTCCACCGCAACCTCGCCTTCGGCCTCCGGCTCCGCCGCCTGCCCAAGGAGGAGATCACCCGCCGCGTCGAGGCAGCACTCGAGCAGGTCGGCCTCAAGGGCTACGGCCAGCGCATGACCCACCAGCTCTCCGGCGGCCAGCAGCAGCGCGTCGCGCTCGCCCGCAGCCTGGTGCTGGAGCCGAAGATCCTGCTCCTCGACGAGCCCTTCGCCAGCCTCGACCAGCACCTGCGCGAGCGCCTGCGCGAGGAGGTGCGCGACCTGCAGCAGCGGCTGAAGATCACCACGCTCTTCGTCACCCACGGCCAGGACGAGGCCCTGGCGCTCGCCGACCGCATCGTGGTGATGCGCGACGGCCGCACCGAGCAGATCGCACCGCCCGACGTCACCTACCGCGAGCCCGCCACCCCCTTCGTCGCCGGCTTCATCGGCACCATGAACCTGATCGACGGCACGGTGACCGGCGGCGCCTTCCGCCACGCCGGCCTCGCGCTGCCGGTGCCGGTCGCCGACGGCCCGGCGACCCTCGCCGTCCGCCCCGAGGCGCTGGCGATCACCCCGGCCGAAGCCGACCCCGGCGCCCGCGTCCACCGCGTCACCGACTTCGGCACCCACGCCGTCGTCGACATCGACCTCGCGTCCGGCCCGCGGCTCAAGGCGATGGTCGCCCGACGCCCGCGCCTGGACCGCCGGCATGGCGCTCGACCTCCATCCCCGCGCCTTCGCGCTCTACCGCGGCAACGCGGCCATCCACCGCAGCGGCTGACCATGCCGGGACCGATCTCGCTCGACCGCGACGGCCACCGCACCTTCCTCAAGTGGCACCGCGCCCGCCGCCATGGCAGCGATCCGGTCTTCACCGGCCGGCGCATCCTCGAAGGCATGGCCGCCGGCGCCAGCGTCGAGGTCGATCTGGTGCTGCACGGCGACGACGGCTTCGCCGTCTTGCACAACCTCATGCTCGAAGCCGAGACCACCGGCACGCGGCCTGGTCCGCGCCACCCCGGCGGCGGCGCTCCGGACGCTCTTCCTGCGCGACAACGCCGGCCGTCCCACCGCCGACCGCGTCATGCTGCTCGAAGACCTCGCGGCGCTGATCGCCCGCGACGGCGCGCATCCCGAGGCGCTGCTCCAGCTCGACTTCAAGGAGGACGCCGCCGCGCTGACCCCGCGCGCGGTCGCGACCTTCGCCCGCGCGCTGGCCGCGAGCCCGCGCCGCTTCATCCTCTCGTCGGGCGACGCCGAGGCGGTCCACCGCCTCGCGGCCGGCGTTCCCGATCTCCGCGTCGGCTACGACCCCTGCCATGAGGGTGCGATCGCACGCCTGAAGGCGACCCGCGCCTATCCCGACTTCGTCGCCGATGCGCTGGCCGCAGCACCCGACGCCGAGCTGATCTATCTCGACCACAGCCTGGTGCTGCTCGCCGACGACGACGGCTTCGACCTCGTCGCCGCCTTCCAGGCCGCCGGCCGCCGGGTGGACGCCTACACCATCCCGCGCGCCGACGCCGCCGGCCTCGCCGCCGCCCGCCGCCTGCTCGACCTCAGGGTCGACCAGATCACCACCGACGACCCCGAAGCCCTCGGCGCCGCGTTGCGTTAACCCACGGTCCAGCGCGCGCAATCATCTAGATGCATTCAAGATGGAAAGAAGACGCCTATCTGATCGCGCAAACGCCCGTTAACGCTCGGCAATCCCGCTCACGGCTCCTTCCGCGGCGCATCCTTCAACATCTTGATCAAAAACCCGTGCGTCGCCGCATTGGCGACGATCACCATGCCGGTCTTCTCATAGACCTCCGGCCCCCGCCCCCACCAGTCGGTCACGATACCGCCCGCCTCCTCGACCAGCAGCACCCCCACCGCCCAGTCGAGCAGCCCCGACTCCTCGAAGTAGCCGGTCAGCCGGCCGCAAGCCACATAAGCACATGAATTCGCTGAGCTTCCCACAATCCTGATCGCCCCGATCCGATTGCGGATTGCTTCCAGCCGCTGATAATAGCCGTCAAAACTATGCAGCCGCCCGACCGGCAGCCCGGTCCCAACCGCCATCAGCCCGACCTCGGTCCGCGCACTCACCCCGAGCCGCTCGCCGTTGAGGAACGCCCCCCGGCCGCGGATCGCGGTGAACATCTCGTCCGCCACCGGACTATAGAGCGCCCCCGCCACCGTCTCCGCCCCGTGCCTGAGCGCGATCGAGATGGTATAATCCATTCCATTCAAGAAGTTAGTCGTCCCATCGATCGGATCGACCAGCCAGCGGTACCCGCCATCCGCCCGCTCCACCGCCGGAAACTCCTCGCCGGTAAAGCTCCACTGCGGATACCGCGCCGCCAACCGCTCCCGGATCAACAACTCCGACTCCCGATCCGCCTCCGACACGAAGTCCGCCGGCCCGTTGATGCCGATCTCGAGCTCGCGGAACCGCCGGAAATACCCCAGCGTCAGCGCCCCCGCCTCCCGCGCCACCGCCACCATGTCGGCAAGAACATCATCGTATTCCAATGGCTTACTCCTCGCGCGTGTCCGACGCCGGCGGCACCGCGACGCCATAGCGGCCGGCCGCCGCCGCCAGCGCCGCCCAAGTGGTCCGGTCGACCGGTATCCCCGCGCGCGCCCGCCGCTCCGCCTCGGCCTTCTCGATGTCCCCCGGCGCCATCACCGTCTGCCCAGGCAGCGCCGGCTGCCCTCTGAGATCGGCCAAAAACGCCCCTACCCGCGCATCGAAAGCCGCAAGCGCCTGAAATGTCGCCGGATTCAGGATCAAGAAAAAATGCCCCAGCGGAATCGGCTCCCCGAAATCCGGCCCGCCCATCGACGGAAATGTGGCGCCATGCCCCATGCCGGTAAAGGCCGAGCACAGAATATCCACCATCCCCGCCAGCCCCGCCCCCTTGTACCCGAACCCCCCGCCCCCCAGCGGCCGCAGCGCCACCGCCGCCGCTGGATCCCGCGTCGTCACCCCCGCCGCATCTACCGCCGTATCCGGCGGCAGCAGCGCCCCCGTCGCGCGCCGCAGGTTCACCCGATTGAACGGAATACAACTTGTCGCCATGTCGAGCAGCACCGGCGCCTCCCCCGGCGCCGGCACCGCGAAGCTCAGCGGATTGGTCCCGAAAAACGCCGCCACCCCGCCGTCCGGCACCACCAGCCGATCCGCATGCGTCATGCCGATCGCGGCGAAACCGGCCTTGGCCGCCGCCAGCGTATAAACCCCGGTCGCCCCGTGATGGCTCGACCGCCCCACCGAAACCGCAGCGATTCCGGCCTCCGCCGCCATGCGGCAGCCCTCCTCGACCGCCCGAAAGCTCGCCTGGTGACCAAACCCGTTGTCCGCGTCCACATGCGCGACCACTGTAGCCTTTCGCTCCACCGTGATTGCCGGATGCCGGTTGATCCGGCAGCCCTCGACCGCCTCCAGGTACCACGGCACCAGCCGCACCCCGTGCGTGTCAACGCCCCGCGACGAAGCATCGACCACCGCCCGCGCCGTCGCGCCCGCGCTCGCCGCATCGACGCCGGCGCCCCGGAGCAGCCCGCCGACGTAGCCGTCAAGCGCCTCGGCCGAGGCCAGTTTGCCGTCGATTGCCTCAATCGCCATAAGTGCGCTTTCCTTGCCTCAGCGTCGTTGAAGCGGCATGCCTGCCGGGTCAGGCGCTGTCAAACACCCGGAGCGGACTTTCCACCACCTCGTGCCGCGGCGGACCGGTGTAGGCGCCCGAGAGCCTTTCGATCAGTCTGGCCGCGGCCCGGCGCGCTAGTTCAGCCGGAGCGACCCCGACCCGGGTCAACCGCGGACGAACGAAGTCCATCACCGGCACATCGCCGAACACGCCGACGGCGATATCGCCGGGCACCGAAATGCCGCGATCGCGCAGGCCGGCCAGCGCGCCCAGCGCCATCAGGTAGTTGGCAAAGAAGATCCCCGTGGGCAGGTCGCCTCCATGCTGCCCGAGCAGCCAGTCCACCGCCGCCAAGCCCGATGGCGCCAGATAGGTTCCCTCGAAACGCAGCGCGGCATCCGGCGCGACCCCATGATCGGCGAGGCCGCGCTCGAAGCCGTCCGCGCGCATCATGGCCTCGGCGAAAAAGCCCGGGCCGGTGACATGAGCGACCCGCCGGTGCCCGTGGCCGGCCAGGTAGCGGCCCATCGCATAGCCGCCTCCGAAGTCGTCGGCCTGGATGGTGTCCACGGCGCGGTTCGGCAGGTTGCCCACGAAGACCGCCGGCACGTCGATCCGCAGCAAGGCGTCCTGCATCCCGTGCAGGGCGAAGTCGCCGACGATCAGCCCATCGACGCGCAGGCTGCGGATGCGGCGCAAATACTCGCGGCTGTGTTCCTGCGGGTGCCCGCCGGGCACGTCGCTGTTGAAGATCATCGTGTCGAGGCCCCCGGCCTCGAGTGCAGCCTGCGCCGCCAGGACAAGCTCGGAATAGAACGGATTGGCGATGTCCGGAATCAGGATCGCGACCATGTTGGTCTTGCCGGTGCGAAGGCTCCGGGCGTGCGGATTGGGGACGTAGCCGAGCTCGGCCACCGCCTGCAGGACTCTGGTGCGCAGCGCCTCCGAGACGCGGTCAGCATGATTCAGGACATGCGAGACCGTGGTCCGCGAGACGCCGGCACGCTCCGCGACCTTGGAAATCGTGGCCATTCCGCCTCGTAGCATCCTCGCAAATCGATTTGCAAACCGAATTTGCCGGATGGTAGTGTCAGTCTCGAATCGGGCACCGCAATCGTCGGTTGCCAGAGCGGCCGATAGAGCCGCGTCGCGGGAGGAGCCAATTCCACATCATTCGGCCCTTCTCGGGTAAGTATCGCGTCGTCGTGGCAGTGGTCGCGGCGCCACTATCAGCCTTGGGCGCGATGACGCTCGACCAAGCACGGACATCAGATGACAGCAGCCTTTTCCGGCCTCGACCTCTCCCTCGGCAACCTCTACCGCCTGTCGGACGCCAAATCCCGCTCGATCTCGCCGGAGAACTTCACCGGCGAGCCCGGCAAGGGCGGCATGGCGACCGAGGGCACCGGCGCCTCCTGCGCCCGCGACCTCGGCCAGGGCTGGAAGATCTCGCCCTCGATCGAGATCGCCCCGGCAGGAGACCCGGGTGCTGGCCGACATCGCCGGACCAGGCGCCATCCAGCAGATCTGGTGCGTCGTCTCCAACGTCCGCTGGCGCAACCTGATCCTGCGCATCCACTGGGACGACCAGGAGCAGCCGTCGGTCGAATGCCCGCTCGGCGACTTCTTCGCCGATGGGCTGGAACCGCTTCGCGCAGGTCTCGTCGCTCGCGGTTTGCGTCAACCCGGGCCGCGCCTTCAACTGCTACTGGCAGATGCCGTTCCGCAAGCGCTGCCGGATCACGCTCGAGAACCGCGATCCGGACGAGCCGGTGATCCTCTACTACCAGATCAACTACACGCTGACCGAGGTGCCCGAGGACGCGGCCTACTTCCACGCCCAGTTCCGCCGCACCAACCCGCTGCCCTACAAGCAGGACTACACCATCCTCGAGGGCGTGAAGGGGCAGGGGCAGTACGTCGGCACCTACATGGCCTGGGGCGTCAACAACGCCGGCTGGTGGGGCGAAGGCGAGATCAAGTTCTTCATGGACGGCGACGGCCAGTTCCCGACCATCTGCGGCACCGGCACCGAGGACTATTTCTGCGGCGCCTACAATTTCGACGGCGGCGTGATCGACCCGAACATGACCAGCGCCTACCGCGAGTTCACCACCCCCTATGCCGGCCTGCCGCAGGTGCTGCGGCCCGACGGCACCTACCAGTCGCAGACCCGCTTCGGCATGTACCGCTGGCACATCATCGACCCGATCCGCTTCGCCGCGGACCTGCAAGGTCACGATCCAGGCGCTCGGCTGGCGCACCGAGAAGGGCAAGCGGCGCTACCTGCCGCTGCAGGACGACATCGCCTCGGTCGCCTACTGGTACCAGACGCTGCCGACGGCGCCCTTCCCGGAGCTGCCCGACCGCGACTATCTCGAGGTGATCTGAGGCCGATCTCGCCATGCAGCTCGCCCGCTTCATCGCCATGCGCATCCTGGTCTGGATGCTGGTGGTGATGTTCGCGCTGACCGTGCTCTTCTTCGTGCCGCGCCTCGGCCCGATCGATCCGATCGAGGCGATGCTGGCCAAGGTCTCGTCGCAGGGCGCCTACATGGACGCGGCGGCGGTCGACGCGCTCAGGGCCTCGCTCGCCGACACCTTCGGGCTCGGCGGCTCGCTGACCAGCCAGTATTTCGCCTTCATCCACCGCATCGTCTTCGCCGGCGACTTCGGCCCGTCGCTGTCGATGTATCCGACCCCGGTGATGGAGCTGATCCGCAACGCGCTGCCCTGGACCTTCGGCCTCCTGCTCGTCTCGACGCTGATCGCCTGGGTGCTCGGCAACTTCGTCGGCCTGATCTCCGGCTGGAAGCCGGAGAAGCCGGCGGCGCGGATCATGGAGGGGATCGCGATCACCCTCTACCCGATCCCCTACTACATCCTGGCGCTCGTGCTCAGCATCCTCTTCTCCTACGTCTGGGCGATCTTCCCGCTGACCACCACCATCCGCGGCGCGCCCTGGAGCTGGGATCTGGTCAAGAGCATCGTCTGGAACTCGTTCCTGCCCAGCGCCTCGATCGTCATCGTCGTCTTCGGCTGGTGGGTGATCAGCGTGAAGGCGCAGACCCAGGCGCTGAAGGAGGAGGAGTTCGTCCGCTACGCCCAGCTCAAGGGCCTGAGCGACGCCCGCATCCTCACCCGCTACGTCCTGCCCAACGCCATCCTGCCGCAGATCACCTTCCTGGCGCTGCAGATCGGGCTGATGTTCAACGGCTCGCTCATCACCGAGATCCTGTTCGACTATCCCGGGCCTCGGCCTCCTGATCTACCAGGCGGTGCTGCAGGGCGACTTCAACCTCCTGATGGGCACGATCAGCCTCTCGGTCATCGCGGTCGCCACCGCGACCATGGTGATCGACCTGATCTATCCGCTCCTCGACCCGCGCATCCGGCACCGCTGATGGCCTGGTTCGACAACGCCCCCTTCCGGCTCTACCTCGGGCTGCTGCTGGTCTTGCTCTTCCTCGTGCTCGGCGGCGTCGTGCCGTGGCTGTCGCCGACCGATCCGCTGGCCTGGTACACCGCGCCGCGCAACCAGCCGCCGAGCTGGACGCACATCCTCGGCACCACCAGCCTCGGGCAGGACATCTTCTGGCTGCTGGCGCTGGCGCTCCGCAACTCGCTGATCCTCGGCGTCACGGTGGGCTTCCTCGCCACGGTGATCGGCGTCTTCCTCGGCCTCGCCGCCGGCTACACCGGCGGCTGGCTCGACCGGGTCATCTCCTTCTTCATGGACGCGCTGCTCTGCATCCCGACGCTGCCGATCCTGATCCTGATGGCGGCGCTCTTCGGCGGCCAGCTGTCGCTGCCGGTGATCGGCGTAGCGCTGCTGATCTTCAACTGGCCCTATCCCGGGCGCCAGGTCCGCGCCGTGGCGCTCACCATGCGCGAGCGGGAGTTCGTCAACGTCGCCTGGTTCAGCGGCGAGACGCCGGTCCGCATCCTGACCCGGCACATCTTTCCCTACATCGCCGGCTGGTCGATGGCGAATTTCATCAACACCATCCTCGTGGTCATCGCCACCGAGTCGGCGCTCGCCGTCATCGGCCTCTCCAGCGCGCAGCAGGCGACGCTGGGCACGATGATCTACTGGGCGATCCAGTACCAGGCGCTGCTCGCCGAGCGCTACGTCTGGATCGGCGCGCCGGTGCGTCGCGATCGTCCTGATGTTCATCGGCCTCTTCCTGCTTGCCTCCGGCCTCACGATGCGCTCGGCCAGCCGGAGGCTCGGCCTGTGATCGAGCTCGACGACGCCGTCGTCGGCTACGGCCCGGACCGCGCCTTCGTCGCGGCGGTCGACGGCGTCAGCCTGACCATCGAGGACGACGAGATCGTCGGCATCGCCGGCGAATCGGGCTGCGGCAAGTCCACGCTGATGCGGGCGCTCTATGGCGATTTCACCCACGGCCTGCGCAAGCGTGGCGGGCGAGATCAAAGCGCGCTTCACCGACCCGGCCACCGGCCGGACGCGTCGAGCGCGACGGCGAGAAGCTGCACGAGCTCTGGTGGGACGTCATCTCCTACGTGCCGCAGGGCTCGATGAGCGTGCTCAACCCGCTGATGACCGTCGAGAAGCAGATCGTCGACGGACTGCCCAGGCGCGAGCAGCGGCGGCGGCCGCGCAGGCGCTGCGCGAGCGGATCGCCAGCTTCCTCGCCGGCCTCGGGCTCGACGCCAGCGTGCTCGACGCCTACCCGCACCAGCTCTCGGGCGGCATGCGCCAGCGGGTGCTGGTGGCGGTCGCGGCCTTCGTGAACCCGCGGCTGATCCTCGCCGACGAGCCGACCACCGCGCTCGACGTGGTGGTGCAGAAGCGCATCCTCCTGATGATGGTCGAGATCCAGCGGCGGCTGCGCAACACGCTGGTGCTGGTCTCGCACGACCTCGGCGTCCACTACCAGGTCACCGACCGCCTCGCGATCGCCTATGCCGGCAAGATCGTCGAGTTCGGCCCGACCGCGCGGATCTTCGCGGCGCCGTCGCACCCCTACACCCAGGCGCTGGTCGCCGCCCTGCCGCGCATCGGCGAGAAGCGCCAGCGCAGCGGCCTCGAAGGCCGGCCCCCGAGCCTCGCCGACCCGCCGGCCGGCTGCCGCTTCGCCGCCCGCTGCCCGGAGGCGCAGGACATCTGCCGCCGCGTCTCGCCGGCGCTCGAGATGCGCTCGGCCGACCGCCCCGTCGCGTGCCACTTCCGATGAGCGCCACGGCGATCCTCGACGTCCGCAGGCGTCAGCCGGGTCTTCCGCCGCGGCGGCGTCTTCAGCCGCGCCCGGCTGACGGCGGTCGACGACGTCTCCTTCACCATCGACGACCGGCCGCAGGTCTATTCGATCGTCGGCGAATCCGGCAGCGGCAAGACCACGCTCGCCCGGATGATCCTGCGCCTCGTCGAGCCCACCTCCGGCGAGATCCAGCTCGCTGTCGCGCCCGCTGACCGGCGCCGGCAGGCCATCGGCTCGCTCGAGTTCCGCCGCCTGGTGCAGCCGATCTTCCAGAACCCGTTCGAGGCCTTCAGCGCCTACCTGCCGGTCGAGACCTACCTGCCGCCGCACCGCGCTCAACCTCAAGGTCGCCGGCACCGACGCCGAGGCCGGCGAGGCCGCCGACCAGGCGCTGCGCTCGGTCGGCCTCGGCCTCGACCGGGTCGCGCGGCAAGTATCGTGCGCCAGTTCTCCGGCGGCGAGCTGCAGCGCATCAGCGTCGCCCGGGCGCTGATCCCCAACCCCAAGCTCATCGTCGCCGACGAGCCGGTCAGCATGGTCGACGCCTCGATGCGGATGAACATCGTCAACCTCTTCCGCCAGATCGTCGAGGCGAAGGGGGTCTCCTTCATCTACATCACCCACGACCTCTCGACCGCCTACTACCTCTCCGACCACGTCTCGATCATGAAGACGGGGCGCATCGTCGAGCAGGGCAAGCCGGCCGCGATCCTCGACCATCCGACGCGACGCCTACACCCGCGAGCTGATGGCGGCGATCCCGACCATCGGCGTGCGCTGGAGCGAGATGGAAGCGCTCGACCGCGCCGTTCCCGCACCGCGACGACAAGAAGAGTGCGGCCACGCACTGACACGAATGCCAACGAACCAAGAGGAGGATCCCGTGACTGACACCGCAATCCCGAGGCCCCGGCTGCTGCCCGCGCTGGCGCTCGGCCTGGCCGTGCTGCTCGGCACCACCGGCCTCGTGCCCTCGGCCGGCCCGGCCTGGGCGCAGGAGATGACCGACGTCGACACCCCGCGCGCGCGAGACGCTGATCGTCGACATGCTGAACGCCCGCGTCGGCAACCCGACGAACATGAACATGTACCAGCAGGGCGTGACGATCAACCAGGGCTTCCACCAGCTCGCCTCGGCGCTGCTCTACGACATCGACACCGCCAAGGGCGAGCAGATCCCCGACCTCGCCGCGGCGATGCCCGAGGCGCTCGACGACAGCTACACCAAGTTCCGCGTCAAGCTGCGCGAGGGCCTGACCTGGTCGGACGGCCAGCCCTTCACCGCCGACGACGTCGTCTACACCGCCGAGATGATCCGCGACACCACGGACTTCGCCTACAGCGCCGCCTTCACCAACGCCATCGCCTCGGTGACCAAGGTCGACGACCACACCGTCGAGATCACCACCACCCGGCCGACGCCGCGGCTCTCGATCGTGCTCGGCTCGGTGATCTACGGCAACCCCTTCCACGTGGTGCCCAAGCACATCTGGGAGAAGGAGGATCCGGCGACCTTCACCAACTACCCGCCGGTGACGATCAGCGCCTACAAGTTCAAGGACGCCGACCCCAACGGCACCTGGTTCCTCTGGGAGAAGCGCGACGACTGGCAGAACTCCGACGTCGGCCAGATGGTCGGCGAGCCGCAAGCCCGACTACGTGCTCTTCCGCTCCTACGGCACCGAGGAGCGCCGGGTGCTGGCGATGGCCGCCGACGACATGGACATCCTGACCGACATCTCGCCCGAGAGCCTCGACATCCTGCGCAAGCAGAACCCCAAGGTCCGCGCCTGGTTCGACGACTTCCCCTACGCCAACCTCGACGATCCCTGCGAGCGCGGCATCCACTTCAACACCTCGATCGCGCCCTACGACGACGCCAAGACCCGCTGGGCGCTGGCGCTGGCGATCGACCTGCAGCGGGCGAGCATCGCCACCTTCTCCGGCATGCTGCGCGCCTCGCCGCTCGGCATGCCGCCGACCACGGTGCTGATGGACACCTACCACAAGCCGATGGCCGAATGGCTGGCCGGCCTCGACGCTCGAGGACGGCTACAAGCCGTTCGACCCCGACTTCGCGGTGCGCATGGCCGAGCAGCTCCGCTCGGAAGGCGTCGAGGGCATCCCCGAGGATCCGGCGGCCGCGCGCGACCTGCTCGGCGTCGGCTGGTGGAAGCACGATCCCGAGCAGGCGGCGAAGCTCCTGACCGAGGCGGGCTTCACCAAGTCCGGCAACGGCTGGAACAAGCCGGACGGCACGCCCTTCACCATCACCATCTTCGCGCCGGCCGACTTCGAGGTCGAATCGCAGCGCCTCGCCTTCGCCGTCGCCAACGAGTGGACCCAGTTCGGCATCCCGACCAACGTGCAGCAGATGCAGGCCGGCGCCTTCTTCACCGCCGAGAACACCGGCGCCTACGAGGTCGGCTCCTACTGGGGCTCGTCCTGCGGCATCGTGCCCGATCCCTTCGTGCGGATGGAGGGCTGGCACAAGGACTACGTCCGCCCGAACGGCACCGCGACCTCCAGCAACCAGGGCCGCTACGTCGACGACAAGCTGAGCGCGCTGATCGACGAGCTGCGCGCCGATGCCGTCCGACGACCCGAAGATCGTCGCCGCTCGGCACCGATATCCTGAAGGAGATCGCCACCGGCCTGCCGGTGATCGAGATGTTCGGCACCTCGAAGTTCGTCCCGGTCAACGAGACCTACTGGACGAACTACCCGAGCGCCGACAACGCCTACGAAGGCCCGTGGTGGTGGTGGTCGAACTTCAAGTTCATCGTCGCCCATCTCGAGCCGGCCTCGACGAACTGACCCGTCGATCCGCTCCGCCATCGCCCCGATGCGGTGGCGGAGCAGCTATCAGCGGAGGACGCGATGCGGGCGCTGATCCAGAGGGCGTCGGAAGCCCGGGTCTCGGTCGACGGCCGCATCACCGGCGAGATCGGCGCCGGCCTGGTCGTCCTGGTCTGCGCCATGGCGGGCGACGGCGACGCGGACGCCGAGCGTCTCGCCCGGAAGGCGGTGAACCTGCGCATCTTCCAGCGACGGGGACGGCCGGATGAACCGCTCGCTCCTCGACACCGGCGGCTCGGCGCTCATCGTCAGCCAGTTCACGCTCGCGGCCGAGACCAAGGGCAACCGGCCAGGCTTCTCGACGGCGGCGGCGCCCGACGCGGGCAGGCGGCTCTACGAGCTCTTCATCGAGCGCATCCGTGCGCAGAGCGTCCCGCTGGCCACCGGCGTCTTCGGTGCGGCGATGCAACTCGCGCTGGTCAACGATGGTCCGGTGACGATCTGGCTCGACACCGCGACGACGCGATCCGGGTGAACGGTGCGGGTCCCCCGCCGTCACGACACCGCGCTTCGTTAACCTTTCGGCCGGGCGCGCACCGACGGTGCATGCTTTGTGCATAGGCTGTGCATGGGTTGTACCACCCCGAAATCGCCGTTAACCCTTGCGGCGGCTGGTATCCCGCCCTCCTCCCGCCGGCCCCGGATTTCGCAATCAGACCGTGACAAGCACGTCAGATGCGGCGAAGCTGACCTCCACCTCGTCCCCCGCGGCCGGCGGCCGGAGCGCCGCATTGTTGAAGAGGTCGAGCGCCACCCGCTGATCGTCCAGACCGACCTTAACCCGCACCACCGACCCGAGAAAATTCACATCCGCGACGGTGGCGCGCAGCCGGACATCAGCGCCGGTACCCGGTCCGAGCGCCACCGCCTGCGGCCGCAGTGCCAGCGCAACCGTCGCCCCGGCGGGCGCCTCGACCGGCCGCCCGAGCGACAGGGGCTGGTCGCCCACCGTCAGTGCGCCGGTCGCGGGATCAACGACCCGCGCCCGGACCAGGTTGAGCGTCCCGACGAACGAGGCAACGAACGCGCTGGCCGGCCGGTTGTAGATCTCGAAAGGGTTGCCGACCTGCTCAGCCACGCCCGCGTTCATCACCACGATGCGATCGGACATCGAGAGGGCTTCTTCCTGGTCGTGGGTGACATAGATCGTGGTGATGCCGAGCTCGCGCTGGATCATGCGAATCTCGTTGCGAAGGGACACGCGGATTTTGGCATCGAGGGCAGAAAGCGGCTCGTCGAGCAGCAGGACCTTCGGTCGCACCGCAAGCGCGCGGGCCAGCGCCACCCGCTGCTGCTGGCCGCCGGAAAGCTGGAACGGGTAGCGTGCACCCAGGTCGGGAAGCCCGATCAGCGTCAGCATCTCGGCCACCCGGGTCGTGGCGGCCAGCTTGTCGGTGCCGGCGATCCGCAGGCCGAAGGCGACGTTCTGAGCCACCGTCATGTTGGGGAACAGTGCGTAGGACTGGAACACCATGCCGATCTTGCGCTGGTTCGGCCGGAGCCCGATCACGTCGCGCTCCTCGATGCTGATCGAGCCCTGATCCGGGGTCTCGAAGCCCGCGACCATGCGCAGCGTCGTGGTCTTCCCGCAGCCGGAGGGGCCCAGGAACGAGATGAACTCGCCTTTGGCGATGGCGAGGTTGAAGTCGCGCACCACGTGGTTCGGACCGTAGTGCTTGTCCAGCTTCGAGATCTCGAGGAATGCCATCGCCTACCGGGTCGCCGAAGTGTGTTTCTGAAAGCGGGTGACGAGCTGGATCAGCCCCATGCAGGCCCAGGTGATCGCGAAGGTAATCACCGCCAGCGCCGCCGGCTCATAGGCGCGGTTGGCGCCGAGCACCTGCAGGAACGGCCCGAATGCGGGGCGGTTGAGAAGCGCCGCCATAGTGAACTCGCCGATGACGATGGCGAAGGTCAGGAAGGCTCCCGACAATACCGCCACCAGCACGTTCGGCAGGATGACCCGCACCATGATCGTGAGCCAGCCGGCGCCGAGGCTCTGGGCCGCTTCCGTCAGCGTCGCCACATCGATGGCGCGCAAGCCGGTGTCGACCGCGCGATACATGTAAGGTAGCGCCAGCATGGTATAGCCGAAAAGCAGCAAGAGGTTGGTGCCGGTGGCGCTGCCGGTCAGCGGCAGTATCGACGAGGTGTTGTAGAGCCGGATATAGCCGAAGACGATGACGATGGCCGGAATCACCAGCGGCAGCAGGGTGATGAACTCGATGAACGGCCGCCAGCCCGGCAGCCGCAGTCGCACCCAATAGGCGGTCGGCACGACCAGCAGCACCCCGAGCAGGATCGTCAGCAGCGCCATCAGCACCGAATAGCCGAAGGTGGCGCGAAAGTGCGGATCCGCCAGCACCACCCGGTAGGCGTCGAAGCTGTAGACGCCGCGGCGCATCCGGAGGGAGAACTCGAAGGTGCCGATCAGCGGCAGCAGGAAGTAGATCATCCCGAAGGCGAGCGCGAGCCAAGCCCAGATCCGCTTCATTTCTGCCACCGCTCGGCGCGAGTGCGCATCCAGATGTAGAAGGCGTTGCCGATGCCGGTCAGCACGATCATCCCGAAGGCCAGCGCATAGCCGAGATGCGGATCACCGAGAACGTCGCCGCGGATCTGTGCGAAGAGCAGGATCGGCACGATCGACAGCGACGAGCCGGTCAGCGCATAGGCGGTGGCGACTGCGCCGAAGGCATTGGCGAAGAGCAGCGCCAGCGTGCCGAGCAGCGTCGGCCACAGGATCGGCAGCGCCACCAGCCTCCAGTACTGGAAAGTCGAGGCGCCGAGAATTTCGGCCGCTTCGCGCCACTCGCGCTTGAGCCCGTCGAGGGCCGGCGTGACGATCAGGACCATCAGCGGGATCTGAAAGAAGAGATAGGTGAGCGTCAGCCCCCAGAAGGAGAGGAGATTGAAGCCGAGCGCATAGAGATTGATGCCGAACCATTCGCGCAAGAGCACAGTCACCAGCCCGAGGCGACCCAGCGTCGCGAGAAAGGCGAAGGCCAGCGGCACGCCCGCGAAATTCGAGGCGACGCCGGAGAAGGTCAGAACCGGCCCGCGCAGCCAGCGCGGCAGCTCGCCGAGGGTCACCGCCCAAGCCACCGCGAAGCCGATCAGGCAACCGAGAAACGCGGAGGCGAAGCTGATACGGATCGAGATCCAGAACGACGCGAGGATGGATGGTGTGAAGAGGTTGGCGATGTTCTGCAGTGTGAAGCAGCCATCGGGCGTGCGGAAGGCGCCGACGACGATCTGCATCGTCGGCAGGATCAGAAACAACAGCGCGAAGATCAGAAACGGCAACATGCCGATCCACGCCCAGGAGCGGGCGGCAGGCTGGGGCGATGAGGTTGCGGCCATTGCGGTACCGGACGTCGGGTCCCGGAGCATATCCGGGACCCGCGAGGAATTACTGGACGTTCGCGCCGACCGTCTTGTCCCAGCCGTCCTTGACCACGGCTGCCATCGCTTCCTGCTCTTCGAGCGTCGGGAATACCGCAACGTCGTAAGCCGCCGCTGGCGGCAGCTTGTCGAGCAGCGCTTGCGGCACCGAGCCGGCCGCCGCCAGCGCGCCGAACCGGATCGGGTGGCAGTAGCCCTCGAGCCACTTGAGCTGGCCCTCGTCGGAGTAGAGGTATTCCATCCAGAGCTTGGCGGCGTTCGGGTGCGGCGCGAAGGCCGAGATCGCCTGAACATAGACGCCGGCGACCACGCCCGACTTCGGCACCACCACGTCCACCGGCGGGTTGCCGTTCAGCGCGTCGCGGCCGGAGAGGGCGTTATAGTCCCACCAGACGATGATCGGCGTCGCGCCCTGGGCGAGCGTGCCGGACTTGCCAATGACCGGGCACGAAGTTGCCGGCCTTGTTCATCTCGGCGAAATAGTCGAGGCCCTTCTGGCCGGCCTCGGCACCGGCAGCGCCGCCGGCCGCGAGCCCCGCGGCATAGACCCCGAGGATCGCCTGGTTCGAGGCGCGCGGGTCGCCGGCCAGCGCCACCGAGTTGGCGAACTCGGGCTTGAGCAGGTCGGCCCAGTCGGCCGGCGGCTCGGTGACGATGTCGGTGTTCACCGCGAAGCTGAGCACGCCGTAGTAGTCGCCGTACCAGTAGCCCTCCGGATCCTTAACGTTCTCCGGGATCTCGTCCCAGGTCGAGACCTTGTAGGGCTGGAGCAGTCCCTCCTTTGCCGCAGCCGGGCCGAAGGAGAAGCCGACATCGATGACATCGGGCGCCTGCGGACCCTTATTGTCCTTGTTGGCGCGGATCGCCTCGAGTTCGTCGGCGGAGCCCGCATCCGGGTTCAGCTCGTTGACCTCGATTCCGTACTTGGCCTTGAAGCCTTCGATCACGCCGCCGTAATTGCACCAATCGTGTGGCAACGCGATCGTGGTCACCGAGCCCTCGGCCTTGGCCGCAGCGATCAGCGCCTCCAAATCCGCCGCGCCGGCCGGAACCGTCACAGCCACGGCGAGAAGCCCGGCGACGATGGTGGTCGATCTCAGATGCAGCATTGGATACTCCCCCATGTTGGTCCCCGCCCCCGGACGACTTTTCGCGATCGGTGGTCACGGCGGGACATCTCAGCACAGGGCGATGCTACAGGAGATTTTCGAAAGTCTAGCGACAAAATATGCCGGCGACCCGCCTTGGCGGCGGTGCCAGCGACTGGACGGGCGTGGCCGACCGGCTTACCTCACCCGCAGGGGAACGCGCATGGAACTCGGACTATACACTTTCGGCGATGTTGGCATCGATCCGGCGACGCAGCGACGGATTGGCCCTGCCGAACGGCTGCGCGACCTAGTCGAGGAGATCGCGCTGGCCGACCAAGTCGGCCTGGATGTCTTCGGCCTCGGCGAACACCACCGGCCGGACTACGCTGCCTCGGCGCCCGCCGTTGCGCTGGCGGCGGCGTCGACCTTGACCAGGCGCATCCGGTTAACGAGCGCGGTGTCTGTGCTGAGTTCCGACGACCCGGTGCGGGTTTTCCAGCAATTCGCCACGGTCGACAATCTCAGCGAAGGCCGCGCCGAGATCATGGTCGGCCGCGGGTCCTTCATCGAATCGTTCCCGCTGTTCGGCTACGACTTGGACGACTACGACGCCCTCTTCGACGAAAAGCTGCAACTGCTGATGCGGCTCAACCAGGGCGAGCGCATCAGCTGGCCCGGCGGGGCCCACACCAGCGCGATCGAGGATCGCGGCGTCTATCCGCGGCCGTTTCATGGAAGGCTCCCGATCTGGGTCGCGGTCGGAGGCACGCCGCAGTCGGTGGTGCGGGCGGGGATGCTGAACCTGCCGCTTGCACTGGCGATCATCGGCGGGGAGCCCGCGAGGTTCGCGCCGTTGTTCGACCTCTATCGCCGGGCCGCGGCCCAGGCTGGGCACGATCCGGCGAAGCTGCAAAGCTCGATCAACGTGCACGGCTTCGTCGCCGAAAGCAGCCGGGAAGCCGGCGACACCTTCTATCCCGCCCAGGCGGAGGTGATGAACCGCGTCGGCCGCGAACGCGGCTGGCCGCCAACCTCACGAGAGCAGTTCGAGGCGGCGCGATCCCTGCAAGGCGCGATGTTCGTCGGCTCTCCCGCCGAGGTAACCGACAAGATTCTCGCCAACCGCGAGATCTTCGGCTTCGACCGCTTTCTCATTCAGATGGCGATCGGCGTCATCGACCACGCCAAGTTGATGCGGGCGATCGAGATCTTCGGCACGAAGGTCGCCCCCGAGGTGCGCAAAGCGACCACCCCCACATTCCCTTTGGACAAGATTGAAGCTGACTTGTCGACATCTCGCTAGGCCGGCCTCATATCAAGCACCGCTACGATCATCGGAGGATCCGCCATGGATACCCGTGCCTACAAGGTCACCCGGACCGATGCGGAGTGGCGCCGTCTCCTGACGCCCGAGCAGTACGCCGTGATGCGCGAGCACGGCACCGAGCGACCGGGAAGCTGTGCCCTTCTCCACGAGAAGCGCGCCGGGACCTTCTCGTGCGTCGGCTGTAGCGCACCGCTCTTTCGCGCCAAGGTCAAATTCGAGAGCGGCACTGGCTGGCCAAGCTTCAACGAGCCGGTCCGCGGCGCGGTCGAGACCACCACCGATCGCAGCCACGGCATGGTGCGCACCGAGGTGCACTGCGCCACCTGCGGCAGCCACCTCGGCCACATATTCGACGATGGTCCGCCACCGACCCATCTGCGCTACTGTATCAACGGAGTGGCGATGACGTTCGCCCCCGAAGCCGAATCCGCCAAGTAACGCTCGGTCATTTCTCGAGCCGCGGGGTGTCATCTCTAACAGCCGATGCGCGCACACACCCGCTGCCGGTAGAGTGCGTTCATCTCGTCTCCCGCTCCGGCCTCGGCACCTTCGCGCACCGTGGTGCCATCGCGCTGGCGACAGGTGAAGTCGTAGGCGGGGTCGAGGCCTTGAAGCACGCATCCTGAGATCTGCCACCCCGGCGGAACGTCATCGAGATCGACCGAACGCCACTTCGGATGCCCCTTCTCCCGCAGCTCGTCCAGCCGTGTCAGCACTAGGTGACCGAGATCGCCGAGCATCCGGCAACTCCCCGCCTGATAGCTGTTCTCCCGGGGATCGAAATCGAACGTGACCAGCACCGCCCGTACCACCACCACCGGCACCGCCTCGTTGACGAAGGGGTAAGTTCCCGCAGCAATCTCGGCCGGCGTGTAGGCGGCCGTCAGCTCAGGCCCGGTCAGCGGCACCAGATGGATCGCTGCAGGGTCGATCCGCTCCGTGTCAAAAAGTGCAGCTGGAGCGCCGACCACGTAGAAAAGCGCGTCGATCTCGCCCGCGAGCAACGCCTCGAGCGCCGCTTCAGGCGCCAGGGACAGCCGCTCCGCGGGCTCGACCTGCGCGAGGTCGAGGATCAGGTCAGCAGTCACCTTCGTGCCACCATCCGCCACCCCAGTGGCCACCTTGCGCCCGGCGAGATCGGCGAGGGTAGCGATGTCCCGGCGCGCGAGCACATGCACTTCCTCGTCGTAGAGCGGAAATGCCACGCGCACGCCCCGCGCCGGACGGCGCAGGTCCGGGTCGTCCGCGGCGAACGTGCGATAATACTCCAGCACATCGCTCTGCACGATGCCGAGCTGGGTCGCCGGCCGGTCGCGCACCGCCTGCATGTTCTCCACCGAGCCCGCGCTCTCTCGCACGCCTAGCGTCACGCCGCACTCGGCCGCCATGGCCGCGAGATCCTCGCCTATCCGGAGGTCGGTTCCCTCTGCCGGACCGGTCACGATGTTGGCCGCCACCTCCTGCGCCGCCACCGGACCGGCCAGGCAGAGCGCCATCAGGCCAGCCCGAAGCCATGCACCGGTCAGCATCCGCCAAGTCCTCGCACCAGCGCAGCCGCTGTCAGCCGGTTGATCGACCCGACCGCCGAGGAAAGCGCGTCGGTCACGCAAGCGCCGCGCTCGAGCTCGGATATGAGCTCCGCCCGCGCTGCTTCGCTGACCTCGCTGAGCCCGGGCGCGGTGCCGACAGCCGCAGTCACCGCCGCCGCAGAGCGCAGCCCTCCCGGGTTCTCCGCCGTAGTGGCGGGCACGGCCACCGCCACTGGCGTCGCTGCGACCTCGCCCTGACGGGCCGTTGCACCCTCGATCGCGGCCTCCAGCTCGCTTGCCCGTCGGGCCAGTGCCGCCCTCTGAGCCTCGCCGGCCGCAATATCTGAGCCAATCTCGGCCAGCCGGCGCTCGGCATCGCGAATTTGCGCTCTGACGCTCTCGAGCCGCTCCGATTCCGCGCGCGCCGCCGTCAGGCGATCGCCGATGGCCGCCTTCTCATCCTGCGCGGCCTTCACCCAGGCCTCGATCTCGTCGAGGCGGCGTACCGCCGTAGCCCGGTGGGCATCGGCCTCGGCGCTCTCGCGCAGGCGTGCATCCCGCTCACCGATCGCCGATCGCACC
Source organism: uncultured Alphaproteobacteria bacterium (assembly GCA_963750745.1). GTDB lineage: Bacteria > Pseudomonadota > Alphaproteobacteria > Rhodobacterales > Rhodobacteraceae > Amaricoccus. The sequence continues at coordinate 106,095 of CAVVSO010000045.1, read as the reverse complement.
GCCTCCCGCAGCGTTGCGAGCTGCCCGTCCAGATCCTTGACCCGGGCTTCCGCCTGCTCGGTCGTGGCGGCGGCGGCTGCGTTCTTCTGCGCTTTAGCGGCTTGTTCGGCTTCGGCCGCCTGGGCGGCCCGCTGCAGCCCGGCGAGCCGCGCGTCGAGCGCGGCCGCCTCTGCGTTCAGCGCATCTCGATCGCTCTGACGCGATTCGATGTCTTGCTGAAGCCTGTCGAGGTCCGCCTGTCTCTGGCGGAAATCAGCCGTCAGCTTCGCCAGCTTCGTCTCCGCAGAGGCCGGGGTGCCGTCTCCGAGGGCGCTCCGCCCATCTTTGCGATTGCCTTCTGTCCCCTTGAGCTCTGCCAGCGCCGTCACCAGTCCGGCGCGCTCCTCCTTGAGGACTTCTACCTGCGATTTGCCCTCAGCCAGCGCCTCCTGGTTCGCCTTAACGCTGCCCTGTAACGCGTCGGCCTCGGCTTGGCGCTTCTGCGCCTGTGCATCGAGTTCGGCGAGCCGCGCCTCTGCCGCGTCACCCGCGGCCTTCGCCTTCGTCACGCGCTCGTTCGCTGCCGCAGCCTCGACCGCGAGGGTCTCAAGCCTGGCTGTCGAGTCCGCGACTTGGCCGGCGGCAATCCGTGCCGACGCCTCCAATGCGTCCCGCTTCGCCTCGAGCTCAGCCACCTCGGCCTGGATGATGGCGATAAACTCCCGGCCCGATCCGGAAAAGCTGGCTGAGTCCTCCGCCAGGGCCAGGCTACCCACACCTGCGAGCAGTCCAGTCAGTGCCGCGAAGGCGACCTCTGGCCGAAGACCGGCCCGAAGCCTGAGGCGCATGCCGCCTCAGCCTCCGACCCAAAGGTCGAGCCGCCCGGGCTCCGGATCGGCCAGGAGTTGCGCATAGTCGCGCACGCCGACCTGGGTTCCGTCCGCCAGAACCGGCGCGATCAGCTTGCCGAGCTCAGTTGCTGCTGGCAGATCGGCGGCGCGATAGTAGCCGACGCGCGAGGTCGCGATCTTGAAAGGTAACGCTTCGACCTTTACTGAAGGCACTCCGGCCTTCGTCAGCGCAGCCACAATCGCCGCCTGTCGCCCGGCGTCGAAACCCGGACCGACTCGCAAGCGCACCACCATCACGTCGGCAAGCGCCGGTTCGACGGCGGGCGGGGGCGCCGGTGGCGTTGCGGACGCCGGCGGATTAACCGCAGCGGTCGCCGTCTCGATCTGCGTATCGTCGGCGATGGTCAAGGATCGGATCGGGACGGCCTCGCGTCACCGGTGCAACCGGTTCCGCCAGCGGCGCGTCAACGCGTGCCGGGAGGGTCGAGTCGGGCCGGAAGACGAAGGCCGCGACGATGCAGCTGATCGCCACCACGGCGCCGAAGGCGATCCAAACCACCGATCCCATGAGCCGGCGATTCCGCGATCGCCCCAGTTCGTGCTCGTTGTGTCGGACATGGCTTTCTGCGGCCGCGTTATGGTGCTCGCCTGGAACCGAGACTGCGCGGGCCGCGCGGGCCGGAGTCGAGGGATGCACCAGCGGCCGCTCAGGCGACACCGCTCCGGTGTCTCGAGGCGCACTCCGCCATGGACCCGAAACCGATCCGGCGCGGATTCCATCCCTGCGGCCCCAGTTCTGGGCCGTCTTTCCGGGCGGCCGATCGCGCGTCCCGTCCACTTGGTACCACCCGTTTCACGCGCCATGCGCCGCATGCGGCTCCGAGGCACTCCCCGGAAGGATGATAGGGCAAAGCCGCCGTAGGTCGATAGTGCTATTTTTACTGAGCCTTAAGTCACCGTCTCACTTCAACCGGAGATTGCGGCACGGTACCAGTCGACGATCTTGCGCCGCTCCGCGGGCTCGATCTCCGTGACATTGCCCGGCGGCATCGCATGCGATCGCCCGGCCTGCAGATAGATCTCCCGGGCATGCGCGGCGATCTGTGCGTCCGTTTCGAGCAGCACGCCCTTGGGCGCGCGTTGGATCCCCGGATAGAACGGCTCGGCGGTGTGGCACATCGAGCACCGCCCCTTCACCGTGTCCGTCACCTCTGCGAAGCCCGCCGCCGAGGCGAAGCGAGTTTCCATTGGAGACAACCCGGCCAGCTCCTCGCGCTGGCTTCCCGGCGCGCTCGACAGCCACATGATGATCACGAAGATGATCGCCGTCGCCGCCCAGGTCCAGGTCGGGTTGCCCTTCCGCGCGTGCACCGTGTTGAAATAGTGCCGGATCGTCACCCCCATCAGGAAGACGAGGCTGGCGATGATCCAGTTGTATTCCGTCGCGAACGCCAGCGGATAGTGATTGCTGAGCATCAGGAACAGCACCGGCAGCGTCAGATAGTTGTTGTGCGTCGAGCGAAGCTTGGCGATCGCGCCGTACTTCGGATCCGGCGTCCGCCCGGCCTTGAGGTCGGCGACGACGATCTCCTGGTTGGGAATGATCACCAGGAAGACGTTCGCCGACATGATCGTGGCGGTGAAGGCACCAAGGTGCAATAGCGCCGCCCGTCCGGTGAAGACGTGGGTGTAGCCCCAGGCCATCGCCACAAGGATCACGAAGAGCAGCAGCATCAGCAGCGTCGGATTGTTCGCGAGCCGCGACTTGCAGAGATTGTCGTACAGCAGCCACCCGACGCTCAGCGACGCGAGCGAGATCAGGATCGCGGCCCAGGCGGGTATATCGAGCACCGAGCGGTCCACGAGATATAGCCCGGCCCCCGCGTAATAGACGATGCAGAGCATCGCGAAACCCGACAGCCAGGTGGCATAGCTTTCCCATTTGAACCAGGTCAGATGCTCCGGCATACGCTCCGGCGCGACCAGGTACTTCTGGATGTGATAGAAGCCTCCGCCGTGGACCTGCCATTCCTCGCCATAGGCCCCAGGAGGCAGGTGCGGCACCTTCCTCAACCCGAGATCGAGCGCAATGAAATAGAAGGACGAGCCGATCCAGGCGATGCCGGTAATCACGTGCAGCCAGCGCACCGCAAAGGCGAGCCAATCCCAGATTATGGCGAATTCGTACATCGCGAGCTCCCTGCCGATCGACCTAGCGTGGCAGAAAATACCCCCCGCGCAAATCCTAAGGATCACCTATCACTTTCAGGATATGCCTGAAAATGATACTCTGCCCCCGCGATGTCCTACGTAAATAATCTGCGCACCTTCGTGCGTGTCTACGAACTCGGCAGCATGTCTGCGGCCGGTCGCGATCAGCGCGTCTCCGCCGCTGTCGCCAGCGCCCGCCTCGCCGATCTCGAACGCCATCTCGGCGTACGGCTCTTCCACAGGACCACTCGGAGCCTGCAACCGACCGAGCAGGGGAGCATTTTCTACAAGGGCGCGCTGAAGATCCTCGAATCGATCGATGAGGCCGAGGCGGCCGTGGCCGACGTCTCACGCAGCCCGCGCGGCTCGCTGCACGTCGCAGCACCTCTCGGGATCGGCAAGCGGCTGATCGCGCCGCTGATTCCACCGTTCAAGGATCTCTACCCGCAGATCGACGTGCGCCTTCGCCTGTCCGACCGTCGGATCGACCTTGCCGCCGAAGGTCTGGACCTGGCGGTCGCGCTCGGCGTGCTCGAGGACTTCGAACCTGCGCGTCCGTCCGATCGCCGACTGTCGCCGAGTGCTCTGCGCGGCGCCCGCCTACCTCGAAACCCGTCCGATGCCCCATACCGGCCAGGACCTCATCGACCAGCACCACGACTGCCTGATGCATCGCTTTCCCGGGGCGCGCGAGTTCGTCTGGACACTGATGACCCCCGATGGCCCGCGGCGCTTCGAGGTGGTGGGCTCGCTCGAATCGGACGATGGCGATGTCCTGACTGGCTGGGCGCTCGCAGGGCGCGGCATCATCCTGAAGCCGGTCTTCGAAATCGCCGACTACCTCGAGCGCGGCGAACTCGTCCCCGTCGCTGCGGCCGCACCGCCGCTGCCCATCCAGCTTGCCTGTCTCTATCCCCACAAGCGCTTGCAGGATCCCAAGAGCCGGCTCTTCATCGACTATCTGGTTACCGCCTGCAAACGCGAGCTCACCGCGGTCCTCGCTCGTTTGCCGGACCCGCTCCCCACCTGAGCCGGATGCTATGTCCGGCGGCCGGGGGCGCTTTCCGGACCCGCCAGCGCGCAAACCAGCGCCAGTAGCGACCGGCGCTTGTCCAGATCCGAGATCGAGAGGAACGCGTCGTCGAGCAGCGCCAGATCGTTGCTCTCCCTGCCGGAGCGGTCCGCCAGGAATCTCGACCGGCGGGACTCTGCTCGAGGCCCTCGACGAAGAACTGGACCGGAACCTTCAGAAAAGAGGCGATCAGAAACAGCCGACCCGCCCCGATCCGGTTCACGCCCTTCTCGTATTTCTGAACCTGACTGAATGTGAGACCGAGGTGGTGCGCGAGCCTGCCTTGGCTGATGCCGAGGGATTCGCGGCGCTGTCTTACGCGACGGCCGACATGTATGTCGACTTCATCAGCCGTTAACGTCATTTTAAAACCGAACCTCCCCACTCGCCTCCAGATTGACGCCCTTTATCCGTGGGGGTGGTGCCGAGAGGAAGCTGTACAATTGTACAGAGCGATCGGCTGCCAGCGCGGATCCGCTGGCGCAAAGGCCGTCTCGGCCTGAAGCTTGATAGCGATCCCCAAAACGTGATCGGCAGGGGCTGGCCGGGCCCGAGGTCACTCCGCTGCGATCAAATGCGAGGTTCGCATCGCCGGCATGCTCAGAACGGCGTACTTCCGCTGATCTGCCTCGTTGTAGTATGGCTCACCGATCCGGCTGGCGGGAAAGCCGAGTTGCCTGAGCGCTCGCACGAGCGGCAGGGGCGACAGCGACACCAGCTCAATTCCACCGTTCTCGTTGGCGATCTCGATCAGCCCCTCGACGATCAGCGACAGGCAGTCCGCTCGCTCCGCCTGGGTCATCACGTTGTCAGCTATCACCAGCCGGGTACATTCCCAGACGTCGTTGGTGGCGATCTCGCATGGCATCGCCGCTGATGGAATCTGCTCGAGCTGGCCGTGCTGGGCATCGCGCAACATGTAGCTGTACCGGCCCCATGTCGCGCTCGTCGCCATGGCGCGCGCCCCTCCAACCACCCTGCCTCGATGCAGGACGAGGGAATAGTGCGCGCACGGATTGTCGTACTGGTCCATCTCGACGTCTTGGTTGTGCGGGATGTCCCACCCGAGAGCGTCGACGAAGAAGGTCTTTCGCAGTCGAAGATACTCGTGAAACGCCATGCCGTGCCGATGCTGGCCGAGAAAGTCGAACGTGACGCTATGCATGATTCACTCTCCAACGTGGAGAGTGCAGCTAAGCCCCTACGCAAGCGTTTGTTAATGCCAGTTGTGCGCCGACACCCCGGGTGGAGTGCCGCGTCCGACCAGATGCCGCGCGAAGGGTCGTCAGATCATGCCCAGCATCGTCGCTCTAGCTGCCGCCTGCGACCCGGTCTTTGCATTCAATTTCAGCCGGGCGTTCTTTAATCTTTGCTTAATGGCGCTTTCAGAAACGCACAGTATACAAGCTATCTCCTTCATGAGGAGACCATTCTTTACCAAGTCCGAGAGTTTCCAGTTCTGCCGCAGTCAGGTTTATAGGTTGCGCATGCGCCTGATGAACCGCGACCAGCGATCGGCTCAGCAAATCCAGCTCCTCGGCCGTATAGTCGCGGTCCGATCGGCAGAAGATGCCGAAGCTTCTTTGGCCGGCATCGCCCTCGTCGATGCAGCTTGCTGCGGCGCCAAAGTTGAGGCCATGCGCCTTGGCGATCTCGAACACGCCCTGCGTGTCCTCCTCGCCCAGTTCGGTCCACCTGGCCGCGCCACTGTTCTTGTAGACCCATGCCATGACGGGATCGTGCACGATCAGTCCGCTGGCCGTGTACTCGCGAACCCAACCGGCGGGGAGCTGATTGTGCTCGACCATCGGAAAGGCGAACCCCACGCGAATCGCGACATAGAAGCCCGCCGGAGCAAGCGGCGTAAACCTATTGAGATTGGCTAAGTCATTCATTTATAACTCAGTTTTCCAATCATGCAAAAAGGCTTCCGTGGCGCTCCGCGGGCATTTAGTGTCGCTTGTGAGTGCAGGTTAGGGCGGTTGTCGCAATCGTGCAACCTTATCGCGAGCAGAGGTCCTGATGACCCAGAGAGCGAGCATCGCCGCCTTGCTGCACGACCTCGACGAGAAGAGCCCGGCCGGCTTCGCCATCGCCCTCCACCTCAAATTCACTACGCCGACCTACCTTTTCCAGACCTACCCGAAACGTTGGATGGACTATTATTCGTCCGCGGGCCTGGTGATGCACGATCCCACCGTGCACTGGGGCCTCGGCAATCTTGGGCATATCCGATGGGTCGATCTCGAGGCGATCGACCCCAAGGGCGTCCTGGAACGAGCGAAGGATTTCGGGATCATGAGCGGGGTGGCCATCGCGGTGCTCATCTCCGGATCACGCAGCATCGCGAGTTTTGCGCGCGCCGACCGCGAGTACGAAGATCCGGAGATGTCGGAACTGGAATTCCACCTGTCGCACCTTCACCGGGCGACGATGGGCCTCACCCAGCTCAGTGCCGAAGATCGTCGCGCGCTGACCGACCTGTCGATCAGGCTCACCCACTATTAGTCGCCGCCCAGCGCCTCTCGCGCGGCCTCGGCCAGCGGCTTGCCCGTGTCGTCGGCGCAGGCAGCGCCGACACTCTTCGCCCACTGCTCCGCCGCGTCCACGTCCTGCGCGTCGATCTCGCCGCCCAGCGGCTCGATCGCCGAAAGCGCTGCCAGTTGCCCGACCGAATCCATCGAGGCGAACTCACCGCAGGTGACCGGGCCGCCTTGCGGCTCCGGTGCCGGAGCGTCCTGCGCGACGGCGCTCCCGGCGATCCCCGCTGCTACCGCCCCCGCCAGCACTGCTCGGCGCATGACCCCTCCTCAGGCACTAAAAGTGAATACCGCCGTGAGCACCGCCAGAAGCGCGGAGACGCCAGCCACCGGGCCGAGCTTCGGCAGCCGCGCGGCCGCCGCCATGTTGCCGCGGCGAAGCTCGGCATAGCTCATGTGGATGAGCCCTGTCGCCACCGTCAGCGACAGGACAAAGACGAACTTGAGCCAGAAGAGCCGCGGCAGGTTCTCCGGACCGCCCCAGCGGCTCCAGACCAGCACCAGCCCGGTGGCCCACATCAGCGCCAGCCCTGTCGCCGAGACGTTCGCCAGCATCGGCCCGAGCGCCCGCAGCGGCTGGGCCGCCTCCGGCGCCGCGCTCAGCGCCCGCCGCATCACCAGCGCACTGCCGAAACCGCCGGTCGCTCCGAGCATCAGCCCGACGAAATGCACGAAGATCAGCACCTGGTTCACGTCCGTCTCCGTTGTCCTGCGCGCATCACGAGTACTCCCGGTCCGCAGCGACTGCAAGGGCTGCCGACGCCTTGCGACAATTGCGACAACGCCCACGTTTCGCGCCGGGCCGAAGCCGGGTATACTTGCTGCCACTGATACCATAAGGGAGAAACGAATGCGCTTCTTTTGCCTCAAGGCCGCCGCGATCGCGACCGCCGCGCTGGCAACCATCGTCGCGGCCGTGCCCGCGCACGCCGATGCGACCGACGACGCGCTCGCCGCGATGCGCGCGGCCAGCGAGAAATATCGGGACGTCAACGCCGCGCTCGCCGCCGGCTACATCCGCGACCCGATGAACCACTGCTTCACCGCCGAGATGATGGGCATGCCCGCCGACTGGGGTGTCATGGGCGTTCACTACTTCCGCCCCGATCTCCTCGGCGTCACCGCCACCGCGCCCAAGGTCGACGGCAACGGCGAGAATCTCGACTTCGACAATCCCTCGGTCCTGATCTACGAGCCCGAGGCCGACGGCAGCCTCGAGCTGGTCGCGATCGAGAACCTCGTGTTCGAGGCATCCTGGAAGGCCGCCGGCAACGACGCGCCGCCGACGCTGCTCGGCCGCACCTGGGACACCATGGCCGACGACCCGAACACGCCCACCGACGAGGCCCACGGCTTCGCGCCGCACTACGACCAGCACGTCTGGATCTTCCGCGACAACCCAAAGGGCCCGCTCGAACCCTACAACGCCAACGCGACCTGCGCCCACCACCAGCACTGACCGCCGCCGCTCCGCCCTCCCGGGGGCGGAGCCTCTACGCGGCGGCTTGCGGCGAGGATGCCGGTAGGGCTCTGAAAACGTGGTGGAAAGCGGATGTACAAAGCATGCACAACGCATGCACATCGCATGCACGGCTAGCGGTCGCTTACCCGCCGCCTTCGCCGCCAGCCTTGCCGGGATGGTCGAGCAGAACGCCATCCACTCCGGCCTCTCGCAGTCGGAGTAGGGGGCGCATCGCCGTGCTTGCCCGCGAGCACCCTCAGCTCCCCCGATACGTCGAGTAGCTGTACGGCGCGAGCAGCAGCGGGACGTGATAGTGGGCTTCGGCGTCGGCGATGCCGAAGCGGATGGGGATTTCGTCCAAGAAGCGGGGGCGCTCGCCCCCGAGGCCGGCGGCTTCGAGGTAGGGGCCGGCGTGGAAGAGGAGCTCCCAGGTGCCGGGGGCAGCTTCGCCCTTGGGGATGACGGGGCTGTCGGTGCGGCCGTCGGCGTTGGTGAAGACCTCGCGGACGAGCTGGCGACGCTCGCCGTCGATGCGGAAGAGCTCGATGCGGAGGCCGGCGGCGGGGATGCCGCGGGCGGCGTCCAGAACATGTGTCGTCACGTAGCCTTCGGCCATCGCTTCCTCCCTCGCCGGCGGCGCCAGCATCGCGCCACCGGGCGGGGCACGCCAGCCCCGGCTGCGAGAAAATCCTTCAATGCGAATTTGAAAGCCCGCGCCCCCCACCTCGTCTAGACTGCCGGCGACCGCGAGGGAGACCATGCGCTACATCCGCAACATGCAGGGCTACGGGCCCAACCCGCCCGACGCCGACTGGCCCGGCGGCGCCAGGATCGCCGTCCAGTTCGTCCTCAACTACGAGGAGGGCGGCGAGAACAACATCCTGCATGGCGACGCCGCCTCGGAGGCCTTCCTGAGCGAGATCGTCGGCGCCGCCCAGTGGCCGGGCATGCGCCACTGGAACATGGAATCGATCTACGAATACGGCGCCCGCGCCGGCTTCTGGCGGCTGCACCGGCTTTTCACCGGCAACGCGGTGCCGGTCACCATCTACGGCGTCGCCAGCGCGCTGGCCCGCTCGCCCGCCCAGGTCGCCGCCATGCAGGAGGCCGGCTGGGAGATCGCCAGCCACGGCCTGAAGTGGGTCGAGTATAAGGACGCCTCGCGCGAGGCCGAGGCCGCCGACATGGCCGCCGCCGTCACGCTCCACACCGAGGTCGTCGGCCAGCGCCCGCTCGGCTGGTACACCGGCCGCTGCTCGGTCAATACCGTCGATCTCGCCAGCGAGGAGGGCGGATTTCTCTACATCTCCGACACCTACGACGACGATCTGCCCTACTGGCGCGAGCACGACGGCCGCCAGCAGCTGATCATCCCCTACACGCTCGACGCCAACGACATGCGCTTCGCTACGCCACAGGGGTTCAACTCCGGCGACCAGTTCTACGCTTACCTCAAGGACAGCTTCGACACCCTCTACGCCGAAGGCGAGGCCGGCGCGGCCAAAATGATGTCGATCGGCCTGCACTGCCGGCTGATCGGCCGTCCTGGCCGCGCCGCCGCGCTCGCCCGGTTCATCGCCTACGCAAAGTCGCACGAGAGGGTCTGGTTCCCGCGCCGCATCGATATCGCGCGCCACTGGATCGCCCGCCACCCGGCGCCACCGCCCGGCGCCCGCCCGTCCGAGATGCCGCTCAACGACTTCGTAGCCCGCTTCGGCGGCGTCTTCGAGCATTCGCCGTGGATCGCCGAGCGCGGCCACGCGCTCGAGCTCGGGCCGGCGCACGACACCGCCGTCGGCGTGCATTCGGCGCTGGCGCGAGCCTTCAGGGCCGCCTCGGACGAGGAGCGGCTCGGGGTGCTCAAGGCCCACCCCGACCTCGCCGGCAAGCTCGCCGCCGCCAGGCGGCTGACGCCGGAGTTCACCGCCGAGCAGGCCGGCGCCGGCCTCGATGCCCTGACCGACGCCGAGCGCGCCCGCTTCACCGAGCTCAACGACGCCTATCAGGCGAAATTCGGCTTCCCCTTCATCATCGCGGTGCGCGACCACGACAAGGCCGGCATCCTCGCCGCCTTCGAGACCCGGCTCGGCAACGACCGCCCGACCGAGCTCGCCACCGCCGAGCGCCAGGTCGAGCGCATCGCCCATCTCCGCCTGAAGGACATGCTGCCATGAAGCCGTCGAAGATCGAGCCGCCGCGCTACTACGCGCCGCACGGCGGCCTCCCGGCCCAGACCGACCTCCACACCGGGCGCGCCGTCTTCACCGAGGCCTATGCGGTGATCCCGAAGGGCGTCTTCTCCGACATCGTGACCAGCGCCCTGCCGTTCTGGGAGGAAGCCCGGGCCTGGATCATCGCCCGCCCGCTCTCCGGCTTCGCCGAGACCTTCGCCCAGTACGTGATGGAGGTGGCGCCCGGCGGCGGCAGCGATCGCCCCGAGCCCGACCCGGCCGCCGAGGCCGCGCTCTTCGTCACCGAGGGCAGCCTTGCCCTAACGCTGGGCGGCGCGGGCCATACGCTGGCTCCCGGCGGCTTCGCCTACATCCCGCCCGGCCTCCCCTGGAGCCTGCGCGCCGAGGGCGACGAGCCGGCGCGCTTCCACTGGTTCCGCAAGGCCTACGACGCGGTCGACGGCCTCGCCGCGCCCGAGCCGGTGATCGCCAACGAGCGGGAGATCGCCCCGACGGCGATGGCCGATACCGAGGGCCGCTGGGCCACGACCCGCTTCGTCGATCCCGCCGACCTTCGTCACGACATGCACGTCACCGTCGTCACCTTCGAGCCCGGCGGGGTCATCCCGTTCGAGGAGACCCACGTGATGGAGCACGGGCTCTACGTGCTCGAGGGCAAGGCGGCCTACCGGCTGAACCGGGACTGGGTCGAGGTCGAAGCCGGCGACTTCATGTGGCTGCGCGCCTTTTGCCCGCAGGCCTGCTACGCCGGGGGTCCGGGGCGCTTCCGCTACCTGCTCTACAAGGACGTGAACCGTCACCCCCGGCTGCGCTGATCGTCCCGGTCACCCAAGATCGAAGGTTCTAGGCGGCCAGCCGGCGGCCTTCGGCGTCGAAGTGGAAGGCGCGCGTCGGTTCGGGGGTCAGGTGGACGGTCTCGTCGACCGCATAGCGGTGCTCGCCGAAACGGCGGACGGTCAAGAGGCCGTGCGGCTCGGTGCGGACATAGACGTTGGTCTCGCCGCCGAGGTGCTCGACGTGGCTGATGGTGCCGGGAATCGCGCCGGCCTCGCGGCTGATCTCGAGATGCTCGGGGCGGACGCCCAGGGTCTTGCCCGGCTGGCCGAGGGGTGCGGCCTCGAGGAAGTTCATCTGCGGCGAGCCGATGAAGCCGGCGACGAAGGTGTTGGCCGGGTCGTTGTAGAGCTCCATCGGCGCGCCGACCTGCTCGACGCGGCCGGCGTTCAGCACGACGATGCGGTCGGCCAGCGTCATCGCCTCTACCTGGTCGTGGGTGACATAGACCATGGTGGCGGTGAGCTCGCGGTGGAGGCGCGCGATCTCGATGCGGGTATGCACGCGCAGCGCGGCGTCGAGGTTGGAGAGCGGCTCGTCGAAGAGGAAGAGCTTCGGCGTCCGCACGATGGCGCGGCCGATGGCGACACGCTGGCGCTGGCCGCCGGAGAGTTCGGCCGGGCGGCGGGCGAGCAGCGGTTCCAGCGACAGCAGCTTCGAGGCGTTGGCGATCCGCTCAGCGACCGTGCCCGCGTCGGCGCCGGCCTGCTTGAGGCCGAGCGCCATGTTGTCGCGGACGGTGAGGTGGGGGTAGAGCGCGTAGGTCTGGAAGACCATGGCGATCGCGCGGCGGCTCGGCGGCGTCAGATTGACGCGGGCGCCGTCGATCAGGATGTCGCCGGAGGTGGCGTCCTCGAGGCCGGCGATGATGCGGAGCAAAGTGGACTTGCCGCAGCCGGAGGGGCCGACGAAGACGCAGAACTCGCCGTCGCCGACCTCGAGGTCGACCCCCTTGATCACGTCGACCGGTCCGAAGGACTTGGTGATCTTGCTGAGGCTCAGCGCGCCCATGGGGGAGATCCTTCAGAGCTTGACCGGGAGGCCGGTACGGACGCTCTCGTCGGCGGCGAGGCAGACGCGGAGCGAGGCGACGGCATCGGCGAGGTGGCGGGCGAGGTCGAGGTCCTCCGCGATGGCGCGGGCGACGAAGGCGGCCTCGCGGTCGCAGAGATCCTGGTGGCCGGGCTCGTCGGCCATCGAGATATCCTCGTCCGGCCGGCCGACGCGGTGGAGCCGGATCAGCGAGGTTCTGGTGTGGGTGTCGATGTCGTCGGAGCGCGCGCTCTCGGGCATCCGGATCGAGACGGCGCCGTTCGGCGAGACCACGTCCTTCACGAAGAAGGCGGTGTCGGACATCATCGGGCCCCAGCCGGCTTCGTACCAGCCGAGCGAGCCGTCGGCGAAGATCACCTGGAAGTGCCCGTAATTGTACATGTTCTTCGCGATCTCATCGCTCAGCCGCAGGCCCATGCCGCGGACCTCCACCGGCACGGCGTCGGTGATCTGGCACATCACGTCGACGTAATGCACGCCGCAGTCGACAATCGGCGAGGTGGTCCGCATCAGCGCCTTGTGCGCCTCCCAGGTCGGGCCGGAGCTCTGCTGGTTGAGGTTGAGGCGGAAGACGTAAGGCGGCCCGAGGGCGCGGGCCTCGGCGATCAGCCGCTGCCAGGACGGGTGGTGGCGCAGGATGTAGCCGACGACGACCTTGCGGCCGGTCTCGCGCGCCTTGGCGGCGACGCGCTCGGCGTCGGCGGTGGTGGTGGCGAGCGGCTTCTCGACGAAGACGTGGGCGCCGGCCTGCATCGCGGCGACGGCGAAGTCGGCGTGGCTGTCGGAGTAGGTGGCGATCGAGACGAGGTCGGGCTTCAGGCTGGCCAGGGCTTCGTGGAAGTCGCGGGTGACCTCGTAGAGCCGCAGCTCCGGCGGCAGCGGGGGGTCGGAGCGGTTGACGAGCCCGACGATCTCGAAGGCCGGGTCGCGGTGATAGGCGAGCGCATGGCTCCGGCCCATGGTGCCGAGACCCGCGACGAGGGTACGGATTGCGGTCATGCCCTGCTTCTCCTCGGCGTCGGATGTGCCGCGCGGGACCGCCTGTGATAAAATGCCGGAAACGGCAGCGGAGTGGCCCGATGGCAATCGAAGGGATCACCGAGGCGGAGGTGGTGGCGCTCGTGCGAACCATCGAGGAGGCCACGACCGCCTTCTTGCGCGGGGACATGGCGCGGTATCTCGGGATGACCTCGCACCTGCCCGGGCTTCACGCTGTTCAATCCGTTCGGGGGCGAGGTTAGCCGGTACGAGGACCGCCGCGAGAGCTTGATGGCCGCGGCCGGTTTTTTCCGTGGCGGCGAGGCGCGCATCGATCTGGTCGACGCGCATGCCTCGGGCGATCTCCTGGTGCTGGTCATGGTCGAGCGACAGCACGGCGAGGTGGGCGGGCTCCCGGACCAGGATTGGTCGCTGCGCGTGACCCAGGTCTATCGCCGCGACCGCGGCGAGTGGCGGCTGGTGCACCGCCACGCCGATCCGTTGCTGAGAAACATCGGTCTCGAGCGCGCGTCGGAACTCGCCCGAGACTGAGGCCCCGCGCCTCACTTTACCGCCCCCGCGGTGATGCCGCGGATCAGCTGGCGCGAGAAAATCAGGTAGAGGATCAGCACCGGCAGGATCGCCAGAGACAGGGCGGCGAGGACGGCGTTCCAGTTGGTGACGAACTGGCCGATGAAGACCTGGGCGCCGAGGGTGACGGTCTTGGTCGACTCGGCGGGCGCGAGGATCAGCGGGAACCAGAGGTCGTTCCAGATCGGGATCATGGTGAAGACCGCAACCGTCGCCATCGCCGGGCGGACCAAGGGCAGCACCAGGCGGAAGAAGATGGTGTATTCGGAGAGGCCGTCGATGCGGCCGGCGTTCTTGAGGTCGTCCGAGACCGTGCGCATGAACTCCGAAAGGATGAAGACGGCGAGCGGGAGGCCCTGGGCGGTGTAGACCAGAATCAGCGCCAGCAGCGTGTTGACCAGCCCCGAGGCCACCATCAGCTGCAGGATCGCCACGGTGCCGAGGCGGATCGGGATCATGATTCCGAGCGCGAGGTAGAGGCCCATCAGCCGGTTGCCGCGAAAGCGGTACTCGGAGAGCGCGAAGGCGGCCATCGCCCCGAAGAGCAGCACGAAGAAGAGCGAGGCGATGGTGACGACCAGGCTGTTCTGGAAGTACTTCAGGAAATCGCCCTGATCGAGCACGGTGCGGTAGCCGATCAGATCGAAGCTCTTCGGCCCCGGCAGCGCCAGGGGCTCCGAGAAGATCGCCCGGCGCGACTTGAACGAGTTCACCACGACGACGAAGACCGGAAAGAGCGCGATCAGCGTGTACAGGATCAGGATGCCGTGCGCGGCCAGACTTCGCGAAAGCGAGCTGCGGGCCTGAGACATCGGTCGCGCGTTTCCCCCTTGCCGGACCGCCTCGGGGCCGGCCGGCTCCGGGCCAGCATGCACTCGGGGGCCGGGCTTGCGCAAGCCGGACGGCTCACAGCTTGCCGCACCCGCCCGCGTCGAGGGCAGCGCCCGGCCCGCGGGGAGGGATGAAGCGCCCGCACCCCAGCGGGGCGCTCGCCGGGCCGAGGCCCGGGCGAAACAGGGATGCACGCGGTACCCGGCCGCTGCTTGGAGATCGCCGGCCCGCCGGGCGTGCAGGCGAGCTTCGATTGGCAGGCGGCCCGCGACGCCGCACTCGGGCGCATGTGCACAGCCACCTTGGTCAACGACATCGAGGAGTACTGACCGGTCCTCGCGCTCTGACCGAGGCTCTACGCGAGCCCCGCCATTTTCGCGAACTGGTGCGTATCGCCCATGTGACGGAAGCGACGCACGAGACCGTCTGGCCCGAAGGTCCAGAGGTGCATCTCAAGATCGCGGAATCCCCGACCGCTTGCCTTGTCGACGCAGCTCGCTATGGATCGGAACTGCTACCATGTCGCCACCCTCGAGGAACCCCACCGGTTCGAATCGCAGGAATTCGAACTCTCCGAGCGCCTCAAAGAAGCCGACCGCCGCCTCGCGCCCACGTCGGAGCGCGTAGAGCGGAAGCGGCTCGCCGCCCCAATCGTGTTCCCATTCCACGTCCGGATCGAGCCGCTCGAGGATACCCGGGATGTCGCCGCCTCCGAAGCAGGCATAGAGCTCCTTTACCGTATCGACGTTTTTCGACATCGCCGTCCTCCCCCTTGCCAGGGCAGACGTCGTCTGCAGCCTAGCACAACCCGCTCCCTGGCACGCAGGTGGGTCTTACCACACATCCCTTCAGCACCAAGGAATAACCCCACATGCTCAAACGCGAGGGGCTTGAGGCTAAAGGCGGTAGAGGGCGCCGTACTTGGCCTCGAGCTCGCTCGACCAGGGTCGCCGCGTCGGGCTCGCGGCCGGTCGCCTCGGCGATCAGGGCGCGCGGCGCGAGCAGGCGGCCGCGGCGGTGGATGCGGGGGCCGAGCCAGTCGCGCACCGGGGCGAGGTCGCCCGCGGCGAGGCGGGCGTCGAGGTCCGGCAGGTCGCGGCGGAGCGCGGCATGCAGCTCGGCGGCATAGAGGTTGCCGAGGGTGTAGGTCGGGAAGTAGCCGAAGAGGCCGACCGACCAGTGGACGTCCTGCAGCACCCCCCGCCGGGGATCGGGCACGGCGCGGCCGAAGTCGGCGAGGAAGCGGTCGTTCCAGGCGGCCTCGAGGTCGCCGACGCCGAGATCGCCGCTCGACCAGCGCGCGCTCGAGGTCGAAGCGCAGCATGACGTGGAGGTTGTAGTGGACCTCGTCGGCGTCGGTGCGGATGAAGCCGGTCTCCACCGCATTGACCGCGCGGTAGAGCGCCTCGGGGCCATCGAGGCCGATGTCGCCGTAGGCCTCGCGCATCGCCGGGTAGAGCCAGTCGCAGAAGGCGCGGCTGCGGCCGAGCTGGTTCTCGAACAGGCGCGACTGGCTCTCGTGCACGCCCATCGAGGCGTAGGCGCCGGCCGGCAGCAGCGCCTGCGCCGGGTCGGCGCCCTGCGAATAGACCGCGTGGCCGACCTCGTGCACGGTCGAATAGAGGCACTGGGTCGGATCGGCCGCGTCGATCCGGGTGGTGATGCGGACGTCGCCGCCGGTGCCGGAGGAGGAGGGATGCACCGCGAGATCGAGCCGGCCCGCATCCCAGTCGTAGCCGAAGACGCCGGCCACCCGGCGCGACAGCGCGAGCTGGCGGTCCGCCGGGAAGGCACCGGCCAGCACCGGGGCGGGGCTGGCCGCCGCGGCGATCCGGGCGCGGAGCGCGGTCAGGCCGGGCCGGAGCCTCCCGAACAGCACTTCGAGATCCGCGGCGGTGGCGCCGGGCTCGAAGTCGTCGAGGAGCGCGTCGTAGCGGGCCCGCCCATCGGTCGCGAGGCAGTCGGCCTCGGCGCGCTTCAGGGCCACCATGCGCTCGAGCGCCGGCAGGAAGCCCGCGACCGCGCCCGCGGCGCGCGCCGCCACCCAGGCGGTTTGCGCCTCCACCGCCGCCGCGGCGATATCGGCCGCGAGACGGCCCGGCACCTTCACCGCGCGGCCGTAGAGCCGCGCCGCTTCGGCGAGATTGACCGTGCCGGCCGCGTCCTGCGGCCCGGCCGTGGCGATCCAGTCGGCGATCCGCGGGTCGGAGCAATGGGCGTGCATCGCCGAAGCCACCGCCGCCGCATGCTCGGCGCGCTGGGCGGCGCCTTTCGGCGGCATCTGGGTCTCCCGGTCCCAGTTCAGGATCTCGGCGACCTGCTCCAGCGCCGCGATGCGGCGCAGGTGCTGCGAGAGCTCGGCATAAGCGGCGACGGTGTCCAAAGCGGGCTTCCTCCAGGCGAAGAGCCGGGACTTTAGCCACGGCGCGCGGTGGCGTCCACGCGCGTCCGGCGTACGTGGGGCAAGCGGCTTTTCGGGCTGCGCGCCTCGCCCGTCGGCGGGGCTGCACTAGCTGCTCCCCGGCCGCAGGAACGGGGGAGCGAATGAAGCTCTACAACGCAGGTCTGTCGCCGAACGCGCTGCGCGTCCGCGCCGTCGCCAACGAACTCGGGATCGCGCTCGAGCTCGTCGACGTGAACCTTGGCACCGCCGAGGAGAAAGTGAGCACGCTGCTGCCGTACAATCCCAACACCAAGGTGCCGGTGCTGGTGGACGGCGACTTCGTGCTCTGGGAGAGCCGGGCGATCAATGCCTATCTCGCGAGCCTCGAGCCCGAGGCGGGGCTCTATCCGGCCGACCCCAAGCTTCGCGCGATCGTCGACCAATGGTCCTACTGGCAGGCGGTCCATCTCGGGCCGGCGATGCAGCGGGTCAACGGCGAGCGCTTCATGAAGGTGAAGTTCGGCCCGGGCGAGCCCGACGAGAAGGCGATCGAGTCGAGCCTGAAGGAGCTGGCGCAATTCCTGCCGGTGCTCGACGGCGCGCTTGACGGCAAGGAGTGGGTGGCGGGGTTCCTGAGCCTCGCCGATTTCGCGCTTGCCACCACTTTCATGTACCGCGAGCGGGCCGGTATCTCGCTCGCGGCGACGCCCAACGTCGCGGCCTGGATCAGCCGCCTCGAGGCGCGGCCGTCCTGGCAGGCCGCGGTCGCACCGATCCGCGCCTGGATCGCGTCCTGAGCTACTGCCCGTAGCGGGCGGCGGTCAGCCCGTCGAAGGAGATCTCCGGGGTCCGGCCGAGCACAGCGTCGGCGACGGCGCGGCCGGAGCCGGCGCTCATTGTCCAGCCGAGGGTGCCGTGGCCGGTGTTGAGGAAGAGGTTGGGGTAGCGGGTCGGTCCGATCACCGGGGTGCCGTCCGGGGTCATCGGCCGGAGGCCGGTCCAGCCTTCGGCGCGGCTGACGTCGCCGCCCTTGGGGAAGAGGTCGCTGACGACGTAGCGGACGGTATCGGTGGCGCTGCGGCCGAGCTTGGCGTTGTAGCCGATGATCTCGGCCTGGCCCGCGACCCGGATGCGGTCGCCGAGCCGGGTGATCGCGACCTTGTGGGTCTCGTCCATCAGCGTCGATTGCGGCGCGGCGGCATCGTCGGTCACCGGCAGGGTGATCGAATAGCCCTTGATCGGATAGATCGGCAGCCGGATCCCGACGCTGCGCAGCAGGATCGGCGCATAAGGCCCGAGCGCGCAGACATAGGCGTCGGCGGTCTCCGGCCCGTGCTCGGTCTCGACCGAGGCGATGCGCTCGCCCGAGCGGGTGAGCGCTCTTGATGGTATTGCCGTAGCGGAAGGAGACGCCCATCGCCGCCGCCTTCTCGGCCAGCGCCAGGGTGAACATCCGGCAGTCGCCGGTGCGGTCGGCGGTGAGCCGCAGGCCGCCGACGAACTTCTCGGCCACATGCACGAGGCCCGGCTCGACGGCGATGCAGGCGTCGCGGTCGAGGACCTGATAGGGCGAGCCGTATTCGGCCAGCACCTCCTGGTCGGCCTTCGAGCCCTTGAGCTGCTTCTCGGTGCGGAAGAGCTGCAGCGTACCCTCTTCGCGCATGTCGAAGGCGATCGGCACCTCGGCGAGGAGGTCGGGCAGCGCGTCGCGGCTGTAATTGGAGATCCGCACCATCCGGCCCTTGTTCAGCCGGTAGGAGGCCTCGTTGCAGTTGGCGAGCATCCGGACGCCCCAGGCCCACATCGCCGGATCGACCATCGGCCAGATGAAGAGCGGGCGATGCCGCATGAAGAGCCAGCGCAGCGCCTTCATCGGGATGCCGGGCGCCGCCCAGGGCGAGGTCATGCCGTAGGAGAGCTCGCCGGCGTTGGCGAAGCTCGTCTCCATTCCGGGTCCGGGCTGGCGGTCGAGCACCCGCACCTCGGCCCCGGCGCGCGCGAGATAGTAGGCGGTGGTCACGCCGATCACCCCGGCGCCGAGCACGATGACTTTCACGGGTGCGGTCCCCCAGATCGGCCGGGCCAGGTTAGGCCAGCCCGCCGCGTCTGTCACGCCGCGGCCGGCGTCAGTTCGCCGAGGCCTGCGGCGGCACCGCCTTGAGGTAGGCGGCGATCGCGGCGCGGTCGTCGCCGGCGAGCATCGCGAGGTTCTCCTGCACCTCGACCATCGAGCCGCCGACCGAATCGAAGTCGGGCGTGAAGCCGGTCTCGAAGAAATAGGCGATGTCCTCGGCCGACCAGTCGCCGATGCCGCCTTCGCCGCCGGTGATGTTCGGCACCTTGCCCTTGCCCTCGGGCGCCGGCGCTCCGGCGAGCCAGCGGCTGGTCGTCGAGCGCCCCGGCGAAGTTGCGCGGGGTGTGGCATTCGCCGCAGTGGCCGGGGCCTTCGACGAGGTACTGGCCGCGGGCGACCGCAGGGTCGGAGGTGTCGATGGCTGACGGCGGGCGCGGTGGAGAGGAAGGCGAGCTTCCAGAGGCCGATGCCGCGGCGGATGTTGTAGGGAAAGCGCAGGTCGTGCGGCGCGGCGCGGCCCGGCACGGCCGGCAGCGTCTGCAGGTAGGCCCAGAGGTCGGCGATGTCCTGCGGCTGCATCCGGGTGAAGGAGGCGTAGGGGAAGGCGGGGTAGAAGTGCCGCCCGTCCGGCGAGACCCCGCGCAGCATGGCGTTGGCGAAGTCGCCGGCGCTCCAGCCGCCGATGCCGTCGCTCCGGTCGCTGGAGATGTTGGGGACGACGAAGTCGCCGAAGCCGGTCTTCAGCACCCGGCCGCCGCCGAGCTTGAGGCGGTCCTCGCCTTCGGCCTTCTCCGCGGCGTGGCAGGAGGCGCAGCCGCCGGCCCAGAACCAGGTCTCGCCGCGGGCCGCGTCGCCGGCGGGCAGCGCCGCCAGCTCGGCGGCCGACAGGCCGCGCGGCAGGGTCAAGACATAGAAGACGGCGGCCCCGGCCAGGAGCAGCCCGACGAGCCAGCCGAGGAGCCGCCGCACCGGGGCTCAGTCCTCGGTGCGGTAGGCCTCGTGGCAGGATTTGCAGCCGCCGAAGATCGGCTGCATCGCCGAGGCGAAGGCGGCCTTGTCGGCCGGGCCGTCCTTGCCCGCCGCGGCGACGGCGGCCGCGGTGGCGGCCTGGAACTTGCCGAGCTCGGCCTGCAAAGCCGGCCATGTCCTCCCAGATCTTCGGCGAGGCGTGGCTGCGCGCCGGATCGACGCTGCCCTCGGGGAAGAAGCCGCCGTAGGCCAGGGCGGTGGCGTTCAGCGCGAAGATCACCCCCTTGGCGACCGCCGGGTTGTAGGGGATCTCGTCCTTGAGGATCGCCGCCGGCGACCGCCGCCGCGGTGCCGTTGTTGTCCATCAGCGCCTGGCGCACGGCGATCGGGTCGTCCGCCGCGAGGCTTTGCGTGGCGAGGGCGAGCGCGCCGATCAGGATCGGTAGTACTTTCACGATTTCCTCCGGACTCTTGTGCGGCCAATGTGAGGCCGGCATCTAACCACGCGCGGTCCAGCGCGCCGTTCAACACAAGGTGATCTCAGAGCGGCGCGAAGGCGCCGGTCGCGGCGTCGTAGAACTCCAGTCCGCCGTCGCGGATGTCCTTCCAGACGCCGTGGAGCTGCAGCCGGTCGGCCAGCACCGCTTCGGCGACGAAGGGAAAGCTCATCAGGTTGCGCAGGCTGACCAGCACCGCCTCCCGCTCCAGCGCGGCGATGCGGGCCTCGTAGTCGAGGCCGCGCCCGGCCAGCGCCTCGAAGCCGGGCTTGAGGATCTTGAGCCAGGTGCCGACGAAGCTGGTCGGGGTGTCGAGATTCGGCGCGAGGCCCGCGAGCATGTCGTGGCAGCCGCGCACGCCGCCGCAGCCGTGGTGGCCCATGACCACGATATGGTCGACCTTGAGCGCCACCACCGCATACTCGATCGCCGCCGAGGTGCCGTGCGAGCGGCCGTCCGGCTCGTCGGGCGGCACCAGGTTCGCGATGTTGCGGTGGATGAAGAAATCTCCCGGCTCGTTGCCGAAGATCTCGGAGATCAGCACCCGGCTGTCGCAGCAGGTGATGATCATCGCCTTGGGGTTCTGGTCCTGCTCGGCCATCTCGCCGTAGCGGGCGATGTCCTGCGGGCTGCGCCGGTCCTGCCACGCGCGATAGCGGGACACCAGAATCGGCGGCAGTGGCCGTGCATGTTCCATCGCTGGTCCCCCGGTCCGATTCGCACAGCGTCGATTTGCCTAAACTGCCGGGCAGTTTCAGGCGCATGACGCGCTGCGGCAAGCCTGCCGTCAAGCGCGGCTTTACGCTTTGCCGCCAAGCTGCGGCGATGGGTGACGGGGGGACTGCGCTATGGGTGCGGAGCTTTATCATATCGCGTCGCGCGAGGACGCCGAGCTCGACACATCGAGGATCCTGGTGCTGCGCCAGTCGCTCGGCGACCAGCGCTGCCGCGAGGTGGTCTCGGAGGTCGTCTTCCATCTCACCGACCGGCTGGGCCTGCTGCAGACCGCCCTTGCGGCCGGCGATGCGGCCGAGGCGCAGGTGCTGGCCTCCCGGCTCGCGAGCCTGAGCGAGCAGGTCGGACTTGCGGCTTTCGCCCGCGTCGCGCGCGATCTCGTCGGCTGCCTCGCGGCGAACGACCCGGCCGCGGTCGCAGCGGTCGGCGCCCGGCTGGCGCGGCTCGGCGAGGAATTGCTGTTCTCGGTGATCCTCCATACTGATCAATCCGCCATGTAGACGCCCGCCAAAGCCCCGGATAGAATCGCGCAATCGCTTGAACAACAAGGCTTGGCGATGCCTCTGGCACCGGCGCCCGATCCTCGGGCGATCCCCTTGGACGTGGTCGAGCCCCAGGGGCTTCGCGGCCTGGCTGGAGCGCCAGGATCCGCCGACCCGGGCGTGGGTCGGCGCGATCGGCTTCGCCGCGGCTCCGGGAGAGCTGCTCTGCATTCCCGCACCTGACGGCAGCCTGCGCGCCGCGCTGGTCGGCTGGGGCACGCCGGAGGCGCGCAAGCGCGACCGCTTTCCGCTCGCGGCCGCCGCCGCGAAGCTGCCCGCCGGCACCTACGCGCTCGGCGAGATCGGCGCGGGTCTCGATCCCGGGCTCGAGGCACTGGGCTGGCTCCTCGCCGACTACCGGTTCGATCGCTACCGGCAGGGCAAGGCCGCCGCCGCCCGGCTGGTCTGTCCGGAAGGCGTCGATGCCGCGCGGCTCGAATGCATCGCGGCAGCAGCGGCGCTGACGCAGTCGCTGATCGACACTCCGGCGCGCGACATGGGCCCCGAGGCGCTCGAGGCCGCCTTCGTGGCGCTGGCGGAGCGGTACGGCGCCGAGGCGGCGGTGATCCGCGGCGCCGCGGCGCTGCGGGCGGCGAATCTGCCGATGATCGAGGCGGTGGGCGCCGCCGCCGCCGAGCCGCCGCGGCTGCTCGATCTGCGCTGGGGCCGCGAGGGCGCGCCCAAGGTGACGCTGGTCGGCAAGGGCGTCTGCTTCGACACCGGCGGCCTCGACATCAAGCCGGCCGCCTCGATGGGACTGATGAAGAAGGACATGGGCGGGGCCGCCACCGCGATGGGGCTCGCCGCGATGGTCATGGGGCTGGGCCTCGATCTGCGCCTGCGCCTGCTGGTCCCGGCGGTGGAGAACGCGATCTCCGCGCCGGCGATGCGGCCGGGCGACATCCTGCCGAGCCGCAAGGGGCTGACGGTCGAGGTCAACAACACCGATGCCGAAGGCCGTCTGGTGCTGGCGGATGCGCTGGCGCTCGCCGACGAGGAGGCGCCGGAGCTGATTGTCAGCCTCGCCACGCTGACCGGCGCCGCGCGGGTGGCGCTCGGTCCGGACGTGCCGCCGTTCTTCACCGACGACGACGCGCTTGGCTGCCGATCTCGCCAGCGCCGCCGTCGCGGTCGCCGATCCGCTGTGGCGCCTGCCGTTCTGGGACCCCTATGAGCCGCTGATCGAGCCCGGCATCGCCGACCTCGACAATGCGCCCTCGGGCGGCATGGCCGGGGCGATCACCGCAGCGCTGTTCCTGCGCCGCTTCGTCACCGCGAGCCCGCGCTACCTGCACATCGACATCTTCGGCTGGACGCCGCAGGCCAAGCCGGCCCGGCCGAAGGGCGGCGCTTTTCAAGCTGGACGAGCGCTGCTGGCGCTTTTGGAGGGACGATTTTGCTCACAGGCCTGATGCCCTTCGCCAGCCGGCTGATGCCCGCCCGCTCCGATCTCGCCGCCGAGCACCTCAGGGGCGAGGTCAGCGCCGACCGTTTCGTGCGGGGCCAGCCCTGCCGGGTGACGGCGACGCTGCTCGATATGACCTCGGTGCCGGACCCCGACGCCGAGCGCTCGACCCAGCTCCTTCACGGCGAGGGCTTCATCGTTTACGAGACGCGCAAGGACGGCCTGGCTTGGGGCCAGGCCACGCGCGACAGCTACGTCGGCTACGTCAGCGCCGCGGGCCTCGGGCCGGCGCAGGGGGCGGGCCAGCCAGTCACCGCGCTCTGGTCGCAGGTCTATGCGCAGCCCGTCGCGCGGTCGCGGGTGCTGGGCGAGCTGCCGTTCTTGGCCGAGGTCCGGGTCAAGGGCACGACCGGGGAGTTTTTCCGGCTGCGGGACGGCGGCTATGTGCCACGGCCGCATCTGGCGCCCTTCGCCGGGGATATCGTGGCGCAGGCGGAGCGGTTCATCGGCGTGCCCTATCTCTGGGCCGGGCGCAGCATCCGGGGCATCGACTGCTCGGGGCTGGTTCAGCTGGCGCTGATCGCCGGCGGCCGGAAGTCGCCGCGCGATTCCGACATGCAGGCGGCCCTGGTCGGGACGCCGGTCGCGGAGGTCGCACCGCTCGTACGCGGCGACCTGCTGTTCTGGCGGGGGCATGTCGGGATCATGCGCGATCCCGAGACGCTGCTGCACGCCAGCGGCCATCACATGGCGGTGGTGTCCGAGCCGCTGACGTCGGCGATCGCGCGGATCGCCGGCGCAGGCGGCGGGCCGATCGTGGCGCGCCGGCGGCCCTGAGGCCGTTACCGGACGATGCGCGGCGCCGTGCCGCGCAACAGGCCGAGGCCGATCGATTCCGCCAGTCCGGCAAGGCAGAGCGCGAGGTCGGCGCGCACCAGGAGCGCCGCCATCAGCACCGCGTCCTCCCGCGCACCCTCGGCGGCGAGCGCCACGAAGCGGGCGAAGACGCATTCGTCGGCGCCGGCGCAAGGACAGTCGAGGGCATGCCCGAGCAGCGGTCGGCGGGAATGCCGTGCCGTCAGCCGCATCAGCTCGGTGAAGGCGGCGAGGAGGTTCGCGGCCGCGTCGGCGCCGTGGCGGGCGGCCAGCTCGCGGCGCAGCCGGTCCGCGCCGTCGGGGCCGTCGCACCAGAGCCGCAGCCCGCGGATGACCTGCCGCTCGATCGGCGGCAGCTCGGTCAGCCGGCCGACCGCTGCGGCGCCGAGGTGCTCGGGCTGGGCGCTCATTTGGTCAGGATCAGCTTGCCCTGCCGCGTGATGCGCAGCAGGTAGCGGACGCCGTCGAGGCGGATCTCGGCCTGGCTGCCGCCGGCGGTGAGCGCCCGGGCGTCGTGGCGCGGCGGCTGCGAGGGTTCTGCCAGCTCGAGGCGCCGGCTTGCGGCCCGGGAGTTCGGGCAGGGGTTCAGGGCGCATGGCCATCGGCTCCGCTGGTGGCTCGTGGTCGACCTGGCTGCCCCGCGGGGACTGGCTGACCCTTTCATGACAAATTCGGTCAGGATCGTCAATCCTGATTCAATTAATCGGGTATGATCGATAGGCCCGGCCGATCGAGCCTTGACGCCCGGCGTCCGAGCCGGGATACGGGCCGCGACCCCACACCACCCGAGGATGACGTCATGGCCGAGAACACCATCCGCGACACGCCCGATCCGAACGCCGCCGCGGCGGGACCGTTGCTGCGGCGCGGCGATGTCGCCGGCCGCGCGCTGCCCACGGGCGGGGGCTAGCCGGCGATGGCGGTCCCGGGGGACGGCGCGCTGCTCGTCGTCGACGTGCAGAACGACTTCTGCCCCGGCGGCGCGCTCGGCGTCGCCGGGGGTCACGAGGTGGTCGGCCTGATCAACCGCGTCGCGCCACGGTTCGGGGTGCGGGTCTTCACCCAGGACTGGCACCCGGCCGGGCACCGCTCGTTCGCCGCGAGCCACGCCGGCCGCGAGCCTTTTTCCACCGTCGAGATGCCCTATGGCCCGCAGGTGCTCTGGCCGACGCACTGCGTGCAGGGCACGCCGGGCGCGGAGTTCCATCCCGAGCTTGAGACCGATGTCGCGGACATGGTGCTGCGCAAGGGCTTCCGCACCGCGATCGACAGCTATTCCGCCTTCTTCGAGAACGACCGCACGACGCCGACCGGGCTCACCGGCTACCTGCGCGAGCGCGGCGTGGGCCACGTCTGGCTGTCCGGGCTCGCCACCGACTTCTGCGTGGCCTATTCGGCGCTCGATGCCACGGCGGCGGGATTCGCGGTGACGCTGCTCGAGGACGTGTGCCGGCCGATCGACCTCGACGGCTCGCTGGACTGGGCGATGCGCGAGATGACGGCGCGCGGCGTCGGCTTCGCCCGGGCCGCGGATCTCGCGGCGGGATAGGTGCGGCTCGATCAGGCCGTGGTCGCCGCCGGCCTGGCGCCGAGCCGCGCCCGGGCGCAGGCGTTGATCGCTGCCGGGGCGGTGCGGGTGGACGGGGTCCGGGCCGACCGGCCGGCGGCGCGGGTGGCGGAAGCGGCGCGCATCGAGCTTGCCGGCGACCCGCTGCCCTATGTCTCGCGCGGTGGGCTGAAGCTCAGGCACGCGCTCGATGCCTTCGGCCTCGACCCGGCCGGCGCGGTGGCGCTCGATCTCGGCGCCTCGACCGGCGGCTTCAGCCAGGTGCTGCTCGAGGCGGGAGCGGCCGAGGTCTGGGCGGTGGACGTCGGCCACGGCCAGCTCGCGCCGGCGCTCAGGGCCGACCCGAGGCTCACCCTGCTCGAGGGCGTCAACGCCCGTGCGCTGACGCCGGAGCAGGTGCCGCCGCCGGACTGGATCGTCGCCGATCTCTCGTTCATCTCGCTGGCCAAGGCGCTGCCGCCGGCGTTGGCGATGGCGCGCCCCGGCGCGACCCTGGTGGCGCTGGTCAAGCCGCAGTTCGAGGTCGGCCCGGCGCTGATCGGAAAGCACGGCGTGCTGCGTGATCCGGCAGCGCGGACAGCCGCGCTAGCCGGCGTCCGCGACTTCCTGGTCGCGGCCGGCTGGACGATCCTCGGCGAGACCGCGAGCCCGATCGCTGGCGGCGACGGCAATCTGGAATTCCTGATCGCGGCGCGCAAGCCGACGAGCGGCCTCGACGGCTAGGCCTCCGCGAGGAGGTTCGCGAGGTCGAGACGCTTGGTCACCATCGCCAGGCGACCGGAAGCCTCGCGGGGCCATTCCTCCTGCGGGCGGTCCCAATAGAGCTCGACGCCGTTGCCGTCGGGATCGGTGAGGTAGAGAGCGTGGCTGACGCCGTGGTCGGAGGCGCCGTCGAGCTCGATGCCGGCCGCCATGAGCCGCTTCAGCGCGTCGGCCAGATCCTTGCGGGTCGGATAGAGGATCGCGGTGTGGTAGAGCCCGGTGTGGCCCTGCGGCGGCGGCGTGCCGCCGCGGCTCTCCCAGGTGTTGAGGCCGATGTGGTGGTGGTAGCCTCCGGCGGAGAGAAACGCCGCCTGGTCGCCGAACTTCTGCTGCAGCTCGAAGCCGAGCACGCCGGAGTAGAAGGCGATCGCCCGGTCGAGATCGGCGACCTTGAGGTGGACATGCCCGATCCGGGTTCCGGGCGCGACGGGGTCGGCCATTACGGCGCTCCTTGCTGGTTGACCGGCCGAAGGTAATGCGCCAAGCGCGGCCGGGTAAGCCGGAAGTGCGAAACGACCGGTTTCTCCTCGGAGGTGCCATGGAGGTGACGATCGAGCGCCTCGGGCGCGAGGGCGACGGTATCGCCGGGGCGCTGCGCCTGCCGTTCGCCTTGCCCGGCGAGCGGTGGCGGGTGGACGACGGCGCGCCGCTCATGCTGGAGGCTTCGGCGGAGCGGGTGGTGCCACCGTGCCCGCATTTCGGGGCCTGCGGCGGCTGCGCGCTGCAGCATGGGTCGGACGCATTCCTCGCGAGGTGGAAAGCCGAGACCATCGTTCGGGCGCTGGCGGCGCAGGGGATCGCGGCGCCGGTAAGGGCGACGCTGACCTCGCCGCAGCGGTCGCGGCGGCGGGCGGTGTTCGGCGGCCGGCGGACGCGGAAGACGGCGGTGGTGGGCTTTCACGGCCGGCGGTCGGAGAGCCTGGTCGATATCCGCGAATGCCTGGTGGTGCGGCCGGAGATCCTGGCGGCGAGGCCGGTTCTCGCCCGGCTGGCGCGTCTCGCGGCGAGCCGGTCCGGGGTGCTGCGGCTGACGCTGACCAGCGGGCCGGCGGGGCTGGATCTCGCGGTCTCAGGCGGGCACGATCTCGACGCCGGCCTGCGGGAGCGGCTGGCCGGTCTCGCGGAAGAGGCTGATCTGGCACGACTTTCCTGGGCCGGCGAGGCGGTGGCGCTGCGGCGGGCGCCGTTTCAGGCGATGGGCGCGGCGCGGGTGGTGCCGCCGCCGGGGGGTTCCTGCAGGCGACCGTGGAGGGCGAAGCGGCGCTGGTCGCGGCGGTGCGGGAGGCCACGGCCGGGGCGGCGCGGGTGGCCGATCTCTTCGCCGGCTGCGGTACCTTCACGCTGCCGCTGGCGGAAGCCGCCGAGGTGCTGGCGGTGGAGGGGGACGCCGGGATGGTGGCGGCGCTGGGCGAGGGGTGGCGGCGGGCGGCGGGGTTGAAGCGGGTGGCCGCGGTGGCGCGGGATTCGTTTCGCCGGCCGCTTTTAGCTCAGGAGATCAAGGGTTTGGACGCGGTGGTCATCGATCCGCCGCGTGCCGGGGCGGAGGCGCAGTGCCGGGAGCTGGCGCGCTCGGGGATCGGCCGGATCGCCGCGGTCTCCTGCGATCCGGCGAGCTTTGCGCGGGATGCGCGGCTGCTGATCGAGGGCGGGTTCCGGCTCGACTGGGTGCAGCCGGTCGATCAGTTCCGCTGGTCGGGGCATGTGGAGCTCGCGGCTTGCTTCAGCCGGTGAAAGGGGCGAATCTCCTGCGTTAACAGGCGTTTGCGCGATCTGGAAGGCGTCTGGAAACCATCTTGAATGCATATGGATGATTGTATTCCAGGCGCCGCGGGTTAACGCCCGGCGGCGGGCGCTCTCGATGGCGGCTCCGAGCCTCCTAAACGATCTTGCCCGGATTTAGGATCCCGTCCGGATCGAGCGCCCGCTTGATCGCGCGCATGGCGTCGACCGCGGCCCGGCCGTGCTCGGGTTCGAGGAAGTGCATCTTGCCTTGACCGATCGCATGCTCGCCGGTGCAGGTCCCCTCCATCAGCAGGGCTCGTTCCACGATGCGCTCGATGAAGCCGCGCGCGCGGGCGACCTCCGCGGCGTCGTCGATCATCACCAGAAGCACGCAATGGAAATTGCCGTCTCCGGCGTGCCCGACAATCGGCGCTACCAGACCGCTCCGCTCGAGGTCGCGCTTGGTCTCGGTGACGCATTCCGCCAGCCGCGAGAGCGGTACGCAGACATCGGTCACGATGGCATGCGCCCCGGGCCGGAACGATTTGTCCGCCCAGAACACATGGTGCCGCGCCCGCCATAGCCGGCTCCGTTCCTCGGGCCTGGTCGCCCATTCGAACGGGCCGCCCCCGAGATCGCGCGCGATCTCGCCGAAGCGCTCCGACTGCTCCGCCACCCCGGCCTCGGTTCCGTGGAATTCGAGGAACAGCATTGGAACTTCAGGCAGGCCGAGCCTGGCGTCGGCATTGCAGGCGCGCACCTGCACCTCGTCCAGAAGCTCGACGCGGGCGACCGGGATACCGCCCTGGATCGCGGCGATGGCGGTGGCACAGGCGGCCTCGATCGACGGGAACGGGCAGACGCCGGCAGCGATCGCCTCGGGGATCCCGTGCAGCTTCAAGGTCAATTCGGTGATGACGCCGAGCGTGCCCTCGGCGCCGACGATGAGGCGGGTCAGGTCGTAGCCGGCCGAGGACTTTCGCGCCCGACGCGACGTGGTCATCAGCGCGCCGTCGGGCAGCACGACCTTCAGCGCCAGCACGTTGTCCTTCATCGTGCCGTAGCGAACGGCGGTGGTTCCGGAGGCGCGAGTCGAGGCCATGCCGCCGAGGGAGGCATCCGCACCGGGATCGACAGGGAAGAACAGGCCCTGGTCCTTCAGGTGCTCATTGAGCCGGGTTCGGGTGATGCCGGGCTCGATCACGCAATCGAGATCTTCCGGATGCACAGCCAGCACCCGGTTCATGTCGCGGAAGTCGATCGAGACGCCGCCGAGGGGTGCGTTGACGCTTCCCTCGAAGGATGTGCCGGCGCCGAAGGGAATGACCGGCACGCCGCGCCCGGCGCAGATGCGCACCACCTGCTGCACCTCCTCGGCCGACCGCGGATAGATCACGGCGTCGGGCGGCTGGGAGGCGATCCAGGTCGTGGTGTTGCCGTGCTGCTCGCGAACCACGCGCGAGGTGACCAGCCGATCGCCGAAGGCGGCTGCCAGTCCCTCGACGGCCGCCGCGAGGTCGGCGGGGTCAGTGCGTCTGCGAACGATCTGGTCCATGGACCCGTGCTCCCGGTGAACCGCCGCGTCGGGTTCATCCGGGGGCGCGCCGGCTCGGATGTAAACTCACTAGCCGGTATACATTCGCCGGAGATATCGTGGCGCATGACCAGAGACGCGCAGGCGACCCGGCGCCGCATTCTCGATGCCGCCTACGAGCTCTTCTACCGGAAAGGCTTCGGCCGGGTTGGCGTCGATGACATCGCCGCGGCGGCGGGGATCACCAAGCGCACGCTCTACTATCACTTCAAGAGCAAGGACGACCTCCTGGCTGCCGTGCTCGAACTGCACAGCGAGCTGGCGCTGGCGCGTATCCGCAAGTACGAGGGCCGCTATTCCGGCAGCGCGTCCGAGATCCTCGACGTTCTCTTCGCGGAGCTTTCCAGATGGTCGGCGAAGCCGGCCTGGACCGGGGCGGGGTTCACCCGCCTCGCGATGGAGCTCGCCGACCTGCCCGGCCACCCGGCGCGCGCGATCGCCCACCGCCACAAGGCGGCGATGGAAGGCTGGTGGGCAGGCCTCCTCGAAAGGACGGGGGTTCCGTCCGCCGCGGAACGGGCGCGCGAGGTGGTGCTGCTGATGGAGGGCGCGACGGCGCTGATCCTCATTCACGGTGATCGAAGCTACGCCGAGGCGGCCGCTCGGGCCGCGAAACGACTCGTTAGCGAACCCCTCGCCCCCGGGCATCCCGATCGGGTCGCGTAGCCCGGGCGCTTCAATCACCAGCTTGAGGTGCGCGATCTCGACGCCCGTAACGCCCTGCTGGACTGCCGTCCCATGGCCGACTCGGAAGGTCGCACGAACTACGGCTGATCGCTTCGGTCCGGTTTTCGTGCCGCAAGCGATTGCTTCCCGCGGACCGATAAGGCGAGCAGTGCAGCCTTGCCCGGTCGGTCGCCCGAAGCCAGCTGGCGGAGGGCGAGGGGGGTGCGGCCCGGACCGACGCGCGCAATCGGGGCGCGCCTGCCCGGCTGGCGCGTCTACGCACCTGCCCCGGGCGGGCAGGCGCGGCCCGATTTGTCGACGGCCAAATCGGGCGGGACAGTGGAGTTCTAGCCTGCGGTCGCGAAGCGGAGGCGGGAGCGTTCGCGGTGCTTCTCGGCCTCGATGTCGCGGTCGCGGGGCTGGGCGGTGGTGACGAGCGAGGCCATCAGCCGGCGCGAGGCGCGGGCGACCTCGTCGACGGCGCGCTCGAAGGCGGCGTCGTTGGCCTGGGACGGCCTGGCGAAGCCGCTGATCTTGCGCACGAACTGCAGCGAGGCGGCGCGGATCTCGTCATCGCTCGCCGGGGGCTCGAAGTTGAAAAGCGGTTTGATGTTGCGGCACATGCCGGTCTCCGGATTGGGCGGGTTGCATCCTACCGCAAAGGTGCCGCTCCGGGCCGCCGATTTCAACCGCGGCGCCTCGCGCTGGGCGGCTCCGCGCCGGATCTCGCGCACGCTTGCCATCGCAGGTTGCGCCTTCTAAGGCTGGCGGGCAGAGTCGAGTCGAGTTTTTCCCTCATGTCGATCCCCCAGGCCGGCGGCGGTCTCATCGAGAGCCAAGCGCAGCTTGCCGAGTACCTCGCATCGGGCTCAAAGCCGAAGCCCGACTGGCGCATCGGCACCGAGCACGAGAAGTTCGGCTACCGTGTCGCCGACCACCTGCCGCTGCCCTACGACGGCGACTGCTCGATCCATGCGATGCTCGCGGGCCTGCGCGACGGCTTCGGCTGGCGCCCGGTAGAGGAGGCCGGCAAGCTGATCGGCCTGGAGAAGGACGGCGCCAACGTCAGCCTCGAGCCCGGCGGCCAGCTCGAGCTGTCCGGCGCGCCGCTGGAGACCATCCACGGCACCTGCGACGAGGTGAACGAGCACCTGCGCGAGGTGAAGGCGGTCGCCGACGAGATCGGCGCCGGCTTCATCGGGCTCGGCGCCGCGCCGGAGTGGACCGCCGACCAGATGCCGGTGATGCCAAAGGGCCGCTATGCGCTGATGACCCGCTACATGCGCGAGACCGGCAGCCACGGCACGCAGATGATGTACCGGACCTGCACGGTGCAGGTGAACCTCGATTTCGCCTCCGAGGCGGACATGGTGCGGAAGTTCCGGGTGAGCCTGGCGCTGCAGCCGATCGCGACCGCGCTCTTCGCCAACTCGCCGTTCTTCGAGGGCAGCATCAATGGCTGGCAGTCGTGGCGGGCGCGGATCTGGCAGGACACCGATCCGGACCGCACCGGCATGCTGCCGTTCGTCTTCGAGGACGGCATGGGCTTCGAGGCTTACGTCGATTACGCACTCGATGTGCCGATGTACTTCGTCTATCGCGACGGCCGCTACATCGACGCGCTCGGGCAGTCGTTCCGCGACTTTATGCGGGGCGAGCTGCCGGCGCTGCCCGGCGAGCTGCCGACGCTGAGCGACTGGGCCGACCATCTGACGACGATCTTCCCCGAGGTACGGCTGAAGAAGTTCATGGAGATGCGCGGCGCCGACGGCGGGCCGTGGCGGCGCATCTGCGCGCTGCCGGCGTTCTGGGTGGGGCTGCTCTACGAGCAGGGGTCGCTCGACGCGGCCTGGGATCTCTGCCGCGACTGGACCGCGGCGGAGCGCGACACGCTGCGCCACGACGCCGGCAAGTACGGCATCCGCGCCGAGATCGGCGGCCGGCCGGTGCGCGAGATCGCCCGCGACCTGCTGGCGATCGCCGAGGCCGGGCTCCGGGCGCGGGCGCGTCCGGGCGCCGGCGGCATGATCGCCGACGAGACGCATTTCCTGAACCCGCTGCACGAGGTCGTCGCCACCGGCCAGTCGGCGGCCGACGAGCTCCTCGCGCGCTACGCCGGGGTCTGGCGCGGCGATCTCGGGCGGATTTACGACGATTACAGCTATTGACGCGGCGGACGCGGCGGGGTGACGCCGGACTCACGCTGGTGTCACGCAGGCGGGGCTAGATCGGGGGCAACAACCCGCCCGGAGTTCACGCCATGTGCCGAATCGCCCCTTTCGAAGACCTCTCACCCCGCATCCCGATCCGCGCCGCGGTGCTCGATCTCCTGGCGCTGGCCGCGCCGATGCCCGCGGCCCTCGGCGCGCCCGATTCCGAGGAGCACGAGTTCCTCGAGACGCTGCGGCGGATCTTCGTCCGCTCGGCGGCCGAGGAGCTCTGGGACAAGTATCATGCGCCGCTGAGCGACGGCCTCGGGCGGCTGCTGGCCGAGAGCGACGACTGAGCCCGCCGGTCAGCTTCGCCGGTCAGCTTCGGGGCACGACGGCGTCGGGGACCTCGATCCGCTCGACGCCGTTGACCTCGACGATGGTGGCGCCGTCGCCGGATCTCGCGGTGACCTCGTCGGTGGGATCGGGCGACCAGACCTCGCCCTCTGCGAAGGCGAGCACCCGCTCGAAGCCGTCGGGGAAGGTCACCACCACCTCGACGGTGCCGTCGTCGGCATGCTGGATCGCGTAGGGGCAGGTCGGCACCGGCGCGCCGTTCAGGCTGCAGGCGAGCTCGCCCACGGCCGGCAGCGGCGCCGCCGGGGTAGCCGGCGCGGTGTCCGGGGCCGGTGGTGCTGCGGCGACATGCTCGAGCAGGTAGCGGGCGGCGGCCCAGCCGCGCACGCCGCCTTCGGCGAGCTCGACCTCGCACCAGCGCTGGCCGGCGTCGTCCTGACAGCCGAGATTGTGCAGGACGGTGCCGCGGGCGAGCTCGGCGACCACCGCGGCGCCGGTCGAGGGGCTTTCGCGGAGGTTGAGGGTATCGCCGGCGTTGACGCCGGTGACCTCCCAGTATTCCGGCGTCGGCGGCGCGACCTCGGCGCGGGCGCCGGCGGCCAGCGCCAGCGTCGCCGCGGCCAGGAGCCCGCAGGATAGTCTCGACATCGGCAGTCTCCGCTCCGGCAGTCGCCGGCAGGAGATCATTGCGGCGGGGCGGCCGCAACCCGCCGGCCGGCCGCCTCACGCGACCGTGGCCGGGCCGATGCAGGCGGGTCAGCGGCCGGCGCCGATCCGCGGCTCGCTGCCGCGGAAAAGGCGGCGGATGTTGGCCTGGTGGCGGATGAAGACGAGGACGGCGAGCGCGATGCCGAGCCAGACCGCGTCGGGGCGGCCGAAGACCACGAGCCAGAACGGCGCCGCCGCGGCGGCGGCCAGCGCCGCGAGCGAGGAGAAGCGGGTGAGCACCGCCACCGCGAGCCAGGTGGCGCAGGCGGCGAGCCCGGCCGGCCAGGCCAGCGCCAGCGTCACCCCGAGGAAGGTGGCCACCCCCTTGCCGCCGCGGAACCCGAGCCAGATCGGGAAGAGATGGCCGAGGAAGGCGGCGAGGCCCGCGACCAGCGCCGCGGTCTCGCCGAAGGCCCAGCGCGCGAGCAGCACCGCCGCCGCGCCCTTGGCGGCGTCGAGCAGGAGCGTGGCGGCGGCGGCGCCCTTGTTGCCGGTCCTGAGCACGTTGGTCGCGCCGATATTGCCCGAGCCGATGCTGCGCAGGTCGCCGAGGCCGAGCCGGCGGGTGATCAGGAGGCCGAACGGGATCGAGCCGAGTAGGTAGGCGAGCACGAAGGTCGGGATCAGCGTCATGCCGCCTCCAGGGCGAAGACCCGCGCGCCGCCGACCCAGGTGCCGAGCACCCGGCCCTGCATCCGGCGGAGGTCGTAGGGGGTGTTCTTCGACTTCGAGCGCAGCGTGGCGCGATCGAGGACGAAGGGCGTGTCGGGGTCGAAGAGCACGAGATCGGCCGGGGCGCCCGGCGCGAGCCGGCCGGCGTCGAGGCCGAGGAGCCGCGCCGGGTTGAGCGCCAGCGCCCGCCAGAGCGCGGGCAAGCCGAGGTGGCCGGCGTGGACGAGCTGCATCGCCGCCGGCAGCAGGGTCTCGAGGCCGACAGCGCCACTGGCCGCCTCCTCGAAGGGGAGGCGCTTCTCCTCCTCGTCCTGCGGGGTGTGGAACGAGCCGACGACGTCGATCAGCCCGGCGGCCAGCGCCTCGACCAGGGCGATGCGGTCGTCCTCGGCGCGGAGCGGCGGGGTCAGCTTGAAGAAGGTGCGGTAGTCGCCGACGTCGAACTCGTTGAGCGTCAGGTGGTGGATCGAGGCGCCGGCGGTGACGGCGAGGCCCGCCGCCTTGGCGCGGCGCAGCGCAGGGAGCGCGGCGGCGACGGAGAGCTGGTCGGCGTGGTAGCGGACGCCCGTGGCCTCGACCAGCGCGAGGTCGCGCTCGAGGCCGATGCGCTCGGCGACGGGCGAGACCGCGGGCAGCCCGAGCGCGCTCGCGAACTGGCCGGTGGTCATGCAGGCGCCGTCGGAAAGGCGCGGCTCCTGCGGGTGGCCGATCACCAGCGCGCCGAGGCCGGCGGCATAGGTCAGGCAGCGCTCGAAGACGCGGGCGTCGGCGACGGCGCGGGCGTCGGTGAAGGCGACGGCGCCGGCGTCGAGCAGGAAGCCGATCTCGGTCATCTCGCGCCCCGCCCGGCCCTTGGTCAGCGCCGCCATCGGCAGCACGGTGACCGGGCTGGCGCCGACGGCGCGGCGCTGCAGGAACTCCAGCGCCTCGGGCGTATCGACCGCGGGCAGCGTGTCGGGGCGGGTGACGATGGTGGTCACACCGCCGGCCGCCGCGGCGGCGCCGGCGGTGCGGAAGCTCTCCTTGTGGCGCTCGCCCGGCTCGCCGACCTTGACGCCGATGTCGATGATGCCGGGGGCGAGGTGCTTGCCGCGGCAGTCCTCGCCGGAGCGGGGGCCGTGGAAGGCCTCGACGATGCGGCCGGCGTCGATGACGAGGCCGCCGAGAAAGACCCGGTCGCCTTCGGGGTCGATCAGGCGGGCGTTGGTCAGCGTCAGCACCGGCGGCACCGACAGGCGATGAGGGCAGCGGCCGTCGCGCGGGGCGGGCGGGCGGGGCGCGACGGCCGCTGCCCGTGCCGGGCCAGGGGACCGACGCGGCCGCGCGTCACGACCAGGCCCCTGCCGGCTCGTTGCGGGCGCGCTGGTTGCGGGCGAGCAGATCCATCGCCGCCATGCGGACGGCGACGCCCATCTCGACCTGCTCCTGGATCACGCTGACGTTGATGTCGTCGGCGAGCGTGCCGTCGATCTCGACGCCGCGGTTCATCGGGCCGGGATGCATCACGATGGCGTCGGGCCTGGCGGCGGCGAGCTTTTCGGCGTCGAGGCCGAAGCGGTGGTAGTATTCGCGCATCGAGGGCACCAGCGCGCCGTCCATCCGCTCCTTCTGCAGGCGCAGCATCATCACCACGTCGGCGCCTTGCAGGCCCTCGCGGAGGTCCTGGAAGATCTCGGCGCCCATGCGCTCGGCGCCGGCCGGCATCAGCGTCGGCGGGCCGATCAGCCGGATGCGGTTCTCCATGCGGCCGAGGAGCAGGATGTTGGAGCGCGCGACCCGGGAGTGCGCGATGTCGCCGCAGATCGCCACGGTGAGCCGGGTCAGCGTGCCCTTGCGGCGACGGATGGTCAGCGCGTCGAGCAGCGCCTGGGTCGGATGCTCGTGGCGGCCGTCGCCGGCGTTGAGCACCGCGCAATTGACCTTGGAGGCCAAGAGGTTGACCGCGCCGGACGAGGGGTGGCGCACCACCAGGAGATCGGGGTGCATCGCGTTCAGCGTCATCGCGGTGTCGATCAGCGTCTCGCCCTTCTTCACCGAGGACTGGGCGACGGACATGTTCATCACGTTGGCGCCGAGCCGCTTGCCGGCCAGCTCGAAGCTCGCCTGGGTGCGGGTCGAGGCCTCGAAGAACATGTTGATCTGGGTGAGGCCTTTCAGCGCATCCGCGCGCTTGTCGGCCTGACGGTTCAGGGCGACGTAGCTGTCGGCGAGGTCGAGGATAGTCTCGATGTCGGCGCGGGAAAGCGGCTCGATTCCGAGCAGGTGGCGGTGCGCGAACAATAATCGGCCTCCGGGCGGATCGCGGCATCTATAGCAGGCGGGAGGTCGGGGACAAGCCGCGGCGCCCCGCGGGTCGGGAGGGAATTGCACGGAGGTCGGATTGACAGGCGGGCGTCCACGTCCATGTCCGAGCCGGTGGGATGAACAGCATCGGAGCCGAAACTGTGTTTTCGCGCAACAAGTACCGCGGGCTGGCGGTTTCCGCCAAAGAGGCCGCGGCGGGAGACTACAAGCGCCACCTCGGCGGCGGCGAGCGGGAGTGGGATGCCCGCGGCGCCTATCAGCTCGAGCTCTTGCGGCACCTGGGGCTGCAGCCGCAGCACCGGCTGGTCGACTACGGCTGCGGCCCGCTCCGGGCCGGGCGGTTCCTGATCCGCTACCTGCAAGCTGGCCGCTACCGCGGCTACGACTTCAATCCGGACTTCATCGCCATCGCCCGCGACATCGTGGCGGCGACGCCGGAGCTGCGCGACAAGGCGCCGGCGCTGGAGCAGAGCACCTCGTTCCTCGATATCGCGGCGCCGGCGGACTTCATCCTGCTCTTCTCGGTGCTCAACCACTGCGGCGCCGCGGAACGGCTGCGGACGCTCGAGGTCGCCCGCGCGGCCGGGCCCGGCACGCGGGTCTGCATCAGCCATGCCGCCTGGTACGACGCGCTGGATCCGCGCCGGTCGGCGGGGCTTTCGGTGCGGCGGCTCGAACGCAGCGACCTGCCGGTGGCGCTCGATCCGCTGCTCTGGGGGTGGCGCGAGGTCGATCGGGCCAGCGTCTTCCCGGTGATCGTCGTCAGCGGCGCCGAGGCCTGATGCATTCGGCTGCGGGTTCGGGCTAATCTCGGGGCGACGCAACCCCGCGAGTCCCGAGCCCATGTCCGCATCGCCGTCCAGCTTCGCCGCCGACCTCGCCGCCCTGGCCTGGCAGGTCGAGCTCGGCGCCGACGAGGCGATCGGCGAGGCGCCGGTCAACCGCTTCGACGTGCCGGCGGCGAGGCCGCGCCCGGCGGTGGCGCCGGCCGCGCCGGTGGCGGAGGGCGCGGCGCCGGTGGCGGAGGGCGCGGCGCCGGCGGCGCTGGCGGCCGCCTGTGGCGATCTCGCGGCGCTCAGGGCGGCGATCGGCGGCTTCGAGGGCTCGGCGCTCAGGCGCGGCGCGCGGAACCTGGTCTTCGCCGACGGCGATCCGGCGGCGCGGGTCATGGTGATCGGCGAGGCGCCGGGGCGCGACGAGGACCGCGCGGGCCTGCCGTTCGTCGGTCCTTCGGGGCAGCTCCTCGACCGGATGCTGGCGGCGATCGGGCTGTCGCGGCGGGCCGATGACCCCGCACTGGGCGCCTATATCACCAACGTGCTGCCGTGGCGGCCGCCGCAGAACCGCGATCCCTCGGGCGACGAGGCGGCGCTCTTGGCGCCGTTCCTCTTCCGCCACATCGAGCTGGCGCGGCCGGAAGTGCTGCTGCTCCTCGGCTCGCCGGCGGTCCGCACCGTGCTCGCCACCAGCGACGGGGTGACGCGGCTGCGCGGGCGCTGGCAGGCATGGCGCGGGGTGCCGGCGATCGCGACCTGGCATCCGGCGGCGCTGCTGCGCGACGGCGAGAAGAAGCGCGAGGCCTGGGCGGATCTCCTGATGCTGAAGGCCCGGCTCGATGGCTGAGGCGGAGCGGCCGTTCCTGCCGGTGCGGATCGCGGTGCTGACGGTCTCCGACAGCCGCGGCCGGGCGGAGGACACCTCGGGCGACACTTTGGTGGCGCGGCTGGAGGCGGCGGGGCATCTGCTGGCCGACCGGGCGCTGGTGCCGCGACGATCAGGCGGCGATCGAGGCGCGGCTGCGCGGATGGATCGCCGATCCCGGGGTCGATGTGGTGATCTCGACCGGCGGCACCGGGCTCACCGGCCGCGACGTGACGGTCGAGGCGCACGCGGCGGTCTACGACAAGCCGATCACCGCGTTCGCGACGCTCTTCACGATGATCTCGTTTCAGAAGATCGGCACCTCGGCGATCCAGAGCCGCGCCTGCGCCGGGGTGGCGGGCGGCACCTACCTCTTCGCGCTGCCGGGCTCGCCCGGCGCCTGCCGCGACGCCTGGGACGGCATCCTCGCGGCGCAGCTCGATCTCGGTCACGCGCCGTGCAACTTCGTCGAGATCATGCCGCGGCTCAGGGAACACGAGCGCCCGTAGCGCAGGCATTCCGCGGCCGGAATCTGCTACGCTCCTCGCCGGGGGAGCGTAGCGGCATGAAGTTCGCGGTCATGGGGTCCGGCGGCATCGGCGGCTACGTCGGCGGCCGGCTGGCCGAGGCGGGCGAGAGCGTCGCCTTCGTCGCCCGCGGCCGTCACCTCGAAGCCATGCGCCGGCACGGGCTCAGGATCGAGAGCCCGTTCGGCGACGTGTCGCTGCCGGCGGTCATGGCCACCGACGACGTGGCCGCGATCGGCCCGGTCGACGTGGTGATCTTCGCGGTGAAGCTCGGCGACACCGATGCCGCGGCCCGGGCGCTCGCGCCGCTGATCGGCGCGACCACCCGGATCGTCACGCTGCAGAACGGCATCGACGGCCGGGAGATGATCGCCCGTCACGTCGCTGCCGAGAGAATCGCGACGGGCAGCATCTACATCAGCGCCCATATCCGCGAGCCGGGCGTCATCGCCTCGCCGGGCGGCGCCCGCAGGATGATGATCGACCGGCTCGGCGGGGACGCGACGATCGGCGCATTCCTCGCCACCTGCGAGCGGCTGATCGGGCTCGACACCGCCGGGACCGACGCGATCGCGCCGGTGATCTGGAGGAAGTTCGTCACCATCACCGCCTTCGCCGGCATCACCTGCCTCGTGCGCCTGCCGATCGGCGCGATCTTCGATCACCCGAAGTCCGCGGCCCTGCTCGGCGACCTCGTCGAGGAGAACG
Organism: uncultured Alphaproteobacteria bacterium; assembly: GCA_963750745.1. Lineage (GTDB taxonomy): Bacteria > Pseudomonadota > Alphaproteobacteria > Rhodobacterales > Rhodobacteraceae > Amaricoccus. The sequence continues at coordinate 66,642 of CAVVSO010000045.1, read as the reverse complement.
TCGCCGTGGCGCAGGCGGCCGGCCACGACCTCGGCGCCAACGCGGCGGCGGAGATCCTCGCGCTCTTTCGCGGGGTGCCTGGGTCGGTGAAGTCCTCGATGCTGGTCGACCTCGAGGCCGGCAGGCCGCTGGAGCTGCCCTGGCTCTCGGGGCGGGTTCTCGATCTCGCCCGCGCGCATGGCATCGACACGCCGGGGACGCGCGCCGTGGTCGCGGCGCTGGCGCCGCACGTGGAACGGGTCGGGCGCCAGGCGGTAGCCTTCGGCATTCTGTGCAGCGCGGCATAGAGTCCGCTGGACCCGCGCGGCCGAACCGATTAATCCCTGAGAAAACCGGGGGACGCCCGGGTCGGATCGGGATGTTCCGCCTCGAGGCGGGCACTGGCAAGGAGTGACGGTGTGGCCCATGTGGAAGAGCAGACCGGTACCCGCCGGGATTTCCTCTACGTCGCGACCGCTGCCGCCGGCGGGATCGCGACGGCGGTCGCGGTCTGGCCGCTGATCAACCAGATGAACCCGAGCGCCGACGTGGCGGCGCTGGCCTCGATCCAGGTCGACGTCTCGGCGGTCGAGGAGGGCAGCCAGCTCACCATCAAGTTCCTCGGCAAGCCGGTCTTCATCCGCCGACGCACGCCTGCGGAGATCAGCGCCGCGCGCGACGTCGAGGTGAGCCAGCTGCCCGACACCCTGGCGCGCAACGCCAACCTGCCCGACGACGCCCCCGCCACCGACCAGAACCGGGCGATGGAGGAAAGCGGCGCCTGGCTCTTGATGACCGGGGTCTGCACCCACCTCGGCTGCGTGCCGATCGGCGAGGCCGGCGTGTACAAGGGCTGGTTCTGCCCCTGCCACGGCTCGACCTACGACACCGCGGGCCGGATCCGCAGCGGCCCGGCGCCGGAGAATCTGCACATCCCGGTGGCGTCCTTCATCTCCAACTCGGTCATCAAGCTCGGCTAAGGGAACCAATCGATGAGCGGCATCCCCCACGACACCTACGAACCCAAGACCAAGGCGGAGCAGTGGGTCGAGAGCCGGCTGCCGATCCTCGGGCTGATCCATTCGACGCTGTTCATCCCGACCCCGCGCAACCTCAACTGGATGTGGATCTGGGGGATCGTGCTGGCCTTCTGCCTGGTGCTGCAGATCGCCACCGGCGTCGCGCTGGTGATGCACTTCAACCCCAGCGTCGCCGGCGCCTTCGCCAGCGTCGAGCATATCATGCGCGACGTGAACGGCGGCTGGGCGCTGCGCTACGTCCATGCCAACGGCGCGTCGCTGTTCTTCTTCGCGGTCTATTGCCACATTTTCCGCGGCATCTACTACGGCTCGTACAAGACGCCGCGCGAGATCACCTGGATCATCGGCATGCTGATCTTCCTGCTGATGATGGCGACCGCGTTCATGGGCTACGTGCTGCCCTGGGGGCAGATGTCGTTCTGGGGTGCCACGGTGATCACCGGGCTCTTCAGCGCCATTCCGCTGATCGGGCCGGATATCCAGACCTGGCTCCTCGGCGGGCCGGCGGTGGACAATCCGACGCTGACGCGCTTCTTCAGCCTGCACTACCTCCTGCCGTTCGTGATCGCCGCGCTGGTCATCGTGCATATCTGGGCGTTCCACACCACCGGCAACAACAATCCGACCGGGGTCGAGGTGCGGCGCGGCTCGCGGGCCGAGGCGGATCGCGACACCCTGCCGTTCTGGCCCTACTTCGTGATCAAGGACACCTTCGCGCTGGTGTTCGTGCTGGTGATCTTCGCGGCGATCGTCGGTTTCATGCCGAACTTCCTCGGGCATCCCGACAACTACATCGAGGCCAACCCGCTGAAGACGCCGTCGCATATCGTGCCGGAATGGTACTTCCTGCCGTTCTACGCGATGCTGAGGGCGATCACCTTCGACATCCTCTGGATCAACTCCAAGCTCGCGGGCGTGCTGACGATGTTCGGCTCGATCGCGCTCTTGCTGCTCTTGCCGTGGCTCGACACCAGCCGGGTGCGCTCCGGGCGCTACCGGCCGATGTTCAAGATCTGGTTCTGGCTCCTGGTGGTCGATTTCATCGTGCTGATCTGGTGCGGCTCGCAGCCACCGGAGCAGCCGTTCGTGATCATCAGCCAGCTCGCGACGCTCTACTGGTTCGTCTTCTTCCTGGTGGTGATGCCGCTGCTCGGCGTGGTCGAGAAGCCGCTGATCCCGCCGGAGACCATCGAGGCGGACTTCCGGGCGCACTATGGCACCGGCGAGGAGGCGATGGCGCGCGCCGCCGTCAGCAAGCCCGCCGAATGAACGCCGCGAGGGGAGCGAGGCCGATGCTGAAAGCGATCATCGTCGCGGGGCTGATGGCGCTCGGCGCGCGGCGCCGCCGCAGGCGCAGGATCACGAAACGGCCGAGGTCACCGACTTCAGCTTCTCGTTCGAGGGGCCGTTCGGTCGCTACGACCAGGCGCAGCTGCAGCGCGGCCTGCAGGTCTATACCGAGGTCTGCTCGGCCTGCCACGGGCTGAAGTTCGTCGCCTACCGCGAGCTCGCCGAGGAAGGCGGGGTGTCGATGACCGAGGAGCAGATGCGGGCCTATGCCGCGATGCACGACGTCGACGACCCGGAGACCGGCGAGACCCGGCCGGCGACGCCGTCGGACCATTTCCAGCATTCGCCGATCGAGAACGCGCCCGACCTCAGCCTGATGGCCAAGGCGCGCGCACGGCTTCGAGGGGCCGGCGGGGCTGCTCGATCAACCAGATCCTGCACGGCAACGGCGGGCCGGAGTATATCGCCTCGCTGCTCCTCGGCTTCACCGGCCACGAAGAGACCGTGGCCGGGGTGACGCTCTACGAGAATCCGATCTTCCCCGGCGGGCTGACCGCGATGGCGCCGCCGCTGACCGACGACGGCCAGGTGACCTACGCCGACGGCACCCCGGCGACCAAGCAGCAGATGGCCGAGGACGTCTCGGCCTTCCTGATGTGGGCCGCCGAGCCGAAGATGATGGCGCGCAAGTCCGCGGGCCTGACCGCGGTGCTGTTCCTCGCGGTGATCACGGGGCTGCTCTGGTACACCAACAAGAAGAATCTGGGCGCCGCACAAGGGCAAGCACGCCTCCCGCCAAGCTTGAACCGCCCGCGACGGCTTCCCCCGGACCGAAAAGGCGACCGTCCCGTGGACGGTCGACCGGTCCGGTCGCCCGGAGCCGGTTGGCGGAGGGCGAGGGGGGTGCGGCCTGGACCGACGGTTGCAATCGGGGCGCGTCCGCCCCGGTGGGCGCGGAATCGCGCCCGCCAAGGGCGGGCGGGCGCGGCCCGATTTGTCGACGGACAAATCGGGCGGGCTCCTGGTGAGGGCGCCGCGTCAACCCGGAGGGCGTATGACGCTTGCCGCTGACGGGGACGCCCCGGCCTCCGCGCGGGTGGCGCGGGTGCTCGAGGTGTTTCGCAACGCCAGCACCAGCCCGGCGCTGGTCGAGACCGGGGACGGCGCGCGCTGGGTGATGAAGTTCGCCGGCGCCGGCTCGGGCCCGTTCGGGCTCCTGACCGAGTTCGTGGCGATCGGCATCGCCCGGGCGCTCGGCGCGCCGGCGCCGGCGGCGCGGCCGGTGTTGCTGCCCGAGGGCTTCCCGTGGATGGCGGGCACCGACGAGTTCGACGCGATGCTGCAGCGGAGCTACGGCTGGAACCTGGCGATCGCCTTCCTGCCCGAGGCGCGGCCGGTGGCGCCGGAAGAGCTCGCCGGCCTCGATCCGGCGCTGCTCGACGCGATCGCGCGGGCCGACGCGGTGGTGCAGAACGTCGATCGCACGGCGAAGAACCCGAACCTGCTGATGGCGGAGGGGCGGCTCTGGGCGATCGACTACGACGCCTGCCTCTATCTCTCGCGCGCGCTCGGCCCGCCGCGGCCGCCGGCGACGGCGCTGCCGGCCGGGCACCTGCTCGCCGGGCGGGCGCCGGCCGGGCCGCTGCCGCAGCTCGACGCCGCGGCGCTGGTGGCGGCGGCGCCGGCGGCGTGGATCGCAGCGACGGGGATCGACCGCGCCGGGCTGGCGGCGGCGCTGGCGCGGTATCTGGCGGCCTACCAGTAGCGCGGAGCCGGGGTTCAGTCGGTCGCGCGGATCGGCGGCGGCGCCCAGGCGCCGCTCAGCGCCTCCTGGCGTGGCGAGTAGAGGCGCATGGTGACGTTGAACGGCCCGCTCGCCGGCGCCGGCAGCCAGTTCGCCTGCTTGCCGGGGCCGGGCGAGGCGCCGCCGAAATAGATGTCGAGCGAGCCGTCGGGGTTCGTCGTGAGCTTGTCGCGGTCGCCGAGCGCGAAGCGGTCGAGCGGGTTAGGCACCTGGAAGCTCTGGCGAGTCGTACATGGTCAGCGACCAGAAGGCGTCGGCCGGCGGCAGGCCGCCCTTGGCGAAATGCAGCACGTAGGATTTCGCGCCGTCGAGCGGCTGGCCGTCGCCATCGGTGAAGGCGGTCGGATAGATCGCGTCCGCCGGCAGGTTGGCGCCGAGGCCGGCGAGGGCGACGATCGCCCGCTGGCGGTAGGAGGTGCCGTAGGTGCCGATGTTGTCGAGCAGGACTGACCAGCCGTTGACGCGGGGTGCCGATGCTGCTGGACCGAGGCGATCATGTCGGCCTGCGCCGCCTTGGCGCCGGCCTCGATCGCGGCGGCGATCTCCGGCGGGAGGCCGCCGGCATCGAGCTCTGCGCCGGGGCGCAGGCCGAGCTGCGCGAGCTCGAACAGGATCGGGTAGTCGTTGCCGTGCGGCGGGTTGGTCTTCAAGAGCTCGGCCAGCCGCTCCAGCATCGCCACGCCGTCGATCGCCAGCGCCTGGCGCACCGGCTCGGTGGTGGCGTCGATCGCCGGATCGACCGGGTGCGGCGCCGGCGCGGCGTGCGGTGCTGCCCCAGTCGGCGAGCGGGGTCAGCGTCATGGCGTCCTGGACCGCGTGCACGGCGGCGTAGTCCGCCGGGCCGTTGGTCTGCACCCGGCCGAGGATCCAGACCGTCGGCGTCGGCGCGCGGATCGGGGTCAGCGCCGCGGGCAGCCTGCCCTCCCAGCCCGGCGGCACCAGCGCGAAGTCGCGCGCCTCGCCGCGGGTGGTGCGCGAGCCGGGGACCGCGAAGACGTCGGTCCACATGTCGAGCATCGGCATCAGGTAGTAGCGGCCGTGGCTGTCGGGGACCGACAGCACCACCGGACCGGCGCTGAGGTCGATCCAGGCGAATGAATAGAGCGTGTCGAAATTGATCCGCACCACGTCGCGGGCGTCGGCCGGCGGGAAGCTGCGCACGTGGGCGAACTGGCCGAGCGGCGCGCGCATCAGGACCGAGGTGGCGTCCGGCACGTTGGTCGACTGCCGCATGGTGATGTCCATCAGCACGATCGGAAAGGCGTAGTAGTAGGCGTCGCGGGCGATCGCCTGCGCCTCTGCCGGGGTGAGGCCGTCGGCGACCTCGGCCGCGGCCGGACCGGCGATCGCGAGCGGGGCCGCCGCCAGGAGCGCCTTAGGGCCATCTTTGGGGCTCCTCTTTCCCGTGGTCCGCCGCATCGGAATACGCCGCGGGCCGTGGGCCGCCCATCACAATCGTGCGCGGCGGTCAGCCGAGGTAGGCCTTCAGCGCCGGCGGCGGGTCGGCGAAGAGCGCCTCGGTCGCGGCGGGCGGATGCGCGCGGTAGCCGTCGACAAGCACGACCTGATCGGCGATGCGGCGGGCGTCCTCCGGCGCGTGGGTGACGAAGATCAGCGTCGCGGCCTGCTCGGCGCGGAGGCGCGCGACGAGATCGAGCATCTCCGCCCGGAGCGCCGGGCCGAGCGCTGCGAACGGCTCGTCGAGGAGGAGGAGCGGCCGGGCGCGCAAGAGGGCGCGGGCGAGCGCGACGCGCTGGCGCTGGCCGCCGGAGAGCTGGCTTGGCCGGCGCGGGCCGAGGCCGGCGAGGCCGACGGCCTCGAGCGCGGCCGCGACGCGCGCCTGGCCGGCGCGGTCGAGGCGGAGATCGGGGCGGAGGCCGAGGCCGACGTTCTGCGCGGCGGTGAGCTGGGGGAAAAGGTTGTGCTCCTGGAAGAGCAGCGTCAACGGGCGCGCCGCCGGGGCGAGCTCGCTGATGTCCGCGCCGTTCCAGAGGATGCGGCCGCGCGGCGAGGTCGGTGAAGCCGGCGATGGCGCCGAGGAGCGTGCTCTTGCCGGAGCCGGACGGGCCGATCAGCGCCGTGCTGCTGCCCGGCGCGAGCGCGAGATCGGCGGTCAGGCGCCAGTCGCCCTGGACGATCTCGATCGCCTCAAGCCGCAGCATCGATCCGGCCTCCGCGGTCGAACAGCCAGAAGAGGAGATAGGTCAGCGCCACCAGCACCAGCGCCACCCCGGCCGCGGCCTCGGTGCGATAGGCGGCCATCAGCTGCTGCATCAGGAGCGGCAGCGTCGTGACATCCGGCGGCGCGAAGAGCGCGATCACCCCGAGATCGCCCATCGAGAGCGCCGCGGCGAGGCCGCCGGCGAAGCCGATCGGCCGGCGCAGCCGCGCCCAGGTGACCAGGCGGAACCGGGCGAGGCCGGCGATGCCGAGGCTGTCGGCGAGGCGGCCGTCGAGGCTGCGGGCCTCGGCGAGCGCGGGCAGCAGCGCCCGCAGCACGAAGGGCAGCGCCATCGCGGCGTTGACGGTGGCGGTGACCGGCAGCGCCAGCGCGAAGGGATCGGCGATCGGGTTGATGACGATGAAGAGCCCGATGCCGATGACGAAAGGCGAGGCGGCGAGCGTCATCAGGCCGGCCGCCTCGAGCCAGCGGCCGCCGCCGCGGGCACGGCGGGCGTCGATCAGCGCGGCGAGCGCGAGGCCGAGGATGAGCGCCAGCGCCGCTGAGGCCAGTGCCACGCCGAGGCTGCGGGCGGCGGCGGGCCAGACCGTCGCCGGCAAGGCGGCGAGCGCCGGCAGGCCGCGGAGCGCGATCGCCGCCAGCGGCAGGCCGAGGAAGAGCGCCAGCGCGGCGAGCACCGCCGCATCGAGCGCGCGCAGGCCGGGGCGGTCGGCGTCCCAGCGGCGGACGCTGCCGCCGAGGCCGCCGCCGAAGCCTGCCTCGGCCGAGAGCCGCAGCGCGAGGACCGCGACGCCGCCGCAGAGCGCGAACTGGATCAGCGCCAGCCAGGCGGCGCGGCCGAGGTCGAAGTCGAAGCGCAGCGCCTGGTAGATCGCGAGTTCGACCGTGGTGGCGCGCGGGCCGCCGCCGAGGGTCAGCGCCACCGCGAAGCTGGTCATGCAGAGCAGGAACACCAGCACGAAGCCGCCGGGCAGCACGGCGCGCAGCATCGGCGCCTCGATGCGGCGGAAGACGTCGCCGTGGCGCGAAGCCGAGCTGGGCCGCGAGGCGGAACTGCTCGGCGGGGATCGCGAGCCAGCCCTGCAGCACCAGGCGGGCGACCAGCGCCACGTTGAAGAAGACATGCGCCAGCACCACGCCGCTGAAACCGTAGATGTCGAGCCCCGGCAAACCGGCGGCCTCGAGGCCGCGGCTGAAGAGCCCGGCGCGGCCCCAGATCGCGAGGAGGCCGAAGACTGCGACGATGGCGGGCAAGAGGAACGGCGCGCCGAGCAGCGCCACCATCGCGGCGCGGCCGGGAAAGCGCCGGCGCGCCAGCGCGCGGGCGGCGGGCACCGCGAGAAGGCAGCTCAGCGCCGCGGAGAGGAGCGCCTGCACGACGGTGAAGCGCAGCGCTGCCCATTCCGCGGGGCCGAGGCCGCGGCCGGGCTCGGCGCGGGTGACAAGTGCCGCCACGGTGCCGAGGGTCAGGGCTGCGACCAGCGCCAGCGCCAGCCCGCCGCCCCAGCGGACCGGCGCGGCTATTCGCTGAGGGCGGCGAGCCATTCCGCCAGCGCCGGGTCACGCTCGGCCCGCGCCTCCTCGGGGGTGAAGAGCAGCGGCTTCGAGGGCTTGGGCAGCGTCTCGTAGCCGGCGGGGAGGCCGGCGGCGGGGGTATGCGCGGGGTACATCCAGTTGGTGGTCGGGATCACGCCCTGGAAGCCGTCGGTCAGCATGAAGCGCAGGAAGTCGCGCGCCAGCTCCGGCTGGTCGGAGGAAGCGGTGACGCCCGCCACCTCGACCTGCATGTACTGGCCCTCGTCGAAGATCGCCGCCGCCTTGGTGTCGTCCTTCTCGGCGATCAGGTGGTAGGCCGGCGAGGTGGTATAGGCGAGCGCCATATCGACCTCGCCGTTCAGGAAGAGGCCGTAGGCCTCGTCCCAGCCGGGGGCGACGGTGACGATGTGCGGCGCGAGGCCCTTCCAGATCTCCGGCGCCCGGTCGCCGTAGGCGTCCTTGACCCACATCAAGAGGCCGAGGCCCGGCGTCGAGCTGCGCGGGTCGTGGATGACGATGCTGGCCTTGGACGCGATCAGCTCCTCGAAGCTCTTCGGCGGGTCGGGCATCCTGGTCTTGTCGTAGACGAAGGCGAAATAGCCCCAGTCGTAGGGCAGGAAGGTGTCGTCGTCCCAGGGGATCGGCAGGTCGAGCGCCGGCGCCGCGATCCCGTGCGGCGCGAAGAGGCCGGTGGCCTTGGCCTCGGCGGTGAGGTTGGTGTCGAGGCCGAGCAGGATGTCGGCCGGGCTGCGCTTGCCCTCGAGCCGGAGGCGGCCGAGCAGCGCCGCGCCGTCGCCGGCGCCGACGAAGCGCACGATGCAGCCGCAGACCGCCTCGAAGTTCTTGGCGATCGCCGGACCGGGACCCCATTCCGAGGTGAAGCTCTGGTAGGTGTAGATGACGAGCTCGGGCTTCTCCTGCGCCGCCAAGGGTGTCGCGATGAGGAGGGCGGCCAGGGCGAGGGGAAGGCGCATGATCTCTCTCCAGTCGGGCGATGGAGAGGGTGGGATGTGAGCCAGTACACCCGAGCCTTCCCTCCGCCGGTATGAGCCGGTTCAGGTTCAACGGGTCTGCGTTTTCGCAATCTCAGCCCGGCCAGTGCCGGACCCCCCGAGGCAAGCCGCGAGCATAGGCGCGCCCGCGTCCGGCGCAAGGGCTTTCCGCCGCAGCCGCCCTGCGCTAGGACGAGCGCCGGGAGAGCCTTCGCATGTCGATGAACAGCTTCGGCCACCTGTTCCGCGTCACCACCTGGGGCGAGAGCCACGGGCCGGCGCTCGGCTGCGTCGTGGACGGCTGCCCGCCGGGGATCGCGCTGAGCGAGGGCGAGATCCAGCCGTGGCTCGATGCCCGCCGGCCGGGGCAGAACAGGTTCACCACCCAGCGGCAGGAGGCCGACCAGGTCGAGATCCTCTCCGGCACCTTCGAGGGCCGGACCACCGGCACGCCGATCTCGCTCCTGATCCGCAACACCGACCAGCGGTCGAAGGATTATGGCGATATCGCGCAGAAATTCCGCCCGGGCCACGCCGACCTGACCTATCACCTGAAGTACGGCCTGCGCGACTATCGCGGCGGCGGCCGCTCGTCGGCGCGCGAGACCGCCGCGCGGGTCGCCGCCGGCGGCGTCGCCCGCGCGGTTCTCGCCGCGCTGCTGCCGGCGGTGCGGATCCGCGGCGCGCTGGTGCAGATGGGCGAGCGCAGGATCGATCGCGCCGCCTGGGACTGGGACGAGCTACGCGAAAAACCCCTTCTGGTGCCCGGACGCCGCCGCCGCCGCCGACTGGGCGGTCTATCTCGACGGCCTGCGCAAGTCGGGGAACTCGGTCGGCGCCGTGGTCGAGCTCGTCGCCGAAGGCGTGCCGGCCGGGCTCGGCGCGCCGATCTACGGCAAGCTCGACAGCGACATCGCCGGGCTGCTGATGACAATCAACGCGGTCAAGGGCGTCGAGATCGGCGCCGGCATGGGTGCGGCGGCGCTGACCGGCAGCGAGAACGCCGACGAGATGTTCATGGGCAACGACGGGACCCCGCGCTTCTCCTCCAACCACGCCGGCGGCATTCTCGGCGGCATCTCCTCGGGACAGGACATCGTCGCCCGCTTCGCGGTGAAGCCGACCTCGTCGATCCTGACCCCGCGCCGCACCATCACCATGGCCGGCGAGGAGACCGAGATCGTTACCAAGGGCCGCCACGACCCCTGCGTCGGCATCCGCGCGGTGCCGGTGGGCGAGGCGATGCTCGCCTGCATCATCCTCGACCACTACCTGCTCGACCGCGGCCAGATCGGCGGCGCCGGCGGCCATATCGGCTGAGGCCCGCCGGCCACACTCCGGGCCCGGATCGGAAGCGATGCGCGACCCGGACGTTGCCATCGGCCGTGTTGCGCGGGACACTGAGCCAGCGCCGAACCACCGGCCGGAGAAACGCATGTCCCGCCGCATCCTGGCGCTCGCTGCCACCCTCCTTCTCGCGGCGCCGGCCGGCTTCGCGCAGTCCGACGAGGCCGACCTCGCCAAGAAGCTGTCCAACCCGGTCGCGGACCTGATCAGCGTGCCGTTCCAGTGGAACTACAACGAAGGTTATGGCGACGGGGGCGGGCACCAGAGCTACGTCAACATCCAGCCGGTGATCCCGATCTCGATCAGCCCGAACTGGAACCTGATCTCGCGCACCATCCTGCCGGTGGTGAGCCAGGACGACATCGCTCCCGGCAGCGGCTCGCAGTTCGGCCTCGGCGCGACTACCCAGAGCTTCTTCTTCTCGCCGAAGGCCCCGACCGGCGCCGGCCTGATCTGGGGCGTCGGCCCCGCGTTCCTGATCCCGACCGCGACCGACGGCGTCGCGCCGAACCAGTGGGGCGCCGGCATCACCGGCGTGGCGCTGAAGCAGAGCGGCCCCTGGACGGTCGGCGCGCTCGCCAACCACATCTGGTCGCTGACCGGCAACAGCCGCTCCGGCGACGTGTCGGCGACCTTCCTGCAGCCCTTCCTCAGCTACACCACGCCGAAGGCCACCTCGCTCACGCTCAACACCGAATCGACCTACGACTGGGAGAACAAGGAGTGGTCGGTGCCGATCAACCTGCTGCTGGCGCAGGTGGTGAAGATCGGCGGGCATCCGGTGCAGTTCGGCCTCGGCGCGCGCTACTGGGCGCAGTCGCCGGACGATGGGCCGGACGGCTGGGGCGCCCGCGCCGTGGTGACGCTCTTATTCCCGAAGTGAGCCGGGCCGCGGCTCAGTAGGCGTCGTAGAGCAGCGCCGAGATCTCGCCCTCGTCGCCGAAGACTTTGATCACGTCGGCGATGTCCGCGATCGGCTTCACCCCGTTGACATAGACGACATAGGCGAGCCGCCTGCCGCTTTTCGCGTCGATATAGCCGGCGAAGGCCTGGGCCTTCAGCTCGTCGCCCTCGACCGTGGTGCCGGTCTTGGCGAACACCTTACCGAAGGCCGGCGCCATCGTCGGGTCGGGCGGGAAGCGCCCGACCGTGGCGAGCGAGCCGTCGACGCCCAGCGCCGGCAGGGCCGCGAAGAACGGATCGAAGCCGTTGGTCTGGCGCATCGTCCTCAGCAGCCGGAGCAGCCGCGTCCGGCGTCGCCCGGCTGTCTGGGCTGCCGCTGCCGTTGGTCGGGAAGTCGAAGCCGTCCGCCGGCAGCCCGTAGTCGGCGACCAGTACCTGCCTTTCGGCCGCGAGCGCCGCATCGATCGTGCGCGCCCCCTTGGTCAGGCCGTGCAGCATCAGGCTGAGGTTGGCACCGGTGTTGTGGCTGACCTTGAGGATCAGCCGGGCGTATTGCGCGTAGCCCGGCGAGACCAGCTCGCCGAGCCTGGTGGCGTCGGCATAGCCGTCCGGCAGCCGGTCCGCCGGGTTGGGGCCGACCGCCGGGGCGGCGACGGCGACGCCGGCCGCGGTGAGCGCCTCGATGAAGACGGTGCGGAGATAGGCGGAGGGGTCGGGGATGGTGAAGGTCTTCACCAGCGTCGGCACGCCGGGGAGCGCCGGCGCATAGTCGATCGCAACGGTGCCGCTGACGACGCCGCCGCCCGCGACCGGCGTCAGCGTGACTTTGGTCGGCGCGCCGGCGGCAGACGGTCGTCACCTCCGAGCGCACGGTGAAGCCGGCGCTCTTCGGCCGCCAGTCCACCTTGGCGGGCTGGCCGGCGGCGGTGGGCAGGATGGTGACGTCGATCAGGTTGTCGTTGACGATGGCCGGAGTGATCAGCACCTTGCCGTTCGGCACCACGAACGGCACGAACAGCCGATCATCGACCACGACGTCACCGGTGATCCTGGTCACGCCCGCAGCGGCGACCTGCCGCGCCAGCAGGACGACGCCGGCCAGCGGATCGCCTTCGGTCAGGATCGCGCTGCCGAGCGAATTCGCCTCGGTATGGTCGAAGTCGGTGAAGGCGATGCCGCCGGCGCCGTCGTCACGCCCGCCGAGCGTCAGGTCGCCGTCGGCGACGATCACGAGGTCGCCGTCAAGCACGCCGCCGTTGAGGGTCCCGGTGGCATAGGCCGGGGTGCGGAACTGGTGGCCGGCACCGAGCGCGTTGAGCGCGCTGCCGACCGAGAAGAGCTTGCGCACCGAGCCGGTGAAGAACAGCGTATCCGGCCGAGGCTCGCCAGCGTCGCGCCGCTGTCGAGATCGGTGACCCGCAACCCCCAGACCGCGCCGGCGTATTTCGGCGCGTTCATGATCTCGCTGATCCGCGCCGGCAGCGTCTGTGCCTGCGGCGCGCCTGCCGCGAGCAGCAGGCACGCGGCGGCGAGAAGGCTTCGGCCGGTGGTCATCTGCGATCCTTTCCTGCGAGCTGTCACCGATCGGCCGTGTCGAGGTCGCCGGTGCGCGACAGGATGACGGCGAAGGGCCGGGTGGCGGCGAAGTTGCTGAAGGCGATGATCAGCATCGCGGTCAGCGGCATCGCCACGAACATGCCGGTGACGCCCCAGAGCGCGCCCCAGCCGAAGAGCGCGAAGATGGTAACGAAGAGGCTGATGTTGAGGGCACCCCCGGCGACCCGCGGCAAAAGCACGTTGCCGATCACGAACTGCACCGCGCCGATGGCGGCCAGCGTGACGATCACCGGGCCGAGCGCCTGGAACTGCAGGAGCGCGAAGACCGCAGGCAGCACCGTGCCGAGGATCGAGCCGATGGTCGGGATGAAGTTGAGAAAGAAGATCGCGGTGGTCAGGAACCCGGCGTGCTCGACATGCATCAGCCGCAGCACGAGGTAGCTGAGCCCCGCGGTCAGCGCGCTCATCAGCGTCATCACCCAGAGATAGGACTGGATGCCGCCGGCGATGCGCCCGAGGAGGCTGCGGATGTTCTCGCGGCGCACCGGATCGGGGGCGAGCGCGCAGAGCTTCGCCTCGAAAAACTGCTGATCGACCAGGAGGAAGGCGACATAGATCGCCACCACGCTGAACTGGTTGATCAGCCCGAAGAGGCCTGCCACCACCTGGCGCAGCAGCGCCTCCAGCCCGATGCCGGCGACGAAGCGGTCAACGAGGTCGGCGCGCGGGATGCCGAGCGCCGCCGCGGTGCGATCAACCAGCGGGTCGAGCGCCTGCTGGAGGCTGGCCGCGCTGCTGCCGAGCGCCGCCGCGGTGCCGATCGAGCGCTGCACCACCAGGATGCCGACGACAAGACGACGACCGCCGCGAGGCCGAGCGCCAGCGGGCGCGGCACCAGAGCGCCGACGACCGGCAACCGGCCGACGCCGCGCGCCATCGCGTTCAGCACGAACCAGACCACCAGCGCCTCGACCACCGGCACCAGCACGCGGGCGGCGAGATGCAGCGCGGTGAAGACGAAAAAGACGATGCCGATCACCAGAAAGGCGCGGAGAAGCGGGGAGACCGCGGAAGCGGGGGTCGGCGGCGACCGCATCAGGCGATCCGGCGCCGCACGGCTCAGACCCCTTCGAGCAGGGCGTCGAGGTCGAAGGTCGAGCGCACCCCGATGCTGGCGCGGTGCTCGCGCCCGAACGCCTCGGCCGCGCGCCGCCCCTCGTCGCGCAGCATGGTCAGGAACGCCCACTCCGCGTTGAGCTTCGAGGAATCGCCGAGCTTGGCCATGATGTCGCTGTGGATCAGGTGCATGCGCATGCCGGCCCAGCGCGCGCCCTCGCCGCCGCCGGCGTCCACCACCTGCCGCAGCACCGCGATCATCCTGAGCTCCTTGAGCAGCACGGCGTTGAACGACACCTCGTTCTGCCGGCTGGCGATATCGCGGGCCGTGCGCGGCGGCTCCGGCCGCTCGGTGGGGTTGATCTGCACCAGGAAGGTGTCCTCCGAGATGCATTCGCGCACCAGCGGCGTCAGCGTCGGGTTGCCGCTGAAGCCGCCGTCCCAATAGGGCTCGCCGTCGATCTCGACCGCGCGGAACATCGTCGGCAGGCAAGCCGAGGCCAGCAACACCTCCGGCGTCACCTCCTGCTTGCGGAACACCCGCCCGCGGCCGGTCCGCACGTTGGTCGCGGTAATGAAGAGCTTGACCGGGCCGGCGGCGAGCCGGTCGAAGTCGATCACCGCGCTCAGGATGTCGTGCAGCGGGTTGCTGCCGGCGCTGATCGCATAGGGCGAGACCAGCCGCGCCATCAGATCCATCGCCACGAAGGCCGGCGAATTGTCGAGGGTCCAGCTCCCGGTCAGCCGGTCGATCGGCCCGCGCTGGAACGGGCTGAAGCGCGCCGCATGCGAGACCCGCCGCCAGAAGTCCTCGAGCGCCGCCCGCGCCGCCTCGCGGCCGCCGGTCGCCATGCCGTGGGCGAAGACCGCGGCGTTCATCGCCCCGGCAGAGGTGCCGGAGATCGCCTCGACCTCCAGCCACGGCTCCTCGAGCAGCCGGTCGAGCACGCCCCAGGTGAAGGCGCCGTGCGACCCGCCGCCCTGCAGCGCCAGATCGACCAGCAGCGGATCCCGTCGGGCCGGAGCCGGACTGGCCATGAAGATATTTCCCCCGTCGATCGTCACGTCGCGCCATGCTGCGATTGCGAGAAGACCGCCTCGCCGGCGCGCAACCCCCGAACTACGCGCCTTTGCAGCCGCGCTGTCAACCGAGCGCGCTGCCGGTTTCGCCGCGGATCGGCCGGTGCTATGCAAGGCGCACAGGCGACAGACGGGGGAAGTCGAGCATGTCCGCGCGCCCAAAGGGCAAGGCCGCGCCGGCGCGGTCGCGCCGGCAAGCCCCGCTCCCGCCGCCGCCGCCGCGCCGCAGCCGGCTGGCCGGCGGCCTCGGCGCGGCCTGGCGCTCCTTCTCCGGCCTCGGGCTGGTGCTCGGCGCGATCTTCCTCGCGCTGTCGCTGACCCCGTCGCTGATCCCGCGCAGCTTCCCGCTGCAGGGCGTGCTCGCCGGCGTGAGCATGGCGATCGGCTACGGCCTCGGCGTGCTCTTCGGCGCGCTCTGGAGCTACCTCGAGCTGCCGCTGCCCCGCGACCAGATCCGCCGCATCCTGACCTGGCTCGCCGCCGCCGTCGCCGCGGTGATCGTCGTGAGCTACGCCTGGCGGGCCGCCGAATGGCAAAACTCGATCCGCCGGGTGGTGGACATGCCGCCGGTAGAGACCGCGCGGCCCATCGAGGTGATCCTGCTCGCCGCCGTGGTCTTCGTCCTGCTGCTGCTCCTCGCGCGGTTCTTCCGCGGCGTCTTCCGCCTCGTCGAGCGCCGGGTCGGCCGCTACATCCCGGTCCGGGTCGCCCGCGTCGTCGGGATCGCCGCCGCCGTGGTGCTCTTCCTGCTCATCGTCGACGGCGTGCTGATGCGGGGCCTCCTCCGCGTCGCCGACGCCTCGTTCAAGACCCTCGACGCGCTGATCGAGCCCGACGTCGCGCCGCCGGCCGATCCGATGGGCACCGGCAGCAGCGCCTCGCTGATCCACTGGGACGAGATCGGCCGGACCGGCCGCGAATATATCGCCGCCGGCCCGACCCAGGCCGACATCGCCGGCTTCCTCGGCCGCCCGGCAAAGGCGCCGATCCGGGTCTATGCCGGGCTTAACACCGCCGAGACCCCGGCCGCGCGGGCCGAGCTCGCGCTCGACGAGCTGATCCGGGTCGGCGGATTCGACCGCTCGGTGCTGGTGGTGACGGTGCCGACCGGCACCGGCTGGATGGACCCGGCGGCCACCCAGACGCTGGAATATCTGCACGGCGGCGACGTCGCGACCGTCGCTGTGCAATATTCCTATCTCACCAGTCCGCTCTCGATCCTGTTCGAGCCGGGCTTCTCGGTGGAGACCGGCCGGGCGCTCTTCCGCACCATCTACCGCCACTGGACGGCGATACCCAGGGATCACCGGCCGCGGCTCTATCTCTACGGCCTCAGCCTCGGCGCCTACGGCTCGGAGCAGTCGTTCGGGCTCTACGAGGTGCTGGGCGATCCGTTCAACGGCGCGCTCTGGACCGGCTCGCCCTATTCGACGCCGCAGTGGCGGCGGGTGACCGACGAGCGCAACCCCGGCTCGCCGGAATGGCTGCCGCGCTTCGGCGACGGCTCGCTGATCCGCTTCACCAACCAGGAGAACCACCTCGACATCCCCGGCGCCGTGTGGGGGCCGATGCGGGTGGTCTATCTGCAGTACGCCAGCGACCCGATCACCTTCTTCAGCCCGGGCGCCTTCTACCGCGAGCCGGACTGGATGCAGCCGCCGCGCGGCCCGGACGTCTCGCCGGAGCTGCGCTGGTATCCGGCCGTCACCTTCCTCCAGCTCCTGCTCGACCTGGCGATCGGCCTCGCGGTGCCGATCGGCCACGGCCACTATTACGCGCCGCAGCATTATATCGACGCCTGGGTGGCGGTGACGGCGCCGCCGGGCTGGACACCGGAGGCGCTCGACCGGCTGAAGGCGCATTTCGCCGGCTAGGCGGCGGTGCGACGCAACTGGCGGTGGTGGGTGACCGGTCTTGCGGCATTCCTCCTCGTCGCGGCGCTGGCGCTCGGCGGCAACACGCTGGCGCGCTACCAGGGGTGGAGCGTCGAGCGGCTGCCGCCGGCGGTGCTCTCGGCCAAGCTCGCGCCCTTCTACCGGGTGCTGACGCCGCCCGGCCCCGGCCGGTTCCCGACCGCGCTGCTCTATTCCGGCTGCGACGGCCCCAAGGACAACCTCGACCGCTGGGCCAGGATGCTGACCGGCCAAGGCTGGGCCGCGATCATCGTCGACAGCCACGGTCCGCGCGGCTTCTCCGAGCATGAGGTCTGGCGGCTGATCTGCGCCGGCCAGCTCCTCATGGGCTCCGAGCGCGCCGGCGACGTGCTGGTCTCGATCGACGATGCCCGCCACATGCCCTTCGTCGACCCCGACCGCCTGGTGCTGATCGGCGCCTCGCACGGCGGCTGGGCGATCATGGACCTGCTCGCCCTCGACCCGCCCCGCCGCTTGCCCTTCAACCTCGCGGCACTCCCCGCCGCCGCCCCCGCCGATCCCCTCGCGGGCATCGTCGGGACCATCCTGCTCTATCCCTATTGCGGCAGCGCCGCCCGGGCCAACCCCGACGGCTGGCGGCGGCCGATTCCGACGCTGTTCCTCCTCGCCGCCGACGACGCGGTGGCCTCCGCCGCGCCCTGCGCCGCGATTGCCGAGGCGATGCAGGCGCGCGGCCAGCCGGTGCGCGCCGTGGCCTTTCCCGGGGTCACCCACGCCTTCGACCAGGAGGAAAAGGCCGCCTTCAGCACCCTCGCCTTCGATCCTGCCGCGACCGCCGAGGCCCTGCGCCTCGGCGCGCAGTTCCTCGACGCGGTACGCTGACCCTGCAATGCCGCCGACCTCGTGCCGCCCGCTCCTGGGCCAAGGCCCAGGGCGGGACACTGAAGCAAGCGAGTCCCCTCAGTCATTTTATTTCGATACGCCGGTCCAGCCCGGAACGCGCTTGCAGTCCCGGCGATCTGGCCCGAAGCTGACCCCGCCGCCCACCCCCCGGAGGTTTCGCTTGTCTGGGCTGTCGCACTTTCTCGCCGGCTTCATCGCCCACTACGGCATCCCGGCGCTCTTCGTCTCGGTGGCGCTCGAGGCCCTCGGCGCGCCGCTGCCCGGCGAGACCGCGATCATCGTCGCCTCCGGCGCCGCCGCGGCCGGCAAGCTCAACATCACCGCGGTGGCGCTCACCGCCTTCCTCGCGGCGATCGTCGGCGACAACACCGGCTATCTGATCGGCCGCAAGCTCGGTCGCCCGGTCATCATCCGCTATGGCGCCCACATCGGGCTCACCGACAAGAACTTCGACCGGGTCGAAGCCGTCGCCAAGAAATACGGGCCGCTGATGGTGGTCGTCGCCCGCTTCGTGGTGGTGCTGCGCCAGCTCAACGGCATCGTCGCCGGCACCACGCGGATGCCCTGGCCGACCTTCCTTCTCGCCAACGCCATCGGCGCTGCGCTCTGGGTCGGGGTCTGGACCACACTCGCCTACCGCTTCGGCCATTCGACCGAGATCGTGCCCTACCTCTGGCACCACCTCAACCTCGTCGCGGCGATCGCCATCCCGCTCCTGATTTTGACGCTGGCCTGGCTCCACCTGCGCCACCACCGGGCACCCGGCAGCGCGCCGAACGGCTGACGCCTAGATGTCGGTACCCGGCCTCGCCGGGCCGCCGGAGGAGACCCCGACCTGCGCCGGCCGCAGCAGCCGGTCGCCGATCATGAACCCCGGGTTCATCACCTGGATGATGTCGCCGGCCTTGGTGCCGGGCACCGGCGCCTCGAACATCGCCTGGTGCAGCTTGGGATCGAAGCGCTCGCCGGCCTGCGGCGTGATCTGCGCGATCTTGTGCTTGGCGAAGGCGTTGATCAGATCCCGCTGGGTCAACTCGATGCCCTCGATCAGGCCCGGCGCGGCGGCGCGGACGCCGTCGGTCGCCATGCCGAGCGCGCGGTCGAAGTTGTCGTAAACCGACAGGAGGTCGCGGGCGAAGCGGGTCGCGCCGTAGAGCTCCGCGTCCCTTCGGTCGCGCTCGCCGCGCTTGCGGATATTCTCCGCGTCGGCCAGCGCCCTCAGCAGCCGGTCCTTCAGATCCGCCACCTCGGCGCGCAACGCGCCCGCCTCGTCGGCCTCGGCCGCCGCCTCGGTGATCTCCTCCTCGGGGATCTCCGCCTCGGGGTCGTCGAGGAAGGCCGCCTCCTCGTTCTCCATGAGGTCGTGTCGGTTCTTGTGCTTCGCCATCTCGCTCACTCGTCCTCAAACCCTAGCCCCGGCTGGACACCAGCCGTCCGACCAGCTGCGCCGTATAGTCCACGATCGGCACGATCCGCCCATAGTTGAGCCGGGTCGGCCCGATCACACCCACCGCGCCTATGATCTTGCGGTCCGCATTCATATAGGGAGAGACCACCAGAGAGGAACCCGAAAGTGAGAAAAGCTTGTTTTCCGAGCCGATGAAGACCCGCACCCCGGCGCCGCCCTCGGTGAGATCGAGAAGCTGAACGAGGTCGCGCTTGCGCTCGAGATCGTCGAAGAGCTCGCGGATGCGCTCGAGCTGGGCGGCATCGTCGGCTCCCTCCAGCAGGTTGGCGCGGCCATGCACGATCAGCCGGTCGCGGCCGCCGTCCGGTCCCTCGGCCCAGAGCGCGGTGCCGGCCTCGACCAGATCGCGCGACAGTTCGTCGAGCTCGGCGCGGCGGCGGGCGATCTCGGCGCCGACCACGCTGCGCATCTCGCCGAGGGTGCGGCCCTCCAGGATGGCGTTGAGAAAGTTCGCCGCCGTCCGCATCGCCGACGGCGTGAGGCCGGCCGGCGGGGTGAACAGCCGGTTCTCGACCTGGCCGTCGGCGGTCACCAGCACCACCAGCGCCCGCTCCGGGCCGAGGGCGACGAACTCGATGTGCTTGATCGGCGCCTCGGTCTTCGGCGCCAGCACCAGGCTCGCGCCATGGGTGAGCCCGGACAGCATGTCGCCGGCGCGGTCGAGGATCGCGGTGATGTCGGTGTCGTTGCTGCCGAACGACCGCTCGATCTCGGCGCGCTCGCTGCCGGAGACGTCGCCGACCTCGAGGATGCCGTCAACGAACAGCCTGAGCCCGAGCTGGGTCGGGATGCGTCCGGCCGAGACATGCGGCGAATCGAGCAGGCCGAGGTGCTCGAGATCCTGCATGACGTTGCGGATGGTCGCCGCCGACACGCCTTCGCTCAAGCGTCCGGGCCAGCGTGCGCGAGCCGACCGGCTCGCCCGAGTCGAGATAGGTCTCGACCAGCCGGCGAAACACCTCGCGGCTGCGCTCGTTCATCTCGGTCAGCGGCGGGCGGAGGGCGCTCACGGGCTTGGATCCGGCAGGGTCACCCGCCAGACTTAAGGGTGACCCCCGGCCCGGTCAATTCTCCCGCGCTGGACGGCCGCTGGACGGGGCGGGGCGCGCGGGCTAAGAGGCGGCCTTGAGGATCCGAAGGAGACCTCCCATGCGCCCGTCCGGCCGCGCCACCGACGCGCTGCGACCCGTCAGCATCGAGACCGGCGTGACCCGCCACGCCGAAGGCTCCTGCCTGATCCGCATGGGCGACACCCATGTGCTCTGCACCGCCAGCGTCGAGGAGACGGTGCCGCCGTTCCTGCGCAAGACCGGGCTCGGCTGGGTGACGGCGGAATACGGCATGCTGCCGCGCTCCACCACCACCCGCACCCGCCGCGAGGCGGCCGCGGGCAAGCAGTCCGGCCGCACCCAGGAGATCCAGCGGCTGATCGGACGCAGCTTGCGCGCCGGCATCGACCGGGTGGCGCTCGGCGAGCGGCAGATCACCGTGGACTGCGACGTGCTGCAGGCCGACGGCGGCACCCGCTGCGCCGCGATCACCGGCGGCTGGGTGGCGCTGCGGCTGGCGATCGACGGGCTGCTGAAGTCGGGCGCGATCAAGACCGACCCGCTGACGGCGCACGTCGCGGCGGTGAGCTGCGGCATCTACGGCGGCCAGCCGGTGCTCGATCTCGACTATGCCGAGGACAGCGTCGCCGGGACCGACGCGAATTTCGTGATGACCGGCGATCTCGGCCTGATCGAGGTGCAGGGCAGCGCCGAAGGCGCCACCTTCAGCCGCGACCAGTTGATCGACGCTGCTCGATCTCGCCGAGAAGGGCGCGGCCGAGCTGGTCGCAGCGCAACGGGCCGCCCTGGCGTGACCCGGCGCTTCACCGGCGATCGCCTGGTGGTGGCGACGCACAATGCCGGCAAGCTCGCCGAGATCGCGGCGCTCCTCGCCGCGCTATCCGCTCGAGGTGGTCTCGGCCGCATCGCTCGGGCTGCCGGAGCCGGCGGAGACCGAGGAGACCTTCGTCGGCAACGCCCGGATCAAGGCGCATGCCGCCGCGGCGGCGAGCGGCCTGCCGGCGCTGGCCGACGACAGCGGCATCGAGGTCGACGCGCTCGGCGGCGCGCCCGGCGTGCATACCGCCGACTGGGCCGAGGTGCCGGGCGGCCGCGACTTCGTCGTGGCGATGACCCGCACCCACGCCGAGCTGCGTCGGCAGCCGGCGCGCCGGAGCCCTGGACCGCGCGCTTCCGCTGCACGCTGGTGCTGGCCTGGCCGGACGGTCACGACGAGGTCTTCGCCGGCAAGGCCGAAGGCCGCTGCGTCTGGCCGATGCGCGGCGACCGCGGGCATGGCTACGACCCGATGTTCCAGCCCGACGGTCACGACCTGACCTTCGGTCAGATGGACGCCAGCGGAGAAGCACCGGATCAGCCACCGCGCCGCCGCCTTCGCCGCGCTGGTGGCGGCCTGCTTTGCCTGAGACCGCCGCCGAGGACTGGCGCGCCGGCGGCTTCGGCGTCTATGTGCACTGGCCGTTCTGCGCCGCCAAATGCCCCTATTGCGACTTCAACAGCCACGTCCGCCGCGGCGTCGACCAGGCGCGCTGGCGCCGGGCGCTGGTGGCCGAGATCGCGGCGGCGGCGCGCGCGGCGCCGGGACGCGTGGTCGATACGGTCTTCTTCGGCGGCGGCACCCCGAGCCTGATGCCGCCCGAGACGGTGGCCGCGGTGCTCGCCGCGATCGCCGCGGGCTGGACGCTGGCGCCCGACGCCGAGATCACGCTCGAGGCCAACCCGACCTCGGTGGAGGCCGGCCGCTTCCGCGGCTACCGCGACGCCGGGGTCAACCGCCTCTCGATGGGGGTGCAGGCGCTGAACGACGCCGATCTGCGCGCCCTCGGCCGGATGCACGACACCGCCGAGGCGGTCCGCGCCTTCGCCGTCGCCCGCGGCATCTTCCCGCGGGTCAGCTTCGATCTGATCTACGCCCGCCAGGGCCAGACCCTCGCCGACTGGCGCGCCGAGCTCGGCCGCGCGCTGGCGCTGGCGATCGACCATCTCTCGCTCTACCAGCTCACCATCGAGCCCGACACCCGCTTCGGCGAGCTCGCCGCCCGCGGCCGGCTGCGCGGCCTGCCCGACGCAGCACTCGCCGCCGACATGTACCTCGCGACGCAGGAGATCTGCGCCGCCGCCGGCCTCGCCGGCTACGAGATCTCCAACCACGCCCGCCCCGGCGCCGAAAGCCGGCACAACCTCGTCTACTGGCGCTACGGCGACTACGCCGGCATCGGCCCCGGCGCCCACGCCCGGCTCACCGACGCCACCGCCCGCTGGGCGCTGGAATCGCTGCGCCAGCCCGAAGCCTGGCTCGCGGCCGTCGAGACCGAAGGCTCCGGCATCGCCGCGCGCACGCAAGTCGCGCCCGCCGAGCAAGCCACCGAGATGCTGCTGATGGGCCTCCGCCTCGCCGAAGGCATCGACCCCCGCCGCTACGCCGCGCTGAACGGCAGCCCGCTGCCGCCCCGGCCGCATCGCCGAGCTCACCGACCTCGGCCTCCTCGCCGCCGAGCCCGACCGCCTGCGCGCCACCGCCGCCGGCCGGCCGGTGCTCGACGCGATCCTCAGGCAGCTAACCAGTTGATCCTGCTACGCTATCTCGACAGCATCTGGCAGAGCCCGTCGAGCTCCTCGAGCGTCGCAGTAGCGGATCCGCAGCTCGCCCGCCTGCTGCCCCGGCCGATGCTCGATGCGTGACCTTCAGCCGCAGCGTGGCCGTCAGGTCCTCCTCGAGCGCCCGGGTGTCGGCATCCTTGGCCGCCGCCCGCGCGACCGGCCGCGGCGCCCGCCGGCGGCGTCGCCGCGGTCCGCGCCAGCGCCTCGGTCTGGCGCACCGAGAGCTCGCGCTCGACCACCTGGCGCGCCAGGGCCTCCGGGTGCGCCGCCGTCACCAGCGCCCGGGCGTGACCGGCGGTCAGCCGGCCGGCGCGCAGCAGCTCCAGCACCGCGTCCGGCAGCGTCAGCAGCCGCAGCAGGTTGGCGATATGGCTGCGGCTCTTGCCCAGCGCCTCGGCCAGCCGCTCCTGGGTATGGCCGAAGCGGTCCATCAGCTGCCGGTAGCCCTGCGCCTCCTCGAGCGGGTTCAGGTCGGCGCGCTGGACGTTCTCGATGATCGCGAGCTCGAGCACCTCGCTGTCGGAGAGCTCGCGCACGATCGCCGGCAGCTCGTGGACCCCGGCGAGCTGCGCCGCCCGCCAGCGCCGCTCGCCGGCGACGATCTCGTACTGCCCGGCGCTCGGCCGGATGCGGCCGCAGGATCAGCGGCTGGATCACGCCCTTCTCGCGGATCGAGGCGGCGAGATCCTGCAGCTCCTTCTCGTCGAAGTCGCGCCGCGGCTGGTTCGGGTTCGGCCGGATCCGGCTCGATCGGCACCGTGTCGGCGGTCGCCGCGCGCCGGCCGGCGCGCCGCTGCGGCGCGCTCGTCGATCGTCGCGACGTCGGCCAGCAGCGCCGACAGCCCGCGCCCGAGACCCTTCGTTCCATGCCCATCCTCCGCTCAGTCCTCCGTTCAGACCGTCTCGACCAGCTGCGCGCGCCGCGCCCATCCGCGCCAGCAGCTCGCCCGCGAGCCGCTGGTAGGCCAGGCTGCCGCTGCTCGGTGCGGTCGTAGATCAGCGCCGGCACCGCGTGCGACGGCGCCTCGCTGAGGCGGACGTTGCGCGGGATCACCGTGTCGTAGACCAGCGTGCCCAAGTTCTCCCTCACGTCGGCGGCGACCTGTCCGGACAAGTTATTGCGTCTGTCGTACATCGTCAACACAATACCTTGTATCTTGAGCTGCGGATTGCGAGCTCGACCGCACCGTCTGCACCGTCCGCATCAGCTGCGACAGGCCCTCGAGCGCGAAGAACTCGCACTGCAGCGGCACCAGCACCGAATCCGCCGCCACCAGGGCGTTGATGGTCAGGAGGTTCGAGCGACGGCGGGCAGTCGATCAGGATGTAGTCCTGGTCCCGCACCTCGCCGCGCGTCCGTGGCCAAGCGCCTGCTGCATCTTGTGCAGCCGCCGGGCGTCCGACACCATATCGACGTCCGCCGAGCTCAGATCCGGGGTCGCCGGGATGATCCGCAGGCCCGGCACCACCGTCTCGCAGGTCTGCAGCGCCGCCGGGTCGTCGCTGAACAGCAGGTCGTAGGCGGTGAAGCCGCGGTCCGACGAGGCGATGCCGAGCCCGGTCGAGGCGTTGCCCTGCGGGTCGAGGTCGATCACCAGCACCCGGTGGCCGAGCGCCGCCAGCGCGGTGCCGAGATTGATCGCGGTGGTGGTCTTGCCGACGCCGCCCTTCTGGTTGGCGATGGCAAGGACGTGCGGCGCGCTGCGCGGTGTCAGGACACGGTCGATCGCTCCGATCTCTACTATGGCTGCCTTCTGCTCGGTCAGGCTGGCATGGATCTTGTGGTCGAACCGCCAGTGCGCGGCCGCATCGGCCAGCTCCTTATGCACCGTCGCGCCCTTCGGAAACAAGCCAATACCCCCCGGCCGGCGATGTTTTTCCAGCATGCCGAGCAGCATCCGTCAGCGGCGCCAGCGCCCGCGCCGAGACCACGTCGGCGCCTGCGGCGGCAGCGTCCTCGACCCGGCGCGTCGAGCACCGTCGACGGCAGCCCGGTCGCCCGAGCCGCCGTCGCGCAGGAACGCCGCCTTGCGCTGATCGCTCTCCACCAGCCGCACCGCGAGCTCCGGCGCCGCCTCGGCGGCCATCGCCGCGATCACCAGGCCGGGAAAGCCGGCGCCGGAGCCGAGGTCGAGCCACAGCCGCGCGCCCGGCGGCCGCAGCGCCCAGAGCTGCGCCGAATCGGCGATAGTGCCGGGCTCCAGGCGTCGTGCAGGCTGGCGCGTCGACACGAGATTGATCCGCGGGTTCCACTTGCTCGAGCAGCGCCAGATGCGCCTCGAGCCGCGCCATTGTTTCACGTGAAACATCGAAGGCCGCCGCGGAACGCCTCGGCCGTCGCGGACCGATCATGACGCCGCGCGGCGCCTCGTCCTGCCGCACCCGCAGCAGGATCTGGGTCAGCGCCGCCGGCGTCATCCCCTCGATCCGCGCCGCCTGGCCGAGGCTCCCCGGCCGCACCCGCTCGAGCTTGCCGCGCAGCTCGCTCGACAGCCCGCCGATCGCCGGCATAGTCGAGCGCCGCCGGCAGCGCGACGGCTCTCGTCCCGCCGCAGCCGCGCGACATCCTGCGCCTGCCGCGCCAGATACGGCGCATACCGCGCGTCCCGCTCGACCTGCGCCAGGATCTCCGGCGCTCACCGCGCGCAAGCTGCCGGAAACGCCGCCACAACCGCCTCGGCGCTCGAGGTCCGGATGCCCGAGCAGCTCGAACGCCGTCCGCCGCACCCCGTCCTGGTTGACCGCAGCCCCGCCGCGCCGCCTCGCGCGGCGTCACCACCAGCGTCTCCGCCAGCTGCCGCGCCGCGCGCCAGCGCCTCCCGCTTGCGCTCGAACGCCTCCCGCCGCGCCGCGCCGACGCAACCCGACCGCCATCCCCAGCGGCGTCAGCCGCTGGTCGGCGTTGTCCGCCCGCAGGTGCAGCCGGTACTCCGCCCGCGAGGTGAACATCCGGTAGGGCTCGGTCACCCCGCGCGTCACCAGATCGTCGATCATCACCCCGATGTAGGCCTCGTCCCGGCCGAGCACCACCGGTCGCGCGCCCAAGCGCCCGCGCCGCCGCGTTCAGCCCGGCCACCAGCCCCTGGCCCGGCGGCCTCCTCGTAGCCGGTGGTGCCGTTGATCTGCCCGGCGAGGAACAGCCCCGGCAGCCGGCCTTCACCTCCAGCGCCGCGATCCAGCGCCCGCGGGTCGACATAGTCGTACTCGATCGCGTAGCCCGGCCGAATTATCCTCGCATTTTCAAGGCCTTGGATAGACCGCACATAGGCCTCCTGCACCTCCGCCGGCAGCGAGGTCGAGATGCCGTTCGGATAGACCGTCGGGTCCTCGAGCCCCTCCGGCTCGAGGAACACCTGGTGCGCGCCCTTCTCCGCGAAGCGCACCACCTTGTCCTCGATCGACGGGCAGTAGCGCGGCCCGACGCCCTCGATCCGGCCGCCATACATCGCCGAGCGCCCGAGATTGGCGCGGATGATCGCGTGCGTCCGCGCGTTGGTCGCGGTCACGCCGCAGGCGATCTGCCGGCAGACCGGCCCCTGCGACAGGAAGGACAACAGCTCCGGCTCGGCGTCTGCCGGCTGCGACCCGACCCTCGCCCAGTCGATCGTCCGCCCGTCGAGCCGCGGCGGCGTCCCGGTCTTCAGCCGGCCGAGCGGCAGCTCGAGCTCGGCCGATCCGCTCCGCCAGCCGCACCGACGCCGCGTCGCCGATCCGCCCGGCGGGCCGGCGTCTCCTCGCCCATGTGGATCACGCCGCGCAGGAAGGTCCCGGTCGTCAGAACCACGCACGCCGCCGAGACGCTCGCCGCCATCCGCAAGCAGACGCCCCGATCACCAGCCGCATTTCGACCAGGAGATCAACGACTTCCGCCTCGACCACCCGAGACTCGGGGCGTGCCACGGAACGCCGCCTGAACCGCCGCGCGATAGAGCCTCGCGGTCCGCCTGCGCCCGCGGCCCCTGCGCCGCCGGCCCCTTGCTGCGGTTCAGCAGGCGGAACTGGATCCCGGCCTGCGTCCGCCGCCCGGCCCATGATGCCGTCGAGCGCGTCGATCTCGCGGACGATGTGGCCCTTGCCGAGCCCGCCGATCGCCGGATTGCAGGACATCTCGCCCAGCCGGTCGAACCGGTGCGTCACCAGCAGCGTCCGCGCGCCCATCCGCCGCGCCGCCATCGCCGCCTCGGTGCCGGCATGGCCGCCGCCGACGACGATGACGTCGAAGTCGCGATGTTTCACGTGAAACACCCCTCTACTTGCCGAGGCAGAAGCTCTGGAAGATCACGTCGAGAACGGCCTCTACATCGACTTTCCCGACCAGGAAATCAAGCGCCCGCAGCGCCGCGCGCAGCTCCTCCGCCGCCAGCTCCAGCGCGCGGCGCGCCGCGCCCGAGCTCGCCGCAGCGCCGCCGCCACCGCCGCCAGCGCCCGCTCGATCGCCTCGCGCTGCCGCTGCTGCGACACGCGTGCCCGCGCCGCGCGGCCCGCTCGCGCAGCGTCGCGCCGATCCGCCGCCAGCAGCGCGTCGATCCCGCGCCCGGTCGTCCCCGACACCGCCAGCGCCGCCGATGCCGGCCCGCAGATCCGCCTTCGCCAGCACCGTCAGTCGCCCGGCTCGGCGCGCGACCCCCAGCATGCCGGCCTCCGCCGGCTCGTCGACCAGGAACACCCGCAGATCCGCCCGCGCCGCCCGCTCGCGCGCCCGCGCGACCCCCAGCCCCTCGACCCGCCCGCCGCCGTCCCGCAGCCCCGCCATGTCGAGCAGCGTCAGCGCCAGCCCGTCGAGGTCCATCCGCACCTCGATCACGTCCCGCGTCGTCCCGGCGACCTCCGAGGTCAGCGCCGCCTCGCGCCCGGCCAGCGCATTCAGCAGCGTCGACTTGCCGACGTTCGGCCGCCCGACCAGCGCCACCTCGAAGCCGTCGCGCACCCGCTCGGCCATCCGGCTGCCGCGCGAGCTCGCGCCGCATCGCCGCAGCGACCTCGCCCAGGTCCGCCGCGCACCGCCGTCGAGCAGGTCCGCCGGCAGCTCCTCGTCGGCAAAGTCGATCGTCGCCTCGACGAAGGCCAGCGCCCGCACCAGCGCCGCGCCCCAGTCCGCCGCCAGCCGCGACAGCGCCCCGCCCATCAGCGCCAGCGCCTGCCGCTGCTGCGCCGCCGTCTCCGCCGCCAGCAGGTCGCCGAGCCCCTCGACCTGCGCCAGGTCGAGCCGCCCGTTCATCAGCGCCCGCCGGGTGAACTCCCCGGGCTCCGCCGGCCGCAGCCCCGCGCATCGCGCCCGAGCGCCGCCAGCACCGCCCGCACGACCGCCGGGCTGCCGTGCACCTGCAGCTCGGCCACATCCTCGCCGGTGAAGCTCGCCGGCGCCGGAAAGCCGAGCACCACCGCCTGGTCGATCCGCTCGCCGGTCGCCGGATCGCGCAGCCAGCGCAGCGCCGCCCGCCGCGGCGCGCCGAGTCCGCCCGGCCAGCGCCGCGGCCGCGCTCAGCGCCCGCGGCCCCGACATCCGGACCACCGCGACGCCGGCCCGCCCGCGCGCCGTCGCCTGGGCAAAGATCGTATCGACCATGCCCCGCCTACCGCAAGTAAAGCCGAACTAACTGTTCATCGATTCGAAGAATTCGGCGTTCGTCTTCGTCTGCTTGAGCTTCCCAAGCAAGAACTCGATCGCATCCGTCGTCCCCATCGGGTTCAGGATGCGCCGCAGCACGAACATCTTCGTCAGATCGACCTTGTCGACCAGCAGCTCTTCCTTGCGGGTGCCGGACTTCAGGATGTCGATCGCCGGGAACACCCGCTTGTCGGCGATCTTGCGGTCGAGCACGATCTCGGAGTTGCCGGTGCCCTTGAACTCCTCGAAGATCACCTCGTCCATCCGGCTGCCGGTGTCGATCAGCGCCGTGGCGATGATGGTCAGCGACCCGCCTTCCTCGATGTTGCGCGCCGCGCCGAAGAACCGCTTCGGCCGCTGCAGCGCGTTGGCGTCGACGCCGCCGGTCAGGACCTTGCCCGACGACGGCACCACCGTGTTGTAGGCCCGCCCGAGCCGGGTGATCGAATCGAGCAGGATCACCACGTCGCGCTTGTGCTCGACCAGCCGCTTGGCCTTCTCGATCACCATCTCGGCGACCGCGACGTGCCGCGTCGCCGGCTCGTCGAAGGTCGAGGCGATCACCTCGCCCTTCACCGAGCGCTGCATGTCGGTGACCTCCTCCGGCCGCTCGTCGACCAGCAGCACGATCAGGTAGCACTCGGGGTGGTTCTTCGCGATCGACGCTGGCGATGTTCTGCAGGATCACCGTCTTGCCGGTCCGCGGCGGCGCCACGATCAGCCCGCGCTGGCCCTTGCCGATCGGCGCCACCAGGTCGATCACCCGCGCGGTCTTGTCCTTGATCGTCGGATCCTCGATCTCCAGCGTCAGCCGCTCGTCGGGATAGAGCGGCGTCAGGTTGTCGAAGTGGACCTTGTGCCGCGCCTTCTCCGGATCCTCGAAGTTGATCCGGCTGACCTTGACCAGGCCGAAGTACCGCTCGCCCTCCTTCGGCGCCCGGATCACGCCCTCGACGGTGTCGCCGGTGCGCAGCGCGAAGCGGCGGATCTGGTTCGGGCTCACATAGATGTCGTCCGGCCCGGCCAGGTAGTTCGCCTCCGGCGAGCGCAGGAAGCCGAAGCCGTCCTGCAGCACCTCGAGCACCCCGTCGCCGGAGATCTCGACGCCTTCCTCGGCCATGTCCTTGAGGATGGCGAACATCATGTCGCCCTTGCGCATGGACGACGCGTTCTCGATCTCCAGCTCTTCGGCGAGCTGCAGCAGATCGGCGGGGCTCTTGGCTTTCAGGTCGGCGAGCGAAAGCTGTTCGAAATCAGTGGATAAATCCATCGGGGAACTCAAACGGCCTCGGAAGGGGGGAATTGGGGAGGGGGCTGCCGGATGCTCGGACGATCGGCTTTTGCCATCCCTTGTCACAAGTGCGGAGCCATGTCAAATCGCCTTGTCTCGGCCTCAGAACGGCCGCACCATCACCATGATCACGATGACGACCAGCGCCAGCGTCGGCAGCTCGTTCATCAGCCGGTAGCGTGCGGCCGGAGACCGTGTTGCGGTCGGCGGCGAAGTCCTTGCTGCCGCCGAGCAGCCAGTGGTGGAACCAGGTCAGCACCAGCACCGCGGCGAGCTTGACGTAGATCCAGCCGTCGCGTCCTCCAATCGACCACGCCGGGCGTCAGCGCCAGCGTCAGCCGAGATCCAGGTGGCGATCATCGCCGGCCGCATGATCGCGCCGCAGCAGCCGCCGCTCCATCAGCTTGAAGGTCTCGACAGCTCCGAGCCCGGCGCGCCGCGCTCGGCGTGATAGACGAAGAGCCGCGGCAGGTAGAGCAGCCCCGCCATCCAGCTGACCACCGCGATGATGTGCAGCGCCTTGATCCAGGGATAGGCGTGCGCGAGGAACGACGGCAACGAGGGAGCTCCGGCGGGCTGCTCTCGCGCCTCTAGCACGGCGTCGGCCGGGCGCAAACCGGCCGGCCACTCTTCTCTCATCAGATAGAAATCTTGAAAATGGATGAAGAGGTTAGGCCGGGGAATCCTGGGGATTAACGCTTCGCGATTCTTTGCCCACAAAGTTTTCCACAGGCCGGCGCGCCGCTGTCGCAGCATCGCCGATACAACCTAAAGTTGAACTCAGACGCGAAATATACCAGTGTTTTCAAAGCTTGCAAAACCAGCTTTTCGTTATCCACAGGCACTGAGGCCCGCTGTCCGCAGGCGATCTCGGAGCGGCGAATCCGAGTTATCCCGAAGCGGCGAATTCTTAACGACCGGCGCTCGAGCCTGTGGGCGAGCACGGACGTCGAGCGCGTGGATCGTCGCGACGCCCGAGGTTCTCCACGGCGCTCGCGGCGGGCTTTTCCCGCGGTTATCCACCGATCTGTCCCGAGGAATTCTCTGCCGCGCCGGCGGTGCGGCGCCGGCGCGCCGCGGCCTTGCGCCGGCCGCGGAGGCGCGGGGCAAAAGTCGCCGCCGATCATGCCCGCGAGGCCTCGCTCGCACCGCATCGTCCCGCCGCTGATTCTCGCCTCCGCGCTCGCCGGCGCGGGCCGGCGCTGCTCGCGCCGGGCGCGGGTGCCGTTCGAGGTGGTGCCGGCGGCGGTCGACGAGGCCGCGGTCAAGGCCGGCATGCTGGCCGAGGCGGCGCCGCCGCGCGACATCGCCGACGCGCTGGCCGAGCTCAAGGCGCTGCGGGTCGCCGCCCGCGCGCCCGGACCGGCTGGTGCTCGGCGCCGACCAGGTGCTGGTCTGCGACGGCGCGCCTCTTCGACAAGCCGCGGGACCGCGCCGAGGCGCGCGCCCAGCTCGCCGGCGCTGCGCGGCCGCCGCCACGAGCTCCTGTCCGCCGCGGTGGTCTTCGAGGCCGGCCGCCCGGTCTGGCGCCACGTCGGCCGCGCGCAGCTCGTCGATGCGCGCCGTTCAGCGACGCCTTCCTCGACGCCTACCTCGACGCCGAGGGCGACGCGATCCTCGCCAGCGTCGGCGGCTACCGGCTCGAGGACGGCGGCGCGCAGCTCTTCGCCCGGGTCGACGGCGACCTCTTCACCATCATGGGCCTGCCGCTCCTCGAGCTTCTCGGCTTCCTGCGCACCCGCGGGATCGTGCGCCGAATGACCGCCGCGCCGCCCCTCGCCGGCGTGATCGGCTGGCCGATCGGCCATTCGCGCTCGCCGCGGCTGCACGGCCACTGGCTGCGCGCGCTACGGCATCGACGGCTACTACATCCCGATCGGCCTGCCGCCGGAGGGCTTCGAGGCGGGCCTGCGCGCGCTGCCGGCGCTCGGCTTCCGCGGCGTGAACGTCACCATCCCGCACAAGGAGGCGGCGCTGGCGCTGGCCGCCACCGCGAGCGACCGCGCCGCCGCGATCGGCGCCGCCAACACCCTGACCTTCGGCGCCGACGGCGCGATCCACGCCGACAATACCGACGGCTACGGCTTCATCGCCAACCTGCGCCAGGAGGCGCCGGACTGGCGGCGCCGCGGCCGGCCCGGCGCTGGTGCTCGGCGCCGGCGGCGCCGCGCGCGGCGATCGTCGAGGCGCTGCTCGCCGAGGGCGTGCCCGGAGATCCGCGTCGCCAACCGCACCCGCGCCCGCGCCGAGGCGCTGCGCGGCGCATTTCGGCCCGCGCGTCGCTGTGCGTCGACTGGGAGCGACGCCTGCCGGCGGCGGCGGCGACGCCGCGACCATCGTCAACACCACCTCGCTCGGCATGGCCGGCGAGCCCGAGCTCGCCGCTCGACCTCGACGCGCGTCGCGCCGGGCACGCTGGTCACCGACCTCGTCTACGGCGCCGAGCCGACGCCCTTCGTGCTCGAAGCGCGCGCGGCGCGGCCTCGTCGCGGTCGACGGCCTCGGCATGCTGCTGCACCAGGCGGTGCCCGGCTTCGAGCGCTGGTTCGGCCGCCGCCCCGAGGTCGACGCCGCGCTGCGCGCCGCGGTGCTGGCGTGACCGCGCGGCCCTATCGGCTCGGCCTCACCGGCTCGATCGGCATGGGCAAGTCCACGACCGCCGGCTTCTTCGCCGAGGCCGGGGTGCCGGTCTGGGACGCCGACGCCGCCGTGCATCGGCTCTACGCCCCGGGCGGCGGCGGCGCCGAGGCGCTCGCCGATCTGGTGCCGGCGGCGGTCGTCGGCCGGCGGCGTCGACCGCGAGCGGCTGCGCGCGGCGCTCGCGGCGAACCCCGCGCTCCTGGCCGCGGATCGAGGCGCGCATCCATCCGCTGGTCGCCGCCGACCGCGCCGCCTTCGCCGCCGCGCATGCCGGCGCCGAGGTGCTGCTCTTCGACATCCCGCTGCTCTACGAGACCGGCGCCGAGCACGGCCTCGACGGCGTCCTCGTCGTCACCGCGCCGGCGGAGGTGCAGCGCGCGCGGGTGCTGGCCCGCCCCGGCATGTCGCCGGAGCTGCTGGACCGGATCCTCGCCCGGCAGACTGCCCGACGCCGACAAGCGTGCCCGGGCCGATTTCGTCATCGACACCGGCGAGGGCCTCGACGCCGCCCGCGCCGGCGTCCTATCGTTGCTGGCGCGGATCAGGACGGAACGGCGCCATGCGTGAGATCGTGCTCGACACCGAGACCACCGGGCTCGACCCCGACGCCGGCGACCGCATCGTCGAGATCGGCGCGGTCGAGCTCGTCAACCACATGCCGACCGGGCGGATGTTCCACGCCTACGTCAACCCGCAGCGCGAGGTGCCGCAGGAGGCCGCTCGACGTCCACGGCCTCAGCAACGCGTTTCTCGCCGACAAGCCGGTCTTCGCCGCCGTCGCCGCCGAGTTCGCGGCCTTTCTCGGCGACGCGCGGCTGGTGATCCACAATGCCGCCTTCGACATCCGCTTCCTCAACGCCGAGCTCGGCTGGGCCGGGCAGCCGAGCCTGCCCTGGGCGCGGGCCGTCGATACGCTGGAGCTCGCCAAGCGCCGCTTCCCCGGCGCCAGCAACACCCTCGACGCGCTCTGCCGCCGCTTCGGCGTCGACAACTCCGGCCGCGACAAGCACGGCGCGCTGCTCGATTCCGAGCTCCTCGCCGAGGTCTACCTCGAGCTGATGGGCGGCCGGCAGCCCGACCTGACGCTGACCGTGGTCACGAGCGGCGCCGGCTCGGTCGCCGGCATCTGGATCGCCCCGCCGCGCCCGCGTCCGCTCGCGCCGCGCCTGACCCCCGCCGAGGCCGAAGCCCACGCCGCCTTCATCGCCACCCTCGGCCCCGCCGCCCTCTGGATGGTCAGCGCCCCGGCCGGCTGACGCGCGAAAACATGCACACGCCGCGTGCATGGTTGGTGCAGGCATTGTGCATCCGACCTCAGCAGCTCGGACGCCGCTTCGCGCCCGAAGTCGCCAAATCATCTAGATGGTTTCAAGATAGAAAGAAGACGCTTTCAAGATCGCTCAACCCCCTGTCGGATCTCGCGAAAAGCCCCTCAGGCCTGCGCCGGCGCCTCCGACGCCTCCGCCTGGCGCCGCGCCAGCTCCGCCCGGTACAGCGCGAGGAAATCCACCTGATCGAGGTTCAGCGCCGGATATCCGCCATCGCGCGTCACGTCGCCGACGATCCGCCGCAAGTAGGGGAAGATCAGCCGCGGGCACTCGATCATCAGGAGCGCGTGCAGCTGCTCGGCCGGTACGTTCTGGATCAGGAAAAGCCCAGCATAATCAAGCTCCAGGATAAAGACCTGGGCCTCGCGCGAGCCGCGAGTCGACCTTGACCTTCAGCGCCACCTCGAACCGGTCGCCCGGCCGCTGCTGGGCGTCGATATTGACCTGGACCTTCACGTCCGGCTGGCCCTCGGACGGGATCCCCTTCTGCGCCGCGATATTCTCGAACGAGAGATCGCGCACATACTGGTTCAAAATCTGCAATCTGGGCGCCGCCGCCGCGGCCGCCGCCCCATTACCTTCCTCGGCCATAATTGCACTCCCTCTCAATCGATCGCGCGCGGTCTACCACGCCCGCCCGCCCCTCACAACGACCCCGCCTCACCCCTGCGGCCGCGTCCACCCCGAGGTCCCCCGCCGCCGCGACCGCCCGTCGTCGACAACCTCATAGTCCGCATCAATAGTTTGTGTGTTGCCAGCCACCGAGCCCCGCCGGTTGTGCACCATCGTCGCTGCCCGCACCGTGATCCGCGCGGCGCCCCAGGCGATCACCTGCCGTCGGACCGCCGGGATCAGCAGCAGCAGGCCCACCGCATCGGTGAAGAACCCCGGCACCACCAGCAGCACGCCCGCGATCAGGATCAGCGCGCCGTGCGCGATCGGCCCGACCGGGTCGCCGCCGCGCTCGACGCTCGCCCGCAGTCGCTCGAGCGCCTGCAGGCCCTGCCGGCGCATCAGCGCAACCCCCGCGATCGCCGAGAGAAAGCAGAGCGCCAGCGTCGGCAGCACGCCGATCAGGCCGCCCACCTTGATGAAGAGCACGATCTCGAGGATCGGCACCCCCACGAAGATCAGGAAAAGCCACATTCCCACGCTCGCACTCCTCCGTGCTCCGGGGTGGTCCGATGGACTTCGCGCCCCCGAGCCCTTACATAGGAGCGACAACCATGGGCCGCCATCGCCTGGGTCGGAAAAGTGGAAGGTTTGGCCGATGGGCTCGCAGATGATCCAGATCATAATCCTTGCCGGCATCGCGCTCTTCCTGATCCTGCGGCTGCGCAACGTGCTCGGCACCCGCCAGGGCTACGAAAAGCCCCAAGGCGCGCCGACCACTGTCCCGGCCCGCCGCAGCGACCGGTCGTTCGACGTGATCGAGGGCGGCTCGGTCGACCCCGACATCGCCGACGTAACAGATCCGGACAGCCCGACCGGCCAAGCGCTCGCCGCCATGAAGAAAGTCGATCGCGACTTCACCGTCGCCGATTTCGCGCACGGGGCGCGCGCCGCCTACGAGATGATCGTGATGGCCTACGAGAACGGCGACCTCGAAACCCTGCGCCAGCACCTCTCCCCTGAGGTCTTTGCGCCCTTCGCGGAGGCGATCGAGGCACGCCAAGCCAAGGGTTACACCGTCGAGGCCAGCTTCGCCGGGGTCCGCGAGGTCAAGCTCACCGAGGCGCGCTTCGAGCCGACCACGAACGAGGCCGACATCACGATGCGCTTTGTCGGCGAGCTCACCTCGGTCGTGCGCGACCCCGAGGGACGCATCGTCGAGGGCGCGCCGAACGAGCTCAAGCAGCAGAAGGATGTCTGGACCTTCACCCGTGACATGACGTCGGACAATCCGAACTGGCAGCTCACCGGGACCGGCAGCTGACCGGCCTCGGAACCGCGCCATGGCTGGCCGCCGACGTCGTGGCCTGACGACGGAGGATCGCCAGCTCTGGGAGCAGGTGGCCGCGACCGCAACGCCGCTTCGTCCGCAGCCGACGATCCAGGCCACCGTCGCACCGCCGGTCGCTCCGGCTCCAGAGCTCCGCCGGCCTTCGGCCCCTGTCGCCCAGCCGCCGCGTGTCACGATCGGTCCCGCACCCGACCCACACGCCGCTCTCGACCGCGCACACCCGCACATGGACCGCCGGCGTTTCGACAAGCTTCGCCGTGGCCGGATGGACCCGCAAGCCCGCATCGACCTGCACGGCATGAGCTCGGAACGGGCCCATGCCGTGCTGACCGGCTTCATCCTCGATGCCCATGCCGCCGATCTTCGGCTCGTGCTGGTCATCACCGGCAAGGGCCGGGTCGAAGACGCCGCGATCGGCCCGCGCCGTCACGGCATCCTCCGCCACAGCCTGCCGCACTGGCTGGCAATGCCACCACTGAACGCGCGCATCCTCCAGGTCACTCCCGC
This sequence comes from uncultured Alphaproteobacteria bacterium, assembly GCA_963750745.1. GTDB lineage: Bacteria > Pseudomonadota > Alphaproteobacteria > Rhodobacterales > Rhodobacteraceae > Amaricoccus. The sequence goes on along the minus strand of CAVVSO010000045.1, from coordinate 30,563 downwards.
CCACCAGCGGCATGGCGGCGCGGGCGCCTTCTACGTGTATCTGAGGCGTCGGCGGTGAGCGCGGCTTGGCGGCAAGAACCGAACTGGGATGAGGCGGCGAGCTCAAACTCGACCGTCCGCTCTTCTTCATCGCGCCCGGCTCCCGTGAGCTCCGCATGAGCAGGCACTTCACCAACAGCCGCGAGACCATCGTCACCGAGGCGCTCGAGGGCCTGATCGTGACCTCCGGCGGCGCCGGCCTGGCCGATGGTTGGCCGAGGGGCTCGCCCGCCTGCGCTTCTACCGCGGCGCGGCGCCCGGCGACCGCCGGATGATAGACGCGCTCGCGCCGGCGACCGCCGCGCTGCGCATTGGCGGCCTTGTTGGCGCTGCTGCCGCGTCAGGCGCCGCCGCCACCGCGCGAATGGCGCAGCGAGGGCCGGTCGCGCCGCCTACCTCCGAACCGCCTACCTGACCGGGACCCCTGACTCAGGTGCTCGGGAGGTCGCGGCCGTTTTCCGGGCGCTTGCCTGATACTGGGCTCGACGCTTCAATTGATGAGGACAGCTGCGTCAGTCATCCGGTCGGCGACTAGCTTGTAGTCGTCAGGCATCAGAGGCGCGAAGCCAGCGAGGTCCAGCTCTCGCCGAGTTGTTGCGTCAAGCCCCTCGATTGCTCGCCGTATCGCCGCGGCATGATGGCTGACGTCGGTCCCGAGCGCCGCGATCAGCGGCAGCCCTGGCGTCGGATCGGAGAGCATCAGCACCCGGAGCCGCGCCGCCGCCGGCCGGAACCGCCGGGCGAGCCGCCAGCTCACGAAATCGATCGCTGCCAGAATCCGCCTCGCCTTCGACCACCAGCGACACCGACACGGCGTGCGCGCCGCTGACAACCACCTCGCCGAAGAACCGCCCCTCGCGCGCCAGCGGCGCCGCATGGTGAAGGATCGACCCCCAGCCGGACTGCGAGTCGAATCCGTTGACCGCGAGCCGTGCGCCGCGGAAATCGGCGAGCGCGGAGCGGCGATCGTCGTCGCGAACCACGACGACGCTGCGGTACCATCCCGGCGGACACCCCGGCACCGCATAGTCGGCCGCCCCGATCAGTGTCACCTTGCCGGCCAGATCGCGCACCAACGGCAGCCCGCAGGTCTGCCCCAGCACCAGATGCGGATGCGTCCAGCCCTCGACGATCCCGAGGCTGCGGTCGAGCGCTTCCGGCGCCGCCACCCCCGCCGCCCGCAGCGAATCGCGGATCGCCGCCCACAGCCGATCAGTCGCGTCGGCGATCTCAGGCCAATCGTACATTGGCAAAGCCGCGAGGCCGGCGCTCATTGCCGCAGCGGCCGCCCCGACACCGGATGCGCGCCACGCGGCAGGCCCGGCTCCGGCGGGGTCCAGATCGGATGCGCGACCGGATCCTTGCGATGCAGCAGGTGGCGCCGCAGCACCTCGCCATAGGAGCGGTAGGCATAGCCGCCGTTGCGCTCCAGCCAATGCTCACGCCGGCGCGCGTATTCCTGAGGCAGCCGATACCAGGGAAGCCGTGGGTTCGCGTGGTGCACGGCATGGAAATTGTTGTTGAGAAACAGGATCGACAGCGGCCCCCGATCCTCGATGATCACGCTGCGCGCCCCCGCGCGTTCGTGCGCCTGATGCTCGAGAAAGGTTCGGATCCGCAGGATCGACAGCGCCAGCCAGCAGCCGGCCAGATACTGCCACCAAGCCATCGTCCCGAGGACAGCCAGCCATGCCACCACTGGCACGATTCCCGCTAGATGGTGCAGCCAGGCGTCCCGAACGCCTCGGTCGCCTGCTCTGAGCAGGGCGAGATCGCCGCGCCAGAGCGCGACCATCCCGGCGACCGGCCCGATCACCATCCGCCCGAGCAGCGTATTGTTGGCGGCCAGCAGCGCGCGCACCGGCCGCCGCAGCCGAGCCCAGACCGTCGGGTCGAGGTAGTTCGACTCCGGATCATCGTGCGGATCGGTCAGCAGCGGATCATAGTGATGCGCGAGGTGCATGTCGCGAAACCGCCGTAAAGGGATCAGAAGCCCCAGCGCCGGACTGACCAGCGCCTCGTTCAATCGCTGATTCCGCGTCGGATGCCCGTGGATCACTTCATGCTGAAGCGACGAGTGCTGCGCCAGCACTACCGCCAGCAGCGGGACCGCAAGCCAAGGCCCGAGGCCCGCGGCAAAGCCCGTTGTGGCCATCCAGCCCGCGTAGGTCAGGACGAGAAGCACAAGAGTAGGTATCTCTACTTGAGCACTTCGCCGCGGCGACCCCGGATTTCCGTTAACCATTTATCGTTGCACCAAAAGCTTCGGATGAGTCTACGCCGGTTGAGGAAACTGCGCAATTATGTAGATTGTGCTGCACAAAGCCTGATTTCGTGCATTTCCACATGGAATGCGATAGTATCGCATCAAAGGAGAGGCCATGGACAAGCGCGCGGTCGCTGCCGCCTTCCGCGAACGGCTACAAGTCCTGCTCGGTGACGAGCGCGGCGGCGTTGCGGCATTCCTTCGGGAAACCGGCATCGACCGCTCGGCGCTCAGCCAGTTCCTCGATCCAGCGACCGACCGGATGCCGCGCGCCGAAGCGTTGCGGCGGATCGCGGAGGCGCGCAGCGTCACAACTGACTGGCTGCTCAGCCTGTCGAACGCGCCGGAAGGTCGGCAGGCGGTGACGCCGTCGGTTCAGATCGAGTCGGCCGAGGCCCCCGGCGGCGGATCCCCGATCGATCAGTGGCGCCGCGAGGCCGCCGGCATGAAGCTGCGCTACGTCCCGTCGAACCTGCCCGACATGCTGGGTCTCGCCGAGGAGGAATCCGAGCCGGACAGCCCGGCTCTCGCCGGTCAGCCGGAAAAGGTGCTCGGCGGCTTCCGCCTCGGCGATATGGATGTCGAGATCGCGATGCCGGTCCAGACGTTCCGTGACCTCGCGCAGGGCTCGGGGCTGTGGCGCGGCGTCGATTCCGCCCTGCGCCGCCGCCAGCTCGCCCACATGGCGGCGATCTGCGCCGAGACCTACCCGACGTTGCGCCTGCACCTCTACGACGGCCGCACCACCTTCGCTGCGCCCTTCACCGTCTTCGGCCGGATTCGCGCCGCGCTCTATCTCGGCGAAGCCTATCTCGTCGTCACCTCGATCGAGCAGGTTGCAGCGCTTTCCCGGATCTTCGACAACCTCGTTCGTCGCGCCATCATGGGGCCGGACCGGGTCCAGGATCTCTCTCCTTTACCGAAGCTCGCCGACAGCGCGGAATGAAGCGATGCTGAACGAACTGCGTCGCCGCCATTCGATCCGGATGGGCCAGACCCTCTTCAGCCCTTCATCCCTTCCCAGAACCCCTTCACCTTGGAAAAGAAGTCCTGGGTTTCCGGGCTGTTGTCTCCGCCTGCCGCTTCGAACTCGCGCAGCAGCTCGCGCTGTCGCGCGCTCAGGTTTACCGGCGTCTCGACGTGCAGCTCGATGTAGAGATCGCCCGTCCCGGCGCCGCGCAGCGCCGGCATGCCCTTGCCACGCAGCCGGAGCTGTTTCCCGGACTGCACCCCGGCCGGCACCTTGACCCTGGTCTTGCCGCCATCGAGCGTCGGCGCGTCGATTTCTCCGCCGAGTGCCGCCGTCGTCATGCTGACCGGAATCCGGCAGTAGAGGTTCTGGTTGTCCCGCTCGAAGATCGGGTGCGTCTCCACCTCGAGGAAGATGTAGAGATCGCCCGCAGGCCCGCCGCGCAGGCCCGCCTCGCCCTCTCCTGCGAGCCGGATGCGGGTTCCGGTCTCCACGCCTGCCGGGATGTTGACGCTCAGCGTCCGGTCCTTGCGCACGCGGCCGGCGCCGGCGCAGGCCGAGCAGGGATTCTTGATAATCTGGCCACGGCCGCCGCAGGTCGGGCATGTCCGCTCTACGGTGAAGAAACCCTGCTGGGCCCGCACCTTGCCGTGGCCCGAACAGGTCGGGCAGGTCGCGGGCTCCGCTCCGCCCTCGGCACCGGTGCCGTGGCAGACCTCGCAGGGCGCGCTCGAGGGCACGGTGATCGTCGCCTGCTTGCCGCGGTAGGCCTCGTCCAGCGACAGGCTCAGATTATAGCGCAAGTCCGAGCCACGCGCCGCGCGCTGGCCGCGCGCCCTCTGGCCGCCGCCCATGAAGTCGCCGAACAGATCGTCGAAGACGTCGGAGAAGGCCGAGGCGAAGTCCGCCTGGCCGCCTCGGAAACCGCTTGCTCCCGCGCCGTGCCCGTTCTCGAAGGCCGCATGACCGTAGCGATCGTAGGCCGCCTTCTTCTGGCCGTCCTTCAGGACGTCGTAGGCCTCGCTGACTTCCTTGAATCGCGCCTCGCTTCGCGGGTCGTGCTGGTTCCGATCGGGATGGTGCTCCATCGCCATCTTGCGATAGGCCTTCTTGATGTCGGCCTCCGAAGCTCCCTTCTCGACTCCCAGCACGTCGTAGTAGTCGCGTTTCACCATTCGGCAACTATCCCTTCAAACGGCAGAATGGCCCCCCCATACGGGAGGGCCATCAGTCCGTCCATCTCGATCAAGACTTCTTCTTGTCTTCGCCGAGATCCTCGAAGTCGGCATCGACCACATCGTCGTCCGAGGCGGACGCCGGCAATTCCGATCCGGCGCCGGCGGCTTCCGACTCGGCCTGGGCCTTGTAGATCGCCTCGCCGAGCTTCATCGCCGCTTCGGTCAGGTCCTGGGCGCGGGCGCGGATCTTCTCGGGATCCTCACCCTCCATCGCCTCCTTCAGCGTCTTGATGGAAAGCTCGATCACCTCGACCGTGGTCGGGTCGACCTTGTCGCCATGCTCGGCCACCGACTTCTCGGTGCCGTGGATCAGGCTCTCGGCCTGGTTCTTCGCCTCGACCAGCTCGCGCCGCGCCTTGTCGGCCTCGGCATTCTCCTCGGCCTCCTTGATCATCTTCTCGATGTCGGAGTCGGAGAGTCCGCCCGACGCCTGGATGGTGATCTTCTGTTCCTTGTTCGTCCCCTTATCCTTGGCGGAGACGGACACGATGCCGTTGGCGTCGATGTCGAAGGTCACCTCGATCTGCGGCATGCCGCGCGGCGCCGGCGGGATCTGCTCGAGGTTGAACTGGCCAAGGATCTTGTTGTCGGCCGCCATCTCGCGCTCGCCCTGGAAGACCCGGATCGTCACCGCGTTCTGGTTGTCCTCGGCGGTGGAGAATATCTGGCTCTTCTTGGTCGGGATCGTGGTGTTGCGGTCGATCAGGCGCGTGAACACCCCCCCCAGCGTCTCGATGCCCAAGGACAGCGGCGTCACGTCGAGCAACACCACGTCCTTGACGTCGCCCTGCAGCACGCCCGCCTGGATCGCGGCGCCCAGCGCCACCACCTCGTCCGGGTTGACACCCTTGTGCGGCTCCTTGCCGAAGAACTTGGTCACTTCCTCGACCACCTTCGGCATGCGGGTCATGCCGCCGACCAGCACCACCTCGTCGATATCCGACTTGGCGATCCCCGCGTCCTTCAGCGCCGCCTGGCACGGCTTCAGTGTTCGCGCGATCAGATCGCCCACCAGGCTCTCGAGCTTGGCGCGGGTCAGCTTGAGCACGAAGTGCAGCGGCTGATGCGTCTTCGGATCCATCGAGATGAACGGCTGATTGATCTCGGTCTGGGTCGAGGACGACAGCTCGATCTTGGCCTTCTCGGCGGCCTCCTTTAGCCGCTGCAGCGCCATCTTGTCCTTGGTCAGATCGACCCCGTGCTCCTTCCTGAACTCGCCCGCGAGGTATTCGACGATCCTGAGATCGAAGTCCTCGCCACCGAGGAAGGTGTCGCCGTTGGTCGACTTGACCTCGAATAGGCCGTCGTCGATCTCGAGAATCGAGATGTCGAAGGTGCCGCCGCCGAGGTCATAGACCGCGATGGTCTTCGACCCGGACTTGTCGAGGCCGTAGGCAAGCGCCGCCGCAGTCGGCTCGTTGATGATGCGCAGCACGTCGAGGCCGGCGATCTTGCCGGCATCTTTGGTGGCCTGGCGCTGGGCGTCGTTGAAGTAGGCTGGCACGGTGATGACCGCCTGGCTCACCTTCTCGCCGAGATAGGATTCGGCGGTTTCCTTCATCTTCTGCAGGATGAAGGCGGAAATCTGGGACGGCGAATATTTCTCGCCCTTCACCTCGACCCAGGCGTCGCCGTTCGGGCCGGGGACGATCTTGTAGGGGACCATCTCCTTGTCCTTGGCGACCATCGGGTCGTCGGTGCGGCGGCCGATCAGCCGCTTGATGGCGAAAAGCGTGTTCTCGGAATTTGTGACCGCCTGGCGCTTCGCGGACTGGCCGACGAGGCGCTCCTCGTCAGTGAAGGCGACGATGGAGGGCGTGGTCCGCGCTCCTTCGGAGTTCTCGATGACCCGCGCCTGACTGCCATCCATGATGGCGACGCAGGAGTTCGTGGTGCCAAGGTCGATTCCGATGACTTTAGACATGCACTATCCTTTCGATCGGCGATTTCGCTGGGCGGGTCCTGATGCGGCCCCCGCCCGTTATCCCTGAACCGGGTGCCGCACGGCGCCGTGCGGACCCGGGATTGGTTGGCTATATAGGTTTTGGGATTTTTGGCTGCAAGCGGGCGACACGGAGGCGAGTGGATTTTTGGGCGATAGCAGACCGATAATCGTCGCGGGCGGTTTCGCAATTCATAAGGGCTGGCTCGCTCCGGAGGCGCAAGCGGAGATGGCCGCCGACATTCGGCGCGTTGCGGAGGCAGCGCCCTTCTTCGCCCCGCTCACGCCGTGGGGCAAGCCGATGAGCGTGCGCATGACCTCGGCGGGCCGCTACGGCTGGTACACCGACGCCAAAGGCTACCGCTACATCGACCGTCATCCGGCAGGACCGCTATGGCCGCCGATCCCGGCCTCGATTCTTGCGGTGTGGCACGCGCTGGTCTCGACAGAACGGGAGCCGGACTGTTGTCTCGTCAACCACTACACCGCGAATGCGCGCATGGGTCAGCACCGCGACGCCGACGAGGCCGACTTTTCCTGGCCGGTGCTGTCGATCAGCCTCGGCGATCCGGCGCTGTTCCGCATGGGCGGCGCCAGCCGCAAGGATCCGACCGTCTCCTTGGAGCTGCAAAGCGGCGACGTGGTCATCTTTGGCGGCCCGGCCCGGCTCGCCTACCACGGCATCGACCGCATCCGTTTCGGAGGCTCTACCCTGTTGCCCGACGGCGGCCGGATCAACCTTACCCTCCGCGTCGTGGACTAGGCCGACCCCTGGTGTCTTCAAGCGCCCGGGTCCGGCAGAGCCCGCTTCCTGCCATCGTCGTCGACCGCGACGAAGACGAACTTGGCCTCGGTGACCTTGAGCCGCTGGCCGGAGGGCTGGCGGGTCACCCAAGCCTCGACATCGATCACCATCGAGGTCCGGCCCTCTTGCAGCAGCTCGGCGTGCATGGATACCACATCACCTACGTGCACCGGCCGGTGGAAGGTCATCCCCTCTACCGCCACCGTGGCGACACGCCCCCGAGCTCGGCCGCGCGCCAGAACGGACGAGGCTAGGTCCATCTGCGCCATCAGCCAGCCGCCGAAGATATCGCCGTTGGCGTTCGTGTCCGCAGGCATGGCGATGGTCTGCAGCGTCAGGGTGCCCTGCGGCGTAGCCTCAGTCATTTGCATCCCCCTGTTTGCCTTGGGCGGATGTTTGCAAAGCGGCGCGCTGCGGTCCATATCTTCCTCGATTGTGAAAGGGGTCCCATGGATTACGCCAGTATCGTCGCCATCATCCGTCGGCTCGCGCTCGAGGCCGGGGCAGCCATCTTGAAGGTCTACGGCCAGGAAGACTTTGCGGTCCGCGCCAAGTCCGACGCCTCGCCGGTCACCGAAGCGGACGAGCTCGCCGACGCGATCATCAGCCGCGGCCTGGCCGCGGCCTTTCCGGAGATCCCGATCGTCACTGAGGAGCAGCAGGCCAGCCACGGGCTGAGGGCCCCGGTCTTCTTTCTCGTCGACCCGCTCGATGGCACCAAGGAATTCGTGCAGCGCCGTGGCGACTTCACCGTCAATATCGCGCTGATCGAGAATGGGGTGCCGACGCGCGGCGTGGTCTACGCGCCGGCCAAGGGGCGCCTCTTCTACACCGACGCGGCCGGCCACTCACAGGAAGAGGCAGGGCCGCACGGCGACGAGCCGGGCGCCCTCACGCCGCTCACCGTCGCCACGCCCGACTCTGCCGCGCTCGTCGTCGTCGCCTCGAAGTCGCACCGCGACCAGGCGACCGACGACTATATCGCCCGCTACCGGGTCGCGGACTTTCGCTCCGCCGGCTCCTCGCTGAAGTTCTGCCTGGTCGCCGCCGGTGAGGCGGACCTTTACCCGCGGCTCGGGCGCACGATGGAATGGGACACCGCTGCCGGTCAGGCGGTGCTGCTCGGCGCTGGTGGCCGGGTGGTCTGCTTCGATGGGCACGCCCCGCTCGCCTACGGCAAGGACGGCTTCGAGAACCCGCACTTCATCGCCCACGCACCGGGGGTCGCACTGCTCCGGGACTGACGTCCATGCCCGTCCTTCTCGTCATCCCGGCGCGGTTTGCCTCGACGCGCTATCCCGGCAAGCCGCTGGTGGAGCTGATGGGCGCCACCGGTGAAGCCCGGAGCCTGATCCGGCGAAGCTGGGATGCGGCGGTGTCGGTCGCGGGCGTCGATCGGGTGGTGGTCGCAACCGATGATGAGCGCATCGCCGCCGCCGCCCGCGCCTTCGGTGCCGAGGTGGCGATGACCTCTTCGCGCTGGCGCAATGGCACGGAGCGGTGTGCAGAGGTGGCGCGCGACCTCGCGGACTATGATCTCGTTGTGAACCTGCAGGGCGACGCGCCGTTGACGCCGCCCTCATTCGTCTCGGGTCTGATCGAGGCACTGCGGGCTGATCCCGACCGCATGGTCGCGACACCGGTGCTGCGCTGCGACGCCGAGGCGTTGGCGGGTTTTCTCGAGGATCGCCGCCAGGGCCGGGTCGGCGCCACCACCGCGGTGTTCGATCGCGCCGGGCGGGCGCTGTACTTTTCCAAGGAGGTCATCCCCTACACCGGCCGCCCGCTCGGAGCCGACGAGCGGATCCCGGTATTTCACCATGTCGGTGTCTACGCCTACCGCCGGGCGGCGCTCACGGCCTATCCGGATTGGCCGATCGGACCTCTGGAGACCTGGGAGGGCCTCGAGCAGTTGCGCTTCATGGAGGCGGGTCATACCGTCCATTGCGTCGAGGTGGCTGCCGAGGGCCGGGCATTCTGGGAGCTCAACAACCCGACCGACGTGCCGCGGATCGAAGCGATCCTGCGGCAACTCGGGATTCCATGATCTGGGTTAAGCGGCTCTCAACCGAGGCTGGCGACCGCGCCGGCCCGGATGAAGCCCACGTAGACCACTGAAAACGCGGCGAGAAGCGGATGCACAAGGCATGCACAACGCATGTGCATGGTCGTACGCGGCCGGTTAACGAACTGCGATCGCCTTGCACGCTGGCCATAGAGCAATTGTATTTCGGGCATTCGCCGATAAAGTGCACCAAGGTCTGGAACGTGTACCGAGGCAATGGCGTTCCTCGGGTGAGTGAAAAAGCGGGGACGAGATGACGAACAAGGTGACCAAGGCGGTGCTGCCGGTCGCGGGTTACGGGACGCGGTTCCTGCCGGCGACCAAATCGGTGCCGAAGGAGATCCTGCCTCTGGTTGATCGCCCGCTGATCCAGTATGCGATCGACGAAGCCCGTGCCGCCGGCATCCGCGAGTTTATCTTCGTCACCTCTCGCGGCAAAAGCGCGCTGGAAGACTATTTCGACAGTGCCCCCGAGCTGGAGCAGAGCCTTCAGGACGGCGGCAAGACCTCGCTGATCGAGCTCCTCAAACAGACCGACATGGAGAGCGGCACGGTCGCCTACGTCCGTCAGCAAGAGCGCCGCGGACTTGGTCACGCGGTCTGGTGCGCAAGGCGCCTGATCGGCGACGAGCCCTTCGCGGTGATCTTGCCCGATGACGTGATCGATGCCGAGACGCCGTGCCTGCAACAGATGATCGAGGCCTATCAGGGCGTCGGCGGCAACATGGTCGCCACCATGGAAGTGGCGCCCGAGAGCGTCTCGTCCTATGGCATTCTCGACGTCGACCAGGCCGTCGGATCGACGATGCGCGTGCGCGGCATGGTCGAGAAGCCCAAGGCAGACGTGGCACCCTCGAATATGGCGGTGATCGGCCGCTATATCCTTACCCCGCAGGTGCTGCGCAACCTGGAGGACGTCGAGGCAGGCGTCGGTGGCGAAGTGCAGCTGACCGACGCCATCGCCGCCGAAATCGCGACCCGGGGTGACGTGTCTGCCTTCCGCTTCAAGGGTCGCCGCTTCGATTGCGGCTCGAAGTCGGGCTACCTGCAGGCGACCGTCGCCTTCGGATTGGCGCGGCCGGACCTGCGCGACGAGTTCCTGGATTTCCTGCGGACCGTCACCGAGAGCGAGCCGGAGCCTTCCGCGAAGCTCGCCGCCCGGGGCTAGACGGGAGCTAGGCGGCAACGGCGCCAGCGGTCGTCCGGGCTGCTCGGCTTTTCCGTCCGTAAGGATCGCATAGAGCGCCGACGGATCGAAGGTCGAGCGAAGCTTGGCGCAGATCGCATCGCTCCGAAGCGTGCGTGACACCCGCGCCAGGGCCTTCAGGTGATCGGCGCCAGCTTCCTCGGGGGCGAGGAGCGCGAAAACAAGATCCACCGGCTGCCGGTCGATCGATTTGAAGTCCACTGGCTTCTCCAGCCGGACAAATACCCCGATCACTCGGCCCACGCCGGCAAAGCGCGCATGCGGGATCGCAACTCCGCGGCCGACGCCGGTGGGTCCCAGCGTCTCGCGGTCCATCAGCGCCTTGTAGACGGTCGCAGCCGGCAGCCGATAGACCGCTTCGGCGATGTCGGCGAGATCCTGCAGAAGACGCTTCTTGCTCGTGGCCTTTATCGGCGCGCGAACAGCGTCGGTGCGGATGATCTCCGATAACTCCATCCAGGCTTCCTCTGACTTCCCACTCGTTATTGAGTGTTTCTCGGGTCGATCCAACCGATGTTGCCGTCGTCGCGCCGATAGACGACATTGACACCGCCGTGCGCCTCGTTTCGAAAGACAAGCAGATGCGCGCCGGCGAGTTCCATCTGCATGACCGCCTCGCCGACCGACAGGAACTGTACCCGGGTCTCCATCTCCGCCACGATCACCGGCTGCAGGGTCTCGGGCTCCTCGCCCTCGCCCTCCTCGCCCTGGAGGATATAGGAAGATGCCTCCAAGGCTTCAATCGGATCCTGCCGATCGCGATGGTGGTCCTTGAGTCGCCGCTTGTAGCGGCGGAGTTGTTTCTCCATTCGATCGACGGCGCCTTCGAATGAAGAATAGATCTCCTCGGATCGAGCAGTGGCCTGTACGGTCATTCCGGTAGGGAGATGCACAGAAGAATCCGCGACGAATTCATGACGATCACGGCAGAAGGTCACGACAGCCTCCACCGGGCGGTCGAAATACTTGGCGACAGCCTCGTTCAGCCGCTCTTCCACATGCGTCCGCAAAGCATCGCCGACATCGATCTGTTTTCCGCTGACCTGGATCCGCATGCGTTGCCCCGCTTTTCCTGGCCGCTGCTTTCGGCTCACCCGTCCGGGCGGGACCTATGGACAGGCCAGATTTCGTTGTCAACCGCGCGCGCCATCGACCCCTGTCGAACCTTCAGAGTCCGGAAAGCGAGTTCCCCAGGCGACGGCGCTCCACCGATGACGGGATGCCCATCCCCTCACGGTATTTCGCAACCGTCCGGCGTGCAATATCAATCCCCTTACCGTTCAGGAGGGCGACAATTTTGTCATCCGAAAGCGGTTCTGCCGGGCGTTCCGCCTGGACCAAGCCACGAATCCGCTCTTGCACTGCCGCCGCGGAGAAGGCCTCACCGCCGGAGACCGCTTGAATCGCCGAGCTGAAAAAGTAGCGGAGCTCGAAGCAGCCCTGATCGCAGGACAGGTATTTTCCGGCAGTGACACGGCTGACGGTTGATTCGTGCAGTCCGAGCGTGGCGGCTATCGCACGCTGGGTGAGCGGCCTGAGCTGCGTGACCCCAAGGGCGAAGAACTTGTCCTGGCGCCGGGCAATCTCGCTCGCCACCCTGAGGATCGTCCGAGCGCGCTGCTCAAGGCTGCGCACCAGCCAGCTCGCGCTGGCGCTGCACTCCGAGATGAAGCTTCGGGTCGCCGGGTCTCCCTGACGCATTCGCTGCGCGTAGACGTTGTTGAAGAGCACCCTCGGCAGGGTCTCGCTGTTGAGCTCGACGGTCAGGCTGCCGTCGGGCGCGCGACGGACATGCACGTCAGGGACGGCAACCTCGACCCGCACCTGCGCAAAGCGCAGACCGGGCTTGGGGTCGAGGGCGCGCAGCTCGGCCAGCATTTCGGCGATGTCCTCCGCATCGACACCGCAGTGGGCTTGCAGCTCGAGGAGCCGCCCGCGTGCAGCGAGCCCCAGGTGATCGAGCAGCGTCTGCATCGCCGGATCCAAGCGGTCCCGCTCGCGAAGCTGCAGGGCCAGGCATTCCCGCAGGTCGCGCGCGCCGACCCCGGCGGGATCGCAGGCCTGCACAATCGCCAGTCCCGCGAGCGCCTCGGCGGCCGTCAGGTGATGCCGGCCCGCCACCTCCGCCAACGGCACCCGAAGGTAGCCGTCGTCTTCGAGCTCGTCGGCGATGATCAGTGCCGCTTCGATCACCTCCGGACGGCCGCGCATGGCGCCGATCTGGGCGTGCAGATGCTCCGGCAGCGTCACCTCGGCGGCCATGGTGTCGAGATAGCCGCCGTCGCGCTCGCCGCGCCGGATCCCGCCTCCGGCGACCGATGCCGGCGACAGGCCCACCCGAGGCACTAGGTCGAGCAGCGGATTCTTCTCCACCTCGCCGACGAGATAATCGGCGAGCTCGAGATTCGAGAGCTGCAGCAGCTTGATCGCCTGCTGCAGCTGCGGCGTCATCACCAGGGATTGGTTCTGCCTGATCTCGATCCGAGGCGACAGCGCCATCAGGCTGCCGATCCGGTCCGGCCCGGGTCAGATGCGAAAGCTCTCACCAAGATAGACCCTACGCACATTATCGTCGCGGACGACCTCATCGGGCGTCCCGGACATCAGGACGGCGCCGTCGTGCAGGATATAGGCCCGGTCGATGATTTCCAACGTCTCGCGGACGTTGTGGTCGGTGATCAGCACGCCGATGCCGCGATGCTTGAGATGGCGGACGAGATTGCGGATGTCAGCCACCGCCAGCGGGTCGACACCCGCGAAGGGTTCGTCCAGAAGCACGTAGTTCGGCTGCGCCGCCAGGCACCGGGCGATCTCGACCCGCCGTCGCTCGCCGCCCGAAAGTGCGATTGCCGGCGCCCGCCGCAGGTGGGTGATGGAGAACTCGCCAAGCAACTCGTCGAGCATCTCGTGCCGCTTGTCGCTGTCCTTGACGGTGATCTCCAGGATCGCCCGGATGTTGTCGGCGACCGTCATACCGCGGAAGATCGACGCCTCCTGGGGCAGATAGCCGATCCCGAGCTTGGCGCGGCGGTACATCGGCAGCCAGGTCACGTCTCTGCCGTCGATGAGAATCGTCCCGCGGTCCGGGGGGACCAGGCCGGCGACGGCGTAAAAGCAGGTGGTCTTGCCGGCGCCGTTCGGCCCCAGGAGCGCCGCCACCTCGCCGCGCCGAAGCTTGAGCGACACGTCGCGAAGCACCGGCCGGCCCTTGTAGCTCTTGGCGAGGTTGGCGACCTCGAGGCCGGTGCCGCTCTCGGCCAGCCGGAGGTCGGCGCGAGGATTCATCGGGCGGGGGCAGGTGGCGCCGAGCCCGGCACGAATATCGTCTTCACGCGCCCCTCGAGCTGTCCCGTGCCCTTGTTGAGATCGATCGAGAGCGTTTCGCTGGAGAGAGCGTTCTGCCCCTGGGTGAGCAGCACGTCGCCTTGCATTTCGATGGTTCCGGCGGCGACCTCGTAGGTCGCCTGCTGCGCCTCGGCCGCCTCGGCGCCGTTGGCCAGCGTGACGTTGCCGATGGCGACCATCCGCCGCACCTTGCCGGTCGGCGATGCCGCAGCTCTGGACTGCGGCGGGCGCTGGAGCATCGGTGGCTGCCCCGGCCGCCGCCTTGCCGGCAGCCTTGGCCTCGCCGGCGGGCGCGCTTGGCGCGTTGTCGTAATAGACCTCGACCCGGTCGGCTGCGAGCCGCAGCGTGCCCTGCCCGACCTTCACGGTTCCGGTGAAGACCGCCGAGCCGGCTGCCTGGTCGAGCTCGAGGCGGTCGGAGGTGATCTCGACCGGCTGGGTCGCATCGTGCTTCATCCCGCCGAACGGCACGGTCGCCCCCTGCGCCAGGCCGAGCCCGGGCAGCATCGCGACCAGCACTGCCGACAACCAGCCCCCGCGCATCACGGCGCTCCTTGCTCCTGGTCCGGCGGATCGTATAGCAGCCGCACGCCGTTTCCGAAAGAGAAGCGACGCGCCTCGCCGCTCGTGGCTGCCGGGGCGACATGCAGGCTGCCGGAGGTGATCCGCCCGAGCGGCCCGCGGCTCAGCACATGGTCTCCGGCGACGAAGGCCCCGGCGCGCAGATCGAGCGTCGCCTTGTCGGCGTCGATCCGGTAGCCGTCGGAGGTCTCGATCGTCACCTTGCCGCTCAGGTCCAGCCGCTGGGTCGGAATGTCGAGATCGCCGGTGTCCGCCTGCACCGTTACGCTCGGTCCGTTGTGCAGGTCTATCGTACCCGCGAGCGTCGTGATCGCCGCCCGCTGCGGAGGTGCGGCGTCCGGCACCACCTGCGTCGCCGTGAAGCGGAAGCGGTCCTGACCGCGGGTCGTGCCGGTGAAGGTCGGGTTGGTGATCTGCAACCCGCTTCCCAGCGCCTCGACATCGCCCTGCGAGAAGACCACCCCGCCGATCCGGTCGTCGGTCTGCACCAGGAACAACGCCGACAGGAGACCGAGCGCAACCAGCGGCAGGCCCAGCTTCAGAATGGCGACGATCCGCGAATGCCATCCCCGCCCGTTCGCCATCGGCTCAGACGACGCCGGCGCGCAGGCAGTCGTGCACGTGCAGTATGCCCAAGGGTCGCCTCGGAGCGTCCGGCTCGGTGGCGAAAAGCGTCGTGATCTTCTTCGCGTTCATCACCGCCAGCGCCTCCGACGCGAGCGCCGTCGTCGCAATCGTCTGCGGCGCTCGGGTCATCACCGCCTCGACGCGCCGCGCGAGCAGCCCCTCCATATGCCGCCTGAGATCGCCGTCGGTGACGATGCCGACGAGATCCCCTGCCGCGTCGATGACGCCGACCACTCCGAACCCCTTGCGGCTCATCTCGATGAGCGCCTCCGCCATCGGTGCCTCCGGCGCGATCAGCGGCACCTCGTCGCCACTGTGCATCAGGTCGCCCACGGTCGCTAGCCGCGCCCCGAGCCGTCCGCCGGGATGCAGGCCCTTGAAGTCCTCCGGGGTGAACGCCCGGTTTTCCATCAACGCCACCGCCAGCGCGTCGCCGAGCGCCATCGTCATCGTGGTCGACGTCGTCGGCGCGAGGCCGACCGAGCAAGCCTCCGGTGCCGGCGGCAGCACGATGCCGATGTCCGATCTACGGATCAGCGTCGAATCGCCCTTGCCCGCCACACCGATCAGCGGAATCCCGAACCGCCGGGTATAGGCGATAAGATCCGCGAGCTCGGGCGTTTCTCCCGAGTTCGAAAGCAGGACCACCACATCCTCGGCCGTGATCATCCCGAGGTCGCCGTGGCTCGCCTCGGCCGGATGCACGAAGAGCGCCGGCGTCCCGGTCGAGGCCAGCGTCGATGCGATCTTGCGCGCCACGTGCCCCGACTTGCCCATGCCCGAGACGATCACCCGGCCGCGTGCCCGAAGCATCAGCTTGATCGCCTCGGCGAAGGTCGGTCCGAGCGTCGCGCCGAGATCGGCCAGCGCCGCGGCCTCGATGCCGATGACCCGCCGGCCGGTGGCGATCACCTGTTCGGAATCAGTCGCCGGCGCCGCGCGCATCCGAGCTCCTTCAGCTATGAGCGAAGATGTCGACCTCGCCCCATCCGGCGAGGTCCAGCTGAGCCCGGGCCGGCAGAAAGTCGAAGCAGGCTGCAGCGAGCTCGGTCCGCCCCTCGCGCGCCAGCCGCGCGTCCAGCGCCGTGCGGAGCCGGTGCAGGTAGAGAACGTCCGAGGCGGCATACTCGATCTGCGCCTGGCTCAGCTCGGTCGCGCCCCAGTCGCTCGATTGCTGCTGTTTGGAGATATCGACCTCCAGAAGCTCGCGCGTCAGATCCTTCAGCCCATGTCGGTCGGTATAGGTTCGCACCAGCCGCGAGGCGATCTTGGTGCAATAGACCGGTCGGGCCAGCACGCCGAACCGGTTGAGCAGCACGGCGATATCGAACCGCCCGAAATGGAAGAGCTTCAGTACCGCCGGATCGGCGAGCATCCGGCTCAGGTTCGGTGCCTCCTGCTGGCCCGCCGCAATCTGGACGAGGTGGGCGTCGCCGTCGCCGCCCGAGAGCTGCACCAGGCAGAGCCGGTCACGTGCCGGCAGCAGTCCCATCGTTTCGGTGTCGATTGCAATCACCGGGCCGAGCGCGAGTCCCGCCGGCAGGTCGCGCTGATAGAGGAAATTAGCCATCGCTCTCCCCGAATGCTTCGCCCGCGCCCCCGGATCAGCGGCGCGCGGAACCGAGCGGGGAGTCTGGTGCCCGGGAGAAGCATTGAATTGCTAAATTCTGACTGTCTCCCCATGCCGCAGCTCTCCCCCTTTGGTATTGAAATATTTACCATATCTGTTGCCTTCGTGCCTGTTCTCAGCGGCCAGTGGACGGGTGTTTGGGCTCAATCGCCTCACGGGGGAGGTGGAATCAGGGGAGCACGTGGTTTTTGCGGGTGACCGTTGCCGGTCGTCGGCGCGAGATGGGTCTCGGCTCGCTGGTAGTCGTATCGCTGAAGGAGGCCAGGGTCGACGCCGAAACTTGGCGCGAGGTTGCCGTGGGCGGGCGCGACCCAATCCGCGAGCGTGCGCGGCTCAGCCGCCAAGCGGCCGCTGTGCGCCCCACGCTGGCGGACGTGGCGCACCAAGCGTTCGAAGCTCGCAAAGCGCAGCTCAAAGGCGAAGGAGAGGCCGGGCGCTGGTTCTCTCCGCTGGAACTCCATGTCCTGCCCAGACTCGGCCGGACGCCCATAGAGGATCTCGACCAGAATGACATCAAGTCCACCCTTGCGCCGATCTGGCACCACGAGGGCGAGACCGCGAAGAAGGCCATAACGCGCCTCAATGTCGTCTTCAAGCACGCGGTGGCAATGGGCCTCTCCGTCGAGCTCCAAGCGACCGAGGAAGTCTCGGCAGAGGACCGACCACATTGCGGCACTACCCTGGGTGGTTGCTCGTGATGTTCGTGAGCGGCTGGACCCGTAGATCGGGAAGGTCTCTCCGCCCACAGTTCCGGTGATGAAGCCCAAGGCCACCCGGGTCGAACCTGTGCTCGAGGCAGAGGTCGACTTCACCTGCCACGACCGGTGACTGGCTGCTGCGAGAGGCCGTCTTCAAGGGCCTCCCGAAGGGCTCACCCAGGCTCGCGGGCGTCTGGCGGCGAGAGCTGATGGGCCGCCCGTACCGGGATAGGGGTTCGTCCCAGGCTCAGGTTAAGTGCCCGGCTCAGAGCGACTTCAGATATTCAAGCAGTGCCGCCTTTTCGCTTTGCGACAGTCCCGTGCCATATTCGTGGCCGCAGCGGCTGTTGCCCGAATTGATGGCGGTGCAGTCGGTGGTCTCCAGCGTCATGGTCGAACCGAGTTCTGATCGGCGGCAAGGCCGACCGTCGCAATGTCGTATGTCGGCCCGAGCTTGAACGTCGACCACCCGTTCCGCGGCGGGCTTCAGGAGTTCAGCTCAGGCTGGGAACCGAGCCGTTGTGAAGATATGGTGCCGCAGCCCATATGCCCTGCAGCACGCGGGATTTGTAGGCGCAGCCTGATTGCGGCTGGGCGTCCGGGACCGCCTCGAAGACGGTGACGCCGAGGTCCTCGGGATTGCGGAAGGCACCGCGCAGCACCTCGAGTTCCGGCGGGCAAGGCTTCATCGGCCGACTCGGCCTGCTGCCGCGAGGCTGGTCTTGAGGGACAGCGTGTGCTGCACGATCGCGCCGAGTACGGAGGCCGTCAGCAGATTGAAAGCGGTGTCGGTCGGCTTGACGGTCCACTGCCGATCAGGGGGATCCGGGCACCCGCCATCACCCCCGTCTGCACGGTGCGGCCGAGAATCCCGCATTCCCGTGAATCGGTGCCGACATCGACGAGTGGGGTGTCCCAAGTCTGGTTGAAGACCGGTCGGATCGCGCCTGGCCGGATGCCGTGGCAGTCAACGCAGCCGCCGTCCTCGATGCCGCGGTTGAAAATCTCGGCGCCCTTGGCGGCCAGGCGGTAGTCGAGCTCCCATGGCCATCTTGGCGGGCCGATCTTCCGGATCAGTGTCCTCGAGCTTGGCGAGGCCGCTGAAGTTGGCCGAGTTGTTGGCGAGATAGTCCCGGTTGAGCCGGAAGGTCCCGCGTCTGCTCGACCGGATGGAAGACTCCGAAAACGCCGTAGACCTCGCCCAGGTTGCGGCGATAGCCCGAGGATGTCGTTGCCGTTGTCGGCGAACCCCGGCCACTGCGTCTTGTCCTGGATCGCCGCGTTCCACAGGAACGGATAGCGGGTCGGGGCGTCGGCGCGCGCGATGTTGTCCGGGATCAGGTAGGTGGGCGGTTCGCCGAGGTCGAGGCCGGCGAGCCGGTTGAAGATCATCGAGACCGCATCGAGGCGCGACGGCCCCCAGGCCGGATCCGGCAGCGACCGCTCGATCAGCGTGTCGAAGCGCAGATGCCAGGCTTCGAGTTCAACCTGTGAGCGTTTCCTTCGCCGCGTCGCTGGCGTCGGCTCCCAGCACGGCGTCGGCAAAGGCGGCGAAAGCCTCGGGTGTGGCCCGCACGGCCCTGACCGCCGTTGTCGAGGTCCGTCAGGAAACTCTGGAAATCGACGATGGCCGGTCCGCCGTCGATCCGGTAGGCGGTGCCGTTGACGTCGATCTGCCGCGTGTGGCAGGCCGAGCAGGTCATGCCGATGCGACTGGTACTGCCCGCGTCATTCGGCGACGGTGAAACCGACCGGCAGGTCGGGCGTCGCACTCGAGGGGATTGGGCAGATAGCCGTATCGCTCGAGGCTGTCGGCCAGGAACGGCTCGCCATTGGGCTGCTTGAGGGCCTGCATCCACGCCAGCGGCATGATCCGCGATCCCTGGTCCTGGGTATAGAACGTCTCGCGGCTTTCGGCGTGTCCAGTCGGCGCCCTGATAGACTATGACGACCTGCGCGGAGGCAGGGACGGCGACGGAGAATCAGCGCCGCCAATGCAAATGCCGTCATGCTAACCATCCGGGCCTTTCGATGCGAGCCGGGGGTCAATGCGGCTCTAAACGAGATCACGAAGCACGCCTTCCGCGATCCGCTTGCTGACCCGCGAAGGAGCGGGACAGCGAGGTGCCACTTGAACCAGAACGAAGCGGGCGACCACGCCCTATTGCCTTCGGCTGCGGAGCATTGCCGGTGTGCCCGTGGTGGGCTGCGCGTCTTGGAGCAGGTAGCTGAAAGCGGCCGACACCGGGCCGCCGCTTTGGGGCAGCAGAGCCAGCCGTCTGTGCCGCGGAGTGGCAGTCCATGCAGCTGTTCGAGTTCTGGATGTAGGTTTCCATCGTGGTGTTGGTGAGGTTCGCTGGGATGAAAGGTGAGCCACCTGCACTCGGACTCCCCCCGGGCCACTGGGTTGTCACCAGGCGGTAGTTGGCCCAGACGGTCCCCGCGAGTTTCGCCTGCATCGTGGAGTTGAGGCACTGGGTCCACGGGTCGTTACTCAGATCGTTATTCAGCACGCGCGTGATCTGCGTAGGAGTCGGACTGGCCACTGGCGTATTGTTCTGGGGCTGGTAGCAGAAACCGGCGGCGCACTGCTTCTGCGTAGAGTCGTTGAAGACTGAAGTGGCTACCGGCCGGCGGGGGCGGCTCTGTCCGTCGTTGGAGCGTCCGGGGCATTGTCAACGTGTTCGAAGGTCGACCACACCCACTCTGCTTGCGCTGGGTCGGGTAATTCAGGGTGATTATGTGCAGCCCGACAAGGCCCAGTTCCACCACCGACGCGTTGCCTGGCGGCACCGGGTCAATCACGGTGGCGTCCACGGTGTAGAATTGCGTCGGATCGTCTCTGGGCCCGATCTGTTTCCAGGCCGCCTTAACTTCGATCGCCCCGAGGTTGTCGTCGAGTTCGATCCCGCCGGGAAGTTGATCGTTGGCGTCGGCGTATGCGCAAGGAAGGCCGTCTGGCCGTCCTCGCTGTAGACGGTATTCGACACGATGTAGTCATACTCGGGCTTGTTGAGGTAAATCTCGTAGAAGACATAATTGCCGTTGATGTCGGCAATCGGGGGCAAAAGTACATTGCCGAAGCTCGCCTCGAAGATGTTGGACAGGACGTTCTTCGAGGCGGAGAACAGCACCTTCTGGTCCTGCTTGTAGTCAGGTACGATGGACGCCAGGAAGCTGTTGGTTCCCCCCAAGGGATCGGGCTTGGCCCCTTGAGCCTTGAACACGCCGGTCGCGTCGATGTACGCCTCCCAAACTCGCGGCGCCGTGGGGTTTGAATTCATCGGTGCCGGCCATCGGCGTTCCATTGGCGTTCGATGGCCAGTTCAGCGCTAGGAAGGACGCCCAGGAGAACATGTCAAATCCCTACTGCACCTGGTCGGGGAACTTCGGGTTCTCGTTGAAGGTCGCATCGAACGGAAGAGTCGAGCTTCACATCGGGGAAGCTCAAGCCTGGCGGCAGGAGGTTCGCGCAATCCGGCGCCTGGGCCCAGGCCGCCGACCCGGCCGGAAGCAGCAGCGCAAGCGCTGCGGAGGCAAGCATTTGGCGTCTCATGTCGTGTCCTCCCTCAGGATCTGCCGGAGCTTGGCGGGGTCGGCTTGCTCGGAGAAGCCCTCCTCAAGCTACGATTTGATATTCGCTGGGATCGTCGCCCCGGAGATCGTCGTCCCACCGGGGCAGGATCGCGCTCTAGCTCATGTCGGTGATGTGCGGCCTCCCGCTCGGCATCAGGGCGATGCCTTGATGCCGCCCGTGCCGGTGACGACGAGAACGCCGACCGGAGTAGATTGCTCAAGTGGACGCCCACGCCGGGCACTTGGCCGCTTGCCAACTTGCCGTAGCTCAGGTGCGACCACCACTCGCCATACGGCGAGCCGCTAATTGGGTTGGTCTTCTGGTTCGTGATGGTTGTCAGGCAGTTCAGCACATCCGCATGGCGGATCGTCGGGGCCGGCTGCGGCATCAACAAGACCCTCCAAATCGGGGGATTGGATACCTTTACGACACTACGCGGTCTATCTACCGGAGCCTAACGGGGCGATGATCGTGATGTCGAGCTGTGCAACTCGAGCCCTCAGAATCAGTATCACATCGGCCGCGCACCTACAAGAGACCGCTACGCGCCCCGCGAGCACCGCCTCGATTTTGAGGGTTGGGGTAGGCCTCGGATCGACCCATGGCTGAGGATCAGGGCAATGCTTGTATCGACTCCCGCGGGGTCGGGATGTCGTGCATGCATTTCAGTTGGGTGTCGAACGGCTCAACCTCTCAGCGATCGACGCAAATTCCATAACCGGTCCTGCCCGCCAGCGCCGTGCCTGCCGCCTTTCCAGGCCGTCACTGCGCCCTCCCTTCCGACCCTCGTTGCGAAGGCGCCGTCCGCGGTGCGGCAGACGGGAGCGTCTCATCGGGACGGCACAGATGTCTGCTCCAGAGGGCTGTTGTAGGTCACCCGCCGCGGCGATACGTTGAAGCAGCGAACCCTTGTTGCCTCGCGTGACCTCGGCCGCACGAGGTCAACGACAACGGGGGTGCCGAACCGCCAGCCAGCCAGAGAGCGCACGAGCGATGCCGGATCAGACACCTAGCAAGGATCAGGGGATCGTTCGCGCCGCGATCCATCCAGCAATCGGGATCGCGCGCGTCGGTGACGCCGAGACCGAATACTTCATCGGCCCTGAGTTGACGGCCCCACCTTCACGGAACCCGGGTTTCTACCGTGACAGCACCGGCGCGTTGAAGCGGCAGGCCGCGAAGTTCCGGCTGTACGGCTACAACGCCACCGGGGAGGTCGTGAGAGAGCTGACCGCGGATAATGCCGAGATTGAATGGACGGTGGAATTGGCGAACCGAAAGGCGCAGTGGTACCGGTTCATCACGGCGATGGATATTCCCGAGACCAGCGACCTCTCGGTGCCTCGCCGCAATGCGTCTATTATGGGCGCCGAACGCGAGGAGTCTAGCGATCCGAGCCCGGCCCGAGAAGCGTCGGCGGTCCATCACGGTCCGGGGGCGAAAAGTATGCTTTCGGCAATGGCAAGTTCAAGGCCGTAAGCGACATCTATCTGGGCGAACTGCGGACGGACGAACAGGGCAGGCTGATCGTTCTTGGCGGGCGTGGTATATCGAAGTCGCCCTCCGGGGCGCCGCCTTTTGATCCAGCTGACCCAGATACCTTCAACAATGCAGACGACTGGTACGACGACGTCTCGGACGGTCCAGTCACAGCCAAGCTGACCGTCGGCGGGCGGGCGGTGCCGGTCGATGGCGCCTGGGTGGTGGTCGCGCCGCCGAACTATGCGCCTGACGTCGTCGGATGGCGGACGATGTACGACCTGCTCGTCGATACGTTTGTGGGTTGCGGCTCGATGCCCGTGCCATCCATCACGTCGTTTACCGAGGATGTACTGCCGTTCCTCGCGCGGCTCTCGAACCTGCAGTGGGTGAACAAGGGGTACGACACGATGTTCGGCAAGGGCGCCCCGATGGACTTCAATGATCGTCGTTTCATCGGGCGCCTTGCGCGCGCGCCAGACCCCAATACTGGAGAAGATATCTGGCATGAATTGCGGATGCAGATCCTCAATGCATTCCGTCCAACCGACACCAAGGTGAACCAACCTCGGGACTGGCCGTGGATCTACGGCGACGATTTTGACGGAGATTTATTCGGGTTGTCCCCGCGGACCATGCTAAGCCTCTCGTCGATCCAGCAACTCCATCTGCAACGCTGGGCGGCCGGGGAGTTCGTTTCTGACTGGGATCCCGAACGCAAGGAAGCCACGAGGCTGGAGGACGTACCTCTGGCGAACCAGCCTTCGATCCTCGACCGCGCCGCGTTGCACTTCTGCCTAGCCGACGCGTTCCATCCTGGCTGCGAGGTGACCTGGCCGATGCGGCACCCAACTCTGTTCTCAGCGCCTTTCCGTATTCGCCACCGCGTGGAAGGGGGTGCGGAGACAGACTATGGTCCTGCAATGTCTGCGAGTGTGGCTCTCGGACCTACCGGTCCACTACATGCACAAGGGCCTGGGGACCTCACCCGGTGGATGGGTTTGCCGTGGCAGGGCGACACGGCCTACTGCCGGTCGGGTTATGAACTCAGCTACGACCCCTATTTTCCCACCTTCTGGCCGGCCCGCGCGCCGAACCATGTCCTCGCCGAGGACGACTATGCCATCGTGATGGACACCGGGAAATCCCGCGAAGAGCGCCTCGCGGCTTTCGGCCGCCGTGCAAGCTGGGACCGCTTCATCGACGAGGCGCCTAACATCCCGGAGCGGATGAAGAGAATGATCGCGAGCTTCGGCGCCCAGGGGGTGGTCGAAGCCCGCCCGGGCTTCGGTGACGATGCCGATTTCCCGAAGGTGATCTACGTCGAGACGTTGCCGGAGAGTCGGAAGCAGGCTTTGAGGGCTGCGGCCACTCTGGCCGGAGCGCCCGAACCGCTTGGCCCGACAGACCTCTGGCTGCAGAGATCCGGTTGGGGCACCGAGGAGCATCTCGAGCAAGCGCGGAACATGCGCCGCCGGCGCCATTGATCCACTACGACGTCGCCATAGCCGGCGCGGGTCCGGCGGGAGCGGTCGCGGCAGCGCTCCTAGCCCGCGGCGGGGTATCCGTTGCACTCTTCGACCGCGCAACGGCGGCAGGAGAGAGGATCGGCGAGACACTGCCGAGCGTTGCGGCGCGGGCACTGGAAAGGCTGCAACTTCCGGGACCACCGACAGACCCTCGCCACCGGCCGGTCAAGGGCGTGATCTCCGCATGGGGTGGCGCTCCGGTTGTCCATGACTACATGAACGATCCAGATGGACGCGCCTGGCGTCTGGACCGGTCCGTCTTCGACCAGGCCCTTCTCCGCGCAGCAACGCGGGTCACGCACGGTCCCTTGCATAGTTTGACGCGATCCGGAAGGCGATGGCTCCTCCAGCCCTTGGAATCCGCTGAAGTCACGGCCGATCATTTGGTCGACGCTACCGGGCGCAGGGCCATGGTCAGACGACACGTCGGCGCCAAACGGAGCTTCCAGGAACCGCTCGTGGCGGTCTGGTCGGTTGGGCGAAAGATAGAGCCCGGAGCCGCGATAACGGACCGGACGCTGATCGAATCCGAGAGGGAGGGATGGTGGTACGGCGCTATTCTGCCCGACCGAAGCCCGATAGCGGCATTTCACTGCTCACCCGAGACGGCTAAGCGCTTTCGGCGCGCCCCAAGCGATTGGCTGATTACACTTAAGGGCGCAGAGGTTCTGTCCGGATGGCTCGCTACCAGCGCATTCATGGGAGCAAAGCTGCATTTCAGCGATGCCTCGGGCAGCGTCAACGAGCCGGTAGCCGGGGATGGATGGATTGCCTGTGGCGACGCGGCCGTATCGTTCGACCCGATCTCATCGCAAGGTATTCTGAATGCGATCCGGACCGGCGCTGCCGTCGCTTCAGCCATCCAGGCGGGGGATACTGCACGAGCATTCGATGACTATCGTGCGGAGATCGGGACAGTCTGGCAAATCTACTGCGACAGGCGCGCACACCTCTATAGGGGGTCGAAGCAATTCGCGCATCGAACGCCTGAGCGGTCCTAGTTGCTCAGACTTTTCAGGCGCCCTTAGGCGCGATGCCAGCGCTAGCCTCGCAGAATGCGCCTTAGGCGCTTCAGGCATGTACTTTCGATCGGTCCCCACGCGCGTCTGACGGGTCCCGTGTCGGGTTAATCGTCTGGTCTTCGGCCCGGCCGAGACCGAGCGCTCGCTGCCTCGCCAGTGCCGCCGCAGCTCCCGCGGCCCGGGCCGCGCTTGAACGGCTACCGCAGCGGCGCATCGCCCTTGCCGGCTCGCCGGAGGGCTGGCGCACCGTTGGGTTGCCGCGCTTCACCTCGCGGCTCCTGGCCACGCTCAGCGCCTCCGTGGTGCGCCCGGAGATTGCCTCCCGCTCCTGCCGGACCAAGAGCATCCGGTCGGCCCGGCGAGCGCCCCGAAGCGCAAGGCCGGCACAGGCTTGAGTTACGCCAACGGTGCGCACACAATGAGCTGAGGCCGGCCCCAGAGTCCGGCGGGTCGGCACTGGCCGAAGGAGTGATGGCATGTGCCACGAAATATGTCGATCTCAGATATCTCAAGCGGGAGGCCGGGGAGCGGATGAAGGAGACGGTTCGCGAGCCTGCGCCAGCTCCGGCGGCGGAGCCCGCCGGCGGGCTGGTTGCGGTCCTGCGCGGGCTGGTGGAAAAGGTACGGGCCGCGAAGGCCACGGTCGTCGCTGAGGAAGGCGAGCTCGCGCCCGGCGGGTGCCTCCCCGGAAGAGGGAGGCCGAGGCGCCAGGCTCTCGGCTTGAAGGGCGCGACCGTGCTGCGACGATCAGCTTCGGCTTCTGGAAGGTAGCCTGGTCTCTTCTGCAGGGGCAAGGCCGCGTGACAGGACGTGCCGTTCGGCATCCTCATAGACATGGCGGGCCCACGCGCCCTCGCATACGAACCACCTGGATGCTCAGGCTACGACCCAGACACCGGATTGCCACTGAAGCCGAACGGCAGCACTAAGAGTGGACAAGGTGGATCAAAGGTCCATTCTAGGCAGAATCTCTACATTGATCAGTCTGTTAGCCATCCGATATGGTGCCCGGGAGAAGACTCGAACTTCCACGACCGTTAAGTCACTGGCACCTGAAGCCAGCGCGTCTACCATTCCGCCACCCGGGCAGGTGTCGATCGGGCGCAGATATACGCGCCGAAAGCGGCCTGTCAACGGCCGCTCCGCATCTCGGAGCGCGTTCTCACCACCGAGGCGCTCCGCAGCACCGTCCGCTGGAAGGTCCTGCAGCAGGATCGGGATCGCCGGGGGGTCGACCCTTCCCTCCTGGTTTCGCCTTCTCCCAATCCACCTGACCCTTGTCGGGCTTGTCGGGCGTAGGCGATGGCCGTATCCCTGTCGGGTCCCGCCGAGGAGAGGTGCCCCATGCCCGTCCCCAACGTCACCGTCTTCGGCGGCTCCGGCTTCATTGGCCGCTACGTCACCCAACGTCTCGCTCGCGCCGGCTGGCGGGTCCGCGTGGCCGTTCGTCGCCCGAGCGAGGCCGGCTTCGTTCGCCCCTACGGCGTCGTCGGCCAGGTCGAGCCGATCCAGGCCAACATCCGCGACGAGGCCTCGACCCGCGCCGCCATAGCCGGATCCCAGTCGGTGATCAACTGCGTCGGCGTGCTTGCCGAGGTCGGCAAGCAGACCTTCGATGCGCTCCTCGACCAGGGCCCGGCCCGGATCGCCCGGCTCTGCGCCGCGGAGGGCGTCACGAACTTCGTTCACGTCTCCGCAATCGGCGCCGACCCCGCGAGCGACAGCCGCTATGCCGCCGCCAAGGGCCGAGGCGAGGCCGCCGTGCGCGCCGCCTCCCCCGCGGCGGTGATCCTCAGGCCATCGATCATCTTCGGCACGGACGACAGCTTTTTCAACCGGTTCGGCGCGATGGCGAGGCTCTCGCCCGTGCTGCCGCTGATCGGCCCGGAGACGCGTTTCCAGCCGGTCTATGTCGACGACGTCGCCGCCGCCGCGGTCGCGGCCGCCACTGGTTCCGCGCCGGCCGGAATCTACGAACTCGGCGGGCCGGAAATAGCGACGTTTCGCGAGCTGATGACCCGGCTTCTCGCGATCATCCAGCGCCGGCGGATCCTGGTCACGATCCCCTTCGGTCTCGCGGCTTTTCAGGCGTCGATCCTCGACTTCGTCCAGCGGGCGAGCGGCGGGCTGATCGCCAACGCCCTTCTTACCCGTGACCAGGTGCGGCTGCTCGCCCACGACAATGTCGCCACTCCAGGCGCCCCCGGCCTCGCTGCGCTCGGCATCGAGCCGACGCCGATGGAAACGGTGCTGGAGACCTACCTTTATGCCTATCGCCCGCACGGACAATTCGACGCGATGACCGCGTCGGCCGAGGACCTCCGCCAGGAGCCTGCCGCCCGCGCGCGGACCTGATCTTGGAGCAGTCCCCGTTTCTGGTCGCAGCACTTCTCGGCATCCTCGAGGGGCTGACCGAGTTCATCCCCGTCTCCTCCACCGGCCACATCCTGCTTGCCGGCTACTTCCTGGGCTTCCACTCGACCGGCAAGGCATTCGAGGTGCTGATCCAGCTCGGAGCGATCCTGGCGATCCTGACGGTCTATGCGCGTCGCTTGCTCTCCCTGGCGGCGGCGCTGCCGACCGATCCCGCCGCGCTTCGCTTCGTCACCGGCATCCTGTTGGCCTTCCTGCCGGCCGCGGTGGCCGGAGCGCTGTTGCACGACTTCATCAAGACCGTCCTCTTCGAGACACCGGCGCTGATCGCGGTGATGCTGATCCTCGGCGGCGTCGTGCTGCTCTGGGTCGACCGTCGCCCCGAGCGTCCGCTTTGGCACAACGCCATGGATTTCCCGCTTCCGACGGCGTTTCAGATCGGCCTCTTCCAGTGTCTTGCGCTGATCCCGGGCGTCTCGCGCTCCGGAGCGACCATTGTCGGGGCACTGCTTCTCGGCGCGGACAAACGCTCGGCCGCCGAGTTCTCCTTCTTTCTGTCGATGCCCACCATGGCCGGCGCCTTCGCTTTCGACCTCTACAAGAACCGCGGCCTGCTGAGCTTCGATGATGCGGCGATCATCGCCACCGGGTTCGTCGCCGCCTTCGTCGCCGCTCTGTTCGTCGTTCGCGGGCTGCTCGATTTCGTTTCGCGGCGAGGGTATTCGGTTTTTGGCTGGTGGAGAATTGGAGTGGGGGTGGCTGCGTTGGCAGGGCTTTGGATTCAGAGATAGGTACGAAAACGGACCTACTCTGGCGAAGTCTTCGGCTTTCTTGCGATTCCGGCTATCGGAAATCGCGAAATGGGTAAGTGATTCTGACTTTCAATCCGACACGGAATGAAATACAAGCGCGAGGGGTGCCGGCGGGGGAGGAGGGCGCTTGGCGGAGCAGAGGATGCTGAAGTTCGTCGGGGTGGCGCGGGATATGCCGCCGAAGCGGGGGGCTGAGGAGCGCCGCGGGGACTTTGGCGAGATCTATCGCGAGTTCGCGGCGGCGAAGGCGGCGGAGCAGGCGAGCCGGTGCTCGCAGTGCGGGGTGCCCTATTGCCAGACGCATTGTCCGCTGCACAACAACATCCCGGACTGGCTGAAGCTGACCGCGGAGGGGCGGCTGCGCGAGGCCTATGACCTCGCCCAGGCGACCAACACCTTCCCCGAGATCTGCGGGCGGATCTGTCCGCAGGACCGGCTCTGCGAGGGCAACTGCGTCATCGAGCAGGCGGGCCACGGCACGGTCACCATCGGCGCGGTGGAGAAGTACATCACCGACACCGCCTGGGAGGAGGGTTGGGTGCAGCCGCTCAGGCCCTACGCCGAGCGGCCGGAGAGCGTCGGCATCATCGGCGCCGGGCCGGGGGGCCTCGCGGCGGCCGACATGCTGCGCCGGCAAGGGTTGCAGGTGACGGTCTATGACCGCCACGACCGGGCGGGCGGGCTGCTGACCTACGGCATCCCCGGCTTCAAGCTGGAAAAGGACGTGGTGGTCCGCCGCAACGCACGGCTCGCCGAAGGCGGCGTGTTTTTCTGGCTCGACTGCGATGTCGGCGAGGACATCAGCTTCGACGAGATCCGCGCCCAGCACGATGCGGTGCTGATCGCCACCGGTGTTTACAAGTCGCGCGAGCTCGGCGGTCCGGGGGCCGGGCTGAGCGGGATCGTCCGGGCGATCGACTTCCTGACCGCCTCGAACCGCAAGGGCTTCGGCGACGCGGTGCCGGCCTACGACAGCGGCGAGCTGAACGCCGACGGCAAGCGCGTCGTGGTGGTCGGCGGCGGCGACACCGCGATGGACTGCGTGCGCACGGCCGTGCGGCAGGGCGCCGCCAAGGTCACCTGCCTCTACCGGCGCGACCGGGCGAACATGCCGGGCAGCCAGCGCGAGGTGGCCAACGCCGAGGAGGAAGGCGTCGAGTTCGCCTGGCTGACGGCGCCGCGGGCCTTCACCGGCGATGCCACGGTGTCCGGGGTCCGGGTGACGCGGATGCGGCTCGGGGCGCCCGACGTCACCGGGCGGCAAAGTCCGGAGGAGATCCCCGATGCCGACTATACCGAGCCGGCGGAGCTGGTGATCAAGGCGCTCGGCTTCGAGCCGGAGGAGCTGCCGCGTCTCTGGGGGGTCGAAGGGCTGGAGGTGACGCGCTGGGGCACGGTGAAGGCGGACTTCCTGACCAAGCGGACCAGCCTCGAGGGCGTTTACGCGGCAGGCGACATCGTGCGCGGCGCGAGCCTGGTGGTCTGGGCGATCCGCGACGGGCGCGAGGCGGCGGAGAGCATTCTCGGCTGGCTCGACGGCCGGGCCGTGGCGGCGGTGGCGGCGGAGTAGCCGCTTGTACAAGTCATGCACAAGTCATGTACAACTCATGCACGCGGCGCATGCACCCCGTCGCGCACGCGTTCGAGGGCCAGGTCAGTCATGCTGACCCGATCTTCACCTCAGAGCCCGGCTGCCTTGCGCAGCGCTTCGTTCATCCGGGTCTGCCAGCCCTTGCCGCCGGCCTTGAAGTGCTCGATCACGTCGGGGTCGAGCATGATGGTCACCCGCCGCTTGCGGTATCTCGGGCAGAGCGGTCGGCCGCCCTTGCGGATGAACTCGGCGAACTCCGGATCGACCCTTCCAAGTGGTGCGCGCTGCTTCGCCATTTCGGGCGTCAGCTCGGGGGCGTTGTCAGGACCGAGGTTCGAGAGATCGACTTCATCCTCGTCCTTCTTGCCTGATTCGGGCAGCGTAGGCTTCTTGTTCACGGCGGTTCGCCTTTCTCAGGCTGATGATCCTGCGGAACGAAGCCACGGTCGTGTAACAACAGCATGTAGAGTCGCCCGTCGATCCAGCAATCCGTAGGCGAGGTATCGGATTTCCCCGTAGTCCCGCGGCTCGTCGGTGCCGGCGCTGCCGTCGCCCAAACGAAACGCTCGGCCGCCGTGAGTCCATGCCATGCTTGGCGAGATTGTCGCTTCCGCTTGGCCTCATTCCACTCATAGCGCACCGGATCCATCGGCGAGGCATCGCCAGGGGACCGGTTAGCGCCAAGTAAATGTATGCATAAAAACCCCCTCCCAGTTCAAGCCGCGGCGCGGCCGCCCTGCCAGGAGTGACGCCATGACCACCTACG
>CAVVSO010000044.1:0-6244 GCA_963750745.1 uncultured Alphaproteobacteria bacterium | reverse complement strand
GCGGATGCTCTCGACGTCGATCTGCGGCGTCGCGGCGAAGAGGGTCCGCGTGTAGGGATGCTCGGGCGACGCGAAGATGGCTTCGCGGCTGCGGTATTCCACCGCCTCGCCGAGGTTCATCACCATGACGTCGTCGGCGACGTGGCGGACCACCGAGAGGTCGTGGGAGATGAAGACGTAGGTGAGCTGGTACTCGTCCTGCAGGTCCTGCAGCAGGTTGAGGATCTGCGCCTGGACCGACAGGTCGAGCGCCGAGACCGGCTCGTCGAGCACCAGCAGCACCGGATGCACCATGATGGCGCGGGCGATGGCGATGCGCTGGCGCTGGCCGCCGGAGAACATGTGCGGGTAGCGGTTGAAGTGCTCGGGCTTCAGCCCGACCTTCAGGAGCATCTCCATCGCCCGGTCGCGCCGCTCGCGCGCGGGCAGCGACGTGTTCAGCTTCAGCGGCTCCGCCAGCACGTCGCCGATCTTCTGCCGCGGGTTCAGCGAGCCGTAGGGGTTCTGGAACACGATCTGCACCTTGCGGCGCAGCTCGCGCGAGACGCCGTCGCGGGCGATGTCGACCGTCTCGCCCTCGATCAGCAGCTCGCCCCCGGTCGGCGCGTCGATCATGGTGATGATGCGCGCGAGCGTCGACTTGCCGCAGCCCGATTCGCCGACGACCGCCAGCGTCCGGCCGCGCTCGACCTTCAGGTCGATGCCCTTGAGCGCCCGCACCGTGCGCGCGCCGCCGAACATGCCGCCGGTCACGTAGTCGCGGGTGATGCCGCGGGTCTCGAGGACCGGCGCGGCGGTCATGCCTGCGCTTCCGCGCCGGGGGCGAAGGCGGAGACCGTCGGCAGCCGCCCGCCCTTGGCGTTCTCCGGCAGCGCCGCGAGCAGCGCCCGGGTGTAGGCGCTCTTCGGGCTCTCGAAGAGCGTCAGCGACGTCGGTGTCCTCCATCTTGCGGCCGTTGTACTGGACGATGACCCGGTCGGCGGTCTCGGCGACCACGCCCATGTCGTGGGTGATCAGCACCAGCGCCATGCCGTGCTCGGCCTGCAGCCGCAGCAGCAGCTCGAGGATCTGCTTCTGGATGGTGACGTCGAGCGCGGTGGTCGGCTCGTCGGCGATCAGCAGCTTCGGGTTGCAGGCGGTGGCGATGGCGATCATCACCCGCTGGCACTGGCCGCCGGACATCTGGTGCGGGTAGGATTTCAGCCGCTCCTCGGGCTCGGGGATGCCGACCTGCGGTCAGCAGCTCGATCGCCCGGGCCCGGCGGGCCGCGGCGCCGAGGTCGGTATGCTCGCGCAGCGTCTCCTCGATCTGGAAGCCGACGGTGAAGCAGGGGTTGAGGCTCGCCACCGGCTCCTGGAAGATCATCGCCATCTCGCTGCCCGAGAGGTCGCGGCGCTGGCGCGGGGTCAGCGCCAGCAGGTCCTTGCCCTCGAAGCGCATCGCGTCGGCGGTGACCGTGGCGATCGGCGGCAGCAGGCCCATCACCGCGAGCATCGCCACCGACTTGCCGGAGCCCGACTCGCCGACGATGGCCAGCACCTCGCCGATGTCGACCGAGAGATCGACGCCCTGGACCGCGAAGAACCGCCCCGCCGCGGTGTCGAAGGAGACCGAGAGGTTGCGGACGTCGAGGAGCGGCACCGGCTCAGCTCCGCTTCAGCTTGGGGTCGAGGGTGTCGCGCAGGCCGTCGCCGATCAGGTTGATCGCGAGCACGGTGACCAGGATCGCGATGCCCGGCATCGTCACCACCCACCAGGCGCTGGTGATGAACTCGCGCGCCTCGGCGAGCATGGTGCCCCACTCGGGCGTCGGCGGCTGCGCGCCCATGCCGAGGAAGCCGAGCGCGGCGGCGTCGAGGATGGCGTTGGAGAAGCTCAGCGTCGCCTGCACGATCAGCGGCCCGAGGCAGTTCGGCAGGATGGTCACCAGCATCAGCCGCAGGTTGCCGGCGCCGGCGACCCTGGCCGAGGTCACGTACTCGCGGTTCTTCTCGGCCATCACCGCGCCGCGGGTCAGCCGCGCGAAATGCGGCTGCAGCACCACGGCGATGGCGAGCATGGCGTTGAAGAGGCCCGGCCCGATGATCGCCACCAGCACCAGCGCCAGCAGCAGCGACGGGAAGGCGAGGATGATGTCCATCACCCGCATGATCAGCGCGTCGATCCAGCCGCCGAAGTAGCCGGCGACGAGCCCGACGAGGATGCCGGTGACCAGCGCCAGCGTCACCACGACGAGGCCGATCACCAGCGAGTAGCGCGCGCCGTAGATCAGCCGCGAGAGGATGTCGCGGCCGAGCGCGTCGGTGCCGAGCAGGAACTCCGGCCGGCCGTTCGGCGTCCAGGCCGGCGGCACCAGCAGCGCGTCGCGGTACTGGAACGTCGGGTCGTGCGGCGCGATCAGCGGCGCGAAGACCGCCGTCAGCACCATCAGGCCGAGGATGACGAGGCCGATGACCGCGCCGCGGTTGCCGGTGAAATAGTGCCAGTTCTCGCGCCAGGGCGCGACCGGCGGCGGCCCGAGCGGCTCCTGCTCGGCGGTCCCTAGGTGAGGGTCATCTGTGGCGGACACGGGGGTTGATCAGTCCATAGAGGAGGTCGACGGTCAGGTTCACGATCATCACCACGGCGGCGATCAGCAGCAGCCCGCCCTGCACCACCTGGTAGTCGCGGCGGGAGATCGAATCGATCATCCACTTGCCGATGCCGGGCCAGGAGAAGATCGTCTCGGTCAGGATCGCGCCGCCCATCAGCACGCTGACCTGCAGGCCGATGGTGGTGACGACCGGGATCAGCGCGTTGCGGAGCGCGTGCAGCCAGATCACCCGGCGCGGCGCGAGGCCCTTCGACTTCGCGGTCATGATGTAGATCTCGCCCAGCACCTCGAGCATCGCCGAGCGGGTCTGCCGCGCGATCACCGCCAGCGGGATCGTCGCGAGCACGATCGTCGGCAGGATCAGGTGGTGGACCGCCGACCAGAAGGCGGCCGGCTTGCCGGCGAGCAGGCTGTCGATCAGCATGAAGCCGGTGACCGGCGGGAAGAACTGGGTCAGCGAAATCCGCCCCGACACCGGCGTCCAGCCGAGCTTGGTGGAGAAGAGGATGATGAGCAGCAGCGCCCACCAGAAGATCGGCATCGAGTAGCCGACCAGCGCCGTCCCCATGGTCAGCTGGTCGATCCAGCTGCCGCGCCGGACCGCGGCGAGGATGCCGGCGGCGACCCCGAGCACGGTGGCGAGCACGATGGCGCAGAAGGCGAGCTCGAGCGTCGCCGGGAAGCGCGCCATGAACTCGCTCAGGACCGGCTTCTTGGTCGAGAAGGAGTAGCCGAAGTTGCCGTGCAGCAGGCCGCCGACATAGTCGGCGTACTGCTTCCAGAGCGGCTGGTCGAAGCCGAACTGCGCCATCAGCTCGGCGTGGCGCTCGGGCGAGACGCCGCGCTCGCCGGCCATCAGGATCACCGGGTCGCCGGGCAGCAGGCGGATGAAGAGGAACGCGACCAGCGTGATGCCGATGAAGGTCGGCACGATCAGGAGCAGCCGATGCAGGAAGAAGCGCAGCATCACGCCCCTCCCGGCGGGCGGGCGCCGCCACCGGCGCCCCATCGTTCTCGCCTGTCTTTGCCGTTCTGTCTACTCGCTCGCGCACCGCGCCGCGCGATCAGTCGGCGAAGCGCGCCGCTTCCGCCGCCAGCGCTGCGCCGAAGCAGGCGTCTCGCCCGGCGATCTCGGCAGCGTGCGCGCGCGGACGGCCGGATCGGCCGGCAAGGTCCGGCGGAGCACCACTGCGCAGCCGCGTGGGCTCACCTCCCAGAGCGCCGAGGAGACCAGGCTTTCCGCCGGACTGCCGAACTCCCCGAGCTCGGGGTTGGTGCCGTGAAACGCGTAGGCCGCATCGAGGCAGGCCGGCTGGCTCTCGGGGCACGCGGCGTCGCAGAAACGCGCAGCGCGCGGCCAGCGCGGCCTCGGCCAACCAGGCCGCGCGCTCCGCCGCGCCGGGCCTCCGGCCGGTGACCACCGCGATCTGCGGATCGCCGGGCGGCAGCGCGGCGACTTCCGCGGCGATGCGCGGCTCGGTGCCCGGATCTCCCGCCCAGTCGCGCCAGACGAGAACCGCAGCGATGGCGGATAGATCGGATCGTCGGCGAGCGCCGCGATGCCCCGGCGGTCGCTGAACTCATGGCGATCAGGCCTCACGCACCGCCCGTCCTCGCCCATCGCGCGAAGGCGCGGGCGATTTCGATCTCGTCGCGATCCGCAGCGCGCCAGAGCGAAACCCACGCCGCGGCCAGGGGGTGTCGGCCGCCGCCGCCAGCATCCAGCTCCGCCCCGAGAGGCCGCCCCGCTGGCGCATCAGCGCTATCCGCTCGGCGCGCGTCAGGCCAGCGAGCCATGCCCCTGCAGCGCGTGATCGCATCCGTGAGGCGAGCAGACCTGCGCCGCACCGTTGCCCTCGCCGCAGCGCCGCCAGCGCCGCAGGCCTCCTCGTCGTCATCGCAGCCAGAGCTCCAGCGCGCCTGAAACGCGGTCGTCCTCGCCCGCACATCGCCGCGCGTGCACCCCAGCAGAGAGCCAGTACAAGCAACAAAAAAATCAAGCATGCAGGCTGCCGTGCGCCACCACGCCATCATCCTATCACCAACGCTCCCGCTCAGAAGCGCATCCTGTCCCCGCCACGGCCGGCCGGCAGCGATCCCGTCAGCCCGCGCTATTCCGCCTTGTCGACGCCGACGAAGCGGTGGATGCCGACCGGGTCCTGCGCGAAGCCGGTGACGGTCTTGCGCATCGGCATCGTGGCGATCGAGTGGGCGATGGTCGCCCACGGCGCCTGCTCCTTGAAGACTTCCTGCGCCTTGAAGTAGAGCGGCTGGCGCTCGTTCTGGGCGAAGGTGGTCTTGGCCTCCTGGATCAGGTCCTCGTAGGGCTGGTAGCACCACTGCGCGCGGTTGTTGGCGCCGACCGCGTCGCAGCCGAGCAGCACGCCGAGGAAGTTGTCCGGGTCGGCGTTGTCGCCGGTCCAGCCGAGCAGCACCGCGCCGTCGCGGTCCTTGGCCGAGGACTGCGCCAGGTACTCGCCCCACTCCATCGAGACGATCTCGGCGTTGACGCCCACCGCGGCGAAGTCGGCCTGGAGCAGCTCGGCCATGCGCCGGGCGTTCGGGTTGTAGGGCCGCTGCACCGGCATCGCCCAGATCTTCATCGAGAGCCCGGAGACCCCCGCGGCCTCGAGCTCGGCCTTGGCCGCCGCCGGGTCGTAGGGATCGTCGACGAGGTTCGGGTTGTAGCCCCAGGAGGTCGGCGGCAGCGGCGCCACCGCGGCGGTGCCGACGCCCTGGAACACCGCGTCGATGATCGCCTGCTTGTTGATCGCCTTGTTCAGCGCCTTGCGCACCTCGGGCTTGTCGAACGGCGCCACCAGCGTGTTGTAGGCGAGATAGCCGATGTTGAAGCCTTCCTGCTGCATCACCGTCAGGTCGGGGTTGGCCTTCAGCCCCTCGATGTCGGCCGGGTTCGGGTAGGGGATGATGTCGCATTCGCCGGCCACCAGCTTCTGCTGGCGCACGCCGGCGTCGACGGTGATCGCGAAGATCAGGTCGTCGATCGGCTGCTTGCCGTTCCACCAGTCGGGGTTGGCCTGGTAGCGGATCACCGCGTCCTGCTGGTAGTCGACGAAGGTGAAGGGCCCGGTGCCGACCGGCTGGACGTTGAACTGCTCCTTGGTGCCGGCGGCCTCGAGCTGGTCGGCGTACTCCTTGGAGACGATCGAGGCGAAGTCCATCGGGAAGGTGGCGAGCACGGTGGCGTCCGGCCGGTTGAGCACGAACTTCACCGTCATGTCGTCGACCTTGACGATCTCCTTGAGCGAGCTCGCCATGGTCGAGTTGAAATACTCCCAGGCGATGCCCGGGGCGTACTCGTACCAGGGGCCGGTCTTGTCGAACTGGCGCATGAAGGTGAAGACCACGTCGTCGGCGTTCATCTCGCGGGTCGGGGTGAACCAGTCCGTGGTCTGGAACTTCACCCCCGGGCGCAGGTGGAAGGTGATCTCGGTGCCGTCCTCGGAGACGTCCCAGCTCTCGGCGAGGCCGGGCTCGGTCTCGGTCGAGCCCTTCTTGAACTCGATCAGCCGGTCATAGACCGGCCGCGACGAGGCGTCGAAGGTCGTCCCCGCCGTCCAGGGCGCCGGGTCGAAGCCTTCCGGCGAGCCCTCGCTGCAATAGACCAGCGTCTTGGCCTGGCCGGCGCC
>CAVVSO010000043.1:0-282131 GCA_963750745.1 uncultured Alphaproteobacteria bacterium | reverse complement strand
CCCGGGCCATGGCGGGGTGATGGACCGGCTCGACGGGGTGATGGGCGGGGTCTGGTTCTTCGCGATCTGCGACGCGCTCGGGCTCGGCGTCTGGAGCTGACATGCGGCGACGGGTGAGCATCTTCGGCGCGACCGGCTCGGTCGGCCGGAACACGGTTTCGCTGCTCGGCGGGCCAGGGCGGCGCCGCGGCCTACGAGGTCGTGGCGCTGAGCGGCGCAGGCAATATCGCTCTGCTCGCCGAGCAGGCGCGTGCGCTGCGTGCGCGGGTGGCGGTGACGGCGGACACCGATCGGCTGGGCGAGCTCGAGGCGGCGCTCGCCGGCAGCGGCGTCGTGGCGGCGGCGGGGGCCGGAGGCGCTGCTGGCGGCGGCGTCGGAGCCGGTCGACTGGGCGATGTCGGCGATCGTCGGCGCGGCGGGCCTTGTACCCGGGCTGCGGCTGGCGCGGCACGGCGGCGTGCTCGCGCTTGCCAACAAGGAGAGCCTGGTCGCGGCGGGCCCCCGCTCCGACGGAGGCGGTACGCAACGCGCAGGCCCGACGCTGCTGCCGGTCGACAGCGAGCATTGCGCTATCTTCCAGGCGCTCCGGGGCGCGCGGGTCGCCGGGTCGAGCGGCTGATCATCACCTCCTCGGGGGGGCCTTGCGCGACTCGCCGCCCGGCGGCTGGCGCCGGCGACCCCGGCGCAGGCGCGCGCGCATCCGAACTGGAACATGGGCAGGCGGATCACGATCGACAGCGCGCGGCTCTTCAACAAGGCGCTGGAAGTGATGGAGACACAGGAGCACTTCGGCGTTCTCCCCAACCAGCTCCAGGTCCTCGTCCACCCCGATGATCGTGACCCAGCTGGTCGGCTTAACGACGGCTCGGTGTCGCGCACTCGGCCCATGACATGCGGGACGCCATGGCTTCGCGATGGACTGGCCGGGACGCGCCGCTGCCGGTCGCGCGGCTCGACTTGCCGGCGATCGCGCGGCTGAACTTCGCGCCGGCCGACCCGGCGCGGTTCCCGGCGCTGCGGCTGCGCGCCAGGTAATGGAGCTCGGGGGGCTGACCGGCGCGGTCTTCAATGCCGCGAAGGAGGAGGCGCTGGACGCCTTTATGGCGGGCCGATTAGCTTTCATGGCATGGCGGGGGTGGTCGAGGCGTTCCTGGACGACTCGGTCCCGAGGCCGGGGCGCAGCCCGCGGGCTACCACCCCGACGCGGTGCCCTGGATGCCGCCGCGCGGCGGATGGGCGGGACTGGCGAGGCCGCCGGAAAGTAGCACCCGAATGGACGCGATCGGCCGCATTCCCCTGATCGGCAGCTTGCTCTGGATGGGGCTGTCCTTCGTCATCGTCTGGTCGTGATCTTCGTGCACGAGTTCGGCCACTAATCGTCTGCCGCTGGACCGGCATCCATTCGGAGGTGTTCTCCCTGGGCTTCGGGCCGGTGATCTATCGCCCGCGATCGGCGGGGCACCCTCTGGCAGATCGCGGCGCTGCCGCTCGGCGGTTACTGCGAGGATCATCGGCGACGCCGACGGCGCCGGCCGCGCGCGGTCCCCAGGCGCTGGAGCGGCTTGCGCCGAGAGGAGGGCGCCGGCACAGCTTCCACGGCGCCTCCGACGCTAGGCGCGGCTGGGAGGTCTGGCGGTGCTGGCGGGACCGTTCTTTTAATTTCCTTCTTGACCATCGTCGTCTTCGCCGGCCTCGCGATGTGGCAGGGCGTGCCAACTCGAGCGCCCGACGATACCGGCTCGATCGAGGCGCTGCCGTCGGTGGGAACAGCCGCTCCCGGCCCGGGGACGTGATCCTTTCGTGGAACGGCAGCCGAGTGGGCGAACTTCGGCGACTTCTATGCCCGCCGCGGCGATGTCAGTCGCCAGGGCCGATGCAGATGCGCATCGAGCGCGGCGGCGAGACGATCGAGATCGCCGCGCCCTTCGCGCTCCCCCCCCTGGTGCAGGGGGTGGAGCCCCTAGTCGCCGGCCAGCGCCGCCGGCCTCAGGCCGGGCGAACGTCATCCTCGAGGCGGGCGGCCACCCGCTGGCCTCGTTCGAGGCGCTGCGCGAGACGGTGCTTGGCGTCCGGCGGCAAGCCGATCCCGCTAGACGATCTGGCGCGACGGCACCACCGCCGACGCTAGAGCATCACCCCCAAGGAGCGTGACACCGACGACGGCCAGGGCGGCTTCGAGCGGCGGGTGATGATCGGCGTCGCCGGCGCGCCGCTCTACCTGCCCGCCAGCACCCAGACGCCGGCGCCCTGGACCACGCTGCTGGCTTTAGCTCCTATGCCAGGATGTGGGCGGTGATCACCCAGTCGCTGACCGGCATCGTCAGCATGCTGACCGGCCAGATCCGGTGCGGACAACCTGCAGGGGCCGCTCGGCATCGCGCAGAATCTCCTCGGAAACCGCCTCGCAGGGGCTCGCCAATTTCATCGGGCTGATCGAGCATCATCTCGACGGCAATCGGGCTTCTGAACCTCTTCCCGGTCCCGATCCTCGACGGCGGGCGCTTCGTGGCGTTCCTGATCGAAGCGGTGCGGGGAAGGCCGTTTAGTCCCGCGGTGATGCAGGTCGCCATGTTGAATTGGTCTTGGCTTGATCCTCATGCTGGTTGATGGTATCCGCTACTTACACGGACGTGGTGCCGGCCTTGGTGAGTTCGGCGCGCCGGGCGTCGACACGCCGCCGGGCCCCCGGGCAAGGCACCGATGGGGCAGCGGCAATGATTCGGGGATCTTTGCCGGACTGGTCCTGGTCATCGCGCTGATGACCGCGCTGCTTCCCTCACCGCTAGACACTGGCCCAGGGCACCGCGGTGTTCAGCCCCGATAGAGGCGCTCACCGCAAGGATCGGCACCATCGAGGCGGACTCGGTGCGCGCCTTCGCCGGGATCGAGACCGGGCACGCCGGTCACGCCGAGCAGCAGCTGAATCTCGCGGTGCGCAAACTCTTCGACACCGGCCTCTTCGAGGACGTCCAGGTGATGCCCGAGGCCGGGCGGCTGGTCATCACCGTGGTCGAGAACCCGACGATGAACCAGATCGCCTTCGAGGGCAACGACGCGATCGATGACGACAAGCTCGACGCGGTCGTGCAGCTCCGGCCGCGGCTGTCCTTTTCGGCAGCGGCGGCGGAGGCGGACGCGCAGCGGATCATCGAGGCCTACCGCGCGGCGGGGCGCTATGCCGCTTCGGTGAACCCGGTGATCATCCCCCCAGTCCGAGAACCGGGTCGACCTGGTCTTCGAGATCTCGGAGGGGCGCAAGGTCGGGGTGCAGCGCGTCAGCTTCCTCGGCGACCAGCAGTTCTCCGACCGGCGGCTGCGGCGGGCGATCCAGACCGGCCAGTCGAATTTCTTCAGCTTCATCTTCGGCAACAACACCTACGACGCCGACCGGCTGGAGGTCGACAAGGAGATGCTGCGCCAGTTCTACCTCAAGCGCGGCTAAGGTCGAGCTCCGCGCTGTTTTCCGCCACCGCGGACCTTTCGCGCCGAGAGCGCACCGGCTTCTTCCTGTCGTTCACGGTCTCCGAGGGTAAGCAGCTACCGACTTCGGCAAGGTCTCGGTCAGCTCGTCGAGGAAGTTGCCCGGCCTCAACGCCGCCGACTTCCAGCCGGGGCTGGCGCCGGTGGCGGGGGGCGGCGTCTACAACGTCAAGCAGGTCGACCGCGTCGTGCAGCGCATGACCTACCAGGCCGGACAGGCCGGCTACGCCTTTATCGGAGATCCGGCCGCAGGTCACGAGGAATCCCGCGACGCGCACGGTCGACATCGACTTCCAGCTCGTCGAGGGCGAGCGGGTGTTCATTGAGCGGATCGACATCTCCGGCAACACCCGAACGCTCGACCAGTTGGTAATGCGACGCCGTTCCACGTGGTCGAGGGCGACGCCTTCAACGCGCGCGAGATCAGGGACGCCGAGAACCGCATCAATGGGCTCGGCTACTTCAAGACGGCGACGGTGGACGCCGCGGCCGGGGTCCGAGCCAGGCGACACCTTGATCGACGTCCCAGGTCGAGAAGGAGCAGCCGACCGGCAGCCTGAGCCTCGGCGGCGCCTTCTCCTCCAGCGAGGGGCTGAGCGCGCAGATCAGCCTGACGGAGCGCAACTTCCTCGGCCGCGGCCAGACCCTTGACGCCGGGTGACGTCACCGGCGGCAAGCAGTTCGCCAACTACGAGCTCGGCTTCACCGAGCCGGCGCTGTTCGACCGCGACCTGATCGCCGCGTTCTACGCCTGCTCTACCCCGCCAGAACAACTTCGACGAGCAGTCGTTCCAGACGACGTCCTACGGCTTCGAGCCGCGCATCGGCTTCCCGCTCAGCGAGAACGGCCGGCTGTCGCTGCGCTACCACATCTCCTCGGACGACATCTACAACGTGCAGGTTGACATCACAGTCAGAGTCCCAAGCGAGCGGGGGCAGCCGACGCCACCTCGGCGGTCGGCTTCACCTACGCCTACGACCGGCGCAACTCGGTGGTCGATCCGACCGCGGGCTTCGTCCTGACGCTGAACCAGGAGTTCGCCGCCCTCGGCGGCGAGGTGACCCATTCCAAGACCATCGGCAACGCCCGGGTCTATGCCACTCTCTTCGACGAGGACCTGGTGCTTTCGGCCGAGCTCGAGGGCGGCGCGATCTTCTCGCAGCAGGGCACCCGCATCACCGACCGGTTCAGCACGGCGGCGACA
Organism: uncultured Alphaproteobacteria bacterium; assembly: GCA_963750745.1. Classification (GTDB taxonomy): domain Bacteria; phylum Pseudomonadota; class Alphaproteobacteria; order Rhodobacterales; family Rhodobacteraceae; genus Amaricoccus. Next base: position 277,446 of record CAVVSO010000043.1, on the reverse strand, counting down.
GCCTGCGCGGCTTCGCCCCGCGACACCGGCGTCGGCCCGCGCGACTTCTGCGACCAGTGCCGGGGACTTCGATTTCCGACGGCGCACCCGCATGCCGGGGACGTCGACAGCGAGGGCGGTGGGCGGCACAACTACTACGGCGTGCTCCGGCTCGACGCCAGCTTCCCGCTGGGCATCCCGGAAGAGTACGGCCTATATACCGGCATGCTCTTCGCCGACGCCGGCTGGCTCCCGGGCCCCTGCCGGCCGCGACAAGGGGCGGCGTCGGGGCCCGTGGACGATGCGTTCCACATGCGCTCGGCGGTCGGGGTGGAGCTCTCTTCGTCGACACGCCCTTCGCGCCGCTGCGCTTCAACTACGCGGTCCCGATCCAGAAGGAGCCCTACATGTCGTCGAACGGTTCCGGTTGTCCATCCAGACCCGGTTCTGACCGGTGACGGCGGGCCGGCCCGGGCGCGCGGGATGGCGCTCGGGCTGATGCTCGCGGGGCCCGTTGTCCGTGGCGGCGCAGGCCCCGGCGGCGGCGAGCTGATTCCTTTTCATCGACCAGGAGCGGCTCCTGACCAGCTCCAACCAGGGCCGGCGCTGTTCGCCGACGAGGAGCGCGAGCGCGACACGTTGCGGAACGAGGCGCGAAAGCTCAACTCCGCCTTCGAGGAGGAAGAGCGGCGGCTGACCGAGCAGCGGCCGACGCTGCCGCCGGAGGAGTTCCGCAAGCTGAGCGATGCGTTCGACGCGCGGGTGGTCAAGGCGCGCCGCGACCAGGACGAGCGGGCGAGCGCGCTGGCGCAGCAGTTTGACCAGCGCCGTCGACAGTTCTACGCTCAGGTCGCGCCGATCCTGGTGATGCTGATGGACCGCTACGGGGCGAAGGCCATCTTCGACGAGAACAGCGTTCTCCTGGCCGATCAGACGCTCAACATCACCGAGGCGGTGATCGCCGAGATCGACGCGAACGCGACGCCCCCCGCCTCGGGCGCCGAAGCGCCTTCCCCGGCGGATCCGGCCGGCACGACGCCCGCGCCCGAGGCGCCTGCCGGCGCCACGGGTGAGGGAGGACAGTGAGCATGGGCCTGGCGATCGACGAGGCGCTGCCGCAGGCGGACATCGCCGCGATCAAGCGGATGATCCCGCACCGCTATCCGTTCCTGCTGATCGACCGGGTGGTGAACATCGAGGTCGGGCGCTACGCGGTCGGCATCAAGAACGTCACGGTCAACGAGCCGCACTTCGAGGGGCATTTCCCGGTGCTGCCGGTGATGCCGGGGGTGCTGATCATCGAGGCGATGGCGCAGACCTCGGCGGTGCTGGTGGTGCAGACGCTCGACCTCGTCGACGAGAACCTGCTGGTCTATTTCATGAGCATCGACACCGCGAAGTTCCGCCACGTGGTGACGCCCGGCGACACGCTCAGCTCCATGTCACGGTGATCCGCGGCCGCGGCAAAATCTGGAAGTTCCGCGGCGAGGCGCAGGTCGGCCGCACGATTTGCGCCGAGGCGGAGTTCGCGGCGATGATCCTCTCCGAGGCAGAGGCGAGCGCGAAGGGCTGACGATGGCAATCCACCCGACAGCCGAGGTGCATCCGAGCGCCGTCGTCGAGGACGGAGCCGAGATCGGCGAGGGCTGCCGCGTCGGGCCGCTTTGCGTGGTCGGGCCGGAGGTGGTGCTCGGGCCGCGGGTCGTGCTGCTGAGCCACGTCGCCGTCGCGGGGGTGACCCGCATCGGGAGGACTGTCGGGTCTTTCCCTTCGCTTCGCTCGGGCACGTGCCGCAGGATCTGAAGCACCGCGGCGAGCGGGTCGAGCTTGTCATCGGCGCGCGCAACACCATCCGCGAGTATACGACGATGAACCCCGGCACCGCCGGCGGCGGCGGGCTGTCCGAGGTCGGCGACGACAATCTCTTCATGATGAGCACGCATGTCGCGCACGACTGCCGCATCGGCAGCAACGTGATCATGGCGAACAACGCGACCCTCGGCGGGCACTGCGTGGTCGGGGACTATGTGGTGCTCGGCGGGCTCGCGGCCGTGCATCAGTTCGTGCGGCTCGGCCGCGGGGCGATGATCGGCGGGCTCGCGGGCGTGGTCGCCGACGTCATCCCTTATGGCTCGGTGACCGGCGAGCGGGGGCATCTCGCGGGGCTCAACCTGGTCGGGCTCAAGCGGCGCGGCGCGGCGCGCGGCGACATCAACGGGCTGCGGGCGGCGTACGCGGAGATGTTCGAGGGCGAGGGCACGCTCCTGGAGCGGATGCGCCGCGTCGGCGAGGCGCATTCCGGCAATCCGCTGGTGTGGGAGATCGTCGACTTCGTCACCGCGGAATCGGCGCGCTCCTTCACCACCCCGGCGGACTGAGCGGGCGCGGTGCCCGGCGCCGGGCTGGCCATCGTCGCCGGTCGGGCCCTGCTGCCGCGGCTCCTGGCCGAGGATTGCGCGGCGCGCGGCCGGACCTACCGCGTCGTGGTGTTCGGCGGGGTGGCGCTCGACTGGCTCGGCGGTCATCCGGTGCTGCAGGCGAGCTTCGAGCGGCCCGGGAGGCTCTTCGCTGACCTGCGGGCCGCCGGATGCGGCGAGGTCACCTTCGCCGGCGGCATCGCGCGGCCGCATCTGCGGCCGCTGCGCTTCGATCTCAAGATGCTGCGGCTGGCGCCCCGGCTGATCCGCGGCATCCGCAGCGGCGACGACACACCTTGCGACTGGTCGCCACGATCTTCGAGGCCGAAGGCTTCAAGGTCCGGTCGCCGCAGGAGATCCTCACCGACCTGGTAGCGCCGCCCGGCGTGCTCGGAAGGTCACGCCGGCGGCGGCCGACCGGTCCGACGCGGCGCGGGCCGCCGCCATCGTCGCGGCGCTCGGTGCGGTGGATGTCGGGCAAGGCGCGGTGGTGGCGGCGGGATCTGCCTGGGGCTCGAGTGGATCCAGGGCACTGACGCCTTGTTGCGGTTCGTCGCGGCAACCGCGATGGAGGTGCGGCCGGCCTGGGCGCGCGGCGTCCTTTTCAAGGCGCCGAAGCCCGGACAGGACGGGCGAGTCGACCTGCCGGCGATCGGCCCGGGGACGCTGGAGGGCGCGGCGGCGGCCGGTCTGGCGGGTGTGGCGTTCGAGGCCGGAGGGGTCATGATCCTCGGCTTCGCGGCGACGGTCGCGGCGGCGGATGCTGCGGGGCTGTTCCTGGTCGCGCGAGGCCGGGCCATGAGCCTTCTCGCGATCGAGGCGCTGACGGTCGGCATCCATGGCCGCGAGGTGGCGCGACGTGGCGATGGCGGCGGAGTCGGGCGAGGTGCTCGGGGTGATCGGCGAAAGCGGCTCGGGCAAATCGATGACCGCCTGGCGGTGATGGGGCTGCTGCCGAACGGCGCGGTCGCGAGCGGGCGGTGCGTTCGATGGCAGCGACCTGCTGGCGCGCCCGGAGGCGGAGATGTGCGAGCTGCGCGGCCGCGACATCGGCATGATCTTCCAGGAGCCGATGACCGCGCTGAACCCGCTGCAGTCGATCGGCGACCAGGTGGCCGAGACGGTGCGGGTGCATGAGCGCGCGAGCCGCGCCGAGGCGCGGCGATCGCCGCGAGACGCTCGATCGGGTCGGGCTGCCGGCGGAGCGGTTTCCGCCGCGCGCTTCCCGCACGAGCTTTCGGGCGGCCAGCGGCAGCGGGTCGGTATCGCGATGGCGATCGCGCTCCGGCCGAAGCTGCTGATCGCCGACGAGCCGACGACGGCGCTCGACGTGACCACGCAGGCGCAGATCCTCGATCTGCTGCGCCGGCTGGTCGACGAGGACGGCATGGGCCTGATGCTGATCACCCACGACCTCGCGGTGGTCGCCGACGTCGCCGACCGGCTCGGCGATCATGCACCGCGGCCGGGTGGTCGAGGCGGGGCCGGCGGGCGAGGTCCTCCGCGAGATGCGCCACCCCTATACCCGCGCGCTTTTCGCGGCGTCGGCGCATCAGCCCGAGCGGCTGGCGCGGCCGGCGCGCGTGCCGCTGCTCGAGGTCGAGGGCATGGTGCGCGACTACCCGGCCGGGCGGCGCGGGCTCTTCGGCCGCCGGAGGTGTTCGCGGCGGTGCGCGGCGTCAGCTTCCCGCTGCACCAGGGCGAAAGCCTCGGGCTCGTCGGCGAATCGGCTGCGGCAAGTCGACGCTGGCCCGGGCGGTGCTCGGGCTCGAGGCGATGCAGGGCGGCAGCGTCCGGATCGAGGGCGAGGAGGTGCGGGCCGGCGAGCGGATGCCGAGGAGCCTCAGGGCGAAGATGCAGGTGGTGTTCCAGGACCCCTACGGCAGCTTCAACCCGCGGCACCGGGTGGCGCGGCTGGTCGCCGAGCCGTTCCACCTGCTCGACCTCCCGCCGCGCGGCGCGGCGCGGCGGGCGGCGGTGGCGGCGGCGCTGGGCGAGGTCGGGCTGCAGCCGGAGGATGCGGAGAAGTACATCCACGAGTTCTCCGGCGGCCAGCGGCAGCGGATCGCCATCGCGCGGGCGCTGATCATCCGGCCGAAGCTGATCATCCTCGACGAGGCGGTCTCGGCGCTCGACGTGCAGGTCGGGCGCAGATCCTCGACCTGCTCGCCGACCTGATGGCGCGGCACGGGCTGCCTATCTCTTCATCAGCCACGATCTCGGGGTGGTGCGGTCGATCACCGACCGGGTGATGGTGATGCGGGCGGGCGAGATCGTCGAGTCCGGGCCGACGCGGGCGGTCTTCGACGCGCCGCAGCATCCCTATACGCGCGAGCTGATGGCCGCCTCGCCGGTGCTGGAGATGTCGGCATGAGCGAGGGCTCCTGCCTGATCGGCGGCGCCTGGCGGCCGGCGGCGGAGGGTGCGACGCTGCCGGCCATCGACCCGTCCGACGGGCGGCGATCGGCCGCATCGCCCGCGGCGGCGCGGCCGACATCGACGCGGCGGTGCCGGCGGCCCGGCGGCCCAGCGGCGACTGGGGCCGGGCGACGGCGGCCGAGCGCGGCCGGGTGCTGGCGCGGCTCGGCCGGCTGGTGGAGGAGCGCGTCGACGAGCTGGCGCGGCTCGAGGCGCGGGACGTCGGCAAGCCGCTCGGCCAGGCGCGCGCCGATGCGCGGGCGCTGGCGCGCTACCTGGAGTTCTACGGCGGCGCCGCGGACAAGCTGACCGGGCGAGACGATCCCCTATCTCGCCGGCTACACCGTCTATACCCTGCGCGAGCCGCACGGCGTGACCGGGCACATCATCCCGTGGAACTACCCGATGCAGATCATCGGCCGCTCGGTGGTGCGCGCGCTCGCGGCCGGCAACGCCTGCGTGCTGAAGCCGGCCGAGGAGGCGAGCCTGACCGCGCTGGCCTTCGCGGCGCTGGCCGTCGAGGCCGGGCTGCCGGCGGGGGCGCTCAACGTCGTGCCGGGGCTCGGCGAGGAGGCGGGGGCGGCGCTGGCGGCGCATCCGGGCATCGACCACCTCTCGTTCACCGGCTCGCTGGCGGTCGGGCCGATGTGCAGGCGGCGGCGGCGGCGAACGTGGTGCCGGTGACGCTGGAGCTCGGCGGCAAGTCGCCGCAGCTCGTCTTCGACGACGCCGATCTCGAGGCGGCGCTGCCGCTGCTGGTGGCGCCGGGCATCCAGAACGCCGGGCAGACCTGCTCGGCGGCGTCGCGGATCCTGGTGCAGCGCGGCGATCTACGACCGGGTGGTCGCGGCGATGGGGGCGCGCTACGACGCGCTCCGGGTCGGGCGCGCCAGCTCGACGACCTCGACCTCGGGCCGCTGATCTCGCCGCGGCAGAAGGCGGTGGTCGAGGGTTACCTGGCGCAGCGGGCTCGACCTCGCGGTGGCCGGGCGCGGGCAGATCGTCGAGGCGGCGCCGGCGGGCGGGCAACTACTTGGCGCCGGTGCTGCTCGCCGGACACCCCGCCGGAGCACATTCTGGCGCGCGAGGAGATCTTCGGGCCGGTGCAGGTGGTGATCCGCTTCGACGACGAGGAGGAGGCGGTGGCGATCGCCAACGGCACCGGCTACGGCCTGGTCGGCGTCGGTCTGGACCCGCGACGGCGGCCGGGCGATGCGGCTGGCGCGGCGGCTGCGGGCGGGGCAGGTGTTCCTCAACAACTACGGCGCGGCCGGCGGCGTCGAGCTGCCGTTCGGCGGCGTCGGGCTGTCGGGGCACGGCCGGGAGAAGGGGTTCGAGGCGCTCTACGGCTTCACCCGGGTGAAGACCGTGGCGGCGCGGCATGGCGCCTGAGCTGCGGCTCGCGGGCAAGACCGCGCTGGTGACCGGCGGCGCCTCGGGGTTCGGCGCTGGCATCGCGCGCAAGTTCCTGGCGGAAGGCGCGCGGGTGGCGATCGCCGACATCAACGCCGAGGCGGTCGCGGCGATGGCGGAAGTGCTCGGCGCGACGGGAGTGACGGCGGACGTCGCCGACGACGCCAGTGTGGCGCATATGATCGAGACGGCGGAGGGCGCGCTCGGGCCGCTCGACATCCTGGTCAACAATGCCGGCGTAACGCATCTGCCGAGCGCGCTGGAGGATGTGGGGGAGGCGGAGTTCGACCGGGTCTTCGCGGTCAACGCCAAGTCGGTCTATTTGACGGCGCGGCACCTGGTGCCGGCGATGAAGGCGCGGCGGCAGGGGGTGATCCTGAACATGGCCTCCACGGCGGGGCTGAGTCCGCGGCCGCGGCTGTCGTGGTATAATGCTTCGAAGGGGTGGATGATCACCGCGACCAAGGCGATGGCGGTGGAGCTGGCGCCGTTCGGGGTACGGGTCAACGCCCTCTGTCCGGTGGCGGGGGAGACGCCGCTCTTGAAGTCGTTCATGGGCGAGGACACCCCGGAGATGCGGGCGAAGTTCCTGGCGACTATCCCGCTCGGGCGGTTCTCGACGCCGCAGGATATGGGCAATGCGGCGGCGTTTCTCTGTTCGGACGAGGCGGCGATGCTGACCGGCGTCGCGCTCGAGGTGGATGGCGGCCGGTGCATCTGATGGCGGGAACGGCGACGGCGGTCGAGGCGCGCCGGCGATGATGCAGCCCGGGCCGCGCAACCTGATCACCGATGTGCCGGGGCTTCGGGTCGGCAATGCCACCGATCCGTGGTTGAAATCGGGGGTGACGGTGCTGGTCGGCGATGCGCCGTTCGTCGCGGGCGTCGACGTGCGCGGCGGAGGGCCGGGGACGAGGGAGACCGACCTGCTGGCGCCGGGGCGCCTGGTGGCCACGGTCGACGCGCTGGTGCTCGCGGGCGGGTCGGCCTTCGGGCTCGATGCCGCCTCCGGTGTGGTGGATCGGTTGCGCGCGCTCGGCCGCGGGTTCGGGTCGGGCCGCCCTGGGGTGCCGCCGGTGCCGATCGTGCCGGCGGCGATCCTGTTCGACCTCGCCAACGGCGGCGACAAGGCTTGGCGGGAGAACCCCTATCCGGCGCTGGGCGCGCTGGCGTTCGATGCGGCGGCGGAGGATTTCGAGCTCGGCACCGCGGGCGCGGGGACCGGGGCGATGACCGCAACGCTGATGGGAGGCCTCGGATCGGCGTCGATCGTGACCGAGAGCGGCGCCACGGTCGGGGCGCTGGCGGCGGTCAACGCCTTCGGCGGCGTGGTGGTGCCGGGGAGCCGGGCGTTCTGGGCGGGAGCTTTCGAGATCGGCGACGAGTTTGGCGGGCTCGGCGCCTCGGCGCTCAGGGTGGCGCCGTTCACGCCGCGGCCGATGAAGCCCGGACCCGACGATCCGCGCGCCAGCACTACCCTCGGGATCGTCGCCACCGATGTGGCGCTCGACAAGGCCGGGGCGCGGCGGATGGCGGAGGTGGCGCAGGGCGGGCTGGCGCGGGCGATTTATCCGGCGCACACGCCGTTCGATGGCGATCTGGTGTTCGCGGTCTCGACCGGCACCCGGCCGGCGGGACCGAGCCGGCGCTTGAGGCGCTGGTTCTGGCCCATGCCGCGGCGCTGTGCCTGAGCCGGGCGATCGCCCGCGCCGTGCATGCGGCGCGGCCTGCGGCGGGGAACTTGCTGCCCTGTTGGTGCGAGACCAGCGCGTAGCGGCCGCGTCAGTGCCGCCCTTTGCCGCCGCCACCCTTGCCGGATCCGCCTCCGCCCTTGCCGCCGGAGCCGCCGCCCTTGCCCGACGATCCTCGCGACTGACCGTGTGCGTTGCCCTTGCCGGACGAGCCGCGGGCGGCCGCTTCGCTGCCGATATGTCCGGGTGCGAGGCCGCTTCGGCCCGGCGCGCCGGATGTTCTCGAGTGGCTCGATGCCACGCCAGGCGCTCGCGGGCTCTCGGCCTTCGGCGACGTGGCGGGGGTCGCCGGTCTCGCAGGCGCAGACGGAAGATCGGACGGCGAGGCCGCGGGGCGGGTCGGGCGGTCGGCACGTCGCTTCGTGGTGCCTGCGCTGGCGGTTGCGGCGAGGCGATCGGCCTCGGCGCGGTGATCGGTCCGGTTGCAGCATTGCCTGCCCGGGGCTGATAGGCGTTGCCGGCGGAACGGAACATCAGGCGAAGCGACGCGGAAGGTTTCGGGGCAGCGCGAGTTCCAGCGATGCGGCTGCTGCAACGCCGGACCGCGCCTTCGAGACAGAGAGCACCTCGTGGGCCGGAAGCGTCAGCAAGTCCGGCGCTGGGGTCAGGAGCATTGCCTCGGCACCGACTGCGGGCCTCGCGATCTCGCGCAAGCTCACCTTGAGCGGGATCGTGCTGGCCGGCGCTCGAAGGGCTCGGGAGCCGTGAGGGCGACCGTCGGGGCAGCACGCACCGATCCAGAGCCCGCCGGCGAGCCACGGGATCGCGATGCCGATAAGTGCGACGGCGAGCGCCCCGATGGCGATGCCGGCCAGAAAGCCCGGCTTGGCAAGTGGAAGCGGTCGGGCAGCGGCGACAGCATGTGGCGACGCCGGCGGCGCGCCGCGGGCGGCGAGAGCGCGGGCCCGGCGGACGCGGGCCTCCACGAGCCGTGCCTCGAGCGCGACCGGATTCAGCAGGCCGCGATCGACGGACCGCCAGCCGTCTCGGGTTCCCAGTGCCCTGCCGCATCCGACATAGCGTCGCCACCCCCACGCCTCAGCTTACGCCATTGGCCAGGATTGTTCCAGCAGCACCAGAGGCTTGTGGCAGAGCTCGGCTGGGAATGGCTCAGGTGTCGGGGCTGTCTGCGGCAGCCGGCACAGCGGCAGCCCGGTGGGGCTGCCGCCGGGACCGTGGCTTGCACCGGGGCGGCTCGCAGCGCCCGATCGATATGCGCGACCACCCGCCGGTCGGGCGGGCTGGAGAGCTTGACGACCTTGTTGTCCTGATAGGCGCCGAGCCGGCCGATCGCGAGCAGCGCGGTGCGGCCGCCGGGCTGCGGGATGGCGAGCTGGATCTCCTCGACCGACTGGCGCGGGATCTCGAGACCTGGCCGACCTGCAGGCTCTGCAACGCGGCGAGGCTGAGCGCTGGCGGTGCAGCACCGCGTCGACCCGGACCGGCGCGCTGGCGGCGGCGCGGCGCATCAGCGTCTTCCAGAGGTCGTTCGGCCGGTCGCGGGCCGCCTGGACGTTGCGCGCCTGGATCGAGGCGCGGATCACGTCGAGGGCCGAGAGCGGCAGGATCAGCAGGAAGCGGCCGCGCCGCCCGGCCTCGCCGAGGGTGAGGTCCATGCCGAGCACCAGGACGTCGATATAGTCGGGCGCGAGGCGGAGCTGCGACGAGGTTCTGCCGCACGTCGCGGATGGCGAGCCCCTTGGTCAGCGGCCGGCCGAGGTTGGCGCCGATGGCATGGGCGAAGGCGGCGAGGATGGCGTCGAGGTGCAGCCGGCAGAGCGCCATGTCGATGGCGGTGAAGGCGCGGGCCTCCGGCTCCGGCGCCTGCGCCGGATCGCCGCCGAGGGTGAGGTCGATCAGGTGGTAGGCGAGATCGAACTCGAGCGGCGATCAGGCCCGGGCGTGTCGGCATCCTCGACGTCGACCAGCGCCAGCATCGACGGGCCGATGATCGCGGCCGTGGCGTCGGCGAGCTTGGCGACCCGCGGCGGCGCCGACGGTGGTGCCGATCATGGTCTTGACCAGGAGCCGCATCCGGTCCTCGACGCCGCGGGCGAAGGTCTCGCCGAGGAGCTCGGTGTCGGCGAGCGGCGAGCGCGCCACGCCGCCGTGCCGGAGCTTTCTGCGAAGGACGGAGGACGAGGCGGGCATCGGCAGGCTCCGCGCGACGGTGGGCCGGGGCAGTCTCGGCGCATTCCTTGCCGAAAGCTGAACGAGATCGTGTGCAATCCTTTACAAACCCGCGCGTCGGCCGCGGTGCGGTAACCTCGCGCTTCAGCATTGCCGGATTAGCCCGGCCGCTGGGGAACCGGGGGGTCGGGCATGGATCGCAAGCCGCGGGCAATGTCATCATCGTCAAGCGCAAGACCGTCGTGGCCGGCGGCCACCACGGCGGCGCCTGGAAGGTCGCCTACGCCGACTTCGTGACGGCGATGATGGCGTTCTTCCTCTGATGTGGCTCTTGAGCGTCACCGACGAGCAGACCCGGCTGGGGCTCGCCGACTATTTCAGCCCGACGATCCCGATCCACTAGACGCCGCGGCGGCGGCGACGGTCCGTTCGATGGCGACAGCATGTTCAGCCAGGACGTGCTGGCGCAGCGACGAGACCGGGCAGAAGGGCGACCCGAAGGAGATCGACGTGCCGGGGACGCCGGACGAGAGCCTGTTCAAGGTCGAGCAGGAGCTGCTCGGCGGCAGCGGCGACGCCATGGAGGCCGATCCGCTGCTCGAGCACATCCGCACCCGCATCACCGACGAGGGGCTGATCATCGAGGTCTTCGACATCGAGGGCTCGCCGCTGTTCGACGGGCCGACCGCCGAGCCGAACCCGATCTTCGAGGATCTGCTGCAGATGATCGGCCGGGTGCTGTCGCGCACCGTCAACCCGGTGGCGGTCACCGGGCATCTCGCGACCGGCGACGTCGGGCGCGACGGGCCGACCCCTGGCGGCTGTCGTCGGACCGGGCGCAGCTGGCGCGGGACCTGCTGGCCGCGGCCGGGGTCGCGGACGCCGCGGATCGCCCGGGTCACCGGCAAGGCCGACCGCAGCCCGAGGCGGAGGACCCCCGCAATTCGCGCAACCGGCGGGTGGAGATCACCCTGCTGCGGCACTTCGAGCCCTGAGAAACCGGGCCCCGCCGCCGTTAGCCGGATTTAAGCCGGCGCTCCCAAGGATGCCGGCCAGACCCGACCGCCACTCCACGGACAAAGGACGAGCATGGGTATTTCCTCGTCGCTGAACGCCGGCGTCTCCGGTCTGAACGCGAACGCCAACAAGCTCGCGACGATCTCCGACAACATCGCGAACTCGCAGACCTACGGCTACAAGCGCGCCGACATCGACTTCTCCTCGATGACGGTCAGCGACAACGGCTCGCCGAACACCGTCGGGCGGCGGGCGCTGGTTCACCGCCGGCGGTGTGCGACCGACGCGATCTGGGACATCGACGCCGAAGGGCGCGCTGACCACCACCTCGAACGCCACCGACCTCGCGATCACCGGGCGCGGCATGCTGCCGGTGACCTCGCTGGCCTCGGTCGGGCAGGCGAGCGGCGGCCTGCCTTCGACGAACGGCAGGTCGCCCGCCTCGCCCCTCGCGCCCGCGAGGTCACCGGCAGCCTAACGCGGCCGGTGATCGCGAGATCGGTGGCGTTCGAGGTGGTGGTCAGCGCGCCCTTCTCCCTCGATATACCAGATCGCCGCCGGTGCGCGCCCCGCCGGCGGTGAACCAGCGCCCGCCGCCCGCCGGTGTTCGGCGAGCCGTTGTCGCTGACGGTCATCGAGGAATAGGAATACGCGTCCGCCCGCTTGTAGCCGTAGGTCTGCGAGTTCGCGATATTGTCGGAGATTGTCGCGAGCTTGTTGGCGTTCACGTTCAGACCGGACACGCCGGCGTTCAGCGACGAGGAAATACCCATTCTCAGTCCTTTGTCCGTGGAGCGGCGGTTGGGTTGGCCGGCATCCTGGGATCGCCGGCTTAATATCAGGCTAACGGCGGTGGGGCCGGTTTCTCAGGGCTCGAAATGCCGCAGCAGCGTGATCTCCACCCGCCGGTTGCGCGAATCGTGGGGGTCGTCCGACCTCGGGACTCCGGTCCGCCTTGCCGGTGACCCGGGCGACCCGCTGGTCCGCGACCCCGGCCGCGGCGAGCAGTCCGCGCCAGCTGCGCCCGGTCCGACGACAGCCGCCACGGGCTCGGCCCGTCGCGCCCGACGTCGCCGGTCGCGAGTGCCCGGTCACCGCCACCGGGTTGACGGTGCGCGACAGCACCCGCCCGATCATCTGCGACCAGATCCTCGAAGATCGGGTTCGGCTCGCGGTCGGCCCGTCGAACAGCGGCGACCCTGGATGTCGAAGACCTCGATGATCAGCCCCTCGTCGGTGATCCGGGTGCGGATATGCTCGAGCAGCGGGTCGGCCTCCATCGCGTCGCCGCTGCCGCCGAGCAGCTCCTGCTCGACCTTGAACAGGCTCTCGTCCGGCGTCCGCCGGCACGTCGACCGCTCCGGGTCGCCCTTCTGCCCGGTCTCGTCGCGCGCCAGCACGTCCTGGCTGAACATGCTGTCGCCATCGAACGGCCCGTCGCCGCCGCCGCGGCTCTGGTGGATCGGGATCGTCGGGCTGAAATAGTCGGCGAGCCCCAGCCGCGTCTGCTCGTCGGTCATCGCTGAGCAGCCACATCAGCAGGAAGAACGCCATCATCGCCGTCACGAAGTCGGCGTAGGCGACCTTCCAGGCGCCGCCGTGATGGCCGCCGGCCACCACGGTCTTGCGCCTGACGATGATGACATTGCCCGCGGCTTCGTTCCATGACCCGACCCCCGGTTCCCCAGCGGCCGAGTTAACCCGGCAGTTCTGAACGCGCGGTTACGCGCCCCGCCGCGCGGCGTCGCGTTTGCCAAGGATTGCACCGGTCTCGTTCAGCTTTCGGCAAGGATTGGCTTCGATGCCGCCGCCCCCACCTCGCGCGAGGCCTCCCGATGCCCCCTCGGCCAACGTCCTCTCCCAGAAGCTCCGGCACGGCGGGGTGGCGCGCTCGCCGCTCGCCGACACCGAGCTCCTCGGCGAGACCTTCGCCCGCGGCGTCGAGGATCGCGTGCGGCTCCTGGTCAAGACGATGATCGGCACCAGCGTCGGCGCCGCGCGGGTCGCCAAGCTCGCCGACGCCATCGCCCGGATCACCGGCCCGTCGATGCTCGGCCTCGTCGATGTCGAGGATGCCGACACGCCGGGCCTGATCGCGCTCGAGAGCGATCTCGCCTACCACCTGATCGACCTCACCCTCGGCGGCGATCCGGTGCTGGCGCCCGAGCCGGTGGCGCGTCCCTTCACCGCCATCGACATGGCGCTCTGCCGCCTGCACCTCGACGCGATCCTCGCCGCCTTCGCCCACGCCATCGGCGCCAACCTCGGCCGGCCGCTGACCAAGGGCCTGGCGATCCGCGACCTGCGCCAGAACCTCGCCGCAGCTTCGCCTCGCGCCCGACTATATCGACGTGCTGGTGCTCGGCATGGACCTGACCCTCGGCGAGGCCGGGCGCCGCGGCCGCTTCCTGCTGATCCTGCCGCTCTCGGCGCTCGACGTGATCCGCGCCTCGGTCCAGGCGAGGAACGTCCAGGCGGCGCCGCGACCGGCCGAACGACCTCTGGAAGACGCTGATGCGCCGCGCCGCCGCCAACGCCCCGGTCCGGGTCGACGCGGTGCTGCATCGCCAGCGCCTGAGCCTCGCCGCGTTGCAGGGCGCTTCAGGTCGGCCAAATTCTCGAGATCCCGCGTCAGTCGGTCGAGGAGATCCAGCTCGCCGATCCCCCAGCCCGGCGGCCGCACCGCGGTGCTTGCGATCGGGCCGGCTCGGCGCCTTTCAGGACAAGAAGGTCGTCAAGCTCTCCACCCCGCCCGACCCGCGGGTCGTCGCGCATATCGATCGGGCGTTGCGCGCCGCCCCGGTGCAAGCCACGGTCCCGGCGGCAGCCCGACCGCCGTGCCGCCGCGCCAGCTGCCGCAGTACAGCTCCCGACACCTGAGCCGATTCGCCAGCCGAGCTCTGCCACAAGCCTCTGGTACTGCTGGCACAATCCTGGCCAATGGCGTAAGCTGAGGGGTGGGCGGTGGCGACGCTATGTCGGAAGCGGCTATGCACTGGGAACCCGAGACGGCTGGCGATCCGTCGATCGCGACCTTGCTCGCATCCGGTCGCGCTCGAGGCACGGCTCGTGGAGGCCCGCGTCCGCCGCGCCCGCGCTCTCGCCGCCCGCGGGCGCCGCCGGCGTCGCCATGTGCTTTCGTCTGTTCCCGACTGCTTCCACTTGCCAAGCCGGGCTTTTTAGCCGGTATCGCCATCGGGGCGCTCGCCGTCGCACTTGTCGGCATCGCGATCCCGTGGCGCGCCGGCGGGCTCTGGATCGGCTGGTGCTGCCCCGACGGTCGCCCTCACGGCTCCCGAGCCACTTCGAGCGCCGGCCAGCACGATCCGGCTCAAGGTGAGCTTGCGCGAGATCGCGAGCCCCAAGTCGGTGCCGAGCCAATGCTCCTGACCCCAGTGCCGGACTTGCTGACGCTTCCGGCCCACGAGGCGCTCTCTGTCTCGAAGGCGCGGTGCCGGCGTTGCAGCAGCCGCATCGCTGGAACTCGCGCCTGCCCCGAAACCTTCCAGCGTCGCTTGGCCCGATGTTCCGTTCCGCCGGCAACGCCTATCAGCCCTGGGCAGGCAATGCTGCGACCGGACCGATCACCGCGCCGAGGCCGTCGCATCGCCGGAACCGCCAGCACAGGCACCACGAAGCGACGTGCCGACCGACCCGACCCGCCCCGCGGCCTCGCCGTCCGATCTCGTCTCGCCTGCTAGACCGGCGACCCCGACACGTCCCGAAGGCCGAGAGCCCGCGAGCGCCTGGCGTGGCATCGAGCCACTCGAGAACATCCGGCGCGCCGGGCCGAAGCGGCCTCGCACCCGGACATATCGGCAGCGAAGCGGCCGCCCGCGGCTGGTCCGGCAAGGGCAACGCACACGGTCAGTCGCGAGGATCGTCGGGCAAGGGCGGCGGCTCCGGCGGCAAGGGCGGAAGCGGATCCGGCAAGGGTGGCGGCGGCAAAGGGCGGCACTGACGCGGCCGCTACGCGCTGGTCTCGCACCAACAGGGCAGCAAGTTCCCCGCCGCAGGCCGCGCCGCATGCACGGCGCGGGCGATCGCCCGGCTCAGGCACAGCGCCGCGGCATGGGCCAGAACCAGCGCCTCAAGCGCCGACTCGGGCCCGCCGGCCGGGTGCCGGTCGAGACCGCGAACACCAGATCGCCATCGAACGGCGTGTGCGCCGGATAAATCGCCCGCGCCAGCCCGCCCTGCGCCACCTCCGCCATCCGCCGCGCCCCGGCCTTGTCGAGCGCCACATCGGTGGCGACGATCCCGAGGGTAGTGCTGGCGCGCGGATCGTCGGGTCCGGGCTTCATCGGCCGCGGCGTGAACGGCGCCACCCTGAGCGCCGAGGCGCCGAGCCCGCCGAACTCGTCGCCGATCTCGAAAGCTCCCGCCCAGAACGCCCGGCTCCCCGGCACCACCACGCCGCCGAAGGCGTTGACCGCCGCCAGCGCCCCGACCGTGGCGCCGCTCTCGGTCACGATCGACGCCGATCCGAGGCCTCCCATCAGCGTCGCGGTCATCGCCCCGGTCCCCGCGCCCGCGGTGCCGAGCTCGAAGTCCGCCGCCGCCGCATCGAACGCCAGCGCGCCCAGCGCCGGATAGGGGTTCTCCCGCCAAGCCTTGTCGCCGCCGTTGGCGAGGTCGAACAGGATCGCCGCCGGCACGATCGGCACCGGCGGCACCCCGGGCGGCCCGACCCGAACCCGCGGCCGAGCGCGCGCAACCGATCCACCACACCGGAGGCGGCATCGAGCCCGAAGGCCGACCCGCCCGCGAGCACCAGCGCGTCGACCGTGGCCACCAGGCGCCCCGGCGCCAGCAGGTCGGTCTCCCTCGTCCCCGGCCCTCCGCCGCGCACGTCGACGCCCGCGACGAACGGCGCATCGCCGACCAGCACCGTCACCCCCGATTTCAACCACGGATCGCTGGCATTGCCGACCCGAAGCCCCGGCACATCGGTGATCAGGTTGCGCGGCCCGGGCTGCATCATCGCCGGCGCGCCTCGACCGCCGTCGCCGTTCCCGCCATCAGATGCACCGGCCGCCATCCACCTCGAGCGCGACGCCGGTCAGCATCGCCGCCTCGTCCGAACAGAGAAACGCCGCCGCATTGCCCATATCCTGCGGCGTCGAGAACCGCCCGAGCGGGATAGTCGCCAGGAACTTCGCCCGCATCTCCGGGGTGTCCTCGCCCATGAACGACTTCAAGAGCGGCGTCTCCCCCGCCACCGGACAGAGGGCGTTGACCCGTACCCCGAACGGCGCCAGCTCCACCGCCATCGCCTTGGTCGCGGTGATCATCCAGCCCTTCGAAGCATTGTACCAGCGACAGCCGCGGCCGCGGACTCAGCCCCGCCGTGGAGGCCATGTTCAGGATCACCCCCTGCCGCCGCGCCTTCATCGCCGGCACCAGGTGCCGCGCCGTCAAATAGACCGACTTGGCGTTGACCGCGAAGACCCGGTCGAACTCCGCCTCCCCCACATCCTCCAGCGCGCTCGGCAGATGCGTTACGCCGGCATTGTTGACCAGGATGTCGAGCGGCCCGAGCGCGCCCTCCGCCGTCTCGATCATATGCGCCACGCTGGCGTCGTCGGCGACGTCCGCCGTCACTCCCGTCGCGCCGAGCCCTTCCGCCATCGCCGCGACCGCCTCGGCGTTGATGTCGGCGATCGCCACCCGCGCGCCTTCCGCCAGGAACTTGCGCGCGATCCCGGCGCCGAACCCCGAGGCGCCGCCGGTCACCAGCGCGGTCTTGCCCGCGAGCCGCAGCTCAGGCGCCATGCCGCGCCGCCACGGTCTTCACCCGGGTGAAGCCGTAGAGCGCCTCGAACCCCTTCTCGCGGCCGTGCCCCGACTGCCCGACGCCGCCGAACGGCAGCTCGACCCCGCCGGCCGCACCGTAGTTGTTGAGAAACACCTGCCCCGCCCGCAGCCGCCGCGCCAGCCGCATCGCCCGCGCCCCGTCCCGGGTCCAGACCGACGCCACCAGCCCGTAACCGGTGCCGTTGGCGATCGCCACCGCCTCCTCCTCGTCGTCGAAGCCCATCACCACCTGCACCGGCCCGAAGATCTCCTCGCGCGCCAGAATGTGCTCCGGCGGGGTATCCGCGAGCAGCACCGGCTCCAAATAATTGCCCGCCCGCCGGCGCCCCCGCGACGATCTGCCCGCGCCCGGCCACGCGCGAGGTCGAGCCCCGGCGCCAGGTAACCCTCGACCACCGCCTTCTGCCGCGGCGAGATCAGCGGCCCGAGGTCGAGGTCGTCACTGGCGCGCCCGACCCGGAGCGCGTCGTAGCGCGCTCCCATCGCCGCGACCACCCGGTCGTAGATCCCGCGCTGCACCAGGATCCGCGACGCCGCCGAACAGGTCTGCCCGGCGTTCTGGATGCCCGGCGCCACCAGAAGCGGCAGCGCCGCCTCGAGATCGGCGTCGTCGAAGACGAGCTGCGGCGACTTGCCGCCGAGCTCCAGCGTCACCGGCACCACGTTCGCCGCGGCCGCCGCCTGAATCAGTCGGCCCACCGCCAGCGAGCCGGTGAACGAGAGATGATCGATCCCCGGATGCGCCGCCAGCGCGGCGCCCGCCTCCGCCCCCAGCCCCGGCACCACGTTGAGCGCACCGGCCGGCAGCCCCGCCTCGCCGGCCAGCCGCGCGAAGGCCAGCGCCGTCAGGCTCGCATCCTCGGCCGACTTCAGCACGCAGGCATTGCCGGCCGCGAGCGCGGCAACCACCGACCGCCCGATGATCTGCATCGGATAGTTCCACGGGCTGATATGCCCGGTCACGCCATGCGGCTCGCGCAGGGTATAGACCGTGTAGCCGGCGAGATAGGGGATCGTCTGCCCGGTCAGCTTGTCCGCCGCCCCGCCGTAGAACTCCAGATAGCGCGCCAGCGTCCGCGCATCCGCCCGCGCCTGCCCCAGCGGCTTGCCGACGTCCCGCGCCTCGAGAAGCGCCAGATCCTCGAGGCGCTCCTCCACCAGCCGTCCCAGCCGCGCCAGCACCCGCCCGCGTTCCGCCGCCGTCGCCCGGCCCCAGTCACCGGACTGGGCCTCGCGGGCCGCCTGCACCGCCGCGTCGATCTCCGCCGCGCCACCCCGGGCGATGCGCCCGAATTCGCGCCCGTCGGAAGGATCGATCGCCGGCAGCGTCGCCCCGTCCGTCGCCGGACGCCAGTCGCCGCCGATCAGGCAGGTTCCCTCGCTCATGCCGACATCTCCAGCACCGGCGCCGCCGCGATCAACTCGCGAGTATAGGGGTGCTGCGGCGCCGTGAAAACCGCTTGCGTCGGCCCGGCCTCGACGATCGCGCCGGCGCGCATCACCATCACCCGGTCGGTGATCGACCGCACCACGCTGAGATCGTGGCTGATGAAGAGATAGGCCAGCCGGTGCCGCGCCATCAAATCCGCGAGCAGATCGAGGATCTGCGCCCTGACCTGCACGTCGAGCGCCGAGACCGCCTCGTCGAGGATGATCAGCTTCGGCCGGATGATCAGCGCCCGCGCGATGGCGATCCGCTGGCGCTGCCCGCCGGAGAACTCATGGATGTATTTCTCCGCATCCTCCGGCTGCAGCCCGACCTCGACCAGCGCGGCCGCCACCGCCGCCCGACGCGCGGCGCCACGCGGTGGCGAGGGCAGGAGGTGCAGCGGCTCGGCGACCAGCCGCGCCACCCGGTGCCGCGGGTTGAAGCTGCCGTATGGGTCCTGGAACACCGCCTGCATCTTCGCTCGGAGCTCCCGGGGCATCCGCTGGCCGGCGCGCACCGCCTCGCCCTCGATCCGGACGCTTCCGCCCTGCAGCGCCTCGAGACCCAGGACCGCGCGCGCCAGCGTCGACTTGCCGCTGCCGCTCTCGCCGACGAGCCCGAGGCTCTCGCCCGCCTCCAGCGTGAAGCTCACCCCGCGCACCGCCGCGAACACCTGCGGTGTCGCGAACAGCCCCGCCCGCGCGACCGGATAGTCGCGCACCAGGCCTTCGACCTCAAGCAGCGGCGCGCGCCCGGGGCGCGCCGGCCGCTCGGGCCGATGCGCCGACGCGGCGAAAAGCGCGCGAGTATAGGGATGGCGCATCTCGCGCAGCACCACGTCGGTTGGCCCCGCCTCGACCACCCGGCCGCGGTGCATGATCGCCAGCCGATCGGCGACATCGACCACCACCGCAAGGTCGTGGGTGATCAGCATCAGCGCCATGCCGTCCTCGTCGACCAGCCGGCCGAGAAGATCGAGGATCTGCGCCTGCGTGGTCACGTCGAGCGCCGTGGTCGGCTCGTCGGCGATCAGGAGCTTCGGCCGGAGTGCGATCGCCATCGCGATCACCACCCGCTGCCGCTGGCCGCCCGAGAGCTCGTGCGGGAACCGCGTCAGCGGAAACCGCGCCGCCGGCAGCCCGACCCGATCCAGCGTCTCGCGAGCGACCGCCAGCGCTTCGGAGCGGCTCGCGCGCCGATGCACCCGCACCGTCTCCGCCACCTGATCGCCGATCGGCTGCAGCGGATTGAGCGCGGTCATCGGCTCCTGGAAGATCATGCCGATGTCGCGGCCGCGCAGCTGCGCACATCTCCGCCTCCGGGCGCGCCAGCAGGTCGCTGCCATCGAAACGCACCTGCCCGCTCGCGACCGCGCCGTTCGGCAGCAGCCCCATCACCGCCAAGGCGGTCATCGATTTGCCCGAGCCGCTTTCGCCGATCACGCCGAGCACCTCGCCAGCCTCCGCCGCCATCGCCACGTCGCGCAGCACCTCGCGGCCATGGATGCCGACCGTCAGCGCCTCGATCGCGAGAAGGCTCATGGCCCGGCCTCGCGCGACCAGAGGAACAGCCCCGCGGCATCCGCCGCCGCGACCGTCGCCGCGAAGCCGAGGATCATGACCCCTCCGGCCTCGAACGCCACGCCCGCCAGACCGGCCGCCGCCGCGCCCTCGAGCGTCCCCGGGCCGATCGCCGGCAGGTCGACCCGCCGGTCCTGTCCCGGCTTCGGCGCCTTGAAAAGGACGCCGCGCGCCCAGGCCGGCCGCACCTCCATCGCGGTTGCCGCGACGAACCGCAACAAGGCGTCAGTGCCCTGGATCGAACTCGAGCCCCAGGCAGATGCCGCCCGCCACCACCGCGCCTTGCCCGACATCCACCGCACCGAGCGCCGCGACGATGGCGGCGGCCCGCGCCGCGTCGGACCGGTCGGCCGCCGCCGGCGCGACCTTGCCGAGCACGCCCGGCGGCGCCACCAGGTCGGTGAGGATCTCCTGCGGCGCCCGGACCTTGAAGCCTTCGGCCTCGAAGATCGTGGCGACCAGCCGCAAGGTGGTGTCGTCGCCGCTGCGGATGCCGCGGATCAGCCGCGGCGCCAGCCGCAGCATCTTGAGATCGAAGCGCAGCGGCCGCAGATGCGGCCGCGCGATGCCGCCGGCGAAGGTGACCTCGCCGCATCCGGCGGCCCGCAGGTCAGCGAAGAGCCTCCCGGGCCGCTCGAAGCTCGCCTGCAGCACCGGATGACCGCCGAGCCAGTCGAGCGCCACCCCGCCAAACACCACGACGCGGTAGGTCCGGCCGCGCGCCGCGCAATCCTCGGCCAGGAGCCGCGGCAGCAGGCCCCGACCGGCGACGATGGCCAGCCCGGCGCCGGGCACCGCGCCCGCTCAGTCCGCCGGGGTGGTGAAGGAGCGCGCCGATTCCGCGGTGACGAAGTCGACGATCTCCCACACCAGCGGATTGCCGGAATGCGCCTCGCCGACGCGGCGCATCCGCTCCAGGAGCGTGCCCTCGCCCTCGAACATCTCCGCGTACGCCGCCCGCAGCCCGTTGACGTCGCCGCGCGCCGCGCCGCGCCGCTTGAGCCCGACCAGGTTGAGCCCCGCGAGATGCCCCCGCTCGCCGGTCACCGAGCCATAGGGGATGACGTCGGCGACCACGCCCGCGAGCCCGCCGATCATCGCCCCGCGGCCGAGCCGCACGAACTGATGCACGGCCGCGAGCCCGCCGAGCACCACATAGTCCCCGACCACGCAGTGCCCGCCGAGGGTCGCGTTGTTCGCCATGATCACGTTGCTGCCGATGCGGCAGTCGTGCGCGACATGCGTGCTCATCATGAAGAGATTGTCGTCGCCGACCTCGGTCACCCCGCCGCCGCCGGCGGTGCCGGGGTTCATCGTCGTATACTCGCGGATGGTGTTGCGCGCGCCTATGACCAGCTCGACCCGCTCGCCGCGATACTTCAGATCCTGCGGCACGTGCCCGAGCGAGGCGAAGGGAAAGACCCGACAGTCCTCGCCGATGCGGGTCACCCCCGCGACGGCGACGTGGCTCAGCAGCACGACCCGCGGCCCGAGCACCACCTCCGGCCCGACCACGCAAAGCGGCCCGACGCGGCAGCCCTCGCCGATCTCGGCTCCGTCCTCGACGATGGCGCTCGGATGCACCTCGGCTGTCGGGTGGATTGCCATCGTCAGCCCTTCGCGCTCGCCTCTGCCTCGGAGAGGATCATCGCCGCGAACTCCGCCTCGGCGCAAATCGTGTGGCCGACCCGCGCCTCGCCGCGGAACTTCCAGATCTTGCCGCGGCCGCGGATCACCGTGACATGGAGCTCGAGCGTGTCCCCGGGCGTCACCACGTGGCGGAACTTCGCGGTGTCGATGCTCATGAAATAGACCAGCAGGTTCTTGTCGACGAGGTCGAGCGTCTGCACCACCAGCACCGCCGAGGTCTGCGCCATCGCCTCGATGATCAGCACCCCCGGCATCACCGGCAGCACCGGGAAATGCCCCTCGAAGTGCGGCTCGTTGACCGTGACGTTCTTGATGCCGACCGCGTAGCGCCCGACCTCGATGTTCACCACCCGGTCGATCAGCAGGAACGGATAGCGGTGCGGGATCATCCGCTTGATCGCGGCGATGTCCGCCTGCGGCAGCGCCTCGTCGATCGCCAGGCCCATGCTCACTGTCCTCCCTCACCCGTGGCGCCGGCAGGCGCCTCGGGCGCGGGCGTCGTGCCGGCCGGATCCGCCTGTGAAGGCGCTTCGGCGCCCGAGGCGGGGGGCGTCGCGTTCGCGTCGATCTCGGCGATCACCGCCTCGGTGATGTTGAGCGTCTGATCGGCGAGGAGAACGCTGTTCTCGTCGAAGATGGCCTTCGCCCCGTAGCGGTCCATCAGCATCACCAGGATCGGCGCGACCTGAGCGTAGAACTGTCGACGGCGCTGGTCAAACTGCTGCGCCAGCGCGCTCGCCCGCTCGTCCTGGTCGCGGCGCGCCTTGACCACCCGCGCGTCGAACGCATCGCTCAGCTTGCGAAACTCCTCCGGCGGCAGCGTCGGCCGCTGCTCGGTCAGCCGCCGCTCTTCCTCCTCGAAGGCGGAGTTGAGCTTTCGCGCCTCGTTCCGCAACGTGTCGCGCTGCCGCTCCTCGTCGGCCAAGAGCGCCTGGCCCTGCTTGGAGCCGGTCAGGAGCCGCTCCTGGTTGATGAAAAGAAATGAGCTCGCCGCCGCCGGCGCCTGCGCGGCCGCGGGCACGACCGGCCCCGCGAGCATCAGCGCGAGCGCGAGCGCGCCCGCCCGGCGCCTGCCCGTCGTCACCGCTCAGAACCGGGTCTGGATGGAGAACCGGAACCGTTCGACGACGTCGTAGCTCTCCTTCTGAAGCGGGAACGCATAGGTGAAGCGCAGCGGCGCAAACGGCGTGTCGACGAAGAGGCTGAACCCCGCCGCCGAGCGAAGGTGGAAGCCGGCGTCGACCGGGCCCATGCTGCCGTCGGTGTCGTCGAGGCCCCAGAGCGACCCGATGTCGGCGAAGACGCCGCCATAGACGCCGTACTCCTGCGGAATGCCGAGCGGGAAGCTCGCGTCGAACCGCAGCACGCCGTAGTAGTTGCCGCCGAGCGCGGTATCGACCTTGAGATCCTGTTGCGGCGGCTGACAGACCACCTCGCCGGCCGAGCCGCAGAAGTCGCGCGGCCCCATCCCGTTGCGGGCGAAGCCGCGGAAGCTGTCGCCGCCGGTGCTGAAACGATCGGTGATGCGGGTGCCGTCCTGCATGAAGATCATGCCGCCCTCGACCTCGGCCGAAAGCACCACCTCCTCCTCGAACAGGCTCGAATAGATCCGCCCCTTGGCCTGGGTCTTGGAGTAGGTGGTATCGCCGCCCACGCCGGCCAAATCCTGGTTCAGCGTCAGGATGAAGCCGGCCGTGGGATCGACCACCGAGTTGCGCCGGTCGTAGGCGTAAGTGGCGCCCACCAACGAGGTGATGAGGCTGCCCGCCTCGCTCTGGATGATGATCGAGGTGTCGTCCTGGACGTCGTAGATGTCGTCCTGAGACAGCCGGTAGCGCAGCGTCAGCCGACCGTCTTCGCTCAGCGGAAAGCCGACGCGCGGCTCGAACCCGACGCTCTTGGTCTTGAAGGTCTGCTCGTTGAAATTGCGGTTGCGATAGTAGACCAGGAACCCGGCGAGCAGGTCGCGGTCGAACAGCGCCGGCTCGGTGAAGCCGAGTTCGTAGTTGCCGAACTGGCTGCCACCGGTGACCGCGGCGCTCACCGTCTGCCCGCGGCCGAGGAAGTTCCGCTCGGTCAGGCTGACCTGCGCGGTGAACCCCTCGGTGGTCGAATAGGCGCCGCCGAGGCTCAGGCTGCCGGTCGGCTGCTCCTCGACCTGCACCGCGACCAGCGCCTTGCCCTGCTCGCTTCCCGGCCGGACCTCGACGCTCGACGTCTTGAAGTAGCCCAGGCCCTTGATGCGGTCGTCGGCGTCCTTGATCTCGCGCGCATTGAAGGCGTCGCCCTCGACCACGTCGAACTGCCGCCGGATCACCCGGTCCAGCGTGCGGGTGTTGCCGGAGATGTCGATGCGCTCGATGAAGACCCGGTCGCCCTCGACCAGCTGGAAGTCGATGTCGACCGTGCGCGCCGCCACGTTCTTGGTCACCACCGGGCGGATCTCGACGAAGGCGTAGCCGGCCTGCCCAGCCTGGAAGGTCATGCGCTGGATGATCCGGTCGACCACCTTGGAATTGTAGACCCCGCCGCCGGCGGCCGGTGCGAGAAACTGCTGGAAATCCGTGGCATTGAGCCCGGGGATCGACGAGCTGACCGACACCTTGCCGAAATCGTACTGCTGGCCCTCCGAGACGGTGAACGAAAGAAAGAAGCCGGTGCGCTCGCGCGCAATCTCGGCGGTGGCGGAGAGCACACGGAAATCGACGTAGCCGCGCTCGAGGTAGAACTGCCGCAGCAGCTCCTTGTCGGCCTCGAGCCGGTCGGCGTCATAGGTGTTGCCGCCGAAGATGAAGCTCAGCCAGTTGGATTGGCTGGTCTGGATCACCCGCTGCAACCGGCGGTCGGAGAAGACCTGGTTGCCGAGGAAACTGATCCGCTGCACCCCGACCTTGCGCCCCTCCGAGATCTCGAAGACCAGATCGACGCGGTTTTCCGGCTCGCGGATGATCACCGGATTGACCGAGGCGGCATAGCGCCCGGCGGCGCGATAGGCCTCTATGATGCGCTGCGCGTCGGCCTCCGCCGCCGCCACCGAGTAGGCCAGCCGCGGCCTGAGCTGGATCACCTCGTTGAGCTTGTCGTCGTCGATCGCGTCATTGCCCTCGAAGGCGATCTGGTTGATCGTCGGGTTCTCGACCACGGTGATGACCAGCCGGCCGGCCTCGGGCATCACGGTGACGTCCTCGAAGAGCCCGGTCTCGAAGAGCTTGCGCACCGCGAGGTTGAGCTGCTCCGGCGTCACCGGCTGCCCGGCCTCGATCCCGGAGAAGACCCGGATGGTATCCGCCTCGATGCGCTGGTTGCCAGCGACGTCGATGCGGCTGAAGACGGCGGTTCCCTGTGCGAGGACGAGCGGCGATGGCAGCAGCGCAAACAGCAACAAGCTGACCAGAACGAGTCGGGTGAACCCCCGAGCCCATTGCCCCTGCCTCATCGGCGCCTTGCCCCTCTGCCCGCGGGCGGTTCGCCGCCCTGTTTGTCAACTCACCATGCGCATGATGTCGTTGTAGGTTGCAAATACCATTAGTAGCAGGATCAAGCCAAGACCAATCGACATCGCGACCTGCATTACGGCCGGGCTCGGCGGCCGGCCGCGAACCGCCTCGATCACGAAAGCGACAAAGTGACCGCCGTCGAGGATCGGGATCGGGAAGAGGTTGAGGAGCCCGATCGCGGTCGAGATGATGCCGATCAGCGCGATGAAGTTCACCAGCCCCTGCGCCGCCGTTTCCGAGGAGATCTGCGCGATCCCGAGCGGCCCTTGCAGGTTGTCCGCGCCGATCTTGCCGGTCAGGATGCTCGCGAGACCGGTCAGCGACTGGGTGACCACCGAGGCCATCCGCTCGGCGCCATAGCCGACGGCGGTCCACGGCGCCGGCGTCACCGTCGCCGGCAGGTAGAGCGGCGCCCCGGCGACGCCGATCATTACCCGCTTCTCGAACCCGCCCTGACCGTCCTCGGCGTCGCGTTCCTTGGGCATGATGTCGAGCGTCAGCCTCGCGCCGTCGCGCCAGATCTCCAGCGGGATGGTCCGGCCGCCGGCGCCGACCACCACCTTGCGCAGATCCTCGAACGAGCCGAGGTCCTGGCGGTCGGCCTTGAGGATCAGATCGCCCTGGCGGAGCCCCGCGCCGCTCGCCGGCGATAAGGGCTCGACGCCCTGCACCAGCGGCGGCATTGCGTAGGGAGCGACGATCTCGACCACCTGCCCGTCGCGCTCGACCCGCATCCGCATCGGCCCTGGCGCCGGCATCCGCAGCGCGATTTCGTAGATCTCCTCGAAGCTCGAAACGTCGGTGCCGTTCACCGCCAGAACCACGTCGCCGGCCTGGAGCGGCTGCTCCACCGAAGGCAGCGTCTCGATCGAGCCGATCGTCGGCCGCTCGGTCGGCACCCCCTGCCACATCGCGATTCCGGCGAAGACGACGATGGTCAAAAGGAAGTTGAACACCGGCCCCGCCAGCACCGCCAGCATCCGCCGGCCGACCGTCGCGCCATGGAAGCTCTGCGCCCGCTCGTCCGGGCTCAGCCGGTCCAGCGCCTTGGCATCGGTGCGGCTGGCCCCGTCGATGTCGCCCACATACTTGACGTAGCCGCCGAGCGGCAGCGCCGCGACCTGCCAGAGCGTGCCGCGCCGGTCGCGCCGCGACCAGATCACCGGCCCGAAGCCGATCGAGAAGACCTCCGAGCGGATCCCGCACCAGCGTGCGACGATATAGTGGCCGAACTCATGCACGAAGACCACGATGCCCAGTACCACCAGGAACGGCAGCACCGTGGACAGGAAGCCCCCGATCAGGGGAATGGCGGCGATTGCGTCCATCTCGTCTCGCTACTTTCCGGCGAAGGCCTCAATCCAGACCTCGCTCATCCGGCGCGCGGTGGCGTCGAGCGCCATCACCGCCTCGAGGTCATATCCCGGCCCATGCGCGGCGGCTTCGGGTCCGAGTTTTTCCAGCACATGTTCCACCAGCACCGCCATGTCAAGAAAGCCGATCACCCCTGCGAGAAATGCATCGAGCGCCGCCTCCTTGGCGGCATTGAACACCGCGCCCGCCAGCCCGCCGAGCGCCATCACCTGCCGGGCCAGGCGCAACGCCGGGAACCGCTCCGGATCGGCCGGCGCGAAATCCAGCCGCCCGAGCGCCGCCAGGTCCAGCCGCGCGACCGGCAGCGCCCGCCGCTCCGGCCAGTTCAGCGCGAAGCCGATGGCGCCGCGCATGTCCGACGGCCCGAGCTGGGCGATGATCGAGCCGTCGCGGAACCCCACCATGGAATGCACGATCGATTGCGGATGCACCAGCACCTCGATCTGCTCTGGGTTAACGCCGAAGAGCGCCCGCGCCTCGACCAGCTCCAGCGCCTTGTTGAACATCGTGGCGCTGTCGATCGAGATCCGCTCGCCCATCGCCCAGTTGGGATGCGCCCGCGCCTGCGCCGGCGTCACCGTCGCCATCCGCCGCGCGCTCCAGTCGCGGAACGGCCCGCCGGAAGCGGTCAGGATGATCCGCTCCACCTCCGCAAGGCGCTCGCCCCGGAGCACCTGGAAGATCGCGCAATGCTCGCTGTCCACCGGAATGAGCTCGGTGCCATGCTCGGCGCAGGTGCGGCGCAGCAGAGCGCCGGCGCAGACCAGGCTCTCCTTGTTGGCGAGCGCCAGCACGCCGCCGTGCCGCGCCAGCCGCAGCCCGGGTACAAGGCCCGCCGCACCGACGATCGCCGACATCGCCCAGTCGACCGGCTCCGACGCCGCCGCCAGCAGCGCCTCGACCCCCGCCGCCGCCACGACGCCACTGCCGGCGAGCGCCGCCTCGAGCTCGCCCATCCGATCGATGTCCGCCGTCACCGCCACCCGCGCATGCAGCGCACGCGCCTGCTCGGCGAGCAGAGCGATATTGCCTGCGCCGCTCAACGCCACGACCTCGTAGGCCGCGGCGCCGCCCTGGCCCGCCAGCAGCGAAACCGTGTTCCGGCCGACCGAGCCGGTCGCGCCGAAGATGCTCACCCGTCGCCGCATGTCAGCTCCAGACGCCGAGCCCGAGCGCGTCGCAGATCGCGAAGAACCAGACCCCGCCCATCACCCCGTCGAGCCGGTCCATCACCCCGCCATGGCCCGGGATCAGCCGGCTGGAGTCCTTGACCCCGAACCGGCGCTTGACCGCCAACTCCAGCAGATCCCCGAACTGCGAGAAGACCGCGATGCCGAGGCTGAGACCGCCGATGCGGAGCGGATGCCAGCCGACCACAAGTGCCGCGAAGATCACGCCGACGAGGCCGGCCGCGGCGAGCCCGCCCAGCGCCCCGGACCAGGTCTTGCCGGGGCTGACCGCCGGCCAGAGCCTCCGGCCGCCGACGCGCCGGCCGACGAAATAGGCGCCGACGTCCGCCGCCACCACCACCACCACCAGCCAGAGGATCAGGAGCACGCCCTCGGGCTCGCGGTTGCGGAAGACCAGCAGCGCGCCCATCGCCAGGGTCATGTAGAGGAAGCCCGCCACCAGCCAGCCCGCCCAAGGCCGCGAGGCGATCGCGACCAGCACCGCGCCGGCGGCAAGGCACGCAAGTCCGGTCGGCGTCCCCCAGATCGCGGTCGCCGCCAGCGCCACGACGCCCGCCACCGCCGCGACCGCGAGCGCCGGCGTGATGATCGCGTCCGACCTCGTCACCATCCGCTGGTATTCCCAGAGCATCAGCACCAGCACCACCGCGAGGAAGGCGGCCGCCCAGGCGCCGCCGGCCCAGAGGTCGATGAGCGCGATCGCGGCGAGTACCAGCCCGGAGGCAAGGCGAAGTCCGAGATCGGCGAAGCGTACCGGTCGCGGCCTCGCTTCCTTCATCGCGCCACGGCGCCGAACCGGCGTTCCCGGCCGCCGAAGCCGCGCACCTGCGCGGCGAACATCTCGGCGGTGAAGTCCGGCCAGCGGGTATCGACGAAGGCGAACTCGGAATAGGCTGACTGCCAGGGCAGAAAGCCGGACACCCGGAACTCGCCCGACGTGCGCAGGATCAGGTCGGGGTCGGGCAGCCCCGCGGTATCGAGATGGTCCTCGATGGTCTCCGGCGTAATGTCGTCGGCGCTGATGCGCCCGGCGCGTACCGCCTCGGCCACCCGCCGCGTCGCCCGCAGGATCTCGTCGCGCCCGCCATAGTTGATCGCGACCGTCAGGTGCAGCCGGTCGTTGGCCGCGGTCTGCACCTCGAGGCCGCCCATCAGCGCGCGCAGGTCGGCATCGAGCCGTTCGCGGCCGCCGATGAAGCGCACCCGCACGCCCTCGGCGACCAGCCGCGCGCCCTCCTTCTTGATGTAGCGCCGGAACAGCCGCATCAGCCCGATCACCTCGACGTCCGGCCGCTTCCAGTTCTCCGTGGAGAAGGCGAAGAGCGTCAGGTGGCTGATCGCGAGATCGGGGCAGCTCTCGACGATCTCCCGCACCCGGTCGGCGCCGCGCTTATGCCCGGCGAGGCGCGGCAGCCCGCGGCTGGCCGCCCAGCGGCCGTTGCCGTCCATGATGATCGCGACATGCTGCGGACCCGGTTTCTCATCAATGAACATTGCTCAACCTACCCTGTACGCCGGTGCCGCGGGAACACACATCAGATCTGCATGATCTCTTCTTGCTTGGACATCAGCGCCGTGTCGATCCTCTTGATCGAGGCGTCAGTCAACTCCTGGATCTCGTCGTGCCAGAGCTTCTCGTCGTCCTCGGCCATGCCGTCGTGCTTGGCGCGCTTGAGCTGGTCCATGCCGTCGCGCCGGACGTTCCTGACCGCCACCCGCGCCTGCTCGGCATAGTGTCCGGCGACCTTCGCGAGTTCCCGCCGCCGCTCCTCGTTCAGCTCCGGGATCGGCAACCGCAGGATGGTGCCGTCCATCTGCGGGTTGATTCCCAACCCCGAGTTGCGGATCGCCTTGTCGACGGTGTTCACCAGCGCCTTGTCCCAGACGTTGACCAGCACCATGCGCGGTTCCGGGACGGTGATCGTGCCAAGCTGGTTGATCGGCATGCTGGAGCCGTAGGCTTCCACCGTCACCGGATCGAGCATCGAGGCCGAAGCGCGCCCGGTCCGGAGCGAGGCGAACTCGGTGCGCAGGGCGCTCAGCGCCCCGTCCATGCGCTTCTCCAGCGCCGCAATGTCGATCTCCAGGTCCGACATGATCTCTCCTTCCGGGAGCCCTTATCTCACCCGGGTTCAACAATGGTGAATCGTCCGCGCCCCTGCACGATTCCGGCCAGCCCGTTCGGCTCGTCGAGGGCGAAGACGACGATCGGCAGCCCATTGTCGCGGGCCAGCGCGATCGCTGAGGCGTCCATCACCTTGAGGTGCTTCTGCAGCACGGTATCGTAGCTGATCCGGTCGAACCGCCGCGCCTCGGGGTTCTTGCGCGGGTCGCTGTCATAGACGCCGTCCACCTGGGTGCCCTTGAACAGCGCCTCGCAGGACATCTCGCTGGCGCGCAGCGTCGCCGCGGTGTCGGTGGTGAAATAGGGATTGCCGGTGCCGGCGGCGAAGATCACAACGCGCCCCTTCTCCAGGTGCCGCACCGCCCGCCGCCGGATATAGGGCTCGCAGACCTGATCCATCGGGATCGCCGAGACCACCCGGGTGTGCACCCCGATCGTCTCGAGCGCCGACTGCATCGCCAGCGCGTTCATCACCGTCGCCAGCATCCCCATATAGTCGGCGGTGGTGCGCTCCATCCCCTGCGCCGAGCCCTGCAGCCCGCGGAAGATATTGCCGCCGCCGATCACCATGGCGATCTCGACGCCGAGACGATGCAGCCCGGCCACCTCTTCGGCGATCCGCTCCACCGTCGGCGGATGCAGCCCAAATTGCTGCGGCCCCATCAGGGCTTCGCCGGAAATCTTCAGAAGGATGCGCCGGTAGGCGGGAGGAGCGAGCGTCGCTGCCTTGGTCGCCGTCGCCGCGCCGTCGGTCATGCCATCGTCCCCGCTGTCTGGATCGCGCGCCAAAATGGCGGAATTCGGATAGGGTTTCAACGGAATTCCCCGTGGTTTACTCGGCGCGGGGGAAGGCGCCGGACCGCCGCCCGGCCCGGCTCCGAGATCGCTCCGCTGGGCTCAGCGCCCGGCGGTCTTGGCCACCTCGGCGGCGAAATCCTCGACGTCCTTCTCGACGCCCTCGCCCACCGCCAGCCGGGCGAAGGCGGTGACCTCGACCCCCGCGGCCTTCGCGGCCTGGCCGACAGTGATGTCGGGGTCGATGACGAACTTCTGGTTGAGCAGCGTCACTTCCTCGAAGAACTTGTTCATCCGCCCCGCGATCATCTTCTCGATCACCGCTTCCGGCTTGCCACTCTCGCGCGCCTGCTCGGTCAGGATCGCCTTCTCGCGCGCGATCAGCGCCGGGTCGAGGTCCTTCTCGCTCAGCGAGGCCGGCGAGGTCGCTGCGACATGCATCGCGATCTGCTTGCCGATGCCGTTGTCGCTGCCCTTCAGCGCCACCAGCACGCCGATCTTGCCGAGGTTCTCAGCCACCGCGTTGTGTACGTACGACGCGACGCTCTCGCCCTCGACCGAGACCATCCGCCGCAGGTGCAGGTTCTCGCCGATGGTGACGATCTTCTCGGTGACCGCCGCCTCGACGGTCTTGTCGCCGAGCGGCGCGCCCTTCAACTGCTCAAGATCGGAGCAGCCGGTGGCGACCTCGGCGATCGTCCGTACGATCGCCTGGAAATCCGAGTTGCGCGCCACGAAGTCGGTCTCAGAGTTCACCTCGACCGCCACGCCGACGCCGCCCTTGACCGCGACCCCGACCAGCCCCTCGGCCGCGGTGCGGCCCGACTTCTTCGCGGCCTTGGCCAGCCCCTTGGTGCGCAGCCAGTCGATAGCCGCTTCCATGTCGCCGCCGGTCTCGGTCAGCGCGCGCTTGGCGTCCATCATCCCCGCGCCGGAAACCTCGCGCAGCTCCTTCACCATGGTGGCGGTGATCGACATCACAATCTCCCGAAAAGTCTTGCAGTGCAAAGCGACCCGTCGCGGACGCGACAATCCGCGGCCACGACGGTTCGGTGACGGCTCAGGCCCCGGCTTCGTCCGCCGCGACGTTCTCGACCGGCGCTTCCTCGAGCTCGCCGATATCGACGCCCGCGGCACCCATCTGCGCCGTCATGCCGTCGAGCGCCGCCCGGGCGATCAGGTCGCAGTAGAGCGCGATCGCCCGCGCCGCGTCGTCGTTGCCCGGGATCGGATAGTCGATCCCATCCGGCGACGAGTTCGAAATCGAGCACCGCGATCACCGGGATCCCGAGCTTCTTCGCCTCGAGGATCGCCAGAATCCTCCTTGTTGGTGTCGATGACGAAGATCATGTCCGGCGTGCCGCCCATCTCGCGGATGCCGCCCAGCGACTGCTGGAGCTTGGACTGCTCGCGCTCGAGGCCGAGGCGCTCCTTCTTGGTCAGCCCCCCGGCGCCGCCGGCCAGCTTCTCGTCGATCGACTTCAGCCGCGAGATCGACTGCGATACGGTCTTCCAGTTGGTCAGCGTGCCGCCGAGCCACCGGTGGTTCATATAGTATTGCGCCGAGCGCTCCGCCGCGTCCGCGACCGCCTTCTGCGCCTGCCGCTTGGTGCCGACGAACAAAATCCGCCCGCCCTTGGCGACGGTCTGCTGCACAGCGTGCAGCGCTTGGTCGAGCAGCGGCACGGTCTGCGTCAGGTCGATGATGTGGATGCCGTTGCGGTCGCCGTAGATATACGGCCCCATGCGCGGGTTCCAACGGTGGGTCTGGTGGCCGAAGTGGACGCCGGCCTCCAGGAGCTGGCGCAACGTGAATTCAGGCAGAGCCATGGCTCGCGATCTTCCTTTTCCGGTTTCGCCGCGGCGGGAGAAGAGCCTTTTGGGCCCAACCGGTGGACCGGCGGGGATGTCTCCCCCGCGAGCCGCGCCCCGCCTGTGGATTTAGAACGTCGGGCATGTACTGCCTTTCCGAACCCGTGGCAAGGCCCGCCCGGTCTTGACGCTGCGCTCCGGGCATGCCGTCTCTTCGGCATGACGAACGCGATCGGCCCCCGCCTCGGCTCCGGCAAGGAAGCCGAGGTCTTCGCGTACGAAGGATACGCGCTCAAGCTCTACCGCCACCCCGCCGCCAAGCCTTCCGCCTTCCGCGAAGCCGCGACGCTTTCGATCATCGAGTGCCTCGGCCTGCCGGCCCCGCGGCCGATCAGCGTCGGCGCCTTCGGCGACCGATGGGGTGTGGTGATGACCCGCGCCGACGGCCGGCCTTTCGCCGAAGCCCTCCCCGGCGACCCCGCGCCCCATCTCGCGGCGATGGCCCGGCTGCACGCCCGCATCCACGCCTGCGACGCCAGCCGCCTTCCCGCCCTCAAGAGCCGACTCGCCCACGACATCCGCCAGGCAGAATTGCTCGGTCCCGCGCGCCGGCGCACCCTCTTGGCCGCGCTCGCCGCCCTGCCGGACGGCGACCGGCTTTGCCACGGCGACTTCCATCCCTGGAACATTCTGGGCACCCCCGAAGCGCCGATGGTCATCGACTGGCTCGACGCCACCCGCGGCCACCCCACCGCCGACCTCTGCCGGTCCTACGTCCTGATCCACCCCGTCTGGCCGGAAACCGCCCGCGCCTACCTCACCGTCTACGACGCCGCCGCGCCGGGCGAGACGGAAGATCTCCTCGCCTGGCTGCCGGTAGTCGCCGGCGCCCGCCTCGCCGAAGGGTCCCGGCGGAGGCTACTGCGCTCTTGAAGATGGTGGACGATCCGAAGAATCTGAGCCCTAATTGAGCCCGGCAACCTCGGCCATCACCGCCCCTTCGCTGATCTCGTCCTCGCGCTCGCGGAGCGGATCCTCGAAGGCCTGCTCGGTGACGATCACGAAGCTTCCCCGCGCGCCCAGGGCGGCCGCCTGGTCATCCTCCACCCGCTGCGGCTGCCAGAGCACGGTGACGATCCGCACGTTCTCCCGGGCGAGATCGTCCAGCCTCGCCCTGAGGGTCGCGAGGTCGTCCGGGCAGCGTTCGACGCTGTGGCTGATCATGTCATCCTCCTGTGTTGCCCCCCAACGCGCGGAAACGCCGATGAGTTGCCGGCACCGGCCGCCTAGGCGGGGTCGTGCCACCGGCGGACCATACCCTCGACCCCGTCGAAGGCCCCCGGCGCCAGCGCGCGCGCCAGCAGCCGCGCCGGGTTGGTCGGCGGCGGATAATCGAGCGCCCGCGCCGCCGCCCGGCTGAAGCCGAACCGGCCGTAGTAGGGCTCGTCGCCGACCAGGATCACCCGCGTCCAGCCCCGCTCGGCCGCCCGCCACAGGCTCTCGCTGATCAGGAGCGCGCCCAAACCCTCGCCCTGCCGCGTCGGATGCACCGCCACCGGCCCCAGCAGCAGCGCCGGTGTGCCTGCCGCGCCGACCCGCACCGGCCAGTAGCGGATCGCCCCCGCCACCGCGTCATAATCGTCCCGAGCCAGCAGGCTGAGCGCGCCCACCGGCGCCACCCCGTCGCGCAGCCGGTACGAGCTCAGCGCGGTGCGCCCCGGCGCGAAGGCCAGGTCGAAGAGGAGTTCCACCTCGGCGCTGTCTTCAGGCGTCTCTCGCAGGATTCTGAACATCGTGGGGATTTGCCGGCAGGGGCGGTCGCCGCGCGTCCGCTCGACTTCGCCCTAGCATGCACCCCGGGGTCCCGGCAAACGCGAATTCCGGGGGATCTTGCGCTGATCGCGCCGGCCGATTCTCCCAGCGGTTGATTCGGATGCGTCAGCTCATCTGAAGCTGAAGAAAGTTATGAAGCCGCAACTGGGAGTTGCGGGCACACGTCGCCATATTCTTCCGATTATTCAGGTAGTTCGGCCGATCGGACCTCATTCTGACGCCTCGCAGCGTCGCGCGATTATGCAACCAAAAGATGAATCAGCCAAATTCCGTTAAACTTTTGGTAACCATTTGCCGCCAAAAAGAGGGTGTCCAAACGGACGGCTGCTTGTAAATCCTCAGACCCTCCAGTCTGGATAGCGCGCCCCTTCTCTCCCTCCCCCCCGAGAGAAGGGGCGCAGTCTTTTCCAGGGTCAGGCCAGCACCGCGCCCGGGTTGAGGATGCCCTCCGGATCCAGCGCCGCCTTGATCTTGCGCATCACCGCGAGCTTGCCGGGATCGCCGTAGCGCTCCAGATCGCCGGTCTTCAGCCGCCCCACCCCATGCTCGGCGGCGACCGACCCGCCGAGCGCATGCACGAGATCGTGCACCGTCCGCTTCACCGTCTCGCGCAGCGAGTCGTAGCCCGTCCCGGCTGCGACCCTTCGGCGGGAACACGTTGAAGTGCAGATTGCCGTCGCCGAGGTGACCGAAGCAGTTGATCCTGAGCGCCGGATCGAGGCCGGCGATCGCCGGAGCCGCGCGTTCGATGAACTCGGCCAACCGCGCCGGCGGGATCGAGATGTCGTGGCTGGAGATCGCCCCGATCAGCCGGTTCGCCTCCGGGATCGTCTCGCGCACCCGCCAGAAGCTCTGCCGCTGCGCCTCGCTCTGCGCGATCAGCGCCGTCGCCGACCAGCCCGCGCTCGAGCGCCGCGCCGAGCGTCGCCTCCAGCCGCGCGCCGATTTCGACACCGGCCAACTCGGCGGCTTCCACCAGCACCCGCCACTCGCCCGGCATCGCCGGCGGCACCGGCACGTCCGGCAGCACCTCGGCGAGAAACGCCAGCCCCTGCACCCCGATCAGCTCGAACGCCGAGATCGCGCCGCCGAGCCCGACCCGCAACAGGTGCAGCAAGTCCAGCGCCGCCTCGGGCGAGGCGACCGACACCCAGGCGGTGGCCGTCTCGCCGGGCTCGGGCATCAGCCTGAGGCTCGCCGCGGTGATCAGGCCCAACGTGCCCTCGGCGCCGATCAGGAGGTGCCGCAGATCATACCCCATATTGTCCTTCACCACCCGGCTCAGGCCGTTCACCACCGTCCCGTCGGCCATCACCGCCTCGACCCCGAGGCAAAGGTCGCGGGCATTGCCGTAGTGCAGCACATTGACCCCTCCGGCGTTGGTGCCGAGCAGCCCACCGATCCGCGCCGAGCCTTCCGAGGCCAGCGTCAGCGGAAAGAGCCGCCCCACCTTGCGCGCCGCGGCCTGCACATCGGCCAGCACGCAGCCCGCCTCCGCCACCAGCACCCCGTCGACCAGGTCGAGATCGCGGATCGCCGCCATCCGCTCGAAGGACATGATCACCGCCAGCGGACCTTCGCCGAGGATCTGCCCGCCGACCAGCCCGGTCCCGCCGGAATAGGGCACGATCCCGACCCTCGCCGCGGCGCAGACCGCCACCGCGGCCGCGACCGCCGCGGTCGAGGCCGGCCGCAGCACCGCGGCCGCCTGCCCGTGAAACCGACCGCGCGGCTCCTCCAGATACCGCGGCTCCGGCGCCACGACGCCGCCCGGGCCCAGCGCCGCCGCCAGCCGCTCCAGCACCGCGGCGTCGGCGGACGCGAGCGGCGCGCTCATGCCGGCGCCGCGCCGCCCCGCCGCCGGGCGCAAGTTCCAGCCGCGGCGCACGCCGCCGTTGCCGCCACCCCCGACCGCATCGCGATCATCCCCCTTCCGTCGGCGCCCGTCCGCGCCGGTCGCCGCGCAGGCTGGCGTAGAGCACATGGTTGCGCCAGCGGCCGCCGATCTGCAGGTAGCTCTGCGCCACGCCCTCGTACTTGAAGCCCGACCGCTCCAGCAGCGCCCGCGAGGCGACGTTCTCCGGCAGGCAGGCCGCCTCGATCCGGCTGAGGTCGAGCACGGCGAAGGCGTGATGCACCACCGCGGCCAGCGCCTCGGTCATCATCCCCTGCCGGGCGAACTCCGGGCCGATCCAGTAGCCGACCTGCGCCGATTGCGACGGGCCGCGGCGGATGTTGTCCAGCGTGATCGCCCCCATCAGCCGCCGGTCCTCGCGCCGGATCAGGAACAGCGCCAGCGCCCGGCCCTCCTCGCGCGCCCGCCAGGCCCAATAGACCCGGTTGCGGAACGCCTTGCGCGAGAAATGGTCCGACGACCAGCTCGGCTCCCAATCGCGCAGGAAGCCCTCGCCGTCGCGGCGCAGCAGCGCCCAGGCGGCGTGGTCGCCCATCTCCGGCAGCCTCAGGGTGATCCGCTGC
Source organism: uncultured Alphaproteobacteria bacterium (assembly GCA_963750745.1). Taxonomy (GTDB): domain Bacteria; phylum Pseudomonadota; class Alphaproteobacteria; order Rhodobacterales; family Rhodobacteraceae; genus Amaricoccus. Next base: position 240,741 of record CAVVSO010000043.1, on the reverse strand, counting down.
GTCTCGATGGCGGGCAGCGCCGGACGGCGGAAGCTCAGCACCCCCGGCCTCAGGCCGCCAGCCGCCTGGCGAGCGCCGCGCGTTCGGGCGCCTCCTCCACCGGTCCGAGCAGCGCCAGCGCCGGATCCGCCCGCGACACCAGGCCCTGCGCGAAGTCGCGCAGCCGCTCGTGGGTCACCGCGTCGATCTTGGCGATGATCTCGTCGATCTCGGGCACCCGGCCCCAGACGCTCAGCATCCGCGCCAGCCGCTCGGCGCGCGCCGACGGGCTCTCCAGCCCCATCAGCATCCCGGCCTTGAGCTGCGCCCGCGCCCGGTCGAGCTCCGCCGTCGTCAGCCCGTCCGCCGCCCGGCGCAGCTCGTCCATGGTCAGCTCGGTCAGCTCGCGGATCTGGTCGGCGCCGGTCCCGGCGTAGAAGGTGATGAGCCCGGTGTCGTCGTAGGCGCCGGCCTGGGCGAAGATGGTGTAGCAGAGCCCCCGCCGCTCGCGCAGCTCCTGGAACAGCCGCGACGACATGCCGCCGCCGAGCGCGGTCGCGTAGATCTGCGCGGCATAGGCCGCATCGTCGCGCACGCCGGGGCCTTCGAAGGCCATCGCCACATGCACCTGCTCGAGCTCGCGCGCCTCGCGCCGCTCGCCGCCGGTGAAGCGCGCCGGCAGCACCGGCAAGCGCCGGCCGGCGCTTGAGGTGGCCGAACAGCCGCTCCGCCGCCGCCCGCAGCCGCTCGGGATCGACGGCGCCCGCGGCGGCGAGGATCATCCGGTCCGGTCCGTAGTGCTCGGCGACGAAGCCCGACGAGATCGCGCTTGCCGAACCCCGAGACCCGCTCCGCCGGCCCGAGGATGGTGCGGCCGAACGGCTGGCCGGGATAGGCCGCCTCCTGCAGCCAGTCGAAGATGATGTCGTCCGGGGTGTCGAGCGCCTGGCCGATCTCCTGCAGGATCACCCCGCGCTCGACCTCGATGTCGGGCTTGGCGAAGATCGGGTTCAGCACGATGTCGGCGATGATGTCGAGCCCGCGCTCGACGTCGGCCTCCAGGATCCGCGCGTAATAGGCGGTCATCTCCTTGCCGGTATAGGCGTTGATATAGCCGCCGACGTCCTCGATCTCCTCGGCGATCTGCCGGGCGGTGCGGGTCGGCGTGCCCTTGAACGCCATATGCTCGAGGAAATGCGCGATGCCGTTCTGCTCGACCCGCTCGTGCCGGCCGCCGGCGCTGAGAAAGAGCCCGATCGTCGCCGAGCGCAGCCCGGGCATCGGCTCGACCGCGATCCGGAGGCCGTTCGCCAGCTCGTGAACCTCGACACTCATCGTACCATCTCCCGCCCGATCACGTCCTTGATCGCCTCGACATCGTTGGCCACCCGCTCGACCCGCTCGGGCCGCGTCATCAGCTCGGCGAGCCGCGGCGGCAGCGCCGGGCGCACCCCGCAGGCCGCCTCGACCGCGTCCGGGAACTTCGCCGGATGCGCCGTCGCCAGCACCACCATCGGCACCGCCGGATCGCCGCGCCGCACCCTTGCCGCATGGATCCCCACCGCGGTATGCGGACAGACCACCTCGCCCGCTGGCGCGGTAGGTCTCGCGCGATCGCCGCCAGCGTCTCCGCCTCCGAGGCGCGGGCGCTGTCGAACTCGCCCCGCAGCCGCCCGAGCGCGCCCTGCGACAGGCTGAAGCCGCCGCCCTGCGCCAGCTCGCCCATCAGCGCCGCCACCGCCGGCCCCTCGCGGTCGTAAAGCTCGAAGAGCAGCCGCTCGAAGTTCGAGCTGACCTGGATGTCCATCGACGGGCTCACCGACGGCGCCACCGCCGCCCGCCGGTGCGCGCCGCTCTCCAGCGTCCGGTGCAGGATGTCGTTCTGGTTGGTCGCGATCACCAGCCGCTCGATCGGCAGCCCCATCCGCTTCGCGACATAGCCCGCGAAGACATCGCCGAAGTTCCCCGTCGGCACCGCGAAGCTGACCTTCCGCCCCGGCGCCCCCAGCGCCACCGCGGCGGTGAAGTAATAGACCGTCTGCGCCAGCACCCGCGCCCAGTTGATCGAATTCACCCCGGCGAGCCCGACCCCGTCGCGGAAGCGCGTGGTCGTTGAAGAGATCCTTCAGCCTCCCCTGGGCATCGTCGAAATCGCCGTCGATCGCCAGCGCATGCACGTTGGCCTCGACCGGCGTCGTCATCTGCCGCCGCTGCACCTCCGACACCCGCCCCGCGGGGAAGAGGATGAAGACCTCGACCGCCGTCCTTGCCGCGGAACGCCTCGATCGCCGCCGACCCGGTGTCGCCGCTGGTCGCGCCGACGATGGTGAGCCGCCGCCCCGACCGCGCCAGGCTCGCCGCGAACAGCTGCCCGATCAGCTGCATCGCCACGTCCTTGAACGCCAGCGTCGGCCCGTGGAAGAGCTCGAGCAGCCAGTCGTTCGCCGCGATCTGCACCAGCGGCGCCCGCGCGACATGATCGAAGCCGGCATAGGCGCGCGCCAGGATCGCCCGGAACTCGGCATCGCCGAAGGCGTCGCCGACGAACGGCCGCATCACCCGGAACGCCGCCTCCTCGTAAGGCAGCCCGGCCAGCGCCGCGATCTCGGCCTCGGGTCAGCGTCGGCCAGGCCTCGGGCACGTAGAGGCCGCCGTCCCTGGCCAGGCCGGCCAGCATCGCCTCCTCGAATCCGAGCTTCGGGGCGGAACCCCGGGTCGACACGTATTGCATCGGCTGGGCCAGGTCCTTCAATCGATCCGGCGCTTGATACGCCAAAGCAGATAACCTGTCATCAGCGCCCAGACCAGAGCCAGACCGAACCAGGTGATGGCATATTGCAGGTGATCGTTCGGAATATTCACCGTCACCGGCAGCGGCATCGGCGCGGCCGCATCGTCGCTCGACGCGGTGACCAGCATCACCGGCAGCGTCCCCAGCGCCTCGGCCATCAGCGGGACGTCCCGCGCGAACCAGATGTTCTTCTCCCGGTCCGGCGCGCTGGTGAAGCTGTCGGTCTCCTGCGGCCAGCGCAGCGACCCCTCGACGCGATCGGCCCGAGATGCCGCGCCGCCGCCTTCTCGCCGATCGGCACGAAGCCGCGGTCGAGCAGGATCCGCCGCCCGTCCACCAGCGCCAGCGGCACGATCACCCGATATCCCACCCCGCGCCCCGGCGCCGAGGTATAGACATCGAGCTCCCCCGCCGCGATCGCCCCCGCCGCCCGTACCTTCAGATACTCGTCTCTCGCCGGATCCGGGTCCGCCGGCATCGCCACCGGCGCCGCCGCCAGCCGCGCCTCGATCTCCGCGAGGATTTCGGTCTTCCAGGCCAGCCGCTGCAGCTGCCAGACCCCGAGCCAACAGAGCGCCACCACCCCGAACACCCCGAAGAGCAGCGGCACGACCCTCCGCCGCGTCATGCGACACTTCCCGAGCGCACCACGGCAAGCTCCGAGCCCCGACCGTCTTTCTTGCGGCGCCCGCACGCGGAAAGGGCAGCGGCCGACCCGCGGGGCGGTCGTGAAGCGGCCGCCCCAGGGGGGCGGGACGGCCGCTGCCCGGCCTGAAGCCCGGGCGAAACAGGAAAGCCTGGGATCAGGAAGAGCCCCAGATGTAGATCGCCGCGAACAGGAACAGCCAGACCACATCGACGAAATGCCAGTACCAGGCCGCCGCCTCGAAGCCGACGTGCTGGGTCGGGGTGAACTGCCCGGCATAGGCGCGGAACAGGCACACCGCGAGGAAGATGGTGCCGATGATCACATGGAAGCCGTGGAACCCGGTCGCCATGAAGAACGACGCGCCGTAGATATTCCCGGAAAACGAGAAAGCCGCCTCGGAGTATTCGAACGCCTGGAACGTGGTGAAGAGCAGCCCCAGGCAGATCGCCAGCCACAGCCCCCACTTCAGCTGGTCGCGGTCGTCCTCGACCACCAGCGCATGGTGCGCCCAGGTCGCGGCGCAGCCGGAGCAGAGCAGCACCAGCGTGTTGATCAGCGGCAGGTGCCAGGGATCGAAGGTCTCGATCCCGGTCGGAGGCCAGGTGCCCGGGGTGACCTTGACCCCCTCGATGGTGCCCATCGGATAGAGCGCGTGCTTGAAGAAGTTCCAGAACCAGGCCGAGAAGAACATGATCTCGGAGATGATGAAGAGCACCATCCCGTAGCGCAGCCCGATCTGCACGATCGGCGTATGGTCGCCCGCCTCGCCCTCGGCGATCACGTCGGCCCACCAGGAATACATCGTGTAGAGCACGATCACGAGGCCGATCAGCGCCAGCCACGGCCCGCTGTCGTGGAACCACAGCACCAGCCCACCCAGCATGGTGATCGCACCCACAGCACCTGTGAGCGGCCAGATGCTCGGCGGCAGGATGTGGTAGTCGTGGGTCTTGTGGCCGGCCATCGGCGGTCCCTCTACTGTTCGATCGTCTGGTCGCGGCCAGCCGGCGCCGCCGCGAGTTTGGTCGGCGCACCCGCCGCCGCGGCGTCGTCCGGCAGCGCCGCCTTGTACATGGTATAGGAGAGCGTGATGTCGGTCACCTCGGCGCACTCCCGGTCCTTCAGCATCGCCGGATCGACATAGAAGGTCACCGGCATCTCCACCCGCTCGTGCGGCTGGAGCACCTGCAGGTTGAAGCAGAAACAGGCGATCTTGTCGAAATAGCCGCCGACCGAAAACGGCACCACGTTGTAGCCGGCCTGTCCCGCCATCGGCCGATCGGTCGGATTATAGGCCTCGAAGAAGGCGAGCCCGGTCTCGCCGAGCCTCAGCGTCATCGAGCGCTGCTTCGGCCGGAACTGCCAGGGCATGTCGGGCGCGGTGTTGGCGTCGAAGGCGACCGTCACCAGCCGGTCGACCACCTCCGCCTCCGGCGCCGCGGCGACCGAAGTGGTGCCGGCGTAGCCGGTCACCCGGCAGAACCAGGAATAGAAGGGGATCGCCGCGAAGCTCGCCGCCACCATCAGCGGCACCACGGCGAAGAGCGCGAGCCCGACGCGACGGTTCGATCCGGGCCGCGCCACGCCGCACTACTCCTCTGCCGCCGGGGGCAGCGAGCGGGTGGTGTGCTGGAAGGCCCGCATGTCCTGCCCCTCGCTCAGCTTGACCACGGTCACCGCGAAGACCAGGAGCACGAAGGCGCCCAGCGTCAGCCCGACGCCGCGGTTGCGGCTGCGGCGGCGGCGGTAGATATCGTGGGCGTCGGGACGCATCGGCCGTGCCTCAGAAGAGCATCGGCCAGCCGGCCGGCTCGAGGTGCAGCGCCCTGAGCGCCGCCTCCGCCAGCAGCAGGCCGAAATGCAGCGACAGATAGAGGATCGAGAAGCCGAAGAACCGCTTCTCCGCCCGGAAGCGGTCCGCCACCGCCGCCGCCTCGTCGCGCCGCCACACCGCCCAGGCGCCGCGCCAGGAGCCGCGCGTTCAGGAGCAGCGCCCCGGCGAGATAGACCGGCCCGCCGATGCCGCTGAAGGCCGGCGCGATCGCCACCGCCGCCAGCACCAGCGAATAGCCGAGGATATGGTTGCGCGTCACCCGCGGGCCGGCCGTCACCGGCAGCATCGGCACCGCGGCGCGGATGTAGTCGTCGTTGCGGAACAGCGCCAGCGCCCAGAAATGCGGCGGCGTCCAGAAGAAGATCAGCGCGAACATCGCCAGGCTCTCCGGCGCCACCCCGCCGGTCGCCGCCGCCCAGCCGATCATCGGCGGCAGCGCCCCCGCCGCCCCGCCGATCACGATGTTCTGCGGCGTCGCCCGCTTCAGCCACATCGAATAGACCACCGCATAGAAGAAGATGGTGAAGGCCAAGAGCGCCGCCGCCACCAGGTTGGCGAAGAGCCCGAGCATCACCACCGAGAAGCCCGCGAGCGCCAGGCCGACCGCCAGCGCCTCGTCGCGCCCGACCCGCCCCGAGGGGATCGGCCGGCTGGCGGTCCGCACCATCAGCGCGTCGATATCGCTGTCCCACCACATGTTGAGCGCGCCCGCGGCCCCGGCGCCGACCGCGATGCAGATCACCGCCGCGAGCCCGATCACCGGATGCACCGCCACCGGCGCGCAGACCAGCCCGACGACCGCGGTGAAGACCACCAGCCGCATCACCCTCGGCTTCAGGAGCTCGACATAGTCGCCGAACTGCGCCTCGCGGGTTCCGATCGGATGGCTCCAGTTGGTCTCGGCCATCGGCGGCTCAGTTATTCGCCGGCGCGGCAGGAGCCTCGACCGGAGCGGCAGGCGCAGCCGGAGCCTCAGCCGGCGCAGCAGGCGCGGCGGGAGCCTCGGCCGGAGCAGCAGGCGCGGCGGGAGCCTCGGCCGGTGCAGCAGGCGCAGCCGGAGCCTCGGCCGGAGCAGCCGCCGGCGCTTCGGCCGGCGCAGCCGCCGGCGCTTCAGCCGGCGCAGCCGCCGGCGCTTCAGCCGGCGCTTCGGCAGGCGCAGCCGCCGGCGCCGCGGCCGGCGTCTCGGCGGCAGCCGCGGCGCCCGCGGCCGGCGCCTCCGGCCGGGTGCCGCCATACTCGCCGATCGCCCAGTCGAGCCAGCTGTTGTAGGCCTCCTGGCTCACCACCTTCACCGTGATCGGCATGTAGCTGTGGTTCTTGCCGCAGAGCTCCGAGCACTGCCCGAAATAGACGCCTTCCTGCTCGGCCTTGAACCAGGTCTCGTTCAGCCGTCCCGGCACCGCGTCGATCTTCACCCCGAAGGCCGGCACCGTCCAGGAATGGATCACGTCGGCCCCAGTGACCAGCACGTGCACCACCGCGTTCACCGGCACCACCAGCGCGGTGTCGGCCGCGAGCAGGTGCACCTCCGGCGGATAGCCGTGCTCCTCCAGATCCGCCGCATCGAGCATCAGGCTGTCGTAGGTGAAGTCGTTCTCCGGATAATAGTACGACCAGTACCACTGGTTGCCGATCGCCTTGACCGTCAGATCCGGCGTCGGCACCTCGAGCTGCTTGAACAGGATCGGCAGCGAGAACGACCCGATCAGGATCAGGATCACCACCGGGATCAGCGTCCAGGCGATCTCGATCTTGGTGTTATGGGTGAACCGCGCCGGCGTCGGGTTGCGCTTGTGGCCGAAGCGGAAGATCACGATCAAGAGCAGCACCGTCACCAGGAGGACGATCAGCCCCATGATCGAATGCACCCAGAACGACAGCCAGTGCATGTCGTGGGCGACCGGCGTCACCGCCGGCTGGTAGTTGATGCCGCCCGGCGTCGGCGCGCCGATGATCGGCAGGCCCCGCGGCTCGCCGGTTTCCTGCGCCAAGGCGCCCGCGCCCGCCAGCGTCGTGATCAGGAAAGCCCACAGGCCGCTGCGGTTCATCGTCATGCCGTCCGTCCGCTCTTGCCGAGGCCCCTGCGCGCGCCGTGAGGCTCAGGTCTTCCGGGCTGACCTCTGTTGTAGCTTTGGCCAGATCAACCATATTAACGAGCCTAGGACAAGCGCGCCATCGCCGCGGCGCAACCGCGATTCGACCCCTCCGGAGCAGGAACCCTCATGCAGCCCTCCCCGCGCTTCCGCCCCTTCGAAACCGCCCTCGACGCCGATGCCGCCCTCGCCATCCTGCGCGACGCCACCGCCGGCGCCGACGACGGCGAGCTCTTCCTCGAGCGCCGCCGCGGCGAGTCGCTGGTCTTCGACGACGGCCGGCTGCGCAACGCCAGCTACGACGCGTCCGAAGGCTTCGGCCTGCGCGCCGTCAACGGCGAGACCGCCGGATACGCCCACTCGAGCGAGATCTCCGAAGCCGCCCTGAAGCGCGCCGCCGAGACCGCCCGCCTCGCGGTCGGCTCGGGCGGCGGCACCCTCGCCGCGGCGCCGAAGCCCACCAACCAGCGGCTCTATACCGACCACGACCCGTTTGACGACGCCGAGTTCGCGGTCAAGGTCGAGATGCTGCGCGAGATCGACGCCTACCTGCGTGGCCTCGATCCCCGTGTCGTCCAGGTCTCCGCCAGCCTCGCCGCCTCGATGCAGGAGGTCGAGATCCTCCGCCCCGAAGGCACCCGCCTCGCCGAGGCCCGCCCGATGGTGCGGCTCAACATCTCGGTGATCGCCGAGGAGAACGGCCGCCGCGAATCGGGCTCCGCCGGCGGCGGCGGCCGCTATGGCCTCTCGCCGCTGATGGGCACCGACCACTGGAAAGCCGTCGCTCAGGAGGCGCTGCGCATCGCCGCCGTCAACCTCGAGGCCGAGGCCGCGCCCGCGGGCGTGATGGACGTGGTGCTCGGCCCCGGCTGGCCCGGCATCCTGCTGCACGAGGCGATCGGCCACGGCCTCGAGGGCGACTTCAACCGCAAGAAGACCTCGGCTTTCGCCGGCCTGATGGGCACCCGCATCGCCGCCCCCGGCGTCACCGTGATCGACGACGGCACCATCCCCGACCGCCGCGGCTCGATCTCCTTCGACGACGAGGGCACGCCCTCGCAGCGCAACGTGCTGATCGAGGACGGCATCCTCGTCGGCTACATGCAGGACCGCCAGAACGCGCGGCTGATGGGCGTCCCCGCCACCGGCAACGGCCGCCGCCAGAGCTTCGCCCACACCCCGATGCCGCGGATGACCAACACCTTCATGCTCGGCGGCGACGCCGCCCCCGCCGAGGTCCTCGCCGGGCTCAAGGACGGCCTCTACGCCGTCGGCTTCAGCGGCGGCCAGGTCGACATCACCAACGGCAAGTTCGTCTTCTCCTGCACCGAAGCCTACCGCGTCAAAAACGGCGTCGTCGGCGCCCCGGTGAAGGGCGCGACGCTGATCGGCGACGGCGCCACCGCGCTCAAGCACATCCGCGCCATCGGCAACGACATGGCGCTCGACCCGGGCATGGGCAACTGCGGCAAGAACGGCCAGTGGGTGCCGGTCGGCGTCGGGCTGCCCACCGTGCTGATCGGCGGCCTGACCGTGGGCGGCAGCGCTGCCTGATCTGGCAGCCCCCGGGGCCGCCGCCTGGACGGTGCGGAGCCTCATCCACACCGCGCTGGCGGCGGTCATCGTCGGCGCGATGGGGGTGGTCTTCACCGTCTCCTTCGCCGCGATCATCTACGGCGGCACCGCCGCCCCGGGGCTCAGCCGCGGCATCGGCCTGTCGCTCGCCGGCGCCGCGGTGGTGGCGGTCTTCGGCGTCTACCGGCTCAGCTACCGCGACACCGTCGTCCAGCCGCAGGACGTCACCGCGATCATCCTGTCGCTCGCAGTCGCCGGCATCGCCGCCGACTGGCAGGGCGCGCCGGACGCGCTCCTCGCCACCGTGGTGGCGCTGGTCGGTGCCAGCACCGCGCTGACCGGCCTCGCCGCCTGGCTCGGCGGCCGCTTCCGCCTCGGCTTCCTGCTCCGCTTCATCCCCTACCCCTTGATCGGCGGCTTTCTCGCCGCCACCGGCTATCTGATCGTGTTCGGCGCCATCGGCATGACGCTGCACGAGAGCCTCGGCATCTGGAACCTCGGCCCGCTCCTCGAGCCGTCCGATCTGGTGCGCTGGCTTCCCTGGATCGCCGCCGGTGGCGCGATGACGGTGGTCAGCCGCCACTGGCGCAACGACTTCATACTGCCGGTGGGCGTGCTCCTTTTCCTCGCCGCCTTCTACCTGATCCTCTTCGCCAGCGGCGGCGACCTCGCCACCGCCCGGGCTGAGGGCCTTCTCCTCGGCCCCTTCGCCGAGAACTTCCTCGCCGATCTCGATCCCGCGAGCGTCGCCGGCATCGCCTGGGGCGAGATCGCGGCGGCGCTGCCGACCATCCTCGCGGCCTCCGGCATGGCGATCGTCGGCAGCCTGCTCAACGCCTCGGCGCTGGAGATCGCCACCGGCCGCGACATCGACCCCGACCGCGAGCTGCGCGGCATCGGCGCGGCGAACCTGGCGGCGGCGCCGTTCGGCGGCATGATCGGCTATCAGATCATCAGCGAGACCCTGTTCGCCCGGGCGCTGGGACTGCGCGGGCCGGCCGCCGGCCTCAGCGTCGCCGCGGCCTCGTTCGGCGCGCTGTTCTTCGGCGCGGATCTGCTGTCGATGTTGCCGCTGGGCGCCTTCGCGGCGATCCTCGCCTTTCTCGGCTTCGACCTCCTCGACACCTGGCTCCGGGTCGAGCGGCGGCGGCTGCCGCGGCGCGACTTCGCCGTCGTGCTGGTCATCCTCGCCACCGCCGCGACCGTCGGCTTTCTCACCGCGCTCGCGGTCGGCCTCCTCGTCGCCGGCGTCCTCTTCGTGATCGCCTATTCCCGCGTCGACGTGGTGCGGCTGCGCACCAGCGCCGCCTTGCTGCGCTCGCGGGTCGAGCGCCCCGACCCCGAGCTCAGCCTCCTCGCCGACCGCGGCGGACAGGCCGCGGTCTACCGGCTCTCGGGCTATCTCTTCTTCGGCACCGCCAGCCGGTTTCTCGCCGAGATCCGCCGCGATCCGGCGGCGCCCGGCCAAGGCCCGCGCTTCGACGTCCTCGACTTCCGCCGGGTGTCCGGCATCGACGCCTCCGCCGCCTTCGCGCTCGGCAAGCTCTGGCGCAGCAGCGCCGCCAGCGGCATCGAGCTCATTCTCTGCGACGCCTCGCCGGCGCTCAGGGCCGATCTCGCCAACGCCGGCTTTGCCACCGACGGCAGCGGACCGCGGCTCTTCGATCATCTCGACGAGGCGCTGCGCTACGTCGAGGACCGCCTGCTCGCCGACGCGCCGCCCGCCGGATCCGCGCCCAAAGGCCTGATGGACGAGCTGGTGCGCCTGCATCCCGACTTCGACCCTGCCGGGCACTTCCCGCTCACCACCGCCGACGCCGGCGAGGAGATCCTGACCCAGGGCGCGGCGTCGGACGGCATGATCCTCCTGCTGTCGGGCCTGCTGCGCGCCGAGTTCGTGCCGCCCGAAGGCGAGCCCCGGCTGGTCGCGACCATCCGCCCGGGCACGCTGGTCGGCGAGATCGGCCTCTACGCCGGCGTGCCGCGCACCGCCCGCGTCGTCGCCGAAGCGCCCTGCCAGCTCCTGCGCCTCGACGGCCGCGCGCTCGACGATCTCGCCGCGACCGCGCCCGCCGTCGCCATCGACCTGCACCGCCTCGCCGCCGCCACCCTCGCCCGCCGCCTGATGCGCACCACGGCGCTCCTCCGCGACGCCGACGTCTGAGATGATCCCGGCTGACCGCTTCGGGTGACGCGACCCCGCTCCACGGTCCCGACCGATTTGTCCGTCGACAAATCGGTCCGCGCCTACCCGCCCGGGGCAGGCGCGGCCCGATCAAAGCCATCGAGCAAGCGCGCACCCCCCTCGCCCTCCGCCAGCTGACTCCGGGCGACGGACCGAGCGAGGCTGCACTGCAGCCTCGCCTCATCGGTCCGCGGGAAACCATCGCGCGCGGCGCGAGAACACGAACCGAAGCGAAATGCGCTCCGACCGCATTGACCCCCCGTTAACGTCTGCCCCCGCACCGTCCGCCGGATGCGCCCGCCGCCGACCGCCAAGATCCCGCCCGAGGCCCTGCCCCGCTCCGAGGCGGGCCAGCTCGACTGGCTGCGCCTCGCCCGCTCCCGCCGGGTCGGCCCCGCGACCTTCATCCGCCTCCTGCGCGAGCACGGCTCCGCCGCCGCCGCCCTCGACGCCCTGCCGCGCCTCGCCGCCGAGGCGGGCGTCGGCGGCTACACCACGGCCTCCCGCACCGAGATCGACGCCGAGTGGCAGGCCGCCCAGCGCGCCGGCGCCCGGCCGCTGCTCCTCGGCGCCCCCGACTATCCGCCGCTCCTCGCCACCATCCCCGACCCGCCGCCGTTTCTCTGGTCGCTCGGCGCGCCGGCGCTGGCGGCGCGGCCAACCGTAGCCCTGGTCGGCGCCCGCAACGCCTCGGCCCTCGGCAGCCGGATGGCCTCCTGGCTCGCCGCCGAGCTCGGGGCTGGCGGCTTCGTCGTCGCCTCCGGCCTCGCCCGCGGCATCGACGCCGCCGCGCACCGCGCAGCACTCGCCACCGGCACCATCGCCGCCCAGGCCGGCGGCGTCGACGTGGTCTATCCCCCCGAGAACGCCGCGCTCGCCGCCGAGATCGCCGCGAGCGGCCTGCGCCTCTCCGAGATGCCGATGGGCCACGACCCGCGCCCGCAGGATTTCCCCCGCCGCAACCGCATCGTCTCCGGCCTCGCCCTCGGCGTGGTGGTGATCGAGGGCGCGCTGCGCTCGGGCAGCCTGATCACCGCCCGCAACGCGCTCGACCAGGGCCGCGAGGTGATGGCGGTCCCCGGCAACCCGATGGACGGCCGCGCCGGCGGCTGCAACCAGCTGATCCGCGACGGCGCCGTCTTGGTCCGCTCCGCCGCCGACATCGCCGAGGCGCTCGCCTCCGCCCTCGCCGCCCCGCTCGCCCGCCCCGTCCTCGCGCCGGCGCCGCCCCGCGAACCCGCCGCCGGCGCGCTCGCCTCCCGCCTCATCGGCCTCCTCGGCCCCTCGCCGGTGCCCGAGGATTTGTTGATCCGCGACCTATCCCTGCCGGCGCCGACGGTCGCCGCGGCGCTGCTCGACCTCGAGCTCGCCGGCCGCATCCTGCGCCACCCCGGCGGCCTCGTCAGCCTCGCGGTCTGACTCCCCGCCGCCGGGCGGCGCGGTTGACAATAAATCCGGGCAAGCACATGTAGGCCGCCGACGCGGGCCGCCAGGCGCCGCGAGGGAGCTTTCATGGCCGTTGTCGTCGTCGAATCGCCCGCCAAGGCGAAAACCATCAACAAATACCTCGGCCCCGGCTACACGGTCCTCGCCTCCTACGGCCACGTCCGGGATCTGCCCGCCAAGGACGGCTCGGTCGACACCGACCACGACTTCGCGATGAAATGGGAGGTCGCACCCGACAGCGCCAAGCACCTGCGCGCCATCGCCGAGGCGCTCAAGAACGACCAGAAACTCATCCTCGCCACCGACCCCGACCGCGAGGGCGAGGCGATCTCCTGGCACCTGCTCGAGGCCCTCACCGGCCGCAAGGCGGTCAAGAAAGACACCGCCGTCGAGCGCGTGGTCTTCAACGCCATCACCAGGAACGCCGTCACCGAAGCGATGGAAGCGCCGCGCCAGATCGACATGGAGCTGGTCGACGCCTACCTCGCCCGCCGCGCCCTCGACTACCTCGTCGGCTTCAAGCTCTCCCCGGTCCTCTGGCGCAAGCTCCCCGGCGCGCGCTCGGCCGGCCGCGTCCAGTCCGTCGCGCTCCGCCTGATCGTCGACCGCGAGATGGAGATCGAAGCCTTCCGCGCCCGCGAATACTGGACGCGTCAAGGCGCTCCTCGCCACCCCGCGCGGCGACAGCTACGAGGCCCGCCTCGTCAGCCTCGAAGGCCGCAAGCTCGACAAGTTCGACCTCGCCGACGCCGCCGCCGCCCACGCCGCGGTCGCCGCGATCGAGGCCCGCGACCTCTCGGTCGCCGCGGTGGAATCGAAGCCCGCGACCCGCAACCCCGCACCGCCCTTCATGACCTCGACGCTGCAGCAGGAGGCCAGCCGCAAGTTCGGCATGGGCGCCCGCCAGACCATGTCCGCCGCCCAGCGCCTCTACGAGGCCGGCCACATCACCTACATGCGCACCGACGGCATCGACATGGCACCCGAGGCGGTGATGGCCGCCCGCGACGCGATCCGCGCCCGCTACGGCGCGCCTTACGTCCCGTCGAGCCCGCGGATGTACAAGAACAAGGCCAAGAACGCCCAGGAAGCCCACGAGTGCATCCGGCCGACCGACATGGCCCGGGCGCCGGACCAGCTCGCCCGCCTCGAGCCCGACCAGCGCAAGCTCTACGACCTGATCTGGAAGCGGGCCCTCGCGAGCCAGATGGAAGCCGCCCGCTTCGAGCGCACCACCATCGACGTGCGGAGCGCCGACGACGCGGTGGCCCTGCGCGCCACCGGCCAGATCGTCACCTTCGACGGCTTCCTCAAGGTCTATATGGAAGGCCGCGACGACGAGGACATCGACCTCTCCGACGACGGCGAGGGCGGCCGCCTCCCGAAGATCGTGAACGGCGAGCGCGCCGACAAGCGCGGCGTGACCCCCGAGCAGCATTTCACCCAGCCGCCGCCGCGCTACACCGAGGCGACGCTGGTCAAACGCATGGAGGAGCTCGGCATCGGCCGGCCCTCGACCTACGCCTCGATCGTCTCGACCATCCAGGAGCGCGAATACGTCCGCAAGGAGGGCAACCGCCTCTTCCCCGAGGACAAGGGCCGCCTGGTCACCGCCTTTCTCGCCAACTACTTCGGCCGCTACGTCGACTACGACTTCACCGCCGACCTCGAGGAGGATCTCGACCGCGTCACCACCGGCGAGGAAGACTGGAAGGCGCTGCTCGCCCGCTTCTGGGCGCATTTCTCCGCCGCGCTCGGCGAGACCGAGGGCCTGCGCATCACCGAGGTGCTCGACAAGATCAACGAGGTCCTGGAGCCGCACCTCTTCCCGGTCACCCCCGAGGATCCCGAGCCGCGCCGCTGCAAGGTCTGCGGCACCGGCCGGCTCGCGCTCAAGACCTCGCGCAACGGCTCGGCCTTCATCGGCTGCTCGAACTACCCCGAATGCCGCTACACCCGCCCGCTCGCCGGTGACGCCGAGGGCGGCGACGCCGCCGGCCTCGACGGCAAGCTCCTCGGCAGCGGATCGCTCGGCGGCGCGCTCTTCGAGAGCGAGGCCGACGACGCCCTCCGTGTCACCCTGCGCAAGGGCCCCTACGGCTTCTACGTCCAGCTCGGCGAGGCGAAGGACGACGAGAAGCCCAAGCGCACCTCGGTGCCCAAGGGCATGGACGCCGCCGCGATCGACCTCGAAAAGGCGCTGGAGCTCCTGTCGCTCCCCCGCGAGGTTGGCCGCCACCCCGAGGACGGCGAGCCGATCGAGGCCGGCATCGGCCGCTTCGGCCCCTTCGTCAAGCACGGCCGCACCTACGCCAACCTGCGCGACCCCGCAGAAGTGTTGACCATCGGCATGAACCGCGCCGTCGAGCTCCTCGCCCTCAAGGCGCAGCGCGGCGGCCGCGCCGCGGTCAAGCCGATCCGCGAGCTCGGCGCCCACCCCGACGGCGGCGCCGTCGGCCTCTACGAGGGCCGCTACGGGCCTTACGTCAAATGGGAGAAGGTCAACGCCACCCTGCCGAAGGAAATCGCCCCCGAGGCCGTCACCCTCCAACAGGCGCTCGAACTGATCGCCGCCCGGCCCGCCGGCAAGAAGCGCGCCGCTCCGAAGAAGCCCGCGGCGAAGAAGGCGGCCGCGAAGAAAAAGCCCGCCGCCCGCAAGCCCGCCAAGGCAACAGCCCGCCGCACCGGCCACGCGCACCGCGGCGAAGTAGCCGCGCACCCCCCAAGAGCCCGCGCGATTTTGATTTCGCCGCCGCAGCCCTATTTCCCTCCGGAAATCAGGCTCTGACAGGGAGCTCCGATGAAGGCTCCGATGCACGTTTCACGACGCCAGGCGCTCGCCGCGGGAACCGCCGCACTGGCCGTCCTCGGCGCCCGGGCCGGACAGGCCCAGGAGGCCGCCATGCCAGGCGACGCCTACCCGGCCGACGGCGGCGACATCACCATCCACCCGGTAGAGCACGCCTCGTTCGTGATGACCGTGCCGGGCGGCCTCGTCATCTATAACGACCCGGTCGGCGGCGCCGCGCTCTACGAGGGGCTGCCGCCTCCGGGCCTGATCCTGATCACCCACGAGCACCCCGACCACTTCGATGCGCCGACCCTCGCCGGCCTCGTCACCGAGAACACCAAGCTCCTCACCAACCCGTCGGTCCACGACAAGCTGCCCGCGGATCTCAAGGCCCGCGCCACCGCCATCGCCAACGGCGAGCGCACCACGGCCAACGACATCCCCATCGAGGCGATCCCGGCCTACAACACCACCCCCGACCGGCTGCAATACCACCCCAAGGGCCGCGACAACGGCTACGTCCTTCAGATCGGCGGCCAGCGCGTCTATATCGCCGGCGACACTGAGGACACCCCCGAGATGCGCGCCCTCACCGGCATCGACGTTGGCTTCCTGCCGATGAACCTTCCCTACACCATGTCGGTCGAGCAGGCGGCCGACGCGGTCGCCGCCTTCGCCCCGGCCGTGGTCTACCCCTACCACTACAAGGGCAGCGATCCGTCCGAATTCGCCCGCCTCGTCGCCGAGGCCGGTGGCCAGACCAGGGTCGTCATCGGCAACTGGTACACCCCGGACTGACGCCCGGGCCTTAATCCCGAGTGTTTTAGTCTAAATACGGTTTCAAGACGCTTTCCTGACGCTTTCAAGATGCCTCGCGCGGCGGCAGTTTCCCCGTGCCGCCGCGCCGCGGCCATGCTAGGCCCTGCCGATGAACCGCCTCCCCACCCCCGACGAAATCCTTGCCTGGTTGCGGGAAAACCCCGGCCGGACCGCCAGGCGCGACATCGCCCGCGCCTTCGGCCTCAAGGGCGCCGCCAAGGTCGAGCTCAAGCGCCTCCTCGCCGAGATGGCCGCCGACGGCCGCCTCGAAAAACGCCGCCGCCGCGTCCGCCCGCAGGGCGACCTGCCCCCGGTTCTGCTGCTCCGCGCCACCGGCCCCGACAGCGAGGGCAACCTCTGGGCCGAGCCCGCCGACTGGGAAGGCGACGGCCCGCCACCCCGCATCCTGGTGCTGACCCGCCGCGACGACCCAGCCCTTGGGGCGGGCGACCGCCTCCTCGGCCGGATGACCGCGCTCGACGGCCCCGACGCCCCGCTCGCCGCGCGGGTGATCCGCCGCATCGGCATGGGGCCGAAGCGGGTCATCGGCATCTACCACGAGGCCGAGTCCGGCGGCCGCATCGCCGCCATCGACAAGCGCACCGACCGCGACTGGCAGGTCGGCCCCGGCGACCGCGCCGCCGCCCGCGACGGCGAGCTGGTCGAAGCCGAAGAGATCGGCGAGCCCCGCGGCTACGGCCTCCCCCGCGCCCGCGTCACCGCCCGCCTCGGCGACCCCTCCGCCCCCCGCGCCGTCTCGCTGATCGCCATCCACGAGCACGGCATCCCCGACGAATTCCCCGCAACCGCCCTCGCCGAAGCCGCCGCCGCCCGCCCGGTAACCCTCGGAGAACGCGAGGATTTGCGCGCGCTCCCCCTCGTCACCATCGACCCGTCCGACGCCCGCGACCACGACGATGCCGTCTACGCCCACCCCGACGACGACCCGGCGAACCCCGGCGGCCACGTCGTCTGGGTGGCGATCGCCGACGTCGCGACTTACGTCCGCCCCGGCACCGCGCTCGACCGCGAGGCCCGCCGCCGCGGCAACTCCACCTATTTCCCCGACCGCGTCGTGCCGATGCTCCCCGACCGCCTCTCCGGCGATCTCTGCTCGCTCCTCGACGCCGTCGACCGCCCCTGCATCGCCGTCCGCATCGTGCTCGACGCCGACGGGCACAAGCGCGACCACCGCTTCACCCGCGGCCTGATGCGCTCCGCCGCCACCCTGACCTACGCCCAGGCCCAGGCCGCCGCCGACGGCACGCCCGACGCCATGACCGCGCCGCTTCTGGACAGCGTGATCCGCCCGCTCTGGGCCGCCTGGACCGCCGCGCACAAGGCCCGCGACCTGCGCCAGCCCCTGAACCTCGACCTTCCCGAGCGGCGGATCGTGCTCTCTGACGAAGGCCGCGTGCTCTCGGTCGCCTTCCGCGACCGCTACGACGCCCACCGGCTGATCGAGGACTTCATGATCCTCGCCAACGTCGCCGCCGCCGAGACGCTGGAGGCCAGGCGCATCCACCTGCTCTACCGCGTCCACGAGGAGCCGAGCCCGGAAAAGCTCGACGCCCTGCGCGAGATCGTGGAATTGGTCGGCCTGACGCTGGCCAAGGGCCAGGTGCTGAAGACCGCGCACCTCAACCGGCTGCTCGACGGCGTCGCCGGCACCGAGCACGCCGAGATGGTCAACATGAGCGTGCTCCGCGCGATGACCCAGGCCTACTACGCCCCGGAGAACTTTGGCCACTTCGGCCTCAACTTGCCGCGCTACGGCCATTTCACCTCGCCGATCCGCCGCTACGCCGACCTCGTGGTCCACCGCGCGCTGATCCGCGCCCACGGCTGGGGCCCCGATCAGAAGCAGGACGGCCTGACCCAGGAGGAAGAGGCCGCGCTGCCGGACACCGGCGAGCACATCTCGATGACCGAGCGCCGCTCGATGATGGCCGAGCGCGACACCACCGACCGTTACCTCGCGGCCTTCCTCGCCGACCGCGTCGGCTCCGAGTTCACCGGCACCATCGCCGGCATCGCCCGCTTCGGCCTCTTCGTGAAGCTCGACGACACCGGCGCCGACGGGCTGGTGCCGATCTCGTCGCTCGGCAACGAATACTTCCGCCACGACCCGGACAGCCAGACCCTGACCGGCGAGCGGTCGCACCGCGTGCTCGGCCTCGGCCAGCGCGTCACCGTCCGCCTCGCCGAGGCGGCACCGATCACCGGCGGCCTGCTCTTCGAGCTCCTCGAGGTCGACGGCCGCCGCATGCCGACGCCGCCGCGCCGCGCCAGCCCGGGCTCCCCGCGCCGCAAGCTCGCGCAGCGCCGGATCAAGCGCGCCAAGGACGATCGGCACGACCGGCGGCACTGACCCACGCAGTCGTTACTGGCTCGATGCGGGCGGGCTTCCTAGGCTCGGCGCATTACAGAAACGACAGGATTGGGGAGACGTCCAGATGATCAGGACTTTCGGCCTTGCCGCGGTGTTTCTCGCGGGAACGCTGGCCAGCGCCGGCGCGCAGGACAACGCGATGAGCTTCTTCGTGACCAGCGCCAACCCCGGCAAGGGCGGCGACCTCGGCGGCCTCGCCGGCGCCGACGCCTGGTGCACCTCGCTCGCCGAGGGCGCCGGCATCACCGGCCGGGTATGGGCGGCCTACCTCTCGACCAGCAGCGTGAACGCCCGCGACCGCATCGGCACCGGCCCCTGGACCAACGCCAAGGGCGAGACGATCGCCGCCGACGTCGCGACGCTGCACAGCGACGCCAACAACCTCACCAAGGCGACCGCGCTCGACGAGAAGAGCAACGTCATCAATGGCCGCGGCGACACACCGAACCGCCACGACGCGCTGACCGGCTCGCTGCCGGACGGCACCGCCGCGGCCGACACCTGCAGCGACTGGACCAGCGGCGCCGACGGCGCGGCGATGCTCGGCCATACCGACCGCACCGGCCTCGACGATTCGGCCGCCGCGAAGTCCTGGAACTCCTCGCACGCCTCGCGCGGCGGCTGCAGTCTCGAGGCCTTCCACGGCACCGGCGGCGACGGCCTCTTCTACTGCTTCGCCACCGACTGACGCCCGGCCACGCGGCGCGCCCACCCCGGCGCCGTGCTTGACATCGCGCATTTAGCTGATAGGTTAATTAACCTACTTGTTAAATGGAGAACCCGATGCCCACCGACACCGCCGAGCGCGTCCGCGACGACGAGCTCTTGCTGACCCGAAGCTTCGACGCGCCGGTCGCGCTGGTCTTCCGCATGTGGGCCGATGCCGCGCATCTCCGGCGCTGGTGGGGCCCGAAGGCCTTCACCTGCACCGCCTTCGACCTCGACTTCCGCCCCGGCGGCGCCTGGCGCGCCTGCATCGTCTCGGAGCGCTACGGCGAGAGCTGGATGAGCGGCCACTACCGCGAGATCGAGCCCGAGCGGCGCATCGTCTTCACCTTCACCTGGGAGGCGCATCCCGACGATCCCGGCAGCGACACCCTCGTCACCGTGACTTGGCGCGAGCAGGACGGCCGCACCGTGCAGACCTTCCACCAGGCGCCTTTCGACACCGTCGAAGGCCGGGACAACCACATCGGCGGCTGGAACGAGTGCCTCGACCGCGAAGCCGACTATGCCCGCATACTCGCCGCAGGAGACCGGCCATGATCACCGTCACCGCCTTCAAGTGGGTGCCGCCCTTCGCCCAGGGGCTGTCGCGCGACCTTCGGGTGCGCTGGGCGCTGGAGGAGGCGGGCCTGCCTTACCGGCTGCGCCAGATCGACTTCCCCGACCAGGGCTCGCCCGAGCACCGCGCCCGCCAGCCGTTCGGCCAGGTGCCGGTGCTGGACGACGACGGCCTCGTCCTCTTCGAATTGGGGGCGATCGTGCTGCACATCGCCGAGAAGAGCCCGGCGCTGCTGCCGCTCGACCCCTGCGGCCAGGCCCGGGCCACCACCTGGCTCCTCGCCGCACTCAACACCCTGGAGCCGGTGGTCCAGGGACTTGCCGAGATTGACTTGTTCCATGCCGACGAGCCCTGGGCCCACGTCCGGCGACCCCAGGCGGAAGCCGCGGTCTGCCGGAGGCTCGCAGACCTTGCGGCCTGGCTCGGCGGCCGCGACTGGCTCGAGGACCAATTCACCGCCGGCGACCTGATGATGGCGACTGTGCTCCAGATCCTGCGACACACCGACCTCGTCGAGCGGGAACCGGCCGTCCACGCCTACCTCGCCCGGTGCACGGCGCGCCCCGCCTTCCTTCGCGCCCATCGCGACCACATGGCCGCCTTCGAGAAACGCTCCGCCTGACCGCACACGCAACGCGGGAGCTTTTGTTTCCCCGCTCTCCGCGATACTCTGGCGAAAAACACAATCGAGCCGGAGGCAGGCCTTGCACAAAATCACCCTCGTCGCGTTGCTGCTGGCGCTCGCCGCCAGCGGCTGCGCCGGCGCACCCCTGGAGAGGAGCGATCCACCCATGGCCCGCGCCGCGCCCAGCCCGCAGCCGGCAAGCTTCACCGCCTGGCGCGACGGCTTCCGCAACCGAGCGCTGGCGCAAGGTATCGAGCCACAGGTCTTCGACGCCGCCTTCGCGGGCGTCGGCGTCAATGCCGACGTGGTCCGGCTCGATTCCAGGCAGGCCGAGTTCACCAAGCCGATCTGGGAATATCTCGACAGCGCCGCCTCGCCGACCCGGATCGAGACCGGACGCGAGAAGCGCGCTGAGCTCGACGGCACGCTGGCGACGATCGAGGCCCGCTACGGCGTCGACCGGCAGGCGGTGCTGGCGATCTGGGGCATGGAGTCGAACTACGGCGGCAACCGCGGCTCGATCCCGGTGATCGAGAGCCTCGCCACCCTCGCCTACGAGGGGCGCCGCCGCAGCTTCGCCGAGGAGCAACTGATCGCCGCGCTGCGCATCCTGCAGTCGGGCGACGTTGCGCCGGCGGCGATGCGGGGCTCCTGGGCGGGTGCCATGGGCCACACCCAGTTCATCCCGACCTCGTATCTTTCCTACGCGGTCGACCTCGGCGGCGACGGCCACCGCGACGTCTGGTCCGACGACCCGACCGACGCGCTGGCCTCGACCGCCAACTACCTCAAGCGCTCCGGCTGGACCCTCGGCCAGCCCTGGGGCATCGAGGTGCGGCTGCCCGAGGGCTTCAACTACGGCAGCGCCGACCAGTCCAACATCCGGCCGGTCTCGGACTGGCGCGCCCGCGGCGTCACCTCGATGGACGGCTCGCCGCTGCCCGACCACGGCTCGGCGGCGATCGTCGCCCCGGCCGGGGCGCGCGGTCCGGGGTTCGCGGTCTACCACAACTTCTTCGTCATCAAGAAATACAACAACGCCACCTCCTACGCGATGGGCGTCGGCCACCTCGGCGACCGGATCATGGGCGGCGGCCCGTTCCAGGGCTCCTGGCCGCGCGCCGAGCGCGAGCTGTCGCGGACCGAGAAGATCGAGCTCCAGGAGCGGCTGATCGCGCGGGGCCACGCCACCGGCGCCACCGACGGGGTGATCGGCCCCGAAACCATCGCCGCGATCCGCGCCTTCCAGAGCCAGCGGGGCATGACCCCGGACGGCTTCGCCACCGCCCAGCTCTTGCAGGAGCTGCGCTGATGGCCGACGCCAGCCGCAAGCTCGCCGTCCTGATCGACGCCGACAATACCTCGCCCAAGGTCGCGGACGGCCTCTTCGAGGAGGTGGCGAAGATCGGCGAGGCGAGCCTTCGGCGGATCTACGGCGACTTCTCCAAAGGCCAGCAGGCGGGCTGGGAGAAGCTGCTCGCCCGCCACGCCATCCTGCCCACCCAGCAGTTCGCCTACACCACCGGCAAGAACTCGACCGACATCACCCTGGTGATCGACGCGATGGACCTCCTGCACTCCGGCCGGTTCGACGGCTTCTGCCTCGTCTCCTCGGACAGCGACTTCACCCGGCTCGCGGCGCGCATCCGCGAGCAGGGGGTGGACGTCTACGGCATCGGCCAGCAGAAGACCCCCGAGGCCTTCCGCCAGGCCTGCACCCGCTTCATCTTCACCGAAAATTTCGTTCCCGAGCCCAACCGCCCTGCCACGGCCACGTCGTCACTCCGCCCGATGTCCGAGGCGGTCGAGCTGATCACCAAGGCGCTGGCGCAGCTCGAGGACGACGCCGAAGGCTGGTTCCAGCTCGGCACCGTCGGCCAGCGCCTGACCAATCTCTCTCCCGAGTTCGACACCCGCACTTTCGGCCATTCCAAGCTCAGCGATCTCGTCGAGGCCACCGGCCGCTTCGATATCAACCGCTCCGGCCAACACGTCCGCCTCCGCCCGAAGCGCGCCCCGCGCTGAAGCCCGCGCGCAGCCAAGGTCCGCCAGCGCCTTGACTTGCGGGCACGGGCGCCCAAGCTCTCGGCCATGCCCCGCCTCGCCTTGCCTCCGCGTCTCGACCGTCCGGCGCTCCGCTGGACCGGCCTCGCGGCGCTCTCCCTCGTCATCGTCCTCGCGCTGCAACGGGCGGGCCTTCCCGCGGCGCTGCTGCTCGGGCCGATGGTCGCCGGCATCCTCTTCTCGCTCGGAGGCGCCGGGATCGCGCTGCCGGCCCTTCCGTTCCGCCTCGCCCAGGCCCTGGTCGGCTGCATGATCGCGCGCATCCTGGCCACGCCGGTCCTCCTGGAGATCGCGCGGGACTGGCCGGTCTTCCTCGCGGGCGTCGCCTCCGTGGTGGCCGCGAGCGCCGTCCTCGGCTGGACCATGGCGCGGCTGCAGATCCTGCCCGGCACCACGGCGATCTGGGGATCGTCACCCGGCGCCGCCAGCGCGATGACCCTGATGTCGGCGAGCTTCGGCGGCGACATGCGGCTGGTCGCCTTCATGCAGTACACCCGCGTGGTGATCGTTGCGACGATCGCCGCCGTGGTGGCGCGGATCTGGGCCGATCCGACAGCCGCCCCACCGGCCGTCGCCTGGCTCGCCGCGCCGGACTGGCCCTGGCTCGCGGCGACGCTGGCGCTCGCATTCGGATCGGTGGCCGCCGCACAAGTCCTGCCGATCCCGGCGGGACCGCTGCTGCTGCCGCTGGTGCTCGGGGTCGCCCTGCAGAACACCGGGCTTCTCCACATCGAGCTGCCGCCGCTCCTTCTCGCGCTCGGCTACGCAGCGATCGGCTGGGGCGTCGGGCTGCGCTTCGATCGCGTGGTGGTGCGCCACGCAGCCCGGGCGCTGCCGGCGGTTCTGGCCTCGATCGCCGGCCTCGTGGCGCTCTGCGCCGGCTTCGCCGCACTCCTTGTCGTCTTCGCCGGCATCGATCCCTTGACCGCCTATCTCGCGATGAGCCCCGGCGGCGCCGACACCGTGGCGATCATCGCCTCTTCCGCGCACGTCGATGTGGCCTTCGTGATGGCGATGCAGACCGCGCGCCTCCTGGTGCTGCTGATCACCGGCCCGATCCTCGCACGGGTGCTGGCCGACCGGCTCACGACGCTCCAGACGGCCCGGGCCGCAGCTTCGGCCGCCGCGCCGCCCGGCACGTCCTGACCCGCTACCGCCCTCAGTCGCGTCCCCAGTCGGCGCTCTTCATCTCGTGGAGCCGCGAGGCGGTGCGCGCGAACTCGAACGCGCCTTCGCCCTGGGGATAGAGCGCTTCGGGCTCGGCGGCCGCCGAACAGATCAGCCGTACATGCGCTTCGTAAAGCGTGTCGATCAGCGTGACGAACCGCTTCGCCTCGTTGTTGCGCGCGCGCGACAGCACCGGAATGTCGTCGAGGATCAGCACCTCGATCGCCTCGGCGATCGCGAGAAAGTCGGCAGGCCCGAGCGGCTTGACGCAGAGATCGGCGAAGGAAGCGCGCGCCACCCCGTTGCGGAAGGCCGGCAGGACCACCGTCCGGCCCTGCACCGTCAGCGTCAGCGGCGCGCCCGGTCCACGCGCCAGCTGCATCCACGCGGCATCGAGCGCGGCGGTCGCCGCCGGCCCGAGCGGCGTGTGATAGACCTTCGCGCCCGCCAGCCGGTCGAGCCGATGGTCGGTGGCGCTGGCGAGCTCGTGCACCTCGAGCCGCTCCTTGATCCGGGCGATGAACGGCAGGAACAGCCCGCGGTTCAGCCCGTCCTTGTAGAGCTCGTCCGGCGGCCGGTTCGAGGTGGTCACCACCACCACCCCGCGCTCGAACAGCCGCTCGAACAGCCGCCCGACCAGCATCGCGTCGGTGATGTCGCTGATCTGCATCTCGTCGAAGCAGAGCAGCGTCGCCGAATCCGCCACCGCGTCGGCGACCAGCCGCACCGGGTCGGTCGAGCCTTGCGCCCGCGCCCGGGCGATGCCCGCGTGCATCTCCTGCATGAAAGCGTGGAAATGCACCCGCCGCTTCGGCTCGACCGGGGCGGTCTCGAAGAACGAGATCCATCAGCATCGACTTGCCGCGTCCGACCCCGCCGTAGAGGTAGAGCCCCGGGATAAGCTTCTGCTCCAGCCGGTCGCGCCCCCAGCCGAAGAACCCGGTCCCCACCCGCTTCGGCGCCGCCGGGTTGTAGTCCGCGAGCCGCATCGCCAGGAGCTGCAGCTTCTCCACCGCCAGCCGCTGCGCCGGGTCGGCGGCGAGCGCGCCGTCCGCCACCTTGCGCCGGTAGAGCGCCATCGGGCCTTCGCGCACCCGGGCCTGCCCGTCAGTCGGCGAAATGCAGCGAGACGCGCCGGTTCTCCCGGCCCTTCTTCTCGATCTTGCCGATGCGGAGCCGCCCGATCTCGGCGGTCGAGCGCACGTGGGTGCCGCCGCAAGGCTGCAGGTCGATCGTGTCCCCGGCCTCGCCGATCCGGATCAGCCGCACCCGGCCCTGGCCGGCTGGGCGGCTTGACCTTCATGGTCTTGACCATCTCCGGCTGCGCCGCGAGCTCGGCCTCGGTGATCCATTCCGCGGCCACCGGCAGCCCGGCGGCGACATAGCGCGTTGAGCCGGGCCTCGATCGCCGCCACGTCGTCCGGCGGCTCCGGCATGTCGAAGTCGAGCCGTCCCTTGTCCTCGCCGATCGAGCCGCCGGTGACGCCGTAGGGCAGCGCCACCGAAAGCAGATGGAGTGCCGTGTGCATCCGCATCAGCCGGTACCGGCGGTCCCAGTCGAGCCGCAAGCCGACCCGTTCCCCGGGAAGCGGAAGCACGGCCTCCGGCGCAGCCAGATGCAGCACCCGCCCGCGGTCGCCGTCCGGATGCACGGCGCCCGTGACGCCGACCTCGCCGCCGCCACCCAGGATGATGCGGCCAGTGTCGCCAGGCTGGCCGCCGGAGCTCGCATAAAAGAGCGTTCGGTCAAGCTCGATGCCCTCGGGCCCGGCGGCTGTGACGGTCGCCGCGGCCTCGGCGAGATAGGCGTCGTCTCGAAACAGAAATTCGGTCATGCGGCGCTCCCGGGTAGCGCCCTCTGCCTAGCATCCCGCGCCGGCCCGTCAAGGAACAGGCTGGCCGCCATCAGCTCGCGTGATGGCGAATGCCACGAATTTATCTTTGACCCCCGGCCTCCGCCGATCCACCTTCCCGCCGCTCGAGCCCGGAGCCCGCCGATGACCGCCGCCAAGACCTCGCCGCTCGCGCCAATTCTTGTCGCGGGATGCATCATCCTCTTGGCGAGCTTCGGCATCCGCGCGAGCTTCGGCGTCTTCCAGATCCCGGTCGCCGAGCATTTCGGCTGGGCGCGGTCGGAGTTCTCCTTTGCGATCGCGATCCAGAACCTGGCCTGGGGCTTCGGGCAGCCGCTGTTCGGCGCTCTCGGCGAGAAGTTCGGCGATCGCCGCGCCATCGCGCTGGGGGCGGTCACCTATGCGGTGGGGCTCTTGCTGACATCTCAGGCGATCACGCCGGGCGGGCAGCAGCTGGTGGCGATCCTCGTGGGCTTCGGCATTGCCGGCACCGGCTTCGGGGTGATCCTCGCCGTCGTCGGCCGCGCTGCGGCGCCGGAGAAGCGCTCGATGGCGCTCGGCATCGCCACCGCCGCGGGATCCGGCGGGCAGGTGGTCGGGCCGCCGCTGGCGGAGGCGCTGCTCGGCGTGATGACCTGGGAGCAGGTATTCATCGTCTTCGCCGCGCTGATCCTCGCGACGCTGCTCCTCCTGCCGCTGATCAAGGGACCCGCGCGCGCGGCGTCCGCGGTTCCGCACGAGCCCATGGGCCCGATCGTCGCCCGCGCGGTGCGCGATCCGAGCTTCATCCTGATCTTCCTCGGCTTTTTCTCCTGCGGCTACCAGCTCGGCTTTTTGACCGCGCACTTCCCCGCCTTCGTCGCCGAGGTCTGCTCGCCGGTGCCGGCCGGCGGCATGCTGGCGGCGCTCGGCATCACCACGACTTCGGCGCTCGGCGCGGCAGCCTTCGCGCTGATCGGGCTCTTCAACATCGGCGGCACGCTGCTCGCCGGCGCGCTCGGACAGCGCTATCAGAAAAAGAACCTGCTGGCGCAGATCTATCTCGGCCGCACCATCGTCGCCGCGGCGTTCATCATGGCGCCGATGACGCCCGGAAGCGTGCTCCTCTTCTCGGTGCTGATGGGGTCGCTCTGGCTTGCGACCGTGCCGCTGACCTCGGGCCTCGTCGCCGCGATCTGGGGCGTGCGCTACATGGGCACGCTCTACGGCATCGTCTTCTTCTCGCACCAGCTCGGCGCCTTCCTCGGCGTCTGGCTCGGCGGGCGGCTCTACGACATCACCGGCACCTACACCCTGGTCTGGTGGGTCGGCGTCGGCGTCGGCGCCTTCTCCGCACTGGTGCACCTGCCGATCCGCGAACGCCCGGCCGCCCTGCCCGCCTGAGCTCAGCGCGCGTCCGCGGTCGCCTCCTCGACCGGGATGTCGTCGAAGGACGCGTAGTTGAGCGCGTAGAGCCGCGCATAGAGCCCGCCCAGCGCGACCAGCTCCGCGTGGGTGCCGGTCTCCACCACCTCGCCGTTCTGCAGCACGATGATGCGGTCCGCGCCGCGGATGGTGGCGAGCCGGTGGGCGATCACCAGGCCGGTGCGGCCTTCCAGCAGCCGGATCAGCGCCTTCTGGATCAGCATCTCGGTGTAGCTGTCCACGCTGGCCGTCGCCTCGTCGAGCACGAGGATCCGCGCGTCCGCGACCAGCGCCCGGGCGAAGCTGACGAGCTGGCGCTGCCCGAGCGACAGCCCGCCGCCGCGCTGGCCGAGCTCGGTGTCGTAGCCCTGCGGCAGCCGGGCGATGAACTCGTGCGCCCCGACCGCCCGCGCCGCGGCGACGACCTCCTCGCGGGTCGCGTCATCCTTGTGGTAGCGGATGTTCTCGAACACCGTGCCGGTGAAGAGGAACGGCTCCTGAAGCACCATGGCGATCTGCCGGCCGAGCGACTCCTGGGTGAGGTCGCGCACGTCGTGCCCGCCGACCAAGACCTCGCCCTGCTGCACGTCATAGAAGCGGTGCGCCAGCGCCATGCAGCTCGACTTGCCCGAGCCCGTGGGGCCGACCAGCGCCACCGTCTCGCCGGCGCGGACCTCGAAGCTCACGTGCTTGAGCACCGGATGCCGCGGGTCGTAGCCGAAGGTCACGTCGCGGAACTCGACCGATCCGTCCATGTCCGGCCCGAGCGCGACCGCCCCCGGCCGGTCCTCGACCCCGACCGGCACGTCCAGCACCTCGGTGATCCGGTGGCCCGAGGCCATCGCCCGCTGCATCACCGAATACTGCATGGTCAGCGAGCGGATCGGGTCGAAGAACCGCTGGATGTAGAAGAGAAACGCCACCATCACCCCGACGTCGAGCTCGCGCCCGAGCACCCGCGTGCCGCCGACCACGATCACCACGGCCATGGCGATGCCGGTCAGCGTGTCGACGATCGGCACCATCACCTGGGC
This sequence comes from uncultured Alphaproteobacteria bacterium, assembly GCA_963750745.1. GTDB lineage: Bacteria > Pseudomonadota > Alphaproteobacteria > Rhodobacterales > Rhodobacteraceae > Amaricoccus. Next base: position 212,755 of record CAVVSO010000043.1, on the reverse strand, counting down.
GTAGCGCGCCGCGGTCAGGTGCGCGCCGAGATTGGCCGACGCCTTGTCGTCGTAGAGCATGAAGTTGACGCGGCTCCGGTCCATGCTCTGCACCGCGCGCACGCCGTTGATCCCCTCCGCCAGCGCGCCGTTCGCCATCGAGTTGGTCTCATGCGCCGCCATGAAGGCGTTGCGCGCCCGCGGCAGCCAGATCAGCCTGACGATGAACAGCACCGGCATCACCGACAGCGTGAGCAGGCCGAGCTGCCAGTCGAGCGCCACCATCACGCCGACGATGCCGAAGAGCAGCGCAATGTCGCCGACCGACAGCACCGAAGTCTCGAGGAACTCCTGCATCGAGTTGACGTCGCCCTGCAGCCGCGACATCAGCCGGCCGACCTCGGTCTTGTCCATGAACGAGAGCGACACCCGCTGCAGGTGCGCGAACATCGCCCGGCGCATGTCGAAGAGCACGTTCTCCGCCGCCTTGCCGACCACGGTCTCCTGCACGTAGCTCGCGGCGAAGTTGACGAGGATCGCCACCGCGAAGGCCGCGAACGACCAGTTGAGCGCGGCGCGATCGGCCGCGCCCGGCGCCATGCCGCGGTCGATGGCATGGCGGATGATCAGCGGGATGCAGAGCTGGGTCGCGGTGAAGATCAGCACCGCCGCGACCGCGATCAGCATCTCCTTCCGGTACGGCCGCACGAACCCCGAGATGCGCCGGACGATCTGGCCGTCGAAGGCGCGGCCGAAGATCTCCTCCTCGATCCGCGTCGAGCCCACCACCGCCCGCGGCGGTCGGCCGCCGCGCTCGGAGGTCGGGTCGCGCCCGCCGATTTCGGTCTGCTCGCGCATCAGGCCACCTCCGGACGGAGCTGGAGATCGTGGAGCGCCCGGTAGCGGCCGCCGAGCGCCAAGAGCTCCGCGTGGGTCCCGCTCTCGACCACCGCGCCGTTCTCCAGGAACAGAATGCGATCCGCGTGCATCAGCGACCCGAGCCGGTGCGCGATGATGATCGTCACCCGGTCGCGGCTGTAATGCTTCAGCGCCGAGCGGATGCGCTGCTCGGTCCCGGCGTCGATCGCCGCCGTCGAATCGTCGAAGATCATCACCGCGGGCTTCAGCATCAGCGCCCGGGCGATCGACAGCCGCTGGCGCTGCCCGCCCGAAAGCGAGACCCCGCGCTCGCCCACCACGGTGCGATACTCCATCGGCAGGCCGAGCACGTAGTTGTGCAGCTGCGCCGAACCGCTCGCCCGCTCGATATGCTGCTCGTTGGCCCAGGGATCGGCGTAGGCGATGTTGTTCTCCAGCGTGGTGGTGAACAGGAACCCGTCCTGCTGCACCACCGCCACCGCATGCCGCAGCGATTGCAGCGTCACCTCGCGGATGTCCTGCCCGTCGATGGTGATCCGCCCCGAGGTCACGTCGTAGAAGCGCGGGATCAGGTGCGCGATCGTCGACTTGCCGCTGCCGGGCGGGCCGACGATGCCGATGGTCTCGCCGCGCCGCGCCTCGAAGCTGACGTTGCGCAGCGCCGGCCGGCCGGCGCCGGCATAGGCGAAGCCAACCGCCTCGAACCGCAATGTGCCCTCGGTGACCTGCAGCGGCCGCGCTCCCGGCGCATCCGCGATCTCGACCTCGAGATCGAGGAAGCCGAAGAGCCGCGCCCCGCAGGTCGAGGCGCGGGAGAAGGAATTGACCATCAGCCCGAGCTGGCGCACCGGCATCTGCAGGATGGTCATGAAGGTCAGGAACGACGTCAGCGTCCCGACGCTGATCTCGCCCGCGACCACCTTGCCGCCGCCGACCCAGAGCACCAGACCCATCGCGGCGAAGAACGACAGCGACATCGCGCTGGTATTGGCGACCCGGATCCCGACCCGCCTGTGGCTGAGCGCAAGCGCGTTCTGCGAGGCGCGCTCGAACTTCACCAGCTCGAACGCCTGCGCGGCGAAGGCGCGCACCACGCGGATGCCGCCGAGGTTCTCCTCCATCACCCGGGAGAGCAGCGACAGCCGGTCCTGCAGCTCGAGCCAGGTCGCGCGCAGCCGCAGATGCGTCACCGACGAGCGCCAGGCGACGAAGGGCACGAAGCTCAGCGACAGGAGCCCGAGCACCGTGTCTGTTGAAATCAGCAGGTAGCTGCCGATGCCGATCAGCATGGTCAGCAGCACCATTCGCACGATGCCGGTGGAGAAAAACATCCGCACGCCCTCGAGATCCAGCATGCCGATGGTGATCAGATCGCCCGAATGCACCCGGTCGTGGAAGCCGAAGCTCAGCCGCTGGATCTTCTCGTAGACCGCCAGCCGCAGCTCGTAGCCGATGTGATGGCCGACCGACTCGCCATAGTAGTTCTGCACCATGGTGAAGACGCCGCGGAGCACGCTGACGACGAAAAGCGTCAGCGCGGTGGTCCAGAGCGCGGCCTGGGCGCCCCCGTCCGCTCCGGCGACGACCCGCTGGGTCTGGTCGACCGCGTGCCCGAGAAGTCGCGGGATCGCGAGCTGCAGTCCGGCGGCGACAAAGGTCGCCCCGATGGCAAAGCCCGCTTGCCACGGGTGGCGAAGCGCCATCCGGGCGATGCGGACGAGCGCGTTGACGCCCCGTCCCCAGCCGGCAGCGGTCACATGCGCCAACGCGGCGTCGCGCCCGAGGGCGGCATCGATGAGGGGGGCGTTCATTCGGCAGACTCGGACGTGGCCGGCAAAGCTGCCGACACAGATTCGGTTTGGGGGTTCCGGCCCTAGCTACTGCCTCCGGCCGCCGTTGCCCAGCCCTTTCTCGCGCAGGTTGCGCAAACTTTCACCAGCTGGCGGCGATATACTTGGTCTCGCAGAACTCCAGGATGCCGTGATGCGCCCCCTCGCGCCCGAGCCCGCTCTGCTTGACCCCACCAAACGGAGCCGCCGGGTCGGAGACCAGCCCGCGGTTGAGCCCGACCATGCCCGCCTCGATCTTCTCCGAAACCCGCAGGCCCCGGGCGAGATCGCCGGTATAGACATAGGCGATCAGCCCGTACTCGGTGGCGTTGGCCGCGGCGATCGCCTCCTCCTCGGTCGCGAAGGCGCTGATCGCAGCGACCGGCCCGAAGATCTCTTCGCGGGTGATCTCGGCGCCGGCCGGCACGCCGTCGAGCACAGTCGGCGGGTAGTAGAAGCCGGGACGGTCGAGCGGCTTGCCGCCGGTGATGAGCCGCGCGCCGCCACCGACCGCATCATCGACGAGGCCGGCGATCCGGCGCACCGCCTCGGGGTTGATCATCGGGCCGCAGCGCGTCGCCGGATCGTAGCCGGCGCCGACGGTCATCGCCGCCATCCGCTCGGCCAGGCCCTTGGCAAAGGCGTCGAGAATACCCTCCTGCACATAGAAACGGTTGGCGGCGGTGCAGGCCTCCCCGCCGTTGCGCATCTTGGCGATCATCGCGCCGTCGAGCGCCGCATCGAGGTCGGCATCGTCGAAGACCACGAACGGCGCGTTGCCGCCGAGCTCCATCGAGCAGTTGATCACCTGGTCGGCCGCCTCCTTCAGGAGCTTGCGCCCGACCTCGGTCGAGCCGGTGAACGAGAGCTTGCGCACCCGCGCATCGTGCAGCATCGCGCTGACCGTGGCCGCCGGCACGCGAGGTGGTCAGCATGTTGACCACGCCCGCCGGCACCCCGGCCTCGGCGAAGATCCCGGCGAGCGCGTAGGCGGTGAGCGGCGTCTCCGTCGCAGGCTTCACGACGCAGGTGCAGCCGGCGGCGAGCGCCGGGGCCACCTTGCGCGCGAGCATCGCCGCGGGGAAATTCCACGGCGTAATCATCACCGCGACGCCGATCGGCTGGTGCTGGACGAGGATCCGGTTGGCCCCGGCCGGAGCGATCGAGAGATCGCCATTCAGCCGCACCGCCTCCTCGGCGAACCAGCGGAAGAACTCGGCGGAGTAGGTCACCTCCCCCGCCGCGTCCGGCAGCGCCTTGCCGTTCTCTAGCGCGATCAGCTCGGCCAGCATGTCCTTGCGCTCGAGCATCAGCTCGAAGCAGCGCCGAAGCACCTCCGACCGCTTGCGCGGCGCGGTGGCCGCCCAGCCGGCAAAGGCGGCATCGGCCGCCGCCACCGCATCCATCGCATCGTCGATCGAAGCATCCGCAACGCTGGTGATCACCGCCCCCGTCGACGGGTCGAGTACGTCGATCCGTTTGCCGCCCGCCCCCGCCCGCCACTCCCCGCCGATCCAGAGATCCGCGCGCAGCGCCTTGGGATCGAAGCTCAGCGGGGATTGGGCTCTGGTGAGGACGGTCATGGTCGCGGCTCCTCCGAGGAAAGCTTCACCGCCACGATAGGCCGCGCCACCGATTGCGCAACCGGCCGGACGCTCGCCGTTCGTCAGGACCCATGGCGATCGCATCTGGCGGGCCTCGCCGTTGAGCCGGCGCTAACAACATGCATAAGGCCGTGAATGACTTGTGCATGCCTTGTGCATGCCCTGTGCATCGTATCTTCTGATCCCATCGCCGCCGCAGCACCCTCCCACGCCGCCTCCCCACCCAGGTTGACCGACCATGCAAGCCCCCCTCGACATCCCCGACTTCAAGGAACGCGCCCGCCGCCGGGTGCCGAAGATGTTCTTCGACTATGCCGACAGCGGGTCCTTTACCGAGAGCACATATCGTGCCAACGAAGCCGACTTCCACAAGATCAAGCTGCGCCAGCGCGTCCTGGTCGACATGTCCGACCGCTCCCTCGCGAGCACGATGATCGGCCAGCCCGTAGCGATGCCGGTCGCGCTGGCCCCGACCGGGCTCACCGGCATGCAGCACGCCGACGGCGAGATCCTCGCGGCCCAGGCCGCCGAAGCCTTCGGCGTACCCTTCACCCTCTCGACCATGAGCATCTGCTCGATCGAGGACGTCGCTGCGGCGACGACGAGGCCCTTCTGGTTCCAGCTCTACGTCATGCGCGACCGCGACTTCGTGTCGGATCTGATCGACCGCGCCAAGGCCGCCGGCTGCTCGGCGCTGGTGCTGACGCTCGACCTGCAGATCCTCGGCCAACGCCACAAGGATCTCCGCAACGGCCTCTCGGCGCCGCCGAAGTTCACGCCGAAGCACATCTGGCAGATGGCGACCCGGCCTTTCTGGTGCCTCGACATGCTCGGCACCCGGCGGCGGAGCTTCGGCAACATCGTCGGCCATGCGAAGAACGTCTCGAACCTCGCCTCGCTCTCCGTCCTGGACCAACGAGCAGTTCGATCCGCGGCTGTCCTGGGCCGACGTCGCCTGGATCAAGGAGCGCTGGGGCGGCAAGCTGATCCTGAAGGGTATCCTCGACCCCGAGGACGCCCGCCAGGCGGCGGACACCGGTGCGGACGCCATCATCGTCTCGAACCACGGCGGCCGACAGCTCGACGGCGCGCCGTCCTCGATCGAGGTGCTGCCGGGGATCGTCGCGGCAGTAGGCGACCGCATCGAGGTGCACCTCGACGGCGGCATCCGCTCGGGCCAGGACGTGCTGAAGGCGCTCTGCCTCGGCGCCAAGGGCACCTACATCGGCCGGCCCTTCCTGTACGGCCTCGGCGCAAACGGCCGCGACGGGGTAGCGCGCGTACTCGAGATCATCCGCAACGAGCTCGACATCACCCTCGCCCTCTGCGGCAAGCGCAACATCAGCGAGGCCGGCCCCGACCTCCTCTACCGGCCACCATCGTAGTCAGCCCGACTGCTCAACATAGAGCGACCGCGCATCGTCGCGGAACGCCCGCCGCGACCCGTCGCGCAGGTAGAACATGTGGCCGCCGGGATAGGTCGCCTGCCGCACCCGCGCGTCGGGATCGAGCGCTGCCGGGAGCTGGCGCAGGATCAGCGCGCTGGCGAAATACGGGGTGACGAGGTCGGTGTAGCCGTGCGCCACCAGCAGCCGGAACGCCGGATCGAGCGCCAGCACCCGGCGCAGCGCGCCGACCGCCTCCGGCTGGTCCCAGTCGCCGCCCCAATCCCAGGCCCGGCTCACCTGGCGGTTCAGCAGCATGTACGGCCGGTCCGGCAGCCAGCCCAGCGTATCGCGGTAGAAGCCGAGCATCGCGCTGGTCAGCGGCGCGGTCATCGCGTCGAGCACCGGGTCGGCCCCGCGCGACCCGCCTTCCTCCGGCGACGGATCGGCGCTGGCGACCGTCGGATCGTAGGCGCTGACCACCCGGCCGTCGTCGCGCAGGATCTCGCGCGCGAAGCCGCGCGCGTCGATGCGACCGGCGGCGCGCGCGACCGCCGCGCGGTCGAGGCCGGTCAGCGCGGTGACCCGCTCGACGATCCGCTCGACCGCCGCCGGATCGCGCACGCCGCGCAGCAGGTCGGTGACGAACGCGCCCGAAGCATAGTCCTCGGCCGCATGCAGGCCCTCCGGTGTGAAGCCACCCCGCTCCTCCATCGCCACCGCGGCGAGCGACGGCAGCAGCGAGACCTTGGGCATCGGCGCATAGCCCGGCTGCTGCCACCAGCCGAAGTCGAGCACCGGCGACAGCAGCGTCATCCCGCTGAGCCCTACGCCGTCCTCGGTCTGCAGCCGCTCGGCCACCAACGGCCCGCGGAACCCGCCATAGCTCTCGCCGACGAAGTACTTGGGCGAGCCTTCCCGGCCGTTCTCGACCAGCCAGCGCCGGATGAAGTCGGAGATCGCCGCGACGTCGCCATCGACCGAGAGGTACCGCTCGCGCAGCGCATCGTCGGGGTTCACCAGCCGGCTGAACCCGGTCCCGACCGGATCGATGAAGACGAGATCGGTGAAGTCGAGCCAGGTCTCGGCATTCGGAACCAGCGCCACCGGCTGCGACGGCACGATGCCGTCCGCGTCCATCGGCAGCCGCCACGGCCCGAGCACGCCGATGTCGAGATAGGCCGAAGCCGCGCCCGGCCCGCCGTTGATCGCAAAGGTAACCGGCCGCGACGCGCGGTCCGGCCCGTCGAGGACATAAGCGACGAAGGCGATGTCCGCCTCCGGCCGGCTCGCCGGCGAGGTGAGAGTGATCGCTCCCGCCGTCGCCGAAAACGCAAGGCTCCGGTCGTCCAGCGTGAGCTGATGCCGCGTCGTCTTGTCAGCCGGCAGTCGCGCGCCCTCGCTGGCCTCGGCGGCCGGTGGCGGGACCGGCGCCTCCGCAAACGCCGGCAGCACCGATCCCCCGGCGATCGCCAGCGCAACCAGCAGTCCGCGCAGGGTTGGCAGCGAAAGCGTCGAGGGCATCGTCGGCTCCGGTCGGGTCCCGCCACCCTGCGTGAGATCGCCGCCGAGCGCGAGTAACGAAACCGTTCGCTGCGCCGCGGTGCGTCAGCTCGCCGGGCGGCCCACCGCATTTGCGGCAGCCGACTGCCGGAGAAACCGCGGATCGGCGGTCGCCTGCAGGAAGTCGGCCACCCGATGGATCGCCAGCGTCAGCGCGATGCCGCTGGCAAAACCGTTGCGGTCGACCGCCACGGCGCGCTCGGCGACCTCGTCAAAGCTAGGATAGCTCTCCGCGGTGATGACGACCGGCGGCAACCCGCCACGGGCCAGCAGGTAGCTCGCCACCAGCACCGCGGTGCGCCGGTTGCCCTCGATGAAGAGCTGCGGCGTGCTCACCGCATAGACGAAGACCCCCGCCGCCAGAGTGCGCGCCGGCCGGGTGCGGTTGCGCTGGACCCAGTCGTGCAGCTCGCCGATCCCGCCGAGGCCCCGGTCGTAGAACCGCCGCTCGGTCTCGGCGATATGCCCGGCGAACTGCGTGCGCCGCTCCGGCGTGATGCCGCAGAGCACCCGGTGGTTCAGCTCCAGGAGATGCCTCGACTGGCCGTAGGCAAAGACGTCGACCCGCTCCGCCAGCAGCGCATCGACATAGCGATACCCCTCCATCAGCCGCCGCAGCACCTCGTTCGTGACCGGCTCGCCATCGATGGTCGCACCGGACGGCCGCGCGCCGATCGCCTCGAGCACGTCCCCGATCGCGGTAAGGTCGAGCCGGCCCCAGCTGGGGCTCGAGCCCTGATCAAAGCGTTGCCGCAACAAGGCCGCCTCGCGCTAGAAGGGATGGGTGCCCGGGGTACTTAGCTGAACTCGCCGGAGATATAGCGCTTGGTCAGCGCCTCGCGCGGCGCCTCGAAGATCTGCCGGGTCTCGCCCACCTCGCAGAGAAAGCCGGTGCGGCTGCCGTGCGACATGTCCACCGAATAGAAGGCGGTGGTGTCGGCGACCCGGGTCGCCTGTTGCATGTTGTGGGTGACGATGACGACCGTGTAGTCCTTCTTCAGGTCGAGCATCAGCTCCTCGATAATCCGCGTCGCGATCGGGTCGAGCGCCGAGCAGGGCTCATCCATCAAGAGCACTGTCGGATCGGTGGCGATGGCGCGGGCGATGCAGAGCCGCTGCTGCTGGCCGCCCGAGAGCGCAAGCCCGTTCTGCTTCAGCTTGTCCTTGACCTCATCCCAGAGCCCGGCGCGGCGCAGCGAATGCTCGACCCGCTGGGCATAGTCGCCGCGATAGCGGTTGAGCCGCAGCCCGAACGCCACGTTCTCGAAGATCGACATCGAGAACGGGTTGGGCTGCTGGAACACCATGCCGATGTGGCGGCGGACCACCACCGGGTCGATGCCCTTGGAGTAGATGTCCTGGCCGAGGAACTGCACGTGGCCCTCGAGCCGGAAGCTCGGGATCAGGTCGTTCATCCGGTTCAGGCTGCGCAGCACCGTCGACTTGCCGCAGCCCGAGGGGCCGATGAACCCGGTGATCTTGTTCTTCTCGATGGCGATGTGGCTGTCGCGCACCGCCAGGAACTTGCCATAGTGGATCCTGTCGATCCGGACGTCGATCGCCGGGGCGGCCGGTGCCGCCCGTGGCGCCGGCGCGGCGGCAGCAATGGTCTTCTCGAGTACGGCCATGGGGCCCTCCAATAAATTCGGTCAGACCCGGCGCGCGCTGATCAGCCGGCTGAGGACGTTGAACGCGAGCACGATCAGCACCAGCACCAGCGAGGCCGTCCAGGCGAGCTCGATCTGGTTCGGGAACGGCATGCCCGAGAAGTTGTAGATCAGGATGGCGAGCGAGGCGGTCGGCTCGGTGAAGCTGCCGATCCAGTAGTTGGAGAAGAGCGCGGTGAAAAGCAGCGGCGCCGAGTTGCCGGCCGCGCCCGCCACCGCGAGCATGATCCCGGTCAGGATCCCCGGCATCGCGGTCGGCAGCACCACCTTCCAGACCGTCTGGGTCTGGGTGCAGCCCATGCCATAGGCGGCGTCCTTCATCCGCTGCGGCACCATCCGCACCGACTGTTCGGCGGTCAGCATCACCGTGGGCAGCATCAGCACCGCGAGCGCAACACCACCGGCGATCGCCGAGTAGGTGCCCATCGCCAGCACCAGCCAGGCATAGACGAAGACGCCCGCGAGGATCGATGGAAAGCCGGTCAGCACCTTGGCAACGAAGCGGGTGGCGTCGGCGAGGCCGCTGTAGGGGGCGATCACGCCCAGAAAGACCCCGCCGAGAATCCCGAAGGGCACCGAGACCAGCGAGGCGATCGCCACCATCACCAGGGTGCCGACGATGGCGTTGCCGAAGCCGCCGCCCTGCTCCATGCCCGCCGGCGGCAGCTGGGTGAAGAGCGCGAGCCCGAGCCGGCTGCCGCCGTGGGTGATCAGCATGTAGAGCACCGAGACCAGCGGCACCGCCGCGAGCATCGCCACCACCCAGAGCGCCACCGTCAGCACGATGTTGCGCAGCGACCGCCGGTCGCTGAGCGAATGGCGCAGATCCGGCACCCCGACCGGGGCGAAATCGGTGGCGGTCATCTCACGTCACCTTCTGCTGGGCCGAGACCGCCATGATCAACGTTCCGACCACGTTCACCACCAGCGAGATCAGCAGGAGCACGATCGCCGCGAACATCAGCGCCTCGACCTCGGGGCCGCTCGCCTCGGGGAACTGCGACGCCAAGAGCGACGCCAGCGTGTTCGCCGGCGAAAACAGCGACCAGCTGATCTGGTTGGAATTGCCGATCAGCATCGCGAGCGCCATCGTCTCGCCGAGCGCGCGGCCGAATCCGAGCACCAGCGAGGCGAATATGCCGCTGGTCGCCGTCGGCAGCATGACCTTGAGGATCGCCTCCCATTTGGTGGTGCCCATGCCGTAGGCGGCTTCCTTGACCTTGTAGGGGATCAGCGAGAAGGCATCCTGGCTGATCGCCGCCACCGTCGGCAGCACCATGATCGCGAGCACGATCACCGCCGGCGCCATGCCGGGACCGGCGAGCGAGGTCGAGAACAGCGGGAACCAGCCGAAATGCCCGTGCAGGAACTCGGCGACCGGCCGCAGCGCCGGGATCACCACGTAGATGCCCCAGAGGCCATAGACCACCGACGGAATCGCCGCCAGCATCTCGATCACGGTGCGGAAGATCCGCGCCAGGCGCGCGTCGAGGAAGTCCTGGGTCAGGAAGATCGCGACGCCGACGCCGAAGAAGCCGGCGATGATCAGCGACAGCACCGAGCTGTAGAGCGTGCCCCAGATCTCGGCCAGGATCCCGAAGCTCTCGCGGCCGGGATCCCAGGTTGCCGAGGCGAGAAAGCCCAGGCCATGCCGCTCGATCGCCGGCATGGCCTGCCCGCCGATCTTCCAGAGGATGAACGCCATCAGCAGGATGACGAGCGCGCCGGCGGCGAAGGCCGCGGCGCGGAAGATCCGGTCCGCCAGGATCTCGCCCGACGTCGGGGCCTGCGAGACCGACCGGCCGCCTGGTTCTCGCAGTTCAATGACGCTCATCTACCGCTTCCCACCCACCGCAATGCCGGCGCCACCCTCGTGGCGCCGGCTCTTTGCATATCTGCGAGGCGCCGGCCTCAGGCGCCGGCGCCGATCCCATCGGCCGCCGCGCGGACCTTCTCGATCACTGCGGCCGGCAGCGGGATGTAGCCGAGATCCGGCGCCATCGCCTGCCCCTCCGTCAGGCCGTACTCGACCATCTGCTTGATCGCCTGCACCTTTTCCGGATCCTGACCGTCCTTGTAGAAGAGCATCCAGGTAAAGGTCGCGATCGGATAGGCGTCCTCGGCCTTGGGATCGGTGATGAAGGCGCGCATGTTACTGTCGAACTCCGCGCTCGCCAGCGCAGCCGCGCCGCCCTCGTCGCCGGCAGCGACGAACTTGCCGGCCGCATTCTCCAGCGTCGCCATCGGCGTGCCGGTGAGCTTGGCGTAGCCATATTCGACATAGCCGATCGCGCCCGGCGTCTGCAGGATCGTCGCGGTCACGCCGTCGTTCTTCGGCGCCTTGATGATCTTGTCCGAGCTTGGCCACTGCACCGAGGTGCCAGCGCCGGGGCCGTTCTTGAAGTCGTCGCTGATCGCGGCGAGGTGGCTGGTGAAATTGAACGAGGTGCCCGAGGAGTCCGAACGGACTACCACGGTGATCGGCGTGTCGGGCAATGCGACGCCCTCGTTGGCGGCGGCGATTCGCGGGTCGTTCCAGCTGGTGATCTTGCCGAGGAAGATGTCCGGATAGACGTCACGCGGCAGCTTCAGCTCGGAGACACCGGGCAGGTTGTAGGCGAGGACGATTTCGCCGGCGGTCATCGGCAGCAGCACGACGCCCTGCTTCACCTTGGCGATCTCGTCGTCCTTCATCGCCGCATCACTCGCCGCGAAGTCCACGACGCCGTTGATGAAGTCCTGAATGCCGGCGCCGCTGCCCTTCGACTGGTAGTCGACGGTCACGCCATCGGACTTGCCGCTGAAGTCCTTGAACCAAGCGGAATAGATCGGGAACGGGAAGCTCGCTCCCGAGCCGGTGAGGCGCGTGTCGGCAAGCGCCGGCGACGCAAAAGCGATCGCGGCAGCCACTGCTGCGCTGATGAAGTTCATTCGCATGTGTCTTTCCCCTGGGGTCTTCGTCAGGTCCGATACGCCCGCAATAGCCGGAGTCTGTGACGCTATTGCGACGCTGCGGCCGGTGCCGCGCCGCTCGATTTCTGGCCGCGGCGGGACTACAAGCGATGAAGTCCAACAGGGCTCGAGCCATGCGCATCTCCGAAGCCGACCTTCTCGCCGCCCTTCCCCGCCTGCGCCGCTACGCGCGAAGCCTGACGCGCAATCCCGCCGAGGCGGACGATCTCCTGAGAGACTGCCTTGAGAAGGCCCTCGCCGGGCAACACGCCTGGGGCGGCGAGGATCTGACCGGCTGGCTGATCACGGTGATGACCGGCCTCTACCGCAACCGCGGCCGCCGCGGCCGGGGCGACCTCGGCGACGAGCCCGAGGCGGATCCGCTGGAGCGCCAGCGCCTCGCCGGCGCGGTCGACCGGCTCTCGGCGGACAACCGTGCGGTCCTGATGCTCGTCGTCGTCGAGGGCTACAGCTATGCCGAGGCCGCCGCGGCGCTCGGGGTGCCGATCGGCACCGTGATGTCGCGGCTGTCGCGCTCGCGCTCGGCGCTCGCCGAGGCGCTGCGCAGCCACAATGTCATCGCCTTCCGGCGGCCGTCGTGAGCGAGGCCGAGATCGCCCAGGCCGACCTGCACGCCCTGGTGGACGACCAGCTACCGCCGGAGCGGCGCCGCGCCGTCGAGGATTGGCTGGCGCTCAACCCGCAGATGGCCGCGACCGTGTCCGGCTGGCGCGCCCAGAACCAGGCGATCCGCGCCCTCTTTTCCACGGACCTCGAGTCAGACGGCGCGGCCGACCGCAATCGGCTCCGCGCGCTTCGCGCCCGTCTCGTTCGCCCGCGATCGCGGTGGCTGCCGGCGGCCGCCGCGGTGCTGCTCTTCGCGATCGGCATCGCCACCGGCACGCTGGCGACCCGCGCGCTCCAGGAGCCACGCCCGGTCCGCAGCGCCCCGTCTCTGCCCGAGGCCTCGCGCGACAGCTTCGCCGTCTATTCCGCAGAGGTCGCCCGCCCGGTCGAGGTCGGCCCCGACCGCCAGAAGCAGCTCATCGACTGGCTCGGCAAGCGCCTCGGCACGAGCCTCGCCGCGCCCGACCTCTCCGCACTCGGGCTGCACCTGCTCGGTGGCCGGCTGGTACCGGTCGGCGCCGCACCCGGCGCGCTGCTGATCTACGAGGACGCGTCGGGCGCCCGCCTGACCTGGCTGATCGTCCGCGATCCCACCGACCGGACGGACACCGGCTTTCGCTACGCCGAGCGCAGCGGTGTCGGCACCTTCTACTGGCTCGACGACGGCTTCGGCTACGCGCTCTCCGCCGTCATGCCCCGGGAGCGGCTGCTCGACATCGCGACCGCGGTCTACGACCAGATTCTGACGCTACCAGCGCTCGCCAAACGGCCTGAGGTCGAGCTCGAAGGTCCAGGCCGCGCGATCCTGCCGGGTCAGGAACACCAGCGCCTCGGCAATCCGGTCCGGATCGAGAAAAAAATCCGCCGGCTTGTCGGTCATCCGCGCCCGGCTGGCCGGCGTGCCGATCACCCCGTCGACGATCACGTAGGCGACATGCACCCCCTTCGGCCCGAGATGCTTGGCCATCGACTGCGCCAGCGCCCGCTGGCCCGCCTTGGCCGAGGCGAAAGCCGCGGTGCCGATCGCTCCCCGCAACGACGCTGTGGCGCCGGTGACGACGATCGCTCCCGACCCCCGGGCGATCATGCCCCCGGCCACCGCCTGGCCCGCCACCATCAGCCCCAGCACGTTGGTGCGCCAGCCGGCCTCCAGCCCTTCGGCCGTGATCTCCTGGAAGTTGCCCCACTGCCCCGAGCCGGCGTTGTAGAGCAGGACCTCGACCGGCCCCATCTCACCCTCGATCGTGGCGAGCGCCGCGCCGAGCGAGGCGGGATCGGTCGCATCGCCCGCGATCGCCCGGCTCCCCGCCACCTCGGCCGCGACCGTCTGAAGCTTCTCGAGCGTGCGCCCGACCAGCGCTAGGCGGTAGCCTTCCGCCGCAAAGCGCCGCGCGAAGGCCAGACCGTTGCCCGGCCCCGCCCCGATGATCGCACAGACCTTCTCGCTCATGATCGCCTTCCCTCCCGCAGCGACGCTGCAGCGCACCGCAATGCGAAAACCGGCAGCACTCAGACCCGCGGGATCACCCGGATCGGCGCGCTCGCCGCCCCGAAGCCACCGTAGCCTGACGCTGCATGATCTCAAAGAAGAAGCGCCCCGGGAACGCCCGCGTGGAGCCGGAAGCAGCCGCCGCGCCCGCTCGGTCAGCGCAGGCTCGCGCCCCGGCCGCGACCTGGCGCGCGAGAGATCGCGCATGGTCTTCCCGGCCCGGGTCGGCAGCTTGTCGCGCGGCAAGCAATCACTGCCTTGCGCCGCCGCGACGAGCCGCTAGGACAGGGAAAACCGCGGGAGGACGCCATGGCCGCCACCGATTCCACCTCGACGCCCGCGACCTCGGGCCATGTCGAAGCGAACGGCGTCCGCTACTATTACGAGGTGCACGGCGAGGGCGAGCCGCTCCTGCTGCTGCACGGCGGGCTCGGCTCGATCGACATGTTCGGCCCGCTGCTGCCGATGCTCGCCCGAGCACCGCCAGGTGATCGCCGTCGATCTGCACGGGCACGGCCGCACCGCGCTCGGCGACCGGCCGATCAACCTGATCGACATGGGCGACGACATGGCGACGATCCTCACCGCCCTCGGCGTCGCGCAGGTCGACGTCCTCGGCTACTCGCTCGGCGGCGGCACGGCTTTCCGGCTCGCGGTGCAGCACCCGGCGATGGTCCGCCGCCTCGCGCTGGTCTCGGCCGGCTTCTCCCAGGACGGCTTCTACCCCGAGATGCTGCCGATGCAGGCGCAGGTCGGCGCCGGCATGGCCGAGATGATGCGCGGGACGCCGATGTACACCGTCCTATGTCGCGGTCGCGCCGCATCCGGAGGACTTCCCCCGGCTCCTCGACCGCATGGGCGACTGGATGCGCACGCCCTACGACTGGACCGACGACGTCAAGGCGCTGACGATGCCGGTGATGCTCGTCTACGGCGACAGCGACATGTTCCGGCCCGAGCACATCATCGCGTTCTACCAGCTCCTCGGCGGCGGGCTGCGCGACGCCGGCTGGGGCCGAGAGCACATGTCCTCGAACCGGCTCGCCATCCTGCCCGACCTCACCCACTACGAGATGTTCATCGCCCCGGCGATGGCGGGCACCGTGCTGCCGTTCCTCGACGGCCGGAGCGGCGCCGGCAGCTGGGCAGAGCAGGTCCACGGTTCCGGCGGCCGCTGACGGGGAGACGCCAATGGCCCGGCTCCGCGTGAACGCCTTCTCGCTCTCGCTCGACGGCTACGGCGCCGGACCCGACCAGGACGCCGACAATCCGCTCGGCGTGGGCGGCATGGCGCTCCACGAATGGATCTTCCCGACCCGCAGCTTTTCCGGCGCCGACGAGGGCGAGGGGCGGTCCGGACCCGACGACGACTTCGCGGCCCGCGCCATGGCGAACCTCGGCGCCTGGATCCTCGGCCGCAACATGTTCGGCCCGATCCGCGGCGACTGGCCCGACGAGAGCTGGCGCGGCTGGTGGGGCGAGAACCCGCCCTACCACACCGACGTCTTCGTCCTGACCCACCACCCGCGCGGCTCCTTCGAGATGGCGGGCGGCACCGTCTTCCACTTCGTCACCGACGGCATCCACGCCGCGCTGGAGCGCGCCCGCGCCGCCGCCGGCGAGCGCGACGTCCGCCTCGGGGGCGGGGCGGACGTGATCCGCCAGTATCTCGCCGCCGGCCTTATCGACGAGATGCACCTCGCGGTCACGCCGGTGCTCCTCGGCTCCGGCGAGTCCCTCCTCACCGGCCTCGATCTCCCCGCGCTCGGCTACGCCGTCACCGAATACGTGCCGACCCCCGCCGCCGCCCACTACGTGCTGACCCGCCAACCGACCTGAGGCGGAAACGCCTAATCCTGCGCCACCGACTGCTTCCGCGCGAGATCGAGATGCTCGGCCGGCACCGCCGCCGACGGCCGGCTGATGATGCCGTGCAGGGTCGCCAGCGCCAGCTTCGGCTCGCGGCTCTCGGTGAGCAGACCGTTCCGTTCCTGCAGGGTGTCGGTGAGCTGGGTGTAGCAGAAGCCGGCGACCTCCGGGCAGTCGAGCAGCGCGTCGAAGAGCGAGCGGACATGCGCCTCGTATTCCGCGTCGCTGCCGACGCGTGGCATAGCCGTGCCATTCCCCCGCATTGCGGCCAGCGTGGCTGATGCCGCCGAACTCGGTGATCATCACCGGCTGGCCGTCGGGGACATGCCCCTCGAGCAGCAGCCGTCGCCGTTGCGGCCCGTTCCCGCGCCAGCGCCGCGGCCACCGCCTCCGGCGTCCCCCAGCGCGCGCGCAACTGCTCCGCCGAGACCGAATAGTCGTGCACCGCGACGATGTCGCTCTCGGTCATCTCCCAGCCGTCGTTGGAGATCACCGGCCGGGTCGGGTCGAGCGCGCGGTCAGATGATACATCGCCGAGATCAGCGCCCGCTGCTCGGCGCGCAGCGCCGCGTCGGCGACGCCCCAGCTCTCGTTGATCGGCACCCAGGTCGACGATCGAAGGGTGGTTGCGGTCGCGGCGCACCACCTCCAGCCACTCGCGGGTCAGCCGCTCGACCGCCCGCGGCGAGAAGGCATAGGCATTGGCCATCTCGCCCCAGACCGCGAGGCCGAGCCGGTCGCACCAATAGAGAAAGCGCGGATCCTCGACCTTCTGGTGAATGCGCACGGCGTTGAACCCCAGCGCCTTGATCAGCTCCACCTCCCGCCGCAGCGCATCCGCGTCCGGCGCGGCAAGGTGCGACTCCGGCCAGTAGCCCTGCTCGAGCACCGAGCGCAGGTAGTAGGGCCGGTCGTTCAGCAGGAACCGGTTCTCCTTCGCGGCGCAGGACCTCAGGCCGGCGTAGCTCTCCACCGCGTCGATCTCCCGGCCATCGGCATCGCTCACGGTGATCGAGAGATCGAGCAGCGTCGGGCTTTCCGGCGTCCAGTAGAGGCCCTGCCGCGCCTGCCCGTTCTCCAGCGCCGGGACGTGCAGGAACAGCCGGACGGCGTCGCCTCCGGCTTCCGCAGAAGCGCGCGCCAGCGTCTCGCCGTCGCGGGACAGGCGCGCGGCGACGATTGCCCCCGGCGCAGGCTGCACCAGCTCCACCGTCACCTGGCAGCCGCAGCGAGGCAGATCGGGAACGATGTTGAGGTCGGCGATATAGACAGCCGGGACCGGCTCCAGCCAGACCGGCTGCCAGATGCCGGTGGTGCGATGGTACCAGATAGCGTGCGGCTCGAGCTGCCAGTCCTGCTTGCCGCGCGGCTGGGTCACGTCTCCCGGCTGATCCTCGGCACGGACGACCACCACCTGCGGCCCCTCGGGCCGGAGCGCGCGGCTGATGTCGGCGGTGAAGGAAGCCTGCCCGCCCACATGCTCGGCGACAAGCGCGCCGTTGACCCAGACTTGGGCGGCATAATCGACGGCGCCGAAGTGCAGCAGCAGCCGGCCGCCCGCGGCGATCCGGCGCCGCGAAGCTTCGGCGATACCAGACGACCGGATGGAAACCCTTGTCTCCGATGCCCGACCGATCGGACTCCGGCGGGAACGGAACCATGATCTGCCGGGGCAACGCCCTATCCCCGCGCGCCCAGCCGGCTGCGAGGCCCTCGTCCGCGTCGTCGTGCGCGAACTCCCACGCGCCGCAGAGATCGGTCCAGTCGCGCCGGCGCATCTGCGGCCGGGGGTGTAAAGTCTCGGTCATCGGGGGCTCCTACCAGGCTGAGCGGCGCAGAGGCAGCGGGTCGGCGGTGAAGGCCATACGGTCGCAGGCCCGCTGCAGCATGTCGAGCTTGACCGCGACCGCGGCCGGGTCGTCCCGGAGGTTGACGGTCTCGGTCGGGTCCGCGGCCAGATCGTAGAGCTCGCCCAGCCGGTCGCCATGACTGAGCACGATCTTGTGCCGGTCGGTGCGTACCATGGTGGCTTGGGGCGGGTGCGGGTCGCGGTGCCAGGGCATGGCGTTGTAATACTCGCAATAGACATCCTCACGGGACATGTGCGGACGCGGGAGGGCCGGAGGTGCAGCACACCCAGCGGTTGTTTTCCCCACACTGGGGGCGCATAGTCCTCGTGATCCGTCCGAGTCGACCGGCCGCTGCACGGGGGCCGTTCCTCCCATTCACTGGGCGTCTCGTGCGGGGTTCAAAAACCGAAAGGGAGAATGCATTGAGCGGCGAAGTGGCTTCCGGCGACATCGAGGATTGGACTGGCGACGAGCAGCGGCACGTTTTCGCCCGGCTCCTAGGGCTGTTTCACGCCGGGGGGCGCGCGAGCTGGCGGCACGTCTTCAACGCCTGCGACCCCGAGTGCCTCAGCGACCTCAACCTGCGCCTAAAAGTCTGGGAGGCCGGTCGATGAGGCCCTGTTGAATTGGCGCGGATCACTCCGCACCAATTCGTCTCAGTGGCAATGATAGCCACAGGTCGCCGTTTCGAGGTGGCAGCCGTTGTGGCGTGAGTGCCGCCGCTGTGCGCGAAGGCGGTGCCGGCGAAAGCGAAGCGAAGTGGCAATAATGAAAAGTAGTTTTGTCAACTGATTTTTCCCCACGGCTCTTCAGTTTGTTCCGCATCTCCGGTTCCTAACCTGATTCCTAACGGCGGCGCTTACAAGCATGGTTACGATAGGCTGCTATTAATACGAGTTGCGCCTGCGGCGCCAGAAATATCAAACAGTTATTGTCTGCCTTGGCCCGCTTGGTTAGGAGTGCGGCGGATGCAGCGGAAGCCGATGTGGCTGGTTCCGGTGTCGACCATCTGCGCGTGGCGCGCCGCCGGCCGGTAGCGCCGGCAGTAGCTCGGCGCGCAGAGAAAGGACCCGCCCTTGACCACGCGGCGCGGGATCGCGGCGTTGCGTTGCGCGGCGTCGTAGCTCCCCGCCATCGCCGGCCCGCGCGGGTTGTCGGCCGAGCAGCAGGCGGGCTGCTCCGGATTCGCCGCTTCGTGCCGGGACGCGAACCAGTCGGTGGTCCACTCCCAGACGTTGCCGCACACCTCGTAAAGGCCGTAGCCGTTCGCCGGAAACGCCTTCACCGGACAGGTCCCCGCGTGGCCGTCCTCGGCGAGGTTCTGCCAGGGGAAGGCGCCCTGCCAGGTGTTGGCGACATGCCGGCCGCGCGGCGCCAGCTCGTCGCCCCAGGCGAACTCGCGGCCCTCGAGCCCGCCGCGGGCGGCGAGCTCCCACTCGGCCTCGGTCGGCAGCGCCTTGCCGGCCCAGGCCACATAAGCCGCGGCGTCCTCATAGGCGACATGCACCACCGGGTGGTCCTTGCGGCCCTTGATCGTGCTGCCCGGCCCCTCCGGGTGCCGCCAGGAGGCGCCCGTCACCCAGCTCCACCAATTGCGGTAGTCACGGGTATCGACCGGGCCCGAGGTCATGTGAAAGACCACGCTTCCCGGCAGCAGCTCGTGCGGCGCGGCGTTGGGATAGACGGCCGGGTCGAGGGGCCGCTCGGCCACGGTGACATAGCCGGTCTCGGCGACGAAGGCCGCGAACTGGCGGTTGGTCACCGTGGTCTCGTCCATCTCGAAGGCCGCGACCCGGACCCGGTGCGCCGGCGCCTCCTCGGGATAATGCCGGTCGGACCCCATCATGAAAACGCCGCCGGGAATCCGGCACATGCCCGTCGTGAATTGGCGGATCTGCCGGTTCATACGGGTCATACGGGCCCTCCTCCTGTCGGCGCCGCAGAATGCGGTGCGGCCCGCTCGGAGGCAAGCCGGCCCCGCGCAGACGTGATCCCGTTTGCTTTCCGCGGCCCCGTCGGGGAGACTTCTGGGTCCCTGACCTTGACGAGAAGCATCACACCCACGGACCGGGCGAGCCCTACGACCTCAGGGAGGATCCCTCGGAATTCGTCACCGAGCTCGAACCGGCCGCCATCGCGTCCCCGGACTGAAAAGGCGAGGCTCCTGTGCAGCCTCGCCCGGCCCGTCGCGACGCTGGCAACAGGGGCGCGATTCCGCCCGGTGGGCGCGGCCCGATTTGTCGACGGCCAAAGCGGGCGGGAGCGTGGAGAGGACGCAACCGAGGCAGTCTCCCGGAGACGGCATCAGACGAACCGCGAACCGCCCGCCATCCTCTGCGTAGCGCCCGGGCAACAACCGCTCAGAAGTCCAGATTCTCCACGCTGAGCGCGTTGGTCTGGATGAACTCGCGCCGCGGCTCCACCTCGTCGCCCATTAGCTTGGTGAAGATCTCGTCCGCCTCGTCGAACTGGTCGATCCTGACCTGCAGCAGCGTCCGCGCCTCCGGGTCGAGCGTCGTCTCCCAGAGCTGCTCGGGGTTCATCTCGCCCAACCCCTTGTAGCGCTGCAGTGACAGCCCCTTCTCGCCCTCGCGCGTCACCGCGTCGAGCAGCTCGCTCGGCGCGAAGATCGGCTGCTCGCGGTCCTTCCTGACCAGCGTCGCCACAGCACCGTAAATCTCCTGCAACCCCGGGGTCAGCGCCGCCAGCCGCCGCGCCTCGCCCGAGCGCAGCATGCCGCCATCGAGCAGCCGCACCTCGTCCACCCCGCGCAGCGTCCGCCACAGCCGCAAGCCCGCGTCCTGGGTCGGCCGCCCCTGCCAGCCGCGCTCGTACTCCGCGGCGATCAGATCCAGCCGCGCCGCCACCCGGTCAGCGGTGCCTTGCGGATCCTCGTCGAGCACGCCGCGCAGCAGCGCCCCGGCGATCGCCGCCTGCTCGATCACATGCCGCGGATAGAGCGTCGGAAACGCCGCCAGCGCCGCCCTGACGGTGCGCGCCTCCTCGACCACCCGCGCCAGATCCGCCCCGGCCAGCACCGCCCCCGAGCCGAGCCGCAGCACCGCGCCGTCGAGCCCGGCCTCGATCAGATACGCCTCGAGCCCCGGCTCGTCCTTGATATAGACCTCCGACCGGCCGCGGCTCACCTTGAACAGCGGCGGCTGGGCGATATAGAGGTGCCCCGCCTCGATCAGCTCGCGCATCTGCCGGAAGAAGAAGGTCAGCAGCAGCGTCCGGATATGCGCGCCGTCCACATCGGCGTCGGTCATGATCACCACCTTGTGGTAGCGCAGCTTGGCGATCTCGAACTCGTCGCGTCCGATGCCGGTGCCGAGCGCGGTGATCAGCGTGCCGATCTGTTCGCTGCCGAGCATCCGGTCGAAGCGCGCCCGCTCGACATTGAGGATCTTGCCCCTGAGCGGCAGCACCGCCTGGTTGGCCCGGCTCCGCCCCTGCTTGGCCGAGCCGCCGGCGCTGTCGCCCTCGACGATGAAGATCTCGGCCTTGGCCGGATCCTTCTCCTGGCAGTCGGCGAGCTTGCCCGGCAGGTTCGCCACGTCCATCGCCGTCTTGCGCCGGGTCAGCTCGCGCGCCTTGCGCGCCGCCTCCCGCGCCACCGCCGCCTCGACGATCTTGCCGACCACCACCCGCGCCTCGGCCGGATTCTCCTCGAACCACTCGGCGAGCTTCTCGCCGATCAGGCTCTCGACCACCGGCCGCACCTCGGAGCTCACCAGCTTGTCCTTGGTCTGGCTGGAGAACTTCGGATCCGGCACCTTGACCGACAAGACGCAGGTCAGCCCCTCGCGGGCGTCGTCGCCGGTCAGCGCCACCTTCTCCTTCTTCGCCAGCCCGCTCTCGCCGGCATAGGCGTTGATCGTCCGGGTCAGCGCGCCGCGGAAGCCCGCCAGATGCGTGCCGCCGTCGCGCTGCGGGATGTTGTTGGTGAAGGGCAGCACCGTCTCGTGGTAGCTGTCGTTCCACCACATCGCCACCTCGATGCCGATGCCGTCGCGCTCGCCCTCGATCCAGATCGGCGTGGCGATCAGCGGCGTCTTCGAGCGGTCGAGGTAGCGCACGAACTCCCGCACCCCGCCCTCGTAGCAGAGCCGGACCTCCTCCACCTCCGCGTGCCGCTCGTCGCGCAGGCTGATCCGCACCCCCGAGTTCAGGAACGCGAGCTCGCGCAGCCGATGCTCCAGCGTCTTGAAGCTGTAATCGAGGTTGGAAAACGTCGCGAGCGACGCCAGAAACCGCACCTCGGTGCCGCGCTTGCCCTCCGCCGGCCCGCACCCGCCGCAGGCTCTCCACGGTGAAGCCGCCCTCGAACCGCGCGAAATGCTCATGCCCCTCGCGCCAGATCCGGAGCTCCAGCCAGTCGGAGAGCGCATTGACCACGCTGACGCCGACCCCGTGCAGCCCGCCCGAGACCTTGTAGCTGTTCTGGTCGAACTTGCCGCCGGCGTGCAGCTGGGTCATGATGACCTCGGCCGCACTCACCCCCTCGCCCTCGTGGATGCCGACCGGGATCCCGCGCCCGTTGTCGGCCACGCTGACCGACCCGTCGGCGTGCAGCACGACGCTCACCTCGCTCGCCCAGCCGCCCAGCGCCTCGTCGATGCCGTTGTCGACGACCTCGTAGACCATATGGTGCAGGCCCGAGCCGTCGTCGGTGTCGCCGATATACATCCCCGGCCGCTTGCGCACGGCCTCCAGGCCCTTGAGAACCTTGATGGAATCGGCGCCGTATTCCTCGGGCGCGCGGGCGGGTTCAGCCATGTTGTCGGGGGTCCTTGGCAATGGTGGCGCAGTCTATCCGCAGACGCGGCGGATGTCACGCCCGAGTATCGTTGGCGCCGCCCGAAATTCGAGCCGGTTCAAGGCGTTAACTAATCACTGCCCGCCGGTTTCGCAACCCCCGGCGCCGCGCGCGCGGACCTCCGCGACGAAGTCCTCGAACACCGCCCGCGGCCAGTCGAGCGCCGCCGCGTCCCAGCTGATCCCCTCCGGCCCGCGCCGCCAGTGCCCGTCCATCTCCCGCACCACATGCGACGCCATCGAGTAGCTGATCTCGCCCATCACCGGCGCCTCGCCGCGCTGCATCACGTCCGCGACCAGCGTCCTGACCCCCATCGCGTCCGCCACCCGCCAGGCCAGCGCCAGCGCCGCCGGGCTGATCGCCTTCGCGTCGAATTCGCTCACCCCGCTGCCGCTCGCCCGAAAATCGCCCTCGCGGTTCAGCCGCCGGCTCGCCCAGGCCCGCTCCCCCTGGATCACCACCCGGGTGTCGAAGGCGTTGCCTTCCACGAACTCCTGGAAGATCACGTAGCCGCGCTCGTGGTTGCCCTTGATCCGCCCCTTCCGCAGCGCCTCGATCATCGGGCTGTACTTGCCGAACCGCCGCGCCTTGCCGCCGCGCATGAACTCCATCGACCCCAGCCCGAAGCTGAACATCTGCTTGATCAGCCGCACCGCCTCCTCGCGGCTCCGGATCAGCGCCACCCCCTCGCCGCGCACCCCGCGCGAGAGCTTGGCCACCAAGGGCAGCGGCAGCTCCCCCAGCGCCTCCCGCGCCGCCTTCTCGCTCCAGAACACCCAGGTCCGCGGCCGCGGCACGTCGATCGCGTCGAGCACGTACGCCTGCGCGATCTTGTTCTCGAAGGTCTCGCGCAGCACCCGCGCCGGCCAGACCGGCAGCCCGTGCTGATCCTCGACCACCGCCATGATCCGCGGCCCGGCATCGGTCCACGGCTGGCGAAAATTATACCGCCAGATGAACCCGTCGAACCCGCCGATCCGCCCGATCGCCCCCGGCAGCAGCGGCTCGATCACCTCCGCCTCGACGCCCAGCTCGTCCGCGAGCCCCTTCCACCCCGCCGAGAACGACTGCGGATTGCCGTCGGTCGCCCGCTCGACCAGGTCATGTCCGATCGCGATCCGCATCCCGCCCCGCTGTCACCCGCCCCGGCCGCCCGCCGTTCGCCCGCGAGCCGCGCCGACGCTAGCCACCGCAGGATGAACCCGTCAAGCCGACCCCGCGTGCCCCGAGAAGGCCGCCGCCCGCTTGTCCCGCTCGAAGAAGTCGCGGATGGTGATCTCCAGCGCATCCCGGATCGCCGGCCCGCCCGCGCTGCCCGCCCAGATCAGCGCGCTCAGCCGCATGTCCTTGTCGCCGAAGTCGATGCCGCCGGTGCGCAGCAAGGCCAGCGTCACCTTGTCGTGCCGATGCTTGATGCTCTCGATCAGCGCGGTGTTGCGCCCGGTCTTGTCCGCCACGTTGACGTCCGCGCCCTTGGCCAGCAGCAGGCTCACCACCTCCAGATGCCCGTGCTTCGCCGCCTCGATCAGCGCCGTCCGCCCGTAATAGTCGGCCCGCGCGTCGAGATCGATCCCGTCATGCGTCCGCGAGCAGCCGCACCGGCCCGAGATGCCCCCGCGACGCCGCGACCATCAGCGGCGTGCTCTTCCACTTGGTCCGCGCATTCACCTCGACCCCCGGCTGCGCCAGCAGCAGCTCCACCACCGCCGCCCGGTCGTTCAGCGCCGCCAGATGCAGCGCCGTCCAGCCGTCCTCGTCCGCCGCATTGACCTCGGCCCCCGCCGCGACCGCCGCCCGCGCCCCCGCCGAATCCCCCGCCTCCGCCGCCGTCATCAACGCCGACCAGCCGCCCGCCCGCTCGCTCTCCCCCGCCGCAGCCACCGCCTGTCGCCCTTCCGTCCCGGATCCCGCGCTCAACCTAGCACAGGCCGAGCCCGACGAAACCAATTCTCCACCGCCTCCGCGACCGATCCCGCGTCCCGGATGACACCCCCCCCCCGCCGCGCTATCCTCACGCGCCATGAACACCCAAGCCCGCCCCGCGCGCCCCGCGACCTACCAGGACATCCTCGACGCGCCCCCGCACATGGTCGCCGAGATCGCCAGCGGCCGCCTCCACCTCCACCCCCGCCCGGCCTCCCGCCACGCCCGCGCCAGCTTCGGCATGGCCGGCCAGCTCGACGGCCCCTTCCGCGGCGGCCCCGCCGGCCCCGGCGGCTGGCACTTCACCATCGAGCCCGAGCTCCACCTCGGCCCCGACGTCCTCGTCCCCGACCTCGCCGGCTGGCGCCGCGAGCGCATGCCGGCCTTCCCCGACGCCGCCGTTCTTCGACCTCGCCCCCGACTGGGTCTGCGAGATCCTCTCCCCCTCGACCCGCCGCTTCGACCTGACCGAAAAGCGCGCCCTCTACCGCCGCCAACGCCGTCGCCCACCTCTGGCTCGTCGACCCCGACGCCCGCACCCTCGAAGCCTTCACCCTCCCGCCGGCGCCTGGACCCTCACCGCCGCCTTCCAGGACGGCGACGACATCCGCGCCGCGCCGTTCGAGGCGCTGGCGTTTCCGCTGGGCGCGCTGTGGCCGGATTGAAGGGCGATTACGCTCGAAATTTCTTTGAGAATTGATCCAGATTTACGACAAGATCTCTAATTTCCTCAGGAATCTCTTCTGCCCGCATGGCATCTATAACCGCCGTAGCAGTAACTGTTACTCCATACTTTTTCTGAATCACTCCGTTACCGGACGCCGACGCTCCCTTTCCCGGAACCATCGCGAGCCTCTCTGTGGAATCTTTCCAGTGATCATCAAAGGCCTTTAGCTCTTCCTCCGACAATTGCCGCCGTGCTACTACCTCGTTCGCGCTCGAACTGACGTCTTAGGCCAGCATACTGTCCAGAAACGTAATGCTTTCTCTGATCAGAAAAATCCTCCAAAATATTTTGCGCACTGTCCCTGTAAACCGCATGCTCTCCCTGCTGAATTTTCGATCCCGTAAGCGCACCGTGACCGCTCGATCGATGGCGCTCGGAACTAGAAGAAAGTTCTCGATTTCCTTGCATTTATGGATCGTTGAGAACTCCACAAAATCCTTAAGCGCCTCCAATATAGCATTCGCTTGCAAAGATGATCGATAGTCTCTGTCCAAAATAACCGCGGCCTCTACCTTTCACGCCCAAGGTTGCCTCCATCCCCTTCTTCAAATTTCTTACGCGATCAGGATTGAAACCCTCAACGGTCACTACAGCAAAGCTGGACCGTCCCGCGACCTCGGGATAGCCCGCCTTTTTGCGAAGCGACTTATAATTTGAAAGTCTTTGCCTTCGACGAAGACTACCCGTCTAGTTTTTGAGAGCTGGGTAAGAACGGGGTTAACGTTTGACCCGAGAGTCCTAAATACTTCTTCGAGCTGATCGGGGTTCTTAATCCGGTTCGGCCTATTATTTTTCTTATTGATAACGAGAATGTCCTCGGCATCCACGTCAGACACTATTTCCGTAGAGTGAGTCGCTATTAATATGTCTGGACCTAAAGTCCTAAGAAGGCCCATTAATTGACGCTGGAGATCAGAATGCAAATATATATCAGGTTCATCTATAAGAAACAGAGAAATGTGGTTCGACTGAATAATATGAGTTAACATTTGACACCAGGCTTGGAATCCAAATCCTGCCCAACAACCCTATCTCCCGGGGGAATCCGTTCTTCAGGGCAGTACATGTATAGCCTTGGCTTATCGTGAGAGTGATCGACTTCCGGTGGACCAACATCCATTCCTGGCCACGTTCTGGCTACGGCATTCCTGAATTCTTCGAACTTATCCGGAAAGTGATACCAAATATTTCTGAAGTTTCTCGCGGCTCTATAATTAAATAGCGCCAGCCGGGCTGCCTCTTTCCCATATAGGATTTCATCATGGTCGACTGGACCCAGAATTGGAACAAATCCGATTGGACAGTTAAAGAATTGTTTAAACTTGCTAGGCGCATCACAAGTCTTGCCTTGCGCGTCAGGGATCAATGAGCAGGTCCCCTGCTCCGGAAAATACAGGGTCAGCGTGTTTCCGTTTGAAATTCTGAACTCTACGCTCGCTGGCTCATCATCGTCATAATTAAAGAAATGTTCTCGTCGGCCACTGACATGCCGGACAAATCCACCTTGTGTCCAAGCGTTTGCCCCAAGGGACCATTAACGACTTCCGGCTTGCGAGCTTCGGCCCGTCGCATTGCTGCGGCAAGTATCCTGAACGCCGTGATGATTGTTGACTTACCTGAATTATTTGAACCAACTAAAACATTAAAGTTCTTAATCGGCAACTTAAAACTCTTAAACGCCTTGAAGCGTGAAAATTGAACAGACGTGTACCTGCTAAAGACTTCACCGTCACCCACAGCGTCCCCCGACGTACAGCGCAATTCTGTTTGCAATTTCGGTCACGGTAACGATTTCCTTACCCCACCGCAATCGCCACCCCCACCGCCACCAGCGCCAGCCCCGCCGCCACATGCGTCCGCTTCATCGCCACCGGGTCGGCCAGCCACCGCCGCGCCCGGGCGAAGAGCGCCGCCCAGGTCAGGTTGCCGAGGAACGGGATCAGCGCCGAGACGAGGCAGATCACCACCATGTCCGCCGCCGTCAGCGCAGCGAGATCGAAGAACCCCGGCAGCACCCCCATGTAGAACAGGATCGCCTTGGGGTTCCCCGCGATCACCATCAGCCCGGCGACGAAGCCCGCCCAGCCGCTCTCCCGCGCCAGCCCGCCCGCCGTCGCCCGCCGCGCCGCCGCCTCGGCCTTGCGCACCAGCTGCACCCCCATCCAGACCAGGATCACCGCCCCGACGTAGCGCAGCGCCACCAGCACCCCGGCCCAGACCCCGGCCACCGCGCCGATGCCGAGGAGCGCCAGCAGCGGCCAGACCACGTCGCCGACCGCCGACCCCGGCCGCCAGCGGCACCGCCGCCCGCACCCCGCCGGTCGCCGCCCGCGCGATCAGCGCCGCCACCACCGGCCCCGGCGTCGCCACCAGCAGCGCCAGCGCCCCGGCATAGGGCAGGATCATCGCCCAGGTCAGCGTCACCCCGGCCCTCCCGCGGTCAGGACCGCGTTAAATTGCGCGCCATACCGTGGTGCATGGAATGTGCATGGATTGTGCATGGGTTGTACCTGGCCTCACCCGGCCGGCAGCGTCAGCGTCCCGTCAACCGCCTAGCGGCCAGCCCGGGTTCATCGCCAGCTCCCAGACATGCCCGTCCGGGTCGGCGAAATACCCCGAGTAGCCGCCCCAGAACACCTTCTCCGGCTGTTTCAGCACCCGCGCCCCGGCCGAGACCGCCAGCTCGAAGGCCGCGTCCACCTCCGCCTCGGTGCCGAAGTTCCGCGCCAGCGTCGCCGCCCCGAAGCCGAGGTCCGCCCGCGCGCGCGTGCATGTCCGCCGCGAGGTCGTCGATGCCGAAGAGCGCCAGCACCTGCCCGTGAAGCTGAATGAAAACAACCCCTTCCGGCGCCTTCGCCGCCTCCCAGCCCAGCGCCGCATAAAACGCCCGCGCCCGCGCGAGGTCCGCGACCCCGAGGGTTATCAGTGTGATCGACTTCGGCCACATCGCGTCATTCCTCCTCTACCGCCAATTCCCCGCCGCGGTCGCTGACCCGGAACCGCTGCGCCTCGAGCCCGTCGAACAGCTCCGGCCCGGTCCCGGTCATCCAGGCCTGCGCCCCGCTATGGCTCACCGCATCATAAAGCGCCCGGCGCCGTTCCGCATCAAGATGTGCCGCCACCTCGTCCAAAAGCAGCACCGGCACCCCGAACCCCTCGCCCACCGCCCAGGCGTTCGCCAGCACCACCGAGATCAAAAGCGCCTTCTGCTCCCCGGTCGAGCACAACCGCGCCTCGACCCCCTTCGCCGCATAAATCCCAACCAAATCATCACGATGCGGCCCGACCAGCGTCCGCCCCGCCGCCAAATCCCGCCCCCGCCCCTCTGCCCATGCCTCGCTCAACCCCGCCGCATCCCGCGGCCCCTCGCTCTCCAGCCGCAGCTCCGCCACCGGAAACCCCCCCTCCGGCGCCGCCTCCAGCCGCCGCAGCGCCTCCCCCCGGTTCCCCCCGACCCGCTCGGCAAATCCCGCCATCCGCCCCTCGATCGCCGCGAACCAGCCCCGATCCCTAACACCTTCACGGATAAG
Organism: uncultured Alphaproteobacteria bacterium; assembly: GCA_963750745.1. Taxonomy (GTDB): domain Bacteria; phylum Pseudomonadota; class Alphaproteobacteria; order Rhodobacterales; family Rhodobacteraceae; genus Amaricoccus. The sequence continues at coordinate 184,063 of CAVVSO010000043.1, read as the reverse complement.
CCTATTCCGCTCCCGCAGCCCCCGCTCGTACCCCGCCGCCACCTCGCCATGCTCCGGAATGAGGCTCAAGCGCCACCCGGTCCAAAAACCGCCGCCGCTCCCCCGCCCCTTCCATCCACAGCCGGTCCATCGCCGGCGTCAGCCACAAAATCCGCACCACCGCCCCCAACCCGGTCTGCGTCGAGCCCTTGCCGTCGATCTCGACCGACCGGCCCGACCCCTTCCGACCAGGTGACGATCTCATGCCCCGCCACCGCCGCCGCCACCTTCCAGCCGATCCGCTCCGGGCTGCGCGCCATCTCCTCGCTCGCCGCCCCGCGCAAGCCCCGGCCCGGCGACAGCAGCGACACCGCCTCGATCAGGTTGGTCTTGCCCGCCCCGTTGGCGCCATAAAGCGCCACCGGCCGCCCGTCGAGCGTGAGCGCCGCCGCGCGATGCGACCGGAAATGCGAGAGCCTCAGGCGGGTGACGGCGAGCGCGGCCAGCTCAGACCCGCCCCGCCTTAAACGCGCATCGGCATCACGACATAGACCGCCGACTCGTCGTTGCCTTCGCGCATCAGCGTCGGATCGCCCGCGGAATTGAACAGGAAGACCGCATTCTCCCGGTCCACCTGCCCGGCGATCTCCAGGAGATACTTGGCGTTGAAGCCGATCTCCAGCCGCTCGTCGCCGTAGGAGACCGCGAGCTCCTCGTCCGCAGCGCCCGAATCCGGCGCGTTGACGCTCAGCACCAGCCGGTCGTCCTCGAGCGCCATCTTCACCGCGCGCGACCGCTCCGAGCTCACCGTCGCCACCCGGTCCACCGCCTGCGCGAACTCGGCCGCGTCCACCTCCAGCCGCCTGGTGTTGCCGGTCGGGATCACCCGGGCGTAGTCGGGAAACGTCCCGTCGATCACCTTGGAAGTCAGCGTCACCTCCGGCGTCGCGAAGCGCACCTTGGTCTCGCTGACCGACACCGCGATCGTCAGCGAATCATCGTCGAGGAGCTTGCGCAACTCGTTCACCGTCTTGCGCGGCACGATCACCCCGGGCAGATCCGCGGCACCCTCGGGCAACGCCGCGTCGATCCGCGCCAGCCGGTGGCCGTCGGTGGCGACGCAACGCAGCACCGGCCCGTCGGCCCCCTTGGCCGCGTGCATATAGACGCCGTTCAGATAATAGCGGGTCTCCTCGGTCGAGATCGCGAACTTCGCCTTGTCGAACAGCCGCCGCAGCGTCGGCGCCGGGCAGGCGAAGCTGGTCTGATACTCCGCACTCGCCATGATCGGAAAATCCTCGCGCGGCAGCGTCGCGAGGCTGAAATGCGACCGCCCGGCGCGCACCTCCAGCCGCCCCGCGAGGCCGTCGTCGATCAGCTCGACCGTGGAGCCGTCCGGCAGCTTGCGGGCGATCTCGTGCAGCGTATGCGCTGGCACCGTGGTCGCGCCGGCCCGCGAGACCATCGCCGCGGCGCGGTCGATCACCTCGATGTCGAGGTCGGTGGCGCGGAAGCTCACCTGGTCGCCCTCGGCCTCGATCAGCACGTTGCTGAGGATCGGGATGGTGTTGCGCCGCTCCACCACCGACTGCGCCCGGCTCATGGCCCGGAGGAGGGCGCTGCGCTCCATGCTGAGTTTCATGCTGTCACCGTTGCAGAGGGGCAGGTCCCCGCGGTCCCGTGACGGTTGCGCGGACCGTGACGTTACTCATTTGCGGGCAAAGGGCAAGCACTCCCCGCCGAAACTGCGCCCTCGCGCGCACCCCACACGCAGTTATCTCTGTATCAGTCTGAAATCACTTCGTTTTACCGCTGCCGTTTCTGCGCGTCTTCGACCCGCGTCCGCACCCGCCGCGCCAGGCAGGGGCCTTGCCTCGGCCGGAAGCCCAAGCATAGTGCTGCGATGGAACGGACCCTGCCCTCCGCGCCGGACGAGTCCCGCACCGGGGCATGGCTGGTCCTGGCCTCCGCGGTGGCCTGGAGCACCGGCGGCAGCTTCGGGCGGCTGATCGGCGACGACCTGGAGGCCTGGACCATCGTCTTCTGGCGCTCGCTCTGGGCCGCGGGCTTTCTTCTCGGCTTCATGCTGGTTCGCGACGGCGGGCGCGGCACGCTGGCGCTCATTCGGGCGATGGGCCTGCCCGGGCTCGCCGTGGCGCTCCTCTTCGGCAGCTGCGTCCACCGCCTTCGTGCTGGCGCTGCAATACACCACCGTCGCGAACATCCTGCTGGTCCAGGCCGGCGCGCCGCTGATCGCGGCGCTGATGGCCTGGGCGGCGTTCGGCGAGCGGGTTCCCGGCCCGACCTGGGCGGCGATCGCCGCGGTTCTGCTCGGCATCGGCGTCATGGTGTCGAACTCGCTCTCCGGCGCGACCTCCTGGCTCGGCAACGCGCTCGCGCTCTGGCTCGCCTTCGGCTTCTCCGCCACCATCGTCATCGTCCGCCGCTTCGCCCGGGTCCGGATGGTGCCGGCGGTCTGCGCCGGCACGCTCTTCGCCGCCATCTTCGCCGCCGCCTGCGCCGGGTCGCTGGCGACGACCTCAAGCCAGATGCTGGTGCTCGCCGGCTTCGGGGCGCTCAACCTCGGGCTCGGGCTCGCGCTCTTCGTCACCGGCGCCCGCCTGGTGCCCGCGGCGGTCGCCGCCCTCCTCGGCGTGCTCGAGACCATGCTCGGCCCGCTCTGGGTCTGGGTGCTCTTCGACGAGACGCCTGCCGCCCGCACGCTCGCCGGCGGCGGCATCGTGCTCTTCGCGCTGATCGCCCACATCGCCTGGCAGTTCCGCGCCGCGCGGCGCGGCTGAGCCTTCAGGCCTCGAGCATCCGCCGCAACAGCTCGACGTCTTCGGCGATCTGGCTGTCGGAGATGCGCAGCTCCTCGATCTTGCGCACCGCGTGGATCACCGTGGTATGGTCGCGGCCGCCGAAACGCCGGCCGATCTCCGGCAGCGACCGCGACGTCAGGGTCTTTGCCAGATGCATCGCCACCTGCCGCGGCCGCGCCACCTGCCGCGCCCGCCGCGCCGACAGGAGGTCGGACATCCTGAGGTTGTAGTGGTCGGCCACCTTCCGGATGATCTCGTCGATCGTCACCTTGCGCTCGGAGGCGCGCAAAATGTCGGCGAGGCATTCCTGGGTCATGTCGAGGTTGATCTCGCGCCCGACCAGGCTCGCATAGGCGAAGAGCCGGTTCAGCGCGCCCTCCAGCACCCGCACGTTCGAGCTGATCCGGTGCGCGAGGAACTCCATCACCCCCGCGCCGATGACGACGCCCGGGTTCTGCTCGAGCTGCACCTCGGCCTTGGCCTGCAGGATGCCGAGCCTGAGCTCGTAGTCGGTCGGATGCAGATCGACCACCAGCCCCCATTGCAGCCGCGAGCGGATCCGCTCCTCCAGCCCGTCGATCTCGCCCGGCGCCCGGTCGGCGGAGATCACGATCTGCTTCTGCTGCTCGATCAGCGCGTTGAAGGTGTGGAAGAACTCCTCCTGGGTCGAGTCCTTGCCGGAGATGAACTGCACGTCGTCGACCATCAGCATGTCGACCGAGCGGAACATCTCCTTGAAGCCGTGCATCTCCTTGAAGCGCAGCGCCGAGACGAAGCGGTACATGAACTGCTCGGCCGAGAGATAGAGCACCCGCGCCTCGGGATTGTTCTGCTTCACCTCCCAGGCGATCGCGTGCATCAGGTGGGTCTTGCCGAGGCCGACGCCGCCATAGAGGAATAGCGGGTTGAACGCGACCGGCCCGCCGTCCGCGATCCGCCGCGCCGCGGCATGGGCGAGCTCGTTCGGCTTGCCGACGACGAAGTTGTCGAAGGTGCAGCGCCCGTCGAGCGGCGAGGCCGGAAGATCGACGTCCGGTCCGGGAGCCGGCGGCGCAGCGGGAGCCGGCGGCGCACCGGGAGCCTGCGCGTGCGGCGTCAGGCGACCCGCGGTGCGGCAGGGGGGCGCCACGCCGAACTCGATCCGGCTGACCGGGATGCCGTCCTTGCAGAGCAGCTGGCGGATCGCGTCGCCATAGGTGCGCGACACCCAGGTGCCGATGAAGCTCGTCGGGGCGTCGAGATGCACGACGCCCTGGTCCGAGCCGACAAAGACCAGCGGATCGATCCAGTTCTTGAACGCGTCCCGGCCGATCTGGCCGAGCAGGGCGCCACGCACGCGGCCCCAGGCCTCGCCCGAACTATCCATGTCTTGCGTCATCGCTCGCGGTCTCATTTCGATTTGTCTTGCCAGCATCAAAAGGCGGCTTCGGCGGGGCTGCGCCCGATCCGGACCTAGTCCGGAGCGGGCTGGCGACAGGCGTCCCGGGACATAGTCCCGAGCGACAACCAGTGCCTGACGGCCAAGGGCATCCGCGAATCCGCTAAATCTCTTCGATGGACAACAACACGAGCATACCGCCCGCGGAGCATCGGTTCCAATTGAAACTCACCTTCCCCGTCGAGAATTTATCGTTTGTGGCGGAATTACCTCGCGGCCGCACATCATCCCTGCAGCATCTGCAACAAACGTGTTACAGTCTATGCTGTCTGGAGACCCGATATTACTCAGAATTACTAGATCACCCGGCCGACAGGAATCGCTCCGTGACGCCGACAATATCGGAGGTGCCTGCATCCGACAACGGGACCGAAGGCGGAACATTCGCGGAGGACGACGGCGTGCTCTGCCGGACACACTTTTAGGTTGAGCGCGCGGACGGCGGCTTGCCCGGACCGATTCTGCAGAGGTACCGACGCGGAGCCGCCACGAAACCAAGGGGCCCCGTGGCGGCTGAAACGCGACAGTCGGGTATGCGGCCCGAACGCCCGGGCCGCGGCGGCGCTCAGGCGCTAAGCGCGTTCACCCGGCCAGCGAGGCGCGAAATCTTCCGGCTCGCGGTGTTCTTGTGCACGACGCCGTTGCTGACGTTGCGCATAATCTCGGGCTGCGCCGCGCGCAGCGCCGCGCTCGCCACCGCCGCATCGCCGGAGGCCAGCGCCTCCTCGACCTTGCGGATGAACGTCCGCATCCGCGACCGGCGCCCCTTGTTGATCTCGGCGCGGCGTTCGGCCTGCAGCGCCCGCTTCTTGGATGACGGCGAATTAGCCATGTCTCGGTCCGGTCTCACATCTTCGGTAAATTCAAGCCGCGTCCTTAGCCGCGCCCCCGACCCGAGTCAACCGCCCAAGGCGCATTCCGGCGCCGAACGCGCCAGATCCTGACTCTTTTGCTATACATATGCAATTAAGACGCATTCAAGATGCGCTCCACCTCATGCTCAGCCGCGTCACCTGCCGCGAAACTGCGGGCTGCGTTTCTCCGCGAAGGCGGCCATGCCCTCGGCCTGGTCCTCGGTCGCGAACAGCGCATCGAACAGCCGCCGCTCGAACAAGAGCCCCTCGCGCAGCGTCGTCTCGTAGCTCCGGTTCACCGCCTCCTTGATCTCCCGCACCGCCAGCGGCGACTTTTCCGCGATCTTCGCAGCGGTCTCGCGCGCATCGCGGATCAGGTCCCGCGACGGCACCACGCGGGTCGCCAGCCCGGACCGCTCGGCCTCCGCGGCGTCCATCGTCCGCCCGGTAAGACACATCTCCATCGCCTTGGATTTACCCACAAATCTGGTCAGCCGCTGCGTGCCGCCGATGCCCGGCATCACCCCGAGGTTGACCTCCGGCTGGCCGAATTTCGCGGTATCCGCAGCGATGATGAAATCGAAAAGCATCGCCAGCTCGCACCCGCCGCCGAGACAATAGCCGGCGACCGCCGCGATCACCGGCTTGCGGCAGCGCATGATCGCCTCCGCCGGGCCGGCGAACATGTCGCCGACGAACATGTCGACAAAGCTCTTCTGCGCCATCTCCTTGATGTCGGCGCCGGCGGCGAACGCCTTGTCCGACCCGGTGATGACGATCGCGCGCACCCGCACTGAGGCGTCCATCTCGCCCAGCGCCGCGCAAAGCTCGCCCAGAAGCCGGGAATTCAGCGCGTTCAGCGCCTCAGGCCGGTTCAGCCGCACGAGGCCGACATGGTCCTCGATCTCGACGATCAGCGTCTCATAGGCCAAGGCAACACTCCCCACCCTCTCCCCGGGCGGCCCGAAGCCATAGCATCGCGCCGGCGCCGCGCAAGAGCGGGCCTGGTCAGGTTTGGCAGGTCGGACAGTAAAAGCTCGACCGCGCCGCCTGGATGACGCGCTCGATCGTGCCGTCGCTCCGCCGACACGGCTCGCCTTCGCGTCCATAGACGGCAAAGGAATGCTGGAAGTAGCCGAGCTCGCCATCCGCCTGGCGGTAGTCGCGCAACGACGAGCCCCCGGCGGCGATCGCGTCCGTCAGCACGGCGCGGACCGCGGCCACCAGCGTCTCGGCCTCGCCGGCCGTCACATCCCGCGGCGGGGCGCAGCGGCGAGATCCGCGCCCGCCACAGCGCCTCGCAGACGTAGATGTTGCCGAGCCCCGCCACCACCCGCTGGTCGAGCAGCACCGCTTTGACCGCGGTGATCCGCCGCCCGAGCCGCTCGGCCAGATAGCCGCCATCGAAGCCGTTGCCGAGCGGCTCCGGCCCCAGCCCCGCCAGCAGCCGGTGCGCCTCGAGATCGGCTGTCGGCCACAGGTCGACCATCCCGAACCGCCGCGCATCGTTGAAGGTCACCCGCACCCCGCCTTCGATGTCGAGCACCATATGGTCGTGCTTCTCCGGTGCCGGATGCGCGTGATGGAACGCCCCGACCTGCGCGCCCGACACCAGCAGCCGCCCCGACATGCCGAGATGCAAAATCAGCGTCTCGCCCAGGTCGAGATCCGCGAGCAGATACTTCGACCGCCGCCGCAGCGCGGTCACCCGCGCGCCGGTCAACCGCTTCGCGAGCCGCGGCGGAAACGGCCAGCGCAGGTCGGGCCGCCGGATCTCGGCGCGCGCGATCACCCGCCCCGCGAGCACCGGCTCCAGCCCGCGTCGGACCGTCTCGACTTCCGGAAGTTCCGGCACTTGCGCCCTCCCGCGCTCCGGCGCCGCGGTTGCAGCCGGCCGGACCTGCCTTATAAGGAGCGGCGGAACCGACCGAAAGACCGACCGGATGGCCCCCGAGCCCACCAACGAGCCCACCACCCATTTCGGCAACGAGACCGTCCCGGAAGGGGAGAAGGCCGCGCGCGTCCACGGGGTCTTCGCCTCGGTCGCCCCGCGCTACGACCTGATGAACGACGCGATGAGCGCCGGCATCCACCGGCTCTGGAAGGACGCGATGCTCGACTGGCTGGCGCCGCGGCCCGGCATGACGCTCCTCGATGTCGCCGGCGGCACCGGCGACATCGCCTTCCGCTTCCTCGGCCGGGTCAAGGGCCAGGGCCGCGCCACCGTCCTCGACATGACCGAGGACATGCTCACCGAAGGCCGCAAGCGCGCCGAGGCGACCAGCTTCGCGGCCGCGCTCGACTGGATCGTCGGCGATGCGACGGCGCTCCCCTTCGCCGACGCCAGCTTCGACGCCTACACCATCTCCTTCGGCATCCGGAACGTCACCCGCATCGAGGACGCGCTCGCCGAGGCGTTCCGCGTCCTGAAGCCCGGCGGCCGCCTGCTCGTGCTGGAGTTCAGCCAGGTGCCCGAGCCCAGCCTGCGCTGGCTCTACGACCGCTATTCCTTCAACGTCATCCCCGCGCTCGGCGAGCTTCTCGCCGGCGACCGCGCGAGCTACCAGTACCTCGTCGAATCGATCCGCCGCTTCCCCGACCAGGAGACTTTCGCCGCCATGATCGCCGCGGCCGGCTTCGGCCAGGTCCGCTACCGCAACCTCTCGATGGGCATCGCCGCGCTGCATTCGGCCTGGAAGCTCTGATGCGATTTTTCCGGTGAGAGGCCCGCACAACCTCTGGCGCCTGATCCGCACCGGCGCCACCTTCGAGCGCACCGGCGCGATGCGGATGGCGCTCGCCGCCTTCGACGCGCCGCCGACGCTCCGGGTCGCCGCGCGCGTCCTCGGCTGGCCGTTCCAGTGGCTGGGCTACCCCGGCGATCCGACGCAGCCGCCGATCCTGCGCGCGATCACCGCGCTCGGCCCCGCCTACATCAAGTTCGGCCAGCTCCTCTCGACCCGCCCCGACGTGGTCGGTCCCGAGCTCGCGGCCCAGCTCTCGGTGCTGCAGGACAAGCTGCCGCCCTTCCCGATGGGCGAGGCCCGCGCCGCGATCGAGACCGAGCTCGGCCAGCCGCTCGACGCGGTCTTCGCCGACTTCGAGCCGCCGGTCGCCGCCGCCTCGCTGGCGCAGGTCCACCGCGCCACGCTGCGCGAGACCGGACAGGTGGTCGCGGTCAAGGTGCTGCGCCCCGGCATCGAGCGGGCGTTCCTGCGCGACGTCGACGCCTTCTACTTCGCCGCCGGCATGGTCGAGCTCCTCGCCCCCTTCGCCCGCCGGCTGCGCCCCAAGGCGGTGATCCGGCACTTCGAGGGCGTGGTCCAGGGCGAGCTCGACCTCCGGATGGAGGCCGCCGCCGCCGCCGAGTTCGCCGCCAACACCGCGCGCGACCCCGGCTTCCGGGTGCCCGCGGTGATCTGGCCCGCCTCCGGCCGCCGCGTGCTGACGCTGGAGTGGGAGACCGGCATCAACATGGGCGACCTGCCCGCGCTGCGCGCCAGCGGCGCCGACCTGGTCCGGCTCTCCGAGCGGATCATCCAGAGCTTCCTGACCCAGGCGCTGCGCGACGGCTTCTTCCACGCCGACATGCACCAGGGCAACCTCAAGCTCGGGCCCGACGGCGCGCTGATCACGCTCGACTTCGGCATCATGGGCCGGATCGACGCCTACACCCGCCGGGTCTATGCCGAGATCCTGATCGGCTTCCTGCGCCGCGACTACAAGCGCGTCGCCGAAGTGCATTTCGAGGCCGGCTACGTCCCGCGCGACCGCGACACCGAGGCCTTCGCCCAGGCGCTGCGCTCGGTCGGCGAGCCGATCTTCGGCCAGGACGCCACCCGCATCTCGATGGCGCGGCTGCTCGCGCACCTCTTCGAGGTCACCGAGCGCTTCGGCATGCAGACCCGCACCGAGCTGATCCTGCTCCAGCGCACCATGGTCGTGGTCGAAGGCGTCGCCCGCAGCCTGAACCCGGCGATGAACATGTGGGAGACCTCGCGCCCGGTGGTCACCGACTACATCCGCGCCAACCTCGGCCCCGCCGCGATCGCCCGCGACCTCGCCGCCACCGCGCGCGTCCTCAGCCGCTTCGGCCCGCGCCTGCCGCAGCTCGCCGAGGCAGCGCTGATCCGGGTCAACTCCCCCGCGCCGCCGCCCGAGCGCCGACGGATGCCCGGCTGGATCTACGGCCTCGGCGGCGCCGTGGTCGGCGCCGCCCTGGTCGCCCTGGGATCTCTGCTCTGAAGCCTGCCGCGGCGCCGCGCTACAACTGCTCCAGATGGGCCAGCTTTGCCTCGTCCCACGCCAGGCCGCTTCCGGGACGGTCGGGACCCGGCCGGTCACGCCCTCCTCGGTCTGAAGGTCCACGAGCAGCAGCGGCACCGCGCGAACGATCGCTGCACTGGTCCCGAGCGTGAAGGTAAGCGGCACGCGAAAGCCGCGCGAGGTCGCGGATTTGATCGTCAGACCCGACCGCTTGGGACTTGGGCCATGGCTCAGCCCCCGCTGCACTTGGCAAACGGCGTCAGAGCGCTCCGATACTGGTCGGCGCCATTGATCAATTCAACGCTCGCGGCGACGGCGCCGTCCCGGTCCCGTTAAGCTTCCGGCAACAAGGATGCATGCGTTGTGCATGCATTGTGCATGCGTTGTGCATCCACTTTCAGAAGCGTTTTCAGTAGCCTGACCGGCATCCGGCTTCCGGCGCGATTCAATCCGTCACCAGCTTGACCAGGTCGCCGACCCGCAGGCTCTTGCCCGGCCGTATGCCGTTCATCAGGTCGAACTGCGCCCGCGGCGCCCGCCCGACCGGCATCGCGGCGGCGAGCGCGGCGATGTCGTCGCCGCGGGAGACGCGGTGGATGCGGATCCTGAGCGGCCGGATCCGCGCCACTTCCTCCGCCGAGAGCGACCGGAAGCTCGCCGCCGCCTCGGCGAGCGCCGCCGCGCCGGTGGCGTCGTCGGGGTCGTGCAGGCCGGTCAGCCGGTAGAACCGCCCGCCGTGCCGCACCACGGTCAGCTCCGCGACCCGCGCGCTGCCGCGCGACGCCAGCGGCAGCATGCCCTGCGCCGCGGGCATCCCGTGCAGCGAGATGCGCCGGAGCGCCTCAATCGGTCCGGCCTGGACGTCGCGGGCGATTTCCGGTACCCAGCCGCGAGTCAGATAGGTCTCGGGCGACCCGCCAGGATCGGGCAGGCTGTCGAGCAGCAGCAGGGCACCGGCTGGGCCGGTGGCGATCACCGCGTCGGGCCGGTTGGCCAGCGCATAGCCGGCGGGCGCCTCGATCGCGAAGCGCAGGTCGGGATGCACGAAGTCCCGCCCGCGCACGAAGCCCTGCGCCGGCCCATCGCCCCAGACCATGCCGTCGATCGCGGCGAGGTATTCGGCGCGGTTGCGCACGCCGCGACCGGCCGTCGTCTCCGCGAGCGCGCTCCGCGCGACCCGCAGCCGGTCGGCCAGCGCCGGATGATCGCCATCCTCCCCGTCGGTCGGGTCGGCGCCGTCCAGGCGCGCCTCGAGCGCGTGTGCCGCCAGCAGCGTCTCCTGGAAATCAGCTTCCCCCGCCGGGTCGTAGCCGGCCCGCGTCATCAGGTCCAACGCCACCTCGTCGGCGGCGAACTCCGCAGCCCGCCGCGCGCGGTCGCCCCGGAGCGTGAGCGCGTCGCCGCCGATCGCATGGCCGATCTCGTGCCCGAGGATCGCCGCAAGCTCCGCCTCGTCGTCCGCCAGCGCCAGCATGCCGCGGGTCAGGAAGATCCGCCCGCCCGGCAGCGCGAAGGCGTTGGCGTCGGGGGTGTCGAGCAGCGTGAAGCGCCAAGGCTGGTCCTGCCGCCCCGCCGCCGTGACCAGCCGCATCCCCACCTTCCGCACGTAGGCAACGAGCGGCCTGTCGGCATAGACCCCGCCGTTGAGATCCACCAGCCGGGTCTCGACCTCGGCCAGGCCGCGCGGGGTCGCGCCGGCCGGCAGCGCCGCCAGCAGCACGGCAGCGGCGAGGACCAGGGATCGCAGACGTACCGTCATCTCGAACTCCGAACCGCCGGCCGAGGCTGCCCACGCCCCCGGCGCAGCGGCAAAACACAACCGCTTGATTGACCCGCCGCCGCCGCAGGCGCTAGACAGGCGGCGAGACCTCGTAGCTCAGAGGATAGAGCGACCGCCTCCTAAGCGGTAGGTCGGCGGTTCGAATCCGCCCGGGGTCGCCACCATGCCGCTTTTGGCAGCAACATCCGGAAACTAGCGGCGTTTCCTAAGGAACCGTGCTTGGCCTGCCCCGAGGCCGGCCTCACCCTCCACTTGAACCAAGTGCAACAAGCCCCCGCCAAGGCTCAATCGACGAGCGTCGCCAGCGCCGCGCGGCGATCCGCCGGCTTGAGCTTCATGAAAAGCCCCCGCGCCTGCTTGATGTCCTTCTCGGCGCCGGTCTGCTCGGCGCGCCGAAGCGCGACGACGACCGCATCGTCCGGACTCCCGATGAAAGCCAGCGCCTTCGCCAGACGTCCCATCGTCTCACGGTCGATCCCGGTCTCATCCATCTCGATCTCCTTAGCGCAACCGAACTGCCCGTGGTCAGCCGCAACCGCCGCGATCCTGACCAATTCCGCGCGCACCGCAAGCCCGCACATCGGCAGGCGACGGCCGGTGAGTTGCGCGTTGACAGAACCGCTTGCTCGGCGAACTATGAGCCGCTCCGCCAGGCGCTGAACGGCGAGACGATCGCCCGCGCCGCGCTCTTCTCGCCGCCGACGACAGCCGCATGATCCCCAAGCAGACCCTCACCGTCGATGCGGGCATCCGCTGATGACCACTCGAAGCAGCCCGCCATGCTGCGCGTCGGACTGAACCCCTATGGCCTGAGCTGGCTGCTCGGCCTCCAGGGCCGCGGCACCCCGCGCGCCAATCCCGCCGGCCGCGGCCTCGAAGGCTTTCTCGCCATCGCCGACGAGCTCGGCGCGACGGGTTGTCGAGATCTTCGATCCCTGGCTGCAGGCCATGCCCGACGACGCGGTCCGCGCCGTCGGCCGACGCCTCGCCGCCAACGACCAGACCCCGGTGGTCAGCGCCGGCATCGACATGATGGGGCCGATGCGAGGCCGCTTTCCGCTCGGCCGAGCTCCTCGGCGCCAGCATCATCCGCCTCCGACTGAGCCCGGTGCTCTGCGGCGACCGCAACGCCTTCGGCCTCACAAAATGGGACGCGCTCAACGCCACCATCCGCGCCACCCTGATGGAGTGGGGACCCCGCGCCGACGACGCGGGCATACCGCCTCGCCATCGAGAACCACCAGGACTTCACCTCCGCCGAGCTCGTCGGCCTCTGCGAGATGACGCCGCGGCGTCGGCATCACCTTCGACACCGGCAACGCCTTCCCCGTCGCCGAGGCGCCGCTCGACTTCACCCGCGCCATCGCGCGGCATGTCCGCCACGTCCACCTCAAGGACTACCGCGTGCAGTTCACCGACGAAGGCTACCGCCTCGTCCGCTGCGCCATCGGCGACGGCGCGGTGCCCTTCCCCGAGCTCGTCGCCATGCTCGCCGAGGCCCAGCCGTCGCTGACCGCGGTGCTCGAGCCCGGCGCGCTCGAGGCGCGCCACGTCCGGCTCTTCACCAGCGACTGGTGGAACGGCTATGCCCCGAAGTCCGCGGCACAGCTCTCGGCCTGCCTCAGGGCGGCGCGGGTCAACCGCCTGCCGGCGGAGGCGGACTACCGCACGCCCTGGGAGCGCAGCGAGGACGACGCACTGGAAGGCTACGAGCTCGACATGATCCGGCGCAGCGCCGCCAACATGCGGGCCCTCGGGATCATGGAGAAGGATAAGGCAGGATGGCAGGGGAACTCAGCGGCAAGACCGCCTTCGTCACCGGATCGGGCCGCGGCCTCGGCCGGGTGATGGCCGAGCGGCTGGCCGAGAACGGCGCCGACGTCGCGATCCACGACATGGACTGGACCCAGCCGGCGAAATACGGCGAATTCCAGGACCTCGGCGAGGTCGCCGAGCAAGCTCGGCGCGCACGGCACCAGGGTCACGGCCGTCACCGGCAACATCGGCGACCGCGACGCGGTGGCCAGAGATGAAGGCCGACATCGACGCCGCGCTCGGCGAGGTGCACATCCTGGTCAACTGCGCCGGCGGCGACATCGGCGCCTCGGGCAACAAGCCCAAGCCCAACAACGCGCTCGACGTCTCCTTCGAGGACATCAAGGTGCTGACCGACAACAACCTGATCGGCACCATGCTGGTCTGCCAGGCCTTCGTGCCGGCGATGGTCAAGGCCGGCGCCGGCTCGGTCGTCAACATCGCCTCCTCCGCGGCGCACATGGGCTGCTCGCCGGCAGTGGTCTACTCCACGCTGAAAGCCGCCGTCGTCCACTACACCCGCTGCCTCGCCAAGGAGCTGATCGACGCCGGCGTCCGGATCAACGCGGTCAGCCCCGGCCCGACCAAGTCCGCCCGCTTCCAGGCCACCCGCGTCGTCGATCCCGACCGGATGAACAGCGCCAAGGTCTCGCTCAACCGCTACGCCGAGCCCGACGAGATCGCCGACGCCGTCGCCTTCCTCGCCGGCCCGCGCGCCAAGTTCATCAACGGCCAGGTGATCCGCGTCGACGGCGGCCTGACGCTCTTCCCCGGCTGAGATCCGGCTTTTCGCGGCCCGGAAGCTGGTGTAGCCACCGAAGGGCAACCACCTCGCGAGGACGCGCCACCAAGATGCCGGAAGACGTCACCGCGCCCCCAGACTACAGCCACGAGCGCGCCGGCCCGTTTCCGGTCTGCGGCATCGACGAGGTCGGCCGCGGCCCCTGGGCCGGGCCGGTGGTGGCGGCCGCGGTGATCCTCGACCCGGCGGCCATCCCCGACGGCCTCGACGACAGCAAGCGCCTGACGCCGCAGCGCCGCGACGAGCTCGCCCTCTCGCTGCACGCCGTGGCGCTGGTCGGCATCGGCGTGGCCAGCGTCGCCGAGATCGAGACGATGAACATCCTCCAGGCGAGCTTCCTCGCCATGCGCCGCGCCGTCTCCAGCCTCGCCCGGCGCCCGGCGCTGGCGCTGGTCGACGGCCACATGCCGCCGCCCGGCCTGCCCTGCCCGTGCCGCACCATCATCGGCGGCGACGGCCTCGCGCTCTCGATCGCCGCCGCCTCGATCGTCGCCAAGGTCGCGCGCGACCGGATGATGGTGGCGCTTTCGCAACAGTTTCCCGGCTACGGCTGGGAGACCAACATGGGCTACGGCACCCGGGCGCATCAGGAAGGGCTGGCGCGGCTGGGGGTTAGCCCACACCATAGGCGGTCGTTCCAGCCGATCCACAATATCTTGTGTGAAGCCGCTCAGTTAAGCTCTTGATTCGATTAAAAGTTTGACGGTGATTCGGTTTTAACTCATTTTCGTCCCGGAAGCCGCAACGGGATGCACGCGATGCCGAGAACCGCTCCGACCGCCCTCTCCCTCGACGTTGACGTCATCCTGCCCGGCGACTGCATCGAGGTCATGCGCGCCCTGCCGGCCGAGAGCGTCGACCTGATCTTCGCCGACCCGCCCTACAACCTGCAGCTGCGCGGCGACCTGCACCGGCCCGACAACTCCCGCGTCGACGCGGTCGACGACCACTGGGACCGCTTCGCCTCCTTCGCGGCCTACGACGCCTTCACCCGCGCCTGGCTCGCCGAGGCGCGGCGGCTGCTGAAGCCCGACGGCGCGATCTGGGTGATCGGCTCCTACCACAACGTCTTCCGCCTCGGCGCGACGCTGCAGGACGCCGGCTTCTGGATCCTCAACGACGTGATCTGGCGCAAGTCGAACCCGATGCCGAACTTCCGCGGCAAGCGCCTGACCAACGCCCACGAGACGCTGATCTGGGCGGCCAAGTCCGACCAGTCGAAATACACCTTCAACTACGAGGCGATGAAGGCGCTGAACGAGGGCATCCAGATGCGCTCGGACTGGGTGATCCCGCTCTGCACCGGCGCCGAGCGGCTCAAGACCGCCGCCGGCGACAAGGCGCATCCGACCCAGAAGCCCGAGGCGCTGCTGCACCGCGTGCTGGTCGCCTCGACCCGGCCCGGCGACGTCGTGCTCGACCCCTTCTTCGGCACCGGCACCACCGGCGCGGTGGCCAAGCGCCTCGGCCGCCGCTTCATCGGCATCGAGCGCGAGGCCGAGTACCGCGCCGCCGCCGAGGCCCGCATCGCCGCGGTCCGCCGGCTCGACGCCGACGCCTTCGCCGTCACCGCCCCGAAGCGCACCGAGCCGCGCGTCGCCTTCGGCCAGCTCGTCGAGCGCGGCCTGCTGGCGCCCGGGCGAGATCCTGCATTCGCTCAACGGCCGCCGCGCGGCCAAGATCCGCGCCGACGGCACGCTGATCGCCAGCGACGTCCGCGGCTCGATCCACCAGGTCGGCGCCGCGCTCGAAGGCGCGCCCTCCTGCAACGGCTGGACCTACTGGCACTTCCACCGCGACGGCGTCAGCGTCCCGATCGACTTCCTGCGCCAGCAGATCCGCGCGGAGATGGGGCAATAGTTAACACCAGATGTTGTGTTTCGGCCCTCCGACGCGATGGGTATGGAAAGCATCTGGAAAGCGTCTGGAAAGCGTCTGGCTTTTGTATGGCAAATCGGGCCGGCGAAGCGGGTTAACGCAAGCTGACCGGCCGAAAATAAATCCGTGGGACGCCTTCCAAGCGATTTCGAACCACGGGCGAGAAGCGCACGCCGGACGGGCAGGTGCCGCAACGCTGGTCACGGTTCCGGAAAGACACGCCTGCTCGTGGACGACCCGATTGGGACGTACAGGTTTTCCCGGATCCCGTGCCGCAGCGAATAGAGCGCGGAGATGCAGGAATAATCCCAACGGCTCTCTCGAATGACCGCCCGCCGGCGAGACGATCGGACCTCGTCTTCCGACCGAAGCGGGCCTTGGCCCGCGAGTCCCGGCCCGACAAGAGCCGGGTGTCCTGTGGACACCGGCCGGGCCGTTCGCCGGAGCGCTGTGCGCGGAGGCGAAGGGGGGTGCGGCCTGGACCGAAGGGCTGCAATCCGGGCGTGGCCGCCCCGGCGGACGCGGAATCGCGTCCGCCCCCGGAGGGGCGGCCGCGGCCGGATTTGTCGACGGACAAATCCGGCAGGCCGCACCCGTTCCGCGACAGATCGGCGGGATGCGGACCGAGCAGCAACGAGTCAGGACAAGTGGCCGCTGGTGTGATCGCTGAGCGCGTGGAACCTTTGCCTCTTCGAGCGAGTTCCCTAAAGACTTTCTATCCCTCAAACCTCCGGCCGCGTCCTCTTTCGGCGCGGCCTTTTTTCGCGCTCAGGCCAGCCCGCTCAGGCCGAGGCGCAGCGCCTTGCGCATGACGCTCGGAAGCGCTCCCGCCAGCCCCTCCGCCGGACGGTACGCGCCGAGCGGCGCCCTCGCGTCCGCCGGCACCCGGGCGCCGCGAAGCCGCAGCACCAGGTGGAAATGCGTGAAGGTGTGGCGCACCTCGCCGAGGTCGCGCCAGTCGGCGGCGAAGGGCGCCCGCGGCGGCGCCGGCCGCTCGCTCCAGGCGTCGCCCGGCAGCCCGAGCATCCCGCCGAGCAGCCCCGACGGCGGCCGGGTCTCGACCAGCACCGCGCCGTCGGCGCGCAGCGCCAGCCATGCCGTCCCGTGCCGCACCGGCTTCGCCGGCTTCGCCGTCCGCCGCGGCAGATCGGCGGCGATCCCGGCCTTGCGCGCGGCGCAGGCGGCGCTCCAGGGGCAGAGAACGCAGGCCGGCGCCCGCGGCGTGCAGACCGTGGCCCCGAGATCCATCACCGCCTGGGCATAGTCGCCGGGCCGCGCCGCGGGCGTCAGCCGTGCGGCCAGCGCCCGCAGCTCCGGCTTCGCGGCGGGCAGCGGCGTCTCCACGGCAAAGAGCCGCGCCATGACCCGCTCGACATTGCCGTCGACCACCACCGCCGGCCGGTCGAAGGCGATCGCGGCGATCGCCGCGGCGGTATAGCCGCCGATGCCGGGCAATGCCCGCAGCGCCGCCTCGGTGTCGGGAAAGCGGCCGCCGTGCCCGGCCGCCACCGCCCGCGCGCAGGCGAGCAGGTTCCGCGCCCGGGCGTAGTAGCCGAGCCCCGCCCAGGCGGCCATCACCTCGGCGTCGTCGGCGGCGGCCAGCGCCTGCACGGTCGGCCAGCGTGCCATGAAGCGGCGGAAATAGCCGCCCACCGCCGCGACCGTGGTCTGCTGCAGCATGACCTCGGAGAGCCAGACCGCGTAGGGATCGGGCCGCTCGCTCGCGCCGGGCGGCGTGCGCCAGGGCAGCACCCGCGCTTGGCCAGTCGTACCAGCCGAGGAGCGCCCGTGCCATCGCGCTCGCGTCCGCGGCCTCCATCCGTTCTCCCTGACAAGCCTCGCCGGAGCCGTTAACCTTGACGGCGCATCCAGGGGCACGCGTGCATGGCCGACGACACTGACATCCACCGCGGGAAACGCAAGCGCGGCTTCGTCCGCGCCGGCGGGCTGATCGAGCCGCAGATGCGCACCGCCGCGGCCAAGCGCGGCTTCGCCCAGGCGCGGCTGCGCGCGCTCTGGGGCGAGATCGCCGGGCCGGAGTTCGCCGCGATCTGCGCGCCGCTGCGGCTCGCCCGCGCCCGCGGGCCGGCCGGCGGCCTCCTGACGCTGGCGGTCAGCGGCGCCCACGCGCCGCAGCTTCAGATGCTGATGCCGCTCCTGCGCGATCGGGTGAACGCCGCACTCGGCCCCGGCACCGTCGGGCGGATCCAGCTCACCCATGCCGCGCCGGGCCTCGCCGAGGCCGCACCGGCGTTCCGGCCGGCAGCCACCGCGCCGCCGCCCGACATCGGCCCGCTCACCGGCCGGCTCGGGGGCACGCTCTCAAGCATTGGTGATGGCGACCTGCGCGACGCCTTGGAGACATTGGCGCGCAATGTGCTATCCCGAAACCGAAACCCGCAACCGATCGGATACCTGAACCATGGCCCTGCCCTGACCCGCCGCCAGACCCTTGCCGCCGCCCTCGCCGTCGCCGGCTCTGCCCCGCCTCGCGCTGGCGCAGCAGACGCCCGCCGTTCCCGACATGACCATGGGCGATCCGAACGCGCCGGTGACGCTGATCGAATACGCGATGTTCACCTGCCCGCACTGCGCCGCCTTCATGAAAGACGTCTTCCCGAAGATCAAGGCGGACTATATCGACACCGGCAAGGTCAGGCTCGTCTTCCGCGAGGTCTATTTCAACAAGCCGAGCCTCTGGGCGGCGATGATCGCCCGCTGCGCCCCGGCCGACCGCTACTTCGGCATCGCCGATCTGCTGTTCTCGACCCAGAACAACTGGATCACCGTCACCGACGAAGGTCAGATGGTGGAGAAGCTCAAGAGCATCGGCCGCCAGGCCGGGATGAGCGACGAGCAGATGGACGCCTGCCTGAACGACCGCAGCCTCGCCGAAGGGCTGGTCGCCGCCTACCAGAAGAACGCCCAGGCCGACGGCATCGACGCGACGCCCACCTTCCTCATCAACGGCGAGAAGGTCGACAACATCCCCTGGGACGAGCTCAAGACCAAGCTCGACGCCGCGCTCGGGGCCTGACCCCGCCGCGCAGCCGCCGGAGGCGACCCTACCGGGTGAAGGTGCCGAGCCCGTGCTCGTTCCAGGTGTCGACCGTCAGCGTCGGCGCCGGCGAGCCGGGCGCGAAGCTCACCTCCGCGACCGAGCCGGAAGGGTTATTCTCGTTCCACGGCTCGAACACGAAGCTGTCGCCCGACCAGTGCCGCAGCGGGAACGCCATCGGTCCCGGCCCGGCCTTCAGGACGAGCTCATTGCCCATCGCCACGACCTCGACCTTGCCGAAATAGTCGTTGCGATAGGTGCCGGTGTAGTCGGCCGACGCGCGCGCCGGAGCCGGATCCGCCGGCGGCGCCTGACCCGCGAGCTTGCCCACCGGCGCGAACATCGGCGCCATCCGCGGCGCCACCGCCGCATACCAGTCGCGGGTGACCCGGCCGAACTGCACCAGGTCCATGAAGCTCAGCCCGATCGCCTCGACCGCGCCGATCGGCTGGGCGTTGCTGAGCACGACGATGCCGACCCCGACCGAGGGCAGCATCTGGAAGGTGGTGCCGGCGCCGAGGTTGAAGCCGCCGGAGTGGCTGAAGCCCACCCGGCCCGCGGCGGTTACGCCGACGCCGAAGCCGAAGCCGTAAGGTCCCGGCCGGGCATCCTGGGCGAACGGCGGCGAGGCGTCCGACTGCGGGCTGAGCGCGGCGAGGAGCGCCTTGGGATCGACCAGCGGCGCACCCTCGAAACTGCCGTTGCCGAGCACCAGCCGCATCCACTTCGCCATGTCGGCAGCGCTCGACGACACGCCGCCCGCCGGCGACTGCGGGTCGGGATCGCGCTGCGCCAGCGCCGCCCAGCCCTCGCCCTGGCGCATGTGCGGGACCGCCCGGTTGTCGCGCGCCATGAAGTCCGCTGAAGCGCGAGCTGGTGCGGGTCATGCCGAGCGGCGCATAGAGCTCGGTCTCGCCAAGCTCGCCCAGTCGGTTCCCGCCGCCGTCGCCACCGCCTCGGCGGCGGCGGTCGGCCCGTTGTTGGTATAGGCATAGCTGTCGCGGAACCCGGCGAGCGGCAGGAAGCGCAGCCGCTCCAGGATCGCGCGGCGGTCGTAGCCGATATCCTCGAGATCGTCGCCGGCGTGGTCGGGCAGGCCGGAGCGGTGCGCGTAGAGGTCGCCGATCGTCAGCATCGCCGTCGCCCGCGGATCGGCAAGCGCGAACCAGGGCAGGAGCTCGGTGACCGGCGTGTCCCAGCGCACCACCGACTTGCCGACCTCGCGCGCGACCACGGTGGCGCCGACCGACTTCGACACCGAGGCGATCTGGAATACCGTGTCGCCATCGACCGGCTCGGGCTTGCCGGCCTCGCGCACGCCGTAGCCCTTGACCAGCGCCACCTCGCCGTCGTCGACCACCGCGACGGCGATGCCGGGAACGCCGGTCGCCGCCATCACCGCGGCGACCAGCCCGTCGACGCCGGCCGATCGCCTTCTCGATCTGGCCCTCGGGGATCGGCACGCCGGAGACCTGCGGCGGCGGCAGCTCCTCGGCGCCCGCAGCGCCGGCGAGGAGCAACGCTCCGACGAACAGCCTTCCAAGACCCATCAGCCGATCCCCCGCCGCCGATTTCGCCGGGACCATCGCACGCTGATCGTATCCCGCCTAGCGGTTATCCGCGCCGCCGAGCCCGAGCCGCGCCAGCGCCGCGTCGAGCGGCCCCCAGTCCTCGACCGCCAGCCGCACCGGCAGCACCAGCACCTGGGCGCGGAACGCCGCCGGCAGGCGGGCGGCGTCCTTCTCGGTGGTGACGAGCTGCGCGCCCCTGGCCGCCGCGTCGGCGGCGAGCCGCGCCAGCAGCCGCCGGTCGTAGGGCGCGTGATCGGCGAAGCTCTCGGCCGCGACCAGCTCGGCGCCGGCGGCGCGCAGGCTCGCGAAGAACTTCTCCGGCCGCCCGATGCCGGCGAAGGCGAAGGCGCGCAAGCCCCGCCAGTCCATGCCGGTCGGCAGCGGCTCCAGCGCGCCGTCGAGCGCCGGCAGCGCCGCCGCCTCCGGCCAGTCGCGGCGGAACCGCGTCCCGCGCTCGCCGGCATCGCCGATCGCGAGCACCAGATCGGCCCGCGCCAGCCCGGCCGCGACCGGCTCGCGCAGCGGCCCGGCCGGCATCACCCGGCCGTTGCCGAAGCCGAAGCCCGCATCGACGACGACGATCGAGAGATCCTTCGCCAGCGCCGGGTTCTGCAGCCCGTCGTCCATCACCACCGCGGCCGCCCCCGCCGCCTCCGCCGCCCGCCCGGCGGCGGCGCGGTCGCGCCCGATCCAGACCGGCGCGAAGGCCGCGAGCAGCAGCGGCTCGTCGCCGACCTCGGCCGCGCGATGCCGCCGCTCCTCGACCCGCACCGGCCCGACGAGGCTGCCGCCGTGCCCGCGCGAGATGATATGCGCCTCGACCCCGCGGGCGCGCAGCCGCTCGACCAGCGCGATCACCGTCGGGGTCTTGCCCGCCCCGCCGGCGGTCAGGTTGCCGACGCAGATCACCGGCACCCCCAGCCGCACCGGGGCGCCGCGCGCCAGCCGCCGCCGCGCCGCCCGCGCCCAGAGCCAAGCCAGGGGCGCCAGCAGCCGCGCCAGCAGCCCCGGCCGCGCCGGCGGGTTGGCCCAGAACCGCGGCGCGCGCATCAGCGCTTGCCGTCGAGCAGATCGCCGATCGCCGCCAGCACCGCGTCGGTGACCTCGGCGCCCTCGCTGCAGGCCTCCCAGGCGCTCGCCGCCATCGCCGCGGCGCGATCCGGCGCCATCGTCGCCACCAGCGCCTCGGCGAGCTCCGCCTCCGAGCGCACCAGCACCGCCGCGTCGGCGTCCGCAAGCCGCCGGTAGCCGTCGATGAAGTTGCGCACGTGCGGCCCGTGCAGGATGGCGCTGCCGAGCAGCGCCGGCTCGAACGGATTGTGCCCGCCGATATCGACCAGGCTGCCGCCGACGAAGCTGACCGAGGCGATGCGGTACCAGAGCCCCATCTCGCCCAGCGTGTCGGCGAGATAGACGTCGGTGTCCGGCGCGATCGGCTCGCCCTTGGAGCGCTGCGCCACCTGCAAGCCCGCGCCCGCGCAGCATCTCGGCGATCGCGTCGCCGCGCACCGGATGCCGCGGCGCCAGGATCAGCGCCAGCATCGGCAGCGCCCGGCGGGCGCGGGCATGGGCGCCGATGGCGATCTCCTCCTCGCCGGGGTGCGTCGAGGCCGCGAGCCAGACCGGCCGCCCGGCCAGCGCCCGCGCGATGCGCACCCGCTCGGCCTCGTCGTAGGGCAAGGGCGCCGCGCCCTCCTTCAGCGACCCCTCGACGCTCAGCCGCTCCGGATCGGCGCCGAGCGCCGTGAGGTGCTCGCCGGCCAGCGCATCCTGGGCGAGGATCCGGTCGAAGCGGCCGAGCAGCGCCCGCGGCATGCCGCCCATCGCCCGCCAGCGCCGGAAGCTCCTGCGTCGAGATGCGGGCGTTGATCAGCAGCATCGGGATGCCGCGGGCATCGGTCTCGACCAGCGTCGCCGGCCAGAGCTCGCTCTCGGTCCAGACCGCGACGTCGGGCCGCCAGTGGTCGAGAAAGCCGCGGACCCAGGGCAGCACGTCCAGCGTCGCAAACTGGTGGATGCAGTGCTCGGGCAGCCGCTCGGCCATGAACTGCGCCGAGGTGATGGTGCCGGTGGTGACGAGGCAGCTGACCTCCGGCCGCGCCTGGGTCAGCCGGCGCAGCATCTCCAGCAGCGACGCCGCCTCGCCGACGCTCGCGGCGTGGAACCAGACCAGCTTGCCCTCGGGCCGCGGCAGCCCCGCCTGCCCCATGCGCTCGCCGAGCCGCTCGGCGTCCTCCTTGCCCTCGGCGCGGCGGCGCTCCAGCGTGCGCCGCGCCACGCCGCCGCCGCGCCGCGACGCCGCCAGGTAGAGCCGGAGCAGGAGAGGGCGCGATGTCGCCTTGAGCATTTCGGGTGCGGAGCGGGCGCCGGCGCTAGCCCAGCTCCTCCGTCGGTCCGGCCGCCGTCTCCTCGTCGCGCAGCCGGTGCAGATGCGCGATGAAATAACGGGCGTGGGCATTGTCCACGGTCGCCTGCGCCTTGGCCTTCCAGGCGGCATAGGCCGAAGCGTAGTCGGGAAAGATCCCGACGACATCGATCTCCTCGACGTTGCGGAACTCGGTGCGCTGCGGATCGACGAGCTCGCCACCGAACACGAGATGCAGGCGTTGCGGCATGAAAATCCCCAAAATCCTCGGCGGCGGCGGGCGATCCGCGCAGCTTAAGCCCCGGCCCGGCGGAATCAATGCCGCACCTGCGAATGCACGCCGCGGCAGCGAAGCTTCGCCCACCGCCGCTACTTCACCAGCGCGAAGGCGGCGTCGGCGCTGTCCGCCGCCCCGGCGACCGCGCCGCGTTTCAGATCGATCGCCAGCCAGCGCTGCAGCGGCGCCAGCGTGACGGTGTCGGCCCCGGAGAAGGAGACCACCACCGCCGGCGCCGGCGGCCCGCGCCAGATCACCCGGTCGCGGCTCGCGGCGAAGTAGAAGAACCCCGGCCCGAGCAAACTGCGGTCGTCGAGCACCACCTGCTCGAAGCTCTGCCGCTGCCCGCCGCGCTCCAGGAGCGGCCAGCTCATATTCTCGTCGGTGACGAGCAGCAGCGCATCGCCCGCGGCGTAGGGATCGGCGCAGCGCAGTCCGGAGAGGCCCGGACGCGCCTCCGGATCCTGGATCTGCCCCTCGGTCAAAGCCACGCACTGCCCCGCGACCGGCCCCTGCGCGCTGGCGCAGCCGCCGAGCGCGAGCCCCGCGGCCAGCACCAGCGCGGCAAGGCCCTCAGGCGATGCCAAGCTTCGCCATCATCGGCTTGCTGACGACGCCGTCCACGGAGAGGCCGTTGCGGCGCTGGAACTCCATCACCGCAGCGCGGGTGTCCTTGCCGAAGACGCCGTCGGTATCGATGCCGAGCCCGAGTGCGCGGTTGAGCGCCTCCTGCAGGCTGAAGACCTCGGGACTGCGGTCGCCGAAGTTCAGCATGCCGATGGCGACCCGCACCGGCTGGTCGCCGAGCAGTCCATCCCGCGCCCACCTGCGGATCAGCTGGTCGGAAGCCTCGAAGTGCATCGAGTTCCTCCTTGGGGAAGGCGGCGCCCCAGTAGAAGCCGTGGGCGTTGAAGATTTCGTGGATCTCGAACAGCCCGAACTGGGTCTTGCCGCCGCCGTGCGCGTCGAGGTGCCCGCCGAGCGTGAGGTCGATCGCCGTGCCCCAACTGTGGTTGGAGATCGAGCTTTGCGATCCGCGCACCAGCCGGCAGCAGAGCATCCCCGCCGTGCCCATGATCGCATGCACATGCGGCTTGTCGCGCGCGATCTCGTCCATGATCGCCTTCAGGGTCTCGACCGCCGGCCGGATGCCCCGCGCCCGGAACCGCCCGAAATCCGCGGTGACCACCATCCGCACAAAATCCGCGTTGTTCGGATCCTGGCAGTCCTCGGTATAGGTCCCGCGCGGATTGCCCACCAGCGCGAGCATCGTTCCGTTCCGCGCCGAATTCAGATTGCCGTTGACCGTGAAACGGTCGATCCCCAGATCTTCAAAAGATACCACATCCGTAGGTTCACGCATGAAAAACCCCCGCGATCGTACGACTTTGATGAGATAAGGACTTCAGGCTTCAATGCCCAGCATCATAGCAGGAAACCCGCCGTGCAACAACAGCGGGCGGCGGCCTCAGAGCCGGGCGAGGATCGCCGCGTGCATCGCCGGCCCGGCGACCACCAGCCCCGGCACCCGCGGGACCGGCGCGTTGTAGCTGAGCGCCCGGCCGGTCCGGTCGCTGACCACCGCGCCGGCCTCGCGCGCGATCAGATCGCCGGCGGCGACGTCCCACTCCCAGGTGTCGCGGAAGGTGAAGGTCGCGTCGAAATGCCCCTCGGCGACCAGGCAGAGCCGATAGGCCAGCGACGGCCGGAAGTGCCGCCCGACCCGCGGCACGCCGCCGGGCCAGAAGCCGGGGACCAGCTGGTTGGCGTTCACCAGCACCTCGGCGCCGTCGATCTCGACCCGCGAGGTGACCGCGATCGGCTTGCCGTTCAGCCGCGCCCCGCCGCCGCGCGAGGCGGCATAGAGCTGCCCGAGCATCGGCAGGTACACCACGCCGGTCACCACCCGCCCGGCCTCGGCCACCGCCAGCGAATGCGCCCAGGCCGGCTGGCCGGCGAGAAAGCCGCGGGTGCCGTCGATCGGATCGACGATGAAGACCCGCTCCGCCTCGAGCCGCGCCGGCCCGTCCTCGCTCTCCTCCGACAGCCAGCCATAGTCGGGACGCGCCGCGATGAGCTCGGCGCGCAGCATCCGGTCGACCTCGAGGTCGGCGTCGCTGACCGGACCGTTGCCGCCCGGCTTCTCCCGCACCTCGCCGGGCGACCCGGCGCGGCGAAGCGCGATCTCGGCCGCCCCCCGCGCCGCCGCCTCCAGCAGCGCGAGATCACGCTCCGGCAATGACCAGCCCTTCGACCAGGAGGCTCGGCACCACCCGCCCGAGATGGGTGCGCGCGTCGTTGGCCGGCCGGATCGTCGCGCAGCATCGCCCGCAGGTTGCCGGCGATGGTGCATTCGTTCACCGGCCGCACGATCTCGCCGTTCTCGACCCAGAAGCCGCTGGCGCCGCGGGAATAGTCGCCGGTGGTCGGATTGATCGAGGCGCCGATCAGCGAGGTCACCAGCAGTCCGGTGCCCATCTCGGCGAGAAGCGCCGCGCGCGACACAGCGCCTTGCGTCAGCGCGAGGTTCCCCGCGGCAGGGCTCGGCGGCGCCGAGGTGCCGCGCACCGCGTTGCCGGTGCTGGTCAGCCCGAGCTGCCGCGCGGTGGCGAGATCGAGCGTCCAGCCGGTCAGCACGCCGTCCTCGACCAGCACGCGCCGGGCGACCGGCAACCCCTCGCCGTCGAACGGCCGCGAGCCGCCGATCCGCGGCCGCAGCGGATCCTCGATGAGATCGATCCCGGCCGGCAGCACCCGCTCGCCCAGCGCGTCCTTGAGCCAGCTCGCGCCGCGCGCGACCGCGCTGCCGTTGATCGCCTGCACCAGGTGCCCGATCAGCCCGGAGGCGACCCGCTCGTCGTAGAGCACCGGAAAGGCCCCGGTCGGCGGCTTGCCGGCGCCGGCCCGCGCCGCGGTGCGCTCGCCGGCGAGCCGGCCGATCTCCGCCGGGTCCGGCAGGTCGGCCCGGTGCACCCGGCTCTCGAAGGCATAGTCGCGCTCCATCGCGGTGCCTTCGCCGCAGATCGCCACCGCCTGGATCGAATGCCCGGTCCCGCCGAGCCGCCGGAGAAGCCGTTGGTCGCCGCGAAGTGCATCCGGCCCGCCGACCAGCTGGCGCCGGCCGCGTCCATCTTGCTGACGCCCGGCACCGCCAGCGCCGCCGCCTCCGCTTCCAGCGCCGCCGCCTGCAGCTCCGCCGCGCGTCGGCAGCGGCGCGCGGTCCTCCAGATCGAGCGCCGCCGCGTCCCAGTCGCGCGCCAGCTCGCCGGGCTCGGCGAGCCCGCACCAGCGGTCCTCCGGCGCCTCGCGCGCCATCGCCACCGCGCGCTCGGCCATCGTGGCGATCGTCGCGGCGCTGATGTCGCTCGACGAGACGCAGGCCTGCTGCCGGCCGATCAGCACCCGGAGCCCGAGGTCGATCCCCTCGGAGCGCTCGGCCTGCTCCAGCGCGCCGTTGCGGACCTCGATCGACAGGCTGTCGCCCGCGACCGCGATCGCGTCCGCCGCCTCGGCGCCCGCCGCCTTCGCCGCCGCGAGCAGCTGCCCGGTCAGCGCCTCGAGATTTGCCGCCATCTCAGATCATCCCCATGAGCGTGAGGCCGCATCGGAACCCCGGGGGCGGCGTCACGCCGCTACCTAGGCCGAATTCCCCGCCGAAACAACCGCCCGGCCCGCTTCGCCCTTGCCTTTCGCCGGCCTTGCGCCTTTCATCGGGAAAAACAACCGCATCGCGGGGAAAGACGCGCGCATGGGTCAACTCGCCGGAAAGTCGGTGATCGTCACCGGCGCCAGCCGCGGCATCGGCGCGGCGGCCGCCGAGGCGCTGGTCGCCGAGGGCGCGGCGGTGCTGCTCCTCGCCCGCTCGGCCGAGGGCATCACCACCCTCGCCACCCGGCTGCGCAAGGGCGGCGGCCAGGCCGAGGCGATGACCTGCGACGTCGCCGAGTTCTCCCAGGTGCAGGCGGCGGTCGCCCGCGCCCGCGAGGCCTTCGGGCGGATCGACGCGCTGATCAACAACGCCGGGGTGATCGAGCCGATCGGGCCTCTGGCCAGCGTCGATCCCGCGCGCCTGGGCGCATGCCGCCGACATCAACTTCAAGGGCGTCTTCTTCGGCATGCGCGCGGTGCTGCCCGACATGCGGGCGCAGGGCGCCGGCGTCATCGTCAACCTCAGCTCCGGCGCCGCGCACAACCCGCTCGAGGGCTGGAGCCACTATTGCGCCGCCAAGGCCGCCACCGACGATGCTGACCCGCTGCACGCACCTCGAGAACCGCGGCCGCGGCATCCGCGTCTTCTCGCTCTCGCCCGGCACGGTCGCCACCGACATGCAGCGCAAGATCAAGGCCAGCGGCATCAACGCGGTGAGCCAGATGGACTTCGCCAGCCACGCCCCGGCCGAGGAGCCCGCCCGGGCGCTGGTCTGGCTCTGCAGCGAGGCCGCCGCCGGCTTCGCCGGCCAGGAGGTCGCGCTCCGCGACCCCGACATCCGCGCCCGGATCGGCCTCGGCTGAGCGCCGTCCCTGAGAAGCGCCAGGCCGCCGAGCTCGAGCCCCGCATTTCGTCCCCGCCCGCCAAGGGCAGCGGGCACGGCTCCGCATCTCGAAAAGAAAAATCTCGCCGGCCGCGATGTCCATTTCGCCGGGGCTCGCGCGTCATCGTATCGGCGGCGCATGATGCCCGCCGCGACTCATGACGGAGACCGACGATGCAGTACCTGCTGATGCTCTACATCGACGAGAACGGCTTTCAGAACCTGACGCCCGGCCGAGCGCGACCAGGGCCAGGCCGCCTATGCCGCCTATACCGAGGCGCTGAAGCAGGCCGGCGCGCTGCAAGGCGTCAACCGGCTGCAGCCGACCGCCTCCGCCACCACCGTGCGGCTCGCCGACGGCAAGCCGCAGGTGCTCGACGGCCCCTATGCCGACAGCAAGGAGCAGATCGGCGGCTACTACCTGATCGACGCGCCGGACCTCGACGCGGCGATGGCCTGGGCCGCGCGCTGCCCGACCGCGAGCCACGGCGTCGTCGAGCTCCGGCCGGTCTGGGCGATGTAGCCGGACCTCGCGGGCGTGAACCGGCCGATCGATCCCGGGCGCCTCGGGCAGGGCGCGGCGCGCGAGGCGGCGGACGCCGTCGCGCGCCGCAGCTACGGCAAGCTCGTAGCCTTCCTCGCCGCCCGCAGCCGCGACGTGGCGGCGGCCGAGGACGCGCTCTCGGACGCCTTCGCCGCCGCGCTCGCCGACTGGCCGGCGCGCGGCTGCCCGGACAACCCCGAGGCCTGGCTGATGACGGTCGCCCGGCGCCGGCTGATCGACCTCGACCGCCGCCGCCGCAGCGGCGCCGCCGCCTCGGACGCGCTGGCGCACCTCGCCGACGGGCTCGCCGCCGCCTCGGTCGAGCCCGGCCTCCCCGACCAGCGGCTGGCGCTGCTCTTCGCCTGCGCCCATCCCGCGCTCGAGCCCGGCGATCCGCGCGCCGCTGATGCTGCAGGCGGTGCTCGGGCTCGACGCCGGCCGCATCGCCTCGGCCTTCCTGGTCTCGCCCGCGGCGATGGCCAAGCGGCTGGTGCGCGCCAAGACCAAGATCCGGCTGGCCGGCATCCCCTTCGCCATCCCCGACGCCGACGAGCTGGCGCCGCGGCTCGACGCGGTGCTCGAGGCGATCTACGCCGCCTTCGCCGAAGGCTGGACCGACGCCGAAGGTGCCGACGCCGCCCGCCGCGACCTGACCGGCGAGGCGATCTATCTGGCGCGGCTGGTCACCGGCCTGATGCCGGAGGCGCCGGAAGCGCTCGGCCTCCTCGCGCTGATGCTGCACGCCGAGGCGCGCCGGCCGGCCCGCCGCGACGCCGAGGGCGCCTTCGTGCCGCTCGGCTGGCAGGACCCGCGGCTCTGGGACGCCGCGATGATCGCCGAGGCCGAGGCGCTGCTCATCCACGCCAGCGGCCTGGGCGCCATCGGCCGCTTCCAGCTCGAAGGCGCGCTGCAATCGGCGCATGTCCACCGCTGCCGCAGCCGGCCGCTCCGACTGGCCGCGGGTGGTGGCGCTCTACGACGCGCTGCTCGCGATCTCCGCCTCGCCGGTGGTGGCGATCAACCGCGCCCTCGCCGTCGGCAAGTGCGATGGCCCCGCCGCCGGCCTCGCCGCCCTCGACGCCGTCGCCGGCGACCCCCGCCTCGCCGAGTACCAGCCCTACTGGGCCGCCCGCGCCGAGCTCCTGGTCGCGAAGCGGCGCCACCGCCGCCGCGCGCGAGGCCTACGAGATCGCGATCGGCCTCGAACGCGACCCCGCGGTCCGGAGCTTCCTCCAGAACTGCCGGGCGGCCCTGGAAGCCTGCCCGCGCCATACCGATCGCGGGCCGGGAAGGCGCCGATCGGCAGGTCGGCCTTATTCGCATTCGATTTAGGTTATATCGCTACGCCCGCGACAGGAACTGATCGATGCCCGCACAGACCCCGACCGTCCGTGTCGGCGGCGCCTTGAGCGATTTCGTGGCCGCCAATGTCGGCGAGGATGGCTCCTACGAGAACGTCAGCGAATATATCCGCAATTTGATCCGGCGCGACAAGGAGCGGGCGGAAGCCGAGGCTTTCGACCGCCTGAAGGCCGAGCTGACCCAGGCCTTCGCGGCGCCCGAGGACAGCTATCCGCCGCTCACCGCCGCGGAGGTCATTGGCCGCAACCGGACGCTGCAGGTGGCCGCGGTCCGCATTCAGCGGGCGCGTCGTGCGCCTGGAGGTATCTATCGCTACTTCGGCGGGACGGTGGGGGGTCGAACAGGCCGACCGCTACATCACCGGATTGTTTGCCGCCTTCGACAGGATCGCCTCGCACGGCGTCGCCTCGAATTCCGTCCCGGCCGAATTCGGCCGGGCGGGTTCTTCTTCCGCTACGAGCATCATTTCGTCTATTGGCGCGAGCTCACCAACGGCGATATCGGGATCGTGACGATCCTGCATGAACGCATGCACCAGCTCGACCCATTCCGGGAGGACTTCGGGCCTGAGCTCCGCCCGGTCTTGAAGATCGCAAAGACGCAGCGACTTCAGCCCCCTTGCCCCCTCACGAGCGCTGTCGCGCTGGCATCCGGGGTATGGCCCGAGGCGCTGGATCGTCACTTCTTCTTCATCTGCTCGGGCACCAGCGACTCCGGAAGGAAGATGGGTTTGTCCGATGGCCAGAAAGGCAGAAGCTGCGGCTGATAGCCGGGGGGATAATAGTCCTCCAGCGGGATTCCCGCATTGCGGATGAATTGCGACTGCACCTTGTCCCGCGTGGTCGGCGGCACCGGGATGATCAATCCGCCCGCTCCCGAGACATCGAACTGCGGCGGCGCGATCCCCGGATACTCGGGGATGACCCCCTCCCGCACCCAGAGCTTGTCCTTGGTCATGTTGACGACGACCATGTCCGGCGCGCCGAACTGAAACGGCCCCTTCCAGTGGGTGCGCACTTCCGCGATCGATCTCGGGGATGATGTACTCGTCATAGGAAACGTGGGTCGCCATCGCGAGCCGCGGCTTGACCTGGTTGTAGAGATACCCCGCGGCATAGGCGGGGTTGTGCCAGCCATCGACCGTGGTTCGGGTGGTCAGGGGCATGGTGCCGGACACCTGCGAGCTGATGGCGACGGTCTCCGGCTGGATCTCGGTGATCAGGAGATCGCAGCCCTTGGCGTACTCGATCGTCAGCGCGTTCGGGCGGCCGTCTCCGGTGAAGGCCACGCACATGCCGTTCCAGTCCAGACGATAGGCGGAGGCGCCATCGCTGCCGTGCGATTGCTGCCAGTGGGTGACCTTCACGCCGTTCTTCTCATAGGCGACGCCGCCGTCGTCCTTATAGTCGAACTCGGTCACCTCGATGTCGAAGCCTTTGCCGATCGGGCTGCCCGCGCTGAAGTTCTCCATGTGCCAGAACAGCATCTCCTTCATGGATTCACCATGTGCTTGATGCCGTGCCGCGGCGTGCGTCCGGACGGGCCATTAATCCGGTAGGTTTCATCCCAGCGGCCACCCCAGGCCCCGAACACGAAGGCGTAGGGCACCGAGGCGAAATGGTCCCAGTGCAGGTGGGTGATGAAGATGTCGTTGATCTGGTTCAGCGGGACCCGCGAGGCCAGATAGTTGGCGATCGAGCCGGGGCCGAAATCGAAGATGAAAGCGTCGCCGTTGCCGAGCTCGACATAGACCGAGGTGCCCATCTGGCCCGGTCGCGGCAAGGGTGAGCTCCCATGAAGGTCACGCGGATCTCTTCCGGCTGCACCGCCTCGGTGCCCGGGGTCCAGTTGGCTGCGCTCTTCAGCCAGGGCATCGGTGAGATGCCCTCGAACAGCAGCCCTTCCTTCCAGCGCCCCGAGGGCCGGCCGGCGGTGGCGATTCCTCAAGACCTTCGGATCGGCCTGAAAGCCCTTTGCCGCGAGGTCCCTCAGCTGTTCGGCGGTGAACGGAGCGCCGGGGGCCTGCGCGGCGGCTGCCGATCCAAGTCCGCCGATCGCCGTCGCGATCAGCAGAAGTCTGCTTGCAGAAATTAATGCGTTCCTGAACTTGCGAAACATTTGCGTTCCCCCTGGGCGGCATCGATTCTACTGCCAAAATAGTCGGCACCCGGTCCGCTGTCCTCGCGATTTTCACAAAGCCCGAAGTCGCCGACACCGATTGGCAGCGCCTCCGCAATGGACGCAATGCACACGCGGTCCGCGCAAGCACGAGACGTTCCGTTCAAAATCGTCCCTATGCTTGCAAGAGGTCTTCCAGACGCTTTCGACATCCCGAAGACGTAGTGATTTCAGCTCATTGCCCCCTAAGACCGCTTCTTGGCGAACGCCGCGAAAGCCTCGCCATAGTCCGGATGCCAGCGCGACAGCGCCGGGCGGTTCTCGACGATGTCGCCCGCCGACCAGAGGATCCGCCGCTCGTCGAGCGACCGCGGCACGTCGTTGTCCGGGCAGAGGATGTAGAAATCCCCCGCCTCGATCCGCTCCAGCATGAAGTCCACCGTCTCCTCCGGCGTCCAGGCCGCCGCCGGCTTCTCGCGCCGGTCGCCCCGGGTCAGCCCGGTGAAGACGAAGCCCGGGATCAGCAGATGCGCGCGTGATCCGGCAGCCCTCGGCGCTGCGCAGCTCGTGCGCCAGCGCCTCGGTGAAGACCTTCACCCCCGCCTTGGAGACGTTGTAGGCCGGGTTGCCCGGCGGCGTGGTGATGCCCTGCTTCGAGCCGGTGTTGATCACCAGCCCCGGCCGGCCGCGGGCGATCATCCCCGGCACGAAGGCCTGGGTGCCGTGGATCACCCCCCAGAGGTTGACCTGCGAGGATCCTCTCCCAGGCCTCGCGCCGGCCCGAAGACCCCGGTGCCCGGCCCGATCCCGGCGTTGTTCATCAAGACGTCGGCGCCGCCGAAGCGCTCGCCGACCGCCGCCTCCAGCCGCTCCAGCTCGGCTCAGCCCGGCCGACGTCGGTCTCGACCGCCATCACCGCCTCGCCGCCGCCCGGCGCCGCGGCGGCGATCGCGCGCCGCCGCCGCGTCGAGCCGCTCGGCGCCGAGATCGGCGATGCAGACCCGGAGGCCCGCCGCGGCGAAGCGGGTGGCCGCGGCGAGGCCGATGCCCGAGGCGCCGCCGGTCACCACGGCGACGGCATCGGGGGTCAGCGCGGGATGCGGCATGATCTTGTCTCCTTCGGAAGACGCAATGTCAGATCGGGCGTCTGCTGGTGCTGCACCAGCCACCAGTCGCCCGCCTGCTGCACGTAGCTCGAAGCTGCAGAGCGCGCGATGCGGGGCGCCGTCCGGCCGCGCCGCCTCGGCGCGGTAGGCGAGCACCGCCGCCGCGTCGCCGGTGCGGCGCACCAGCGGTCGCCTCGAAGTCGACCGCGCTCCCAGCGCGGCGCCGCCGCCAGCCCCTCGAGGATCGCCGCGCCCGTCAGGATGCCGGCGGGCTCGGGAAACACCATCACGCAATCCGCCGCGACCCAGGCGCGGAACGCCGCCGGCCCGCCGAGCCAGAGCGAGCGCTCCACCTCCCAGAACTCCGCGTCGGTCATCGCTTCCCCTCCGCCGTCCCTCGTCGCGCATTATGCCAGATCCGATCCGGCCGCACCACCGGGCGCTTGCCGCCGCCGCCGGCATCGGCGATCAGGCGCGGCATGCAGACGCCCGAGAGCATCGACGCGCTGGTGATCGGCGGCGGCCCCGCCGGGCTGATGGCCGCCGAGACGCTGGCCGCCGCCGGCCGCGCCGTCGTCCTCGCCGAGGCGAGGCCGACGCTCGGGCCGCAAGCTCTGATGGCCGGCAAGTCCGGCCTCAACCTCACCAAGCGACGAGCCGCGCCGACGCCTTCGCCGCCGCCTACACCGACGGCGGCGACTGGCTCGCGCCGATCCTCGCCGCCTTCGGCCCGGCGGAGGTCGCGCGCGCTGGGCCGCGGACCTCGGCGTCGCGGTCTTCACCGGCAGCTCCGGCCGGGTCTTTCCCGCGCGCGATGAAGGCCTCGCCGCTGCTGCGCGCCTGGATCGCGCCGGCTCGAGGCCGCGGGCGTCGCGCTTCCGCACCCGCTGGCGCTGGCTCGGCTGGCGCGACGGCGCCGCCGCGCTTCGCCACGCCCGAAGGCCCGCGGGCGCTCGCCGCCGCGCGCGACGGTGCTCGCGCTCGGCGGCGGCTCCTGGGCGCGGCTCGGCTCCGACGGCGCCTGGACCGCGATCCTCGCCGGCGCGGGGGTGCCGCTCGCGCCGTTCCGCCCCTCCAACGTCGGCTTCCGCGTCGCCTGGTCGCCGGCGATGGCGCGGCACTTCGGCGCGCCGGTCAAGCCGGTGCGCCTGACCGCCGCCGGCGCGCAGCCGTCGCCGGCGGAGTTCGTCGTCTCCGCCCGCGGCGTCGAGGGCGGCGGCATCTACGCGCTCGCCCACCTCCTGCGCGACGGCGCGCCGCTCACCCTCGACCTCGTCCCCGGCCGCGAGCGAGGCCGAGCTCGCCGCCCGCCTCGCCCGCCCGCGCGGCGGCGCCTCGCTCGCCAACCACCTGCGCAAGTCCCTCGGCCTCTCGCCCGGTCAAGATCGCGCTGCTGCGCGAATGCGCCCCGGCCGCGCTCGGCGACCCCGCGGCCACCGCCCGGGCGCTCAAGGCGCTGCCGCTGCCGCTCGCCGGCCCGCGCCCGCTCGACGAGGCGATCTCCACCGCCGGCGGCGTCGCCCGCGAGGCCCTCGACGCCGGCCTGATGCTCCGCGCCCTGCCCGGGCGTCTTCTGCGCCGGCGAGATGCTCGACTGGGACGCGCCGACCGGCGGCTACCTCCTGACCGCCTGCCTCGCCACCGGCCGCCACGCCGGCCGCGCCGCCGCCCGCTGGCGCTGAGCGGCCTTGCAATCGCCGCCCGCCGGCGACACCACTGGCGGCGGGACAGCGGGGATGGCGGCATGGAGCGCCGCGACCTGACGGTGACGGCGGTCGCGGCGGCGGTGGTGGCGCTCGCCGGCGTGCTGCACTTCACCGGCGCCGATCGCCGCTCCTGACCTTCGCGGTGGCGGCGCTGGCGCTCGCCGGCATCGCGCATCTGATCGGCGAGGCCACCGACCAGCTCGGCAACCACCTCGGCGCCGCCGCCACCGGCATCGTCCAGTCGGCGGTCGGCAACCTGCCCGAGCTCTTCGTCTGCATCTTCGCGCTCCGGGCCGGCCTCGTCACCGTGGTGCAGGCCTCGCTGATCGGCTCGATCCTCAGCAACGCGCTGCTGGTGCTCGGCCTCGCCTTCCTCGCCGGCGGCTGGCGGCACGGCGTGCTGCGCTTCGGCGGCGAGGCGCCGCGGATGATCGCGACGCTGCTGATGCTCGCGGTCGCCGCGCTGGTGCTGCCGACGCTCGCCCACAGCTTGCACCTGCCGGCCAGCGAGCACGAGCAGGCGCTGTCGGTGGTCTGCGCGCTGGCGCTCCTCCTGGTCTTCGCGCGTCCTGACCCGGGTGATGCTGACCCGCACCGCCCGCGCCGTCCCGGCCGAGGCGCACGCCCGCGCCCACGCCTGGCCGCTCCGCCAGGCGATCGCGCGTCCTCGCCGGCCTGCGGCGTCGCCGCGGCGCTGGTCTCCGACTGGTTCGTCGCGGCGCTCGAGCCGGCGATCGAGCGCGCTCGGCATCAGCCAGGCCTTCGCCGGCCTCGTCCTCGTCGCCATCGCCGGCAACGCGGTGGAGAACGTCGTCGGCATCCGGCTCGCCTGGCAGGGCAAGGCCGAGCTCGCGATCAGCGTGGTGCTGAACAGCGCGCTGCAGGTCGCGGTGGCGCTGGTGCCGATCCTGGTGCTGGCGAGCCTCGTGCTCGGCGGCACGCCCTTCACCCTGGCGATCCCGCCGATCCTCGCGGCGGCGGTGTTCCTCGCCGTCCTCGTCGTCACCATCGTCACCGTCGACGGCGAGGCCGACATGGTCGACGGCGCGGCGCTGGTCGGGCTCTACGTCATCATCGCCACGATCTTCTGGTGGGGCTGAAGCGACGCGGACGCCGCGCGCGGGCGGCAGTTGCCGCCACAAGGTGCGCGCAGGTGCGCGCATTGTTTCTTTGTTTGTTTTGCGCCAGTTGGCGCAAAACGACTGCTCTCCAGGTTAGCAAGCCAGTATGAAATCCTCGGGGCGTCGCGATCACTCGCCGCGCCTGAGCGTCGCGATCCGCACCAGCAGCCGCTCGACCAGCGCCGGCCCCGGCAGCGGCCGCGACGAGCGCAGCGCGAGCTCGGCCTCCATGATCAGCCCGAGCGCCGCCTCGAGCCGGCCAGGCCCGAGCGCACGCGCCTGCGCCGCCATCCGCGCTCGCCGCGGCCCGAACACCGGCGGCCGGGCGCGGGCCAGCGCCGCCTCCGCGCCGTCGGCGGCGCAGGCCGCGGCATGCAGCGTGCGGAAGTAGCGCCCGGCGGCGATCGTCACCCCGGTCGGGCTGCCGGCGCCGAGCCCGCGGAAGGCGACCGCGAGCCGCGCCGCCTCGCCGTCGGCGGCGAGCGCCACCAGCGCCTCGACCGCGGCCTCCGCCGCCGGCGGCGCGCAGGCGGCGAGATCCTCCGCCGAGAGCGCCGCGGCATCGCCGCGCTTGTAGAGCGCGAGCTTGGCCAAAAGCTGCGCGAACTCGCCGGGATCGAGCGCCTGCGCCAGCGCCTCGACCTCGGCCATTGTCTCGCGGTCGGGCCGCGCGAGCCCGGCGGCGGCTGAGCGCCGCCTCGATCTCCTCGCGGCCGGGCGGATCGGCATAGACGCCGATCGCCGCCGCGTTCGGCGCCGCCTCGAAGGCCTTGCGCAAGGCGCTGCCGGCGCCGAGCGAACCTGCGGTCACCACGATCCGCGCGTCGCCCGCCGCCCAGCCGGCGAGCGCCGCGCGCACCGCGCCGGCGCTGGCGTCCGTCGCCTCCTCGACCAGCACCGCGCGCGCGCCGGCGAAAAAGCCCATCGCCCGGGTGGCGTCGATGAGCGCCGCCGGGTCGCGCCGCAGCTCGGCGCCGGCGATCCGGGTCAGCCGCATGTCCGCGCCGCCGTCCGGCCCGATCAGCGCCGCGACCAGCGCCGCGCGCTTCAATGCCACCCGCATCGGATCGGCGCCGAAGAGCAGCACCCCGGCGAAGCGGTCGTCGGGACGCGCCAGGAAGCGCGCCGCCTCGCGGCCGGCGAGCTTCACGCCCAGGTCTCGGCGCTCAGCGCCAGCCGCTGCAGGATGCGGTCGGCGAGATCCTTGGCCAGCCGCCGGTCGGCGTCGCGCTCGGCGGCGCGGCTGGCGAAGGCGGAGGCGGTCTCCGATTCCGGCGCGCTGTAGCCGGTGATGGTGCGCACCACCCCGCTCGCCACCGGCGGACCGCCATCGAGCGGCCCGAGCGTGTATTCGGCGGTGCCGATCACGTCGAAGCGGGTGGTGACGTTCTGCTGGGTCAGCGCCACGCCGGTGCGGGTGAGCTTCAGGTCGATCTCCAGCCGGTAGGCGGCGGCGGTCGCCGGCCCCAGCCGCTCGGTCAGCCGCTCGCGCATCACGAACCCGGGCTCGCCCTCGATCAGCGCCACTTCGACCCGCCCGGCCATCCGCGTCGGCGGCGCGCCGTCGCCATAGAGCGGCGTGAAGCCGCAGCCGGCAAGCGCCAGCGCGGCGAGCCCCGCCAGCGCGGCGCGGCGGTCAGACCACCACATTCACGATCCGGTCGGGCACCACGATCAGCCGCCGCGGCACAGCACCATTCAGCGCCCGCAGCACCGCGGCGTCCCGGAGCACCAGCGCCTCGACGGTGGCGGCGTCCGCGCCCGCCGGCACCGCCACCTCGGCGCGGCGCTTGCCGTTGACCTGCACCGGCAGCGTGATGCTGGCCTCGACCAGGAGCGCCGCGTCGGCCACCGGCCAGGGCGCCGCGGCGACGAGCCCCTCACCGCCCGCCATCGCCCAGACCTCCTCGGCCAGATGCGGCGTCATCGGCGCCATCAGCTGCGCCAGCGTCCGGAGCGCGGGCCGCCGCGCCGCCGCCGGCGCCTTGCCGATCGCCCCGGTCAGCTCGTAGAGCCGGGCGATCGCCTTGTTGAAGGCGAAGCCCTCGATGTCGGCGGTCACATCGCGGATCGCCCGGTGCGTCGCCCTTCGCAGGGCAAGCGCCTCCTCGCCGTCCCTCCGGGACAGCTCGTCGCCGCTGGCTTCGCCGGCCTCCTTCGCCAGCCGCCAGACCCGGCCGAGGTGGCGGTGCGCCGCCTCGGCGCCGGCGGCGGTCCATTCGACGTCGCGGTCGGGCGGGCTGTCGGAGAGCACGAACCAGCGCGCGGTGTCGGCACCGTAGCGGGCGATGATGTCGTCGGGATCGACCACGTTCTTCTTCGACTTCGACATCTTGCTGGTCGAGCCGATCTCGACCGGCGTGCCGTCCGCGAGCCGCGCGCCGCTCTCGTCCCGGCTGACCTCGTCGGGCGCATACCAGACGGTGCGGCCGTCGAGCATGCGCGAATAGGTCTCGTGGGTGACCATGCCTTGGGTGAAGAGCGCGTCGAACGGCTCGACCGCCTTCGCCGGCAGGTGGCCGGTGATCCGCATCGCCGCGGGCGAAGAAGCGCGAGTAGAGCAGGTGCAGGATCGCGTGCTCGACCCCGCCGATGTACTGGTCGACGTTCATCCAGTAGTCGGCCTCGGGCAGGCTGGTCGGCTCGGCCGCGTGCGGCGCGGTGAAGCGCGCGAAGTACCAGGACGAATCGACGAAGGTGTCCATGGTGTCGGTCTCGCGCCGCGCCGGGCCGCCGCAGGCCGGGCAGGCGGCCTGCGTCCAGGTCGGATGCCACTCCAGCGGGTTGCCGGGCCTGTCGAAGGTGGCGTCGTCCGGGCAGCCGCACCGGCAGGTTCTCGCGCCTCTCGGGCACGATGCCGCAGGCGGCGCAATGGACCACCGGGATCGGGCAGCCCCAGAAGCGCTGGCGGCTCAGGCCCCAGTCGCGCAGCCGGTACTTGGTCACGCCCTGCGCCGAAGCCCTCGGCCTCGCAGCGCGCGATCGCGGCGGCCACCGCGTCGTCGCCGGTCATCACCCCGCCGCCGGCGACCGGGCGGAGGTATGCGACCGGCTCGCTCTTCGGCGGCACGTAGGCTTCGCTCCCGACGCGGGCGTCCGAGCCGGGCGCGGCATAGACGTCGATCACCGGCAGGCCGTACTTGCGCGCGAAGTCGAGGTCGCGCTGGTCGTGCGCCGGGCAGCCGAAGATCGCCCCGGTGCCATAGTCCATCAGGATGAAGTTCGCGATATAGACCGGCAGCTCCCAGTCGGGATCGAACGGATGCACCACCCGGATGCCGGTGTCGAAGCCCTTCTTCTCCGCGGTCTCGATCTCCTCCTCGCTGGTGCCCATCGCCCGGCATTCGGCGAGGAAGGCCGCGACCGCCGGGTCGCCCTCCAGCGCCCTGGCCAGCGGATGCTCGGGCGAGACGGCAGCGAAGCTCGCGCCCATCAGCGTGTCGGGCCGGGTGGTATAGACCTCGAGCGCTCTCGAAGCCCGCCGGCGCGCCGCGGGTCGCGAAGCGCGAACTGCAGCCCGCGGCTCTTGCCGATCCAGTTGCGCTGCATCAGCCGCACCTTCTCCGGCCAGTGCTCCAGCCCGTCGAGCGCGTCGAGCAGCTCCTCGGCCATGTCGGAGATGCGGAAGAACCACTGGGTCAGCTCGCGCCGCTCGACCGGGGCGCCGGAGCGCCAGCCGCGGCCGTCGATCACCTGCTCGTTGGCGAGCACGGTCATGTCCACCGGGTCCCAGTTCACCACCGCCGCCTTGCGGGCGACGAGGCCGGCCTCCAGCATGTCGAGAAACAGCGCCTGCTGCTGGCCGTAATATTCCGGGTCGCAGGTGGCGAACTCGCGGCTCCAGTCGATCGAGAAGCCCGAGCGGCTGCATCTGCGCCCGCATCGCGGCGATGTTCTGGTAGGTCCACTCGGCCGGCGGCACGCCCGCGCTCGATCGCGGCGTTCTCCGCCGGCATGCCGAAGGCGTCCCAGCCCATCGGATGCAGCACCTTGAAGCCGCGCGGCGAGCTTGTAGCGGGCGATCACGTCGCCCAGCGTGTAGTTGCGCACGTGCCCCATGTGGATGCGCCCGGACGGATAGGGGAACATCTCCAGCACGTAGTACTTCGGCCGCATCGCGTCGGGCTCGGCCCGGAACAGGCCCGCGGCCTCCCAGGCCTGCTGCCATTTCGGCTCGATCTGGCCGGCGTCGTAGCGCGACATCGTCTCTCCCCGCGGCCTCGCGGCCTAGCCGCCGGCCTGGGCGATGCGCATCTGCCGCGCCCGGGTGAGGATCGCGTCCTCGAGCGCGCGGTTCTCCGCCTCGCCAACCGGCACCGCCCGGCCGCCGGACTGGCGGAAGCCCGCGACCTTCAGCGCCCGGGCGTCGAGCGAGGGGTCGGAGATATAGACGGTCACCCGGAACGGCCCGGTGCCGCCGACGTTGCCCCAGCCGGTGACCAGCACCCCGGAGAAGGGGTCCGCGCCCTCGATCGGCAGGAACGACAGCACGTCGAGCGACGCCTGCCACAGGAAGCGGTTGACCGGCACGTTGCGGTTGACGTCGCCGCGGTTGCGAAAAAGGTCGAAGAAGCTCTCGTCGCTGACTTCGTTCTCGTACGTTGCGCCGCTCCATCGCCTTCTCTTGCTGCAGCGCAGCATCGCCGTTGCAGCCGGCGAGCAGGCCCAGCGCGGCGACGGTCAGGCAGATCTCACGCATCTTAGGCACCGGGCGGGCGGGTCCTCTGGCATCCTCGCGGGTGTGTAAAGTGAAGCCCGCCGGGCGGCAAGTGCAAAGGCGGACCGCGCCTCCTCGGTCACTGTGGCAAAGCTGCATCAATGTTGGAGGCAAAGACTGCGGCTCCCGCCATTTGCTTGACCCTCACCCGCCC
Source organism: uncultured Alphaproteobacteria bacterium (assembly GCA_963750745.1). Classification (GTDB taxonomy): domain Bacteria; phylum Pseudomonadota; class Alphaproteobacteria; order Rhodobacterales; family Rhodobacteraceae; genus Amaricoccus. Next base: position 143,798 of record CAVVSO010000043.1, on the reverse strand, counting down.
GATGAGAGATGAAATTCTCACTTGGTCCGGATCACCCGGATTTGAGATGGGTTTCAAAAAAGAAACACGAGGAAAAGCGATGAAGAACGTACTCTTCGCAACCACCGCGGCCAGCGCGCTGCTGATCGGCGGCATCGCCTCCGCCCAGGGCATCGCGCTGTTCGGCGACGCCCGCTTGGGTCTGGGCTACAACATCAACAACGACGGCGGCGCTGACCCTCGACGAGAACGGCGACCCGGACGACGACCTCCGCGCCGTCTCCCGCGTCCGGTTCGGCGTCAACATGACCGGCGAGACCGACAGCGGCATCACCTTCGGCGCCACGATCCGCGCCGACAACGCCCTCGGCGGCAAGGGCGGCCACCAACGGCCAGACCGAGGGCTAGCGTGTTCGTGTCGGGCAGCTGGGGCACCCTGACCTTCGGCGACACCAACGGCGCCGACGAGCAGTGGGTCGGCGACGTCCCGGGTGACTACTCGCTGACCGGCATGGGCAACTTCGACGAGACCCCGTTCGTCTCCAACGGCGGCGGCTTCGGCAACGGCAACTCGATCAACTTCGCCAACAACCCGTTCGCCCGCCCGACGATCCGCTACGACTTCGACATCACTGGGTTCGGCATCTCGCTGTCGTCCAACCGCGACCTGACCGACATCGTCGTCGGCGCCGGCTACTCGGCGGACTTCGGCGGCGGCAGCTTCTCGCATCGGCGTCGGCTACAACCAGCTTCGAGAGCTTCGAGTTCATCGACCAGTCCGGCACCGCGACGCTGCCGTTCGACCTGAACGGCAACGGCACCATCGACCCGGGCGAGCAGATCGTCGTCCCGGCCGTGACCACCACCTCGGCGCCGGACGGCGAGCAGTGGTCGGTCGGCCTGAAGGGCACCTACGACGCAGTTCGGCTTCGGCGCGACCTGGGTCAAGATCGACAGCCGCGAGAGCGACCGTCGACGCCGCGCTTCGCAGACGCTGCTGTTCGGCGCCTCGATCGGCTTCGACGCCTTCTCGGTCGGCGCCTACTACCAGGAAGTCCTCAACGCCGACGGTCTTGCTGAGGGCCGCGACGGCGACAAGGCCTACGGCCTGACCGGCGCAGTACGACCTCGGCGGCGGCGCGACCGTCAACGGCGGCATCAGCCAGCTTGACGGCGTGAGCGGCCTCGACGCGGGCGATACCGCGATCGTCGGCGACTTCGGTATCTCGATGGCGTTCTGATCCCGAACAACGGGACGGTGAGAGGGGAAAGGCGGGCTTCGGCCCGCCTTTTTCTTTGATCGAGACGCCCGCGTGCGGTTGTGCCAGCGAGCCGACCCGGTCCTACATGACCGGATCAGCGGCGGACAATACCACGAGGGACCGACGAGAACCGCAATCCTCGCGACGATCCCGGCGCTCCTGCTCGCCGGACAGGCCCCGGCCCAGGGCATCGCGCTCTTCGGCGACGCCCGGCTCGGCCTCGGATATAACATCGACAACGACGGCGGCCGTGGTGGTCGAGGACGGCAAGGCCCCCGACACCCTGCGCGCCGTCTCCCGGGTCCGCTTCGGCGTCGACATGACCGGCGAGACCGACAGCGGCATCACCTTCGGCGCCACGATCCGCGCCGACAACGCACCGGGCGGCCAGGGTGGCGATGTCGGCCAGTTCGAAGGCAGCGTCTTCGTGTCGGGCAGCTGGGGCACCCTGACCTTCGGCGACACCAACGGCGCCGACGAGCAGTGGGTCGGCGACGTCCCGGGCGACTACTCGCTGACCGGCCTGACCGAAGTCGACGAGACCAGGTTCATCTCCAACGGCGGCAGCTTCGACAGCGACAGCGGCGAGACCTTCGCCCCGGACCCGACCGCCCGGCCGACGATCCGCTACGACTTCGACATCGCCGGGTTCGGCGTATCGGTGTCCTCGAACCGCGACCTGAACGCCGTCGGCGTCGGCGCCGGCTATGCCGCGGAGTTCGCCGGCGGCAGCTGGAGCGTCGGGATCGGCTACTACAAGTTCCGCGCGTTCGAAGAAGAAACCGAGGCCGGCGTCGCGCCGCTCGACTTCGACCTCAACGGCAATGGCGTCATCGAGCCGGGCGAGCAGATCCTGGTGCCGGTCGAGGGGGTGCTGACCACCGTGCCCGAGGGCGACCAATGGTCCTTCGGCCTGAAAGGCGAATTACGCCTCTTCGCCTTCGGAGCGACCTACACGACGATAAGCTCGGATTCCGATACGTTCCGGCACGCAGCTCGGCCGACAACCTGCTCCTCGGCGCCTCCTATACCTTCGACGCCTTCTCGGTCGGCGCGGTCTACGGCACTGTCCTGAGCGGCAAGGGTGACCTCGAGCCTCCTCGACGGCGACAACGCCTACGGCGTCACGGCGCAGTACGACCTCGGCGGCGGCGCCACGGTCAACGGCGGCATCTTCCAGAGCTACGAGGTCGGCGATCTCGCCAACGGCCTCGGCGACAACGCCACCATCGCCGACTTCGGCATCGCGATGGAGTTCTGACGCCTTCCCGCGTGCCGCGCCCTCCGGTAAGCTTCGCAGGCCGCGAAGCCGAGGGACCCCCGTCGATGCCGCTGGAAGACGTCGAGGCCCGGGTCGCCGCCGCGGTGGCCCGCGCCGGCCGGCCCGACGGCTCGGTCACCCTGGTCGCCGTCTCGAAGCTGCAGCCGCGCGACCGGGTGCTCGCCGTGCTGGCGGCCGGCCAGCGCGTCTTCGGCGAGAACCGGGTGCAGGAGGCCGAGGCGCGCTGGCCGGAACTCCAGTCCGGCTTCCCGGACGTAGCGCTCCACCTCGTCGGCCCGCTGCAGACCAACAAGCTCGCCCGCGCGCTCGAGCTCTTCACCGCCATCCACAGCCTCGACCGCGACAGCCTCGCCCGCAAGCTCGCAGCCGCGGTGCAGGCCCGCGGCGCCTGCCCAACGCTCTTCGTCCAGGTCAACACCGGCCGCGAGCCGCAGAAGGCCGGCGTCGACCCCGACGGCCTCGACGGCTTCCTCGCCGCCTGCCGCGGCCCCTACGGCCTCCCGGTCTTCGGCCTGATGGCGATCCCCCCCGTCGACGCCGACCCCGCGCCCGCACTTCGCCCAGCTCGCCGCCCTCGCCGCCCGCCACGGCCTCGCCGGCCTCTCGATGGGCATGAGCGACGACTTCGAGACCGCCATCGCCGAAGGCGCCACCCACGTCCGCATCGGCTCGGCACTCTTCGGCCGCCGCGACGCCGCGGTCCGAGGGCTTCCCTGAGCGTTGCGCTTTGCCGGCGGGGCCGTTTCGCCTAGGATGCGGCGGTTCGGCCGAGACGAGGATCGCATGCGCCAGATCGTACTCGCGGCGGCGCTCGCCGCCGTTCCCGCCGTCGCCGTTTCCCAGGCCGGCTGCCCGGCCACCAGCGAGGCGGAGAATGTCGAGATCGCCCGGAAGTGGCACGAGGAAGTCATCAACCGGCGGCACCCGCAGGTTCTGCGCGAGATCCTCGGCGCGACCGTCGTCCATCACGCCGCCGGCGGCTATCCCGAGACGATGGACGCGGCCGGCGTCGCGGCGATGATGGACGACTTCCTGACCGCCTTCCCCGATCTCGTCTACGGCTTCGACGACTTCATCACCGAGGACGACATGGTGGTCGAGCGCTACACCGCCACCGGCACCCAGGCGGGGCCGCTCGGCGCGTTCGCCGCCACCGGCCGCCAGGCGACCTGGACCGGGGCCAACATCTTCCGCCTCGATTGCGGCCGCATCGTCGAGGTCTGGTCCGAGGTTGACGCCCTCACCCGCCAGCGGCAGCTCGCCGGACCGTGAACGCCGGCGCCGTCATCAAAGCTTCACTTTTTCCCGCGGCGCCGCTCGATAGAACCGGATCGGGACCGCAGGGGGAGCCAAATGGGCGACAAGGCCGACGGTATGGACTGGCTGGAGGCAGAGCTCGCCGACACGCTGGACGAGGACTATGAGCTCGAGATCTCCGAGCCGGCGCTCTCGGAGGAGATCCGCAAGATCTACCGCCGCAAGCATCCGCCCTCGATCGACCGCATCACCTACTTCCGCGAGCTGCTGCGTCTCCAGGCCGAGCTGATCAAGCTCTCCGACTGGGTCCAGTACCACAAGGAAAAGGTCGTGGTGATCTTCGAGGGCCGCGACAGCGCCGGCAAGGGCGGGGTGATCAAGCGCATCGCCCAGCGGCTCAACCCGCGCATCGCCCGCGTCGTGGCGCTGCCGGCGCCGAACGACCGCGAGCGGACCCAGTGGTACTTCCAGCGCTACGTGCCGCACCTGCCCGCCGGCGGCGAGATCGTGCTCTTCGACCGCTCCTGGTACAACCGCTCCGGCGTCGAGCGGGTGATGGGCTTCGCCACCGAGGACCAGGTCGGCCAGTTCTTCAACGACGTGCCCGAGTTCGAGCGCATGCTGGTCCGCTCCGGCATCCGGCTGATCAAATACTGGTTCTCGATCACCGACGAGGAGCAGCAGCTCCGCTTCCTGATGCGCATCCACGACCCCTTGAAGCAGTGGAAGCTCTCGCCGATGGATCTCCAGTCACGCGTCCGCTGGGAGGACTACACCAAGGCCAAGGAAGAGACCTTCGCCCGCACCAACATCCCCGAGGCGCCCTGGTACATCGTCGAGGGCAACGACAAGAAGCGGGCGCGGCTCAACTGCATCGACCACTTCCTGCACCAGATCCCCTACGGCCCGGTGCCGCACGAGGAGATCACCCTCCCCGAGCGCGTGTTCAACCCCGACTACGAGCGAAAGGTCCTTCCCCCCGAGCTCTACGTTCCGGCGAAGTACTGAGCCCGCGCGGCCCTTCGAGCGGCCAGTCCATCGTCTCGCCCGGAGCCTCCATGTCGCGCTGCGGCCAGTGGAAGGCCGATGGTAGCGGTTCCGAGACCTGGCGCGTCGCGGTGTCGGGCCCCGGGCGGGAGGTCGCGGCGACGGCAGGCGCTCGCTCGCAGCCCTTTGTCCGCCCCGCCATGCACGGCAGACGGTCGATCCAGCGACCGGTCGGGCCGCTGACGTAGATGGTTTCCTTGGCGTAGGTGTCCTGATCCATCACGCCGTTCAGCAGGTAAAGATAGGCGAGTGCCGGGGACATCTGTTGCCCGCGGAAATAGGTCTGGAACAGGCCCCGCGGGTTTCCCGAGTGTGAAAAGTATTCGTAATACTAACGCGCATTGATTAGAACCCTTCCGCCCAGGTTCTGCGCCCGATGGATCGGATGCGCCATGGCTGGTCGATGAGGTCATTCCAGGCAGCGCAGCAGTGAGCGACGATGTCGTCGTAGCCTGTGAAGACGCGGTTCGAGAGCCAGTTGTCGCGCATGAACTGCCAGATGTTCTCGACCGGGTTGAGCTCGGGCGAGCGCGGCGGCAGCGGCAGGAGGGTGATGTTGTCCGGGACGACGAGCGCGCCGGAGAGATGCCACCCGGCTTTGTCGAGGATCAGTACGGCATGGGCGTGCTGGGCGACCATGGCGCTGATCTCGACGAGATGCGCCTGCATCGCCTCGGTGTCGCAGAACGGCATGACGAGCCCCGCGCCCTTGCCTTCGCCGGGGCAGATCGCGCCGAACACATAGGCCCAGGCGGTGCGCTGGTCGTGCGGCGCCCGCGGGCGAGTCCCGCGCCGAGCCCACCGGCGGGTGAGCTTGTTCTTCTGCCCGACCCTTGCCTCATCCTGGAACCAGAGCTCTATGCGCTTGCCGGGATGGGCGTCCCGATCTCCGCCAGGCGCTCCGGGAGGCTTTTTTGAAAACCTCCGCGGCCTCCGGGTCCTGCGCATAGTGCCGCGGACGCGCCGAGAGCTTGCGGAACCCGAGCGCCCGCAGCTCCCGACTGACCGTCGCCACGCTCACCGAGACCCGGAACGCTTCCCAGAGCCACTGCGCGAGGTCGATCAGCCGCCAGCGCACCACCCCGTCGCGCCAGGGCTGGGGTCCGGCCTCCACGATCTGCGCCAGCGCCGCGCGCTGGTCCGATGTCAGCGTCGGTCGCTTGCCAGGCGCCTTGCGGTCGACCAGACCGGCCGGCCCCTCGGCGTTGAAGCGCACAACCCAGTCCCGGACGATCTGCAGCCCGACGCCACCGATCCGCGCCGCCTCCGTCCGGGAGCCGCCGTCCCGGACCGCCGAAAGCGCCAGCAGCCGCCGAACCTGCTTCGCGTCCCGACTGGAGCGGGCCAGCCGACGCAGGTCATCGCCAGTGAAGTCGTCTCGAAGCTCGAGTGCAGCCGCCATGGAAAACCTCGCCTGTTTTCCACGATAAATCACGCCGCGACTGCCTTGGGAATCCCCTTCGTGAGTCAGGCTCAGCGCGAGCTGGTATAAACGCGGCGCTGGACGAACTGCGCCAGCGCCGGACGCTTCGCACTGACCACCAGCGCGTAGGGCTCGTAGGTGTAGTTGGTCGGATCCGGCTCGATATATTTGCCCGGGCATTCCACGCCCGGCCTCCTTCTGATAAGCTGCGAGCTTGCCCTGGATGATCTCGCGGTCACCGAAGTAGGCCATGTGAAAGCCCAGTTCGAACGTCGAATCGACGTTCTTCCGGCAGAACCATTCGATCAGTTCGGGGTGGCTGTCCTTCGGGCAGAAATAGTAGCGCGGCCGATCGCTCGGGCCTGCCGCCGCGAGGCTGGGCGCCGGTCCGCGCGGCGCGAGCGCAGGCGCCGGTCCGCTCGACGCGCAGAAGTCCTTCGCCGCAGGCATCGTCGGATCGCATTCGCCCGGCTGCGGGCTGGCGCCGGGATCGCGGATCCGCAGCAGGTCGATCTCGCAGGCCTTCCGCGCGACGTTCTTCGCCGTGGTGTTTCTGGCGAAGCCGATATAGGCGACGGTGCGCGCATCGCTGCTCTTGCGGACCAGATCGGTCACGCCCGACACGAAGACGATCGGCGAATAGAAGCCCTTCACCTCCTGTCGCACGCCGGAGAAGCGCAGGGTGGTCGGATCGCAGAGCATGTCGACCGGCGGATCCTCCGAGGGAGCGGCGCCGCCGTCGATCCGGCGGAACCGGTCGGTGACCGTGACCGCCAGCGCCTTGACCTGGTAGGCGCTGCCGTGGAACAGCGCGTAGCAGAGACCCGCGAGATAACCCTTGAACTCCGGCCGATCGTCGGTCCGCACGAGATAGGAGAACGGCTCGACGTCGGTGCGGAATCCGATCTTTACCTCGCAGCTTTCCCCCCGCAGTCCTGGCTGTGCGCGGGGAGCGCCACGGCGACCGCCAGCAGCAGGGCGGCGGCGGCCGCTCCGGCAGCGACACCGGCGCCGAACCTCCAGCGCCGCCGCGGGGCGCCGGCCGGTGCGGTGGTGCCCTTGGGCAACCTTCCGAAGACCGCGCAGGTCAGAAAGGCAGCGATCGGATAGATCAGATAGTCCACCGCGCTATTGTCGCGGAAGCAGATCTGCTCGGTGAGGACGCCCGGAATGAACGGCGTGCCCGACACCGAGCACTGCAGCCCGTTATACCAGCGACCGAAGTAGAACAGCAGGTAGAGCAGCACCGCGACGGCGCAGAACAGGCCGAGCCCGCGGCGCACCCAGGCTGACTGCGGCGAGGTGAGATCGCAGGCCGGAAGCGCCACCGACAGCACAACTGCCGCGATCCCGGCCTGGGTGACGAAGTACATCAGGAAGTCGCCCCGGAACAGCAGCAGCTGGAACTGCACCGAGGTCGGAGACAGGACCGCGGCCCAGAGCAGCGCCACCAGGGCGAGGAACACCACCGCCACCATCGCGCCGAGCAGGATCGCGGCCAGGCGTTCCAGAGAGGTCAGCCGCGGCGCCTCACCGCGCGTATGGCGATCGCTGGAATGCTGGTCGAGCAGGTAGAAGCGAACCGCGAAGGCGGCCAGCGCCGGCACGGTGAAGATCGCCGCGAAGCGCAGCGTCTCGAGGCCGGCGGTCGCCGCCACCGACAGCGCGGTGACCTGGACCGGCTTCAGCAACGGGTGCAGGTCCAGCATGCAGAAGATCGTGTAGGCGAGCATCACCGGCACGAGCGCGATCAGCAGGCCCATCTCCGGACCGCTGCGCACGCGCATGAAGGCGAAGGTCTCGGTGAGCGCCTCCTTCAGGTCGGCATACTCGGGCTTGCGGATCCTGCTGAAGTCGCGGTCGCCCTCGGCATAGACCGCAATGATCGCCGCCATGTCTCCACGCAGTGCGGTCATCCGCTGGACCGCGTCGTCCAGGCGATTGCGGAGGTTTTGGTCGCCCGCCTTCGGCTTGCCCTCGCCCGCCTGCACTGCCTCCGCGGCCGGCTGCGGCGGCGTGGATCGCATGATGACCTCGTATTCCTGCAGCATCCGGTTCGCCTCGGCGGCGACCTTCCGCTCCAGCCGCCGCAGATCGACGCGCACCGAGCGATCGGGCCAGTCGGGGTCCTCCCGCTCCGACCAGGCGCTGAACTGGATCAGCTCCTCGTAGATGTCATGAATGCGGGCCGTCTTGGCCTCGCTGCCGAAATGGTCCTTCACCCAGGCCGGAGCCAGCAGAGTGGGCTCGGCCTTCCCCCGGGGCCTCGCCGTGCGTCTCTGGTGATAGCGGCGCTCGAAGTTGTCGATGATGCGACGCGCGAGCTGGTCGATCCTTGTCGGAATGCCGACCGCCCGATGCGCCCGGCTCCGCAGCCAGGTCTCGGCTACCCTGAGCGGCGGGATCAGCGGCGCGAGCCCGGCGAAGCCGAAGGCGAGCATCAGCGGCCACTGCGGGCTGCTGAAGTCGAGGTTGCCGGTATCGACCTGCGCACCGGCGATCGGGAGCCGGCCGACGGTCTCCAGGATCAGCTTGCCGAAGAAGGTCAGGCCGACGTAGAGCAAGAGCAGCACCGCGGCATAGATCAGGTACGCCCGCCGCATCGCCGCCCCGCCCCGGAGCGCCGTCAGGTCGAGCTCCTCCAGCACCCGGTAGCCGAACGACTTGCTGTCGAAGGTCTTCTCGTTGAAGCGCTTCCAGGCGAAGAAGGCCACGAAGACGAACCCGGCCGCGAAGGCCCACTGGAATCCCGGCTCGACGCGAAGCCCCATGAACGGGAAGACCGGCTGCTGCTGCGCCTGCATCAGCCCGTAGTTCCAGAGCGTCTCCGGCACCTCCGGCGGCCAATACTGAACGTTGGTCTCCTCCATTGGACATGCTCCCAATACTCAAGATGCGGCAGCGACAATCTGGCAGTCCCCGTCACGGACGACTGCGGGGCTCTACTGCCGCGCTCCGCGGGCGGCAGTCGTCTCGACACATCCGTGCAGTCGATCGAAGATCGCCGGTCAGTTCCCGGCGTAAGCCGGAACGTCAGGCTTCAGCAGGTCTGCACGTTCGGATTACACGGGCCCGCCAGGGTCTCGTGGATCCGGCCGTCGAACATGACCAGGCTGGTGGCAATGAATACAACCATCGATAGAATTTTCATGAGTTGCCCCCCCAATCGTAGAAGTATTACACAAGAGGCGATTTACTTCAACTTTCCCGTACAAGGGCCGGCTCTTCCCGGCCCTGGACCACCACCCGGCTCAACGGCGTCCAGCGCGCGAGGATCCACGCGAGGTCGCTTCGGCGGAAGGCGATGCAGCCGGCGGTCGGCTGCCGCGGCCGCCGCCAGACGTGGAGGAAGATCGCGCTGCCGCGTCCCGGCAGCGGCGGATACCGGTTCCAGTCGAGCACCGCGACCAGATCGTACTGCGGATCGGCCCGCCGCAGCGCCTCGTGGCCGAACCGGTGCGGCCGCCGCACCAAGCGGTTGTAGTCCGGATCCGCCGGATCGTCCGACCAGCCGTCGCGCGGGCCGATGGCGCGCGATGGCAAGCCGTTTTCCAGCCGCTTCCCAGCCCTATTCCAGCCGCGGTCCCGACGCCCGAAAACCGCCTCCACCCGGTGCCGCCCGACCGGGGTGACGCCGTCGCCCTCGGCGCGCTTGGCGCCGATGCCGCCCCGCCCGACGGCGCAGGCAAAGCGCCGGCCGCCGAAGCGCGCGCCCCAGCGGCCGACCACCAGGTCGAGGCTCAAAGCAGGTGCCCGCTCTTGGTCGCCTTGGTGCGCAGATAGCCGGCGTTGAACCGGGTGCGGCCGACCTTCAGCGGCACCCGCTCGACCACCTCGAGCCCGCAATTCTGCATCATCGCCACCTTCTTGGGGTTGTTGGTCATCAGCCGCACCCGCCGGAATCCCAGCAATTTCAGAATGTTGGCGCCAATGCGAAAATCGCGCTCGTCATCCTCGAAGCCGAGCCGGTGGTTCGCCTCCACCGTGTCGAACCCCTGGTCCTGCAAGGCATAGGCGCGCATCTTGTTGGCCAGCCCGATGCCGCGGCCCTCCTGGTTGAGGTAGAGCAGCACCCCCGCCCCCTCCGCCCCGATATGCTCCAGCGCCGCATGCAGCTGCGGCCCGCAATCGCACTTCAGGCTCCCCAGCAGATCCCCGGTAAAACACGCCGAATGCAGCCGGCAAAGCACCGGCTCCCCCCGGTCCGGCGCCCCGATGGTGACGGCATAATGCTCCTCGCCCCCGTCCAACGGCCTGAAAACCCTCACTCTTCCGGCTTCCGACGCCTCCAGCGGCACCCGCGCCGCCGCGATCTCCCGCATCGCCGGCGGCGCCGCGTCCGCCGGCACGTCGCAGATGTCGACCAGCGTCAGCCGGCACTCGGCGGCGATCGCCTCGACCTCGGCCAACGGCAGCGGCAAGACCAGCGCCGCCGGCAGGAGATGCGCCTGCTTGCAGAGCGCGATCGCCGCCCGGTGCAGGTCGGCCGCGCCGCCGCGCCGCGTCGCATAAGGCCCCTTCATCGGCCAGGCGAGATCGGCCGAGGGGTCGGCCGTCGCCCGCACCCAGGCGAGATCCGACTGTTCCGGCAAGATCACCCGCGCCGTATCGCCATCGTAGGCCCGCGCCTTCAGCGTCTCCGCCCGCCAGCCGGTCAGCGCCAGATCGACCGCGCCCCGCGCCCGGAGATCGGCGAGCCGATCCGTCGTCGCGGTCTCCGCCGCCAGCACCAGCGCCGCGCTGCCGTCGTCGCGCAGTGCCACCACCGCGCCCATGCGCAGATCGGAGCGCGCCCGGGCCAGCCGTTCCAGCGGATCGAGGCCGAGGCCCATGCACGTCCCTCCCGTCACCCCGGCCCGAGCCTTATCGCGGCGCCGCTGAAACAATAGCCGCGCGCGGGACAAACTGCCGTGAGCCGTCCCCGAGAAATATTGCGCGGCGCGCCGGAAACCAACAGCTCGTGTGGAAAATGGAGGCGACGAATGGCTACGGTCAAGAAAATCCTGATGGTGGACGACGATCCCGACCTGCGCGAGGCGCTGGCGGATCAGCTGGTTCTGACCGAGGAGTTCGATGTCTTCGAAGCCGGCGACGGCGAGGAAGGTCTTGCCCGCACCCGCGAGCAGGCCTACGACCTGGTCATCCTCGACGTCGGCCTGCCCGACATGGACGGCCGCGAGCTCTGCCGGCTGATGCGCAAGCAGGGCGTGAAATGCCCGATCCTGATGCTGACCGGACACGCCACCGACAGCGACCAGATCCACGGCCTCGATGCCGGCGCCAACGACTATATCGCCAAGCCGTTCAAGCTGCCGGTGCTGCTCGCCCGCATCCGCGCCCAGCTCCGCCAGCACGAGCAATCGGAGGACGCGATCTTCGGGGTCGGCCCCTACAGCTTCCGCCCGGCCTCGAAGCTGCTGCTCGACGAGGCGGAGAAGAAGATCCGCCTGACCGAGAAGGAAACCAACATCCTGAAGTATCTCTACCGCGCCGGCAGCGCGGTGGTGCCGCGCGACGTGCTCCTGCACGAGGTCTGGGGCTACAACGCCGGCGTCACCACCCACACGCTCGAGACCCACATCTACCGGCTGCGCCAGAAGATCGAAGCCGACCCGGCCAACGCCTGCATCCTCGTCACCGAGCCCGGCGGCTACCGCCTCGTCCCCTGACCCGGCGTCGGGGGGCATCGAGCCCCCCTCCGCCGTCGTCGGCTGAAGCCTCCTCTGCCGCTTGCGGCGGCGGCGCGCCCCGGGCTAACTCCGGGCATGACCGTCACCATCGCCACCTGGAACATCAACTCGGTCCGCCACCGCGAGGCGGCGGTGCTGCGTTTCCTCCGCGAGGCGGCGCCGGACGTCCTTTGCCTGCAGGAGACCAAGGCACCGGTCGAGAAGCTGCCGCTCGACGGCATCCGCGCGCTCGGCTACCGGCATGTCGTCGCCCGCGGCCAGAAGGCCTACAACGGCGTCGCGATCCTGTCGCGCCTCGCGCTGGAGGAAGTGCCGCACCGCGATGTCTGCACCCGCGGCGACGCGCGGCACGTCGCGGCCCGCCTGCCGTCCGGCGCGGTGGTGCACAACCTCTACATCCCGGCCGGCGGCGACCTGCCCGATCCGGCGCTGAACCCGAAGTTCGCCCACAAGCTCGACTTTCTCGCCGAGCTCCGCGCCTGGTTCGCCGAGACCCCGCCCGAGCGGGCGATTCTCGTCGGCGATCTCAACATCGCCCCGCGCGAGGACGACGTCTGGAACCACAAGCGGCTCATCCGCATCGTCTCGCACACCCCGGTCGAGGTCGAAGCGATGGCGGCGATGCAGGGCGCCGGCGGCTGGATCGACGTCACCCGCGCGCATATCCCGCAGGGCCGGCTCTCCTCCTGGTGGTCCTACCGTGCGCCTGACTGGCAGTCCGCGGACAAGGGCCGCCGCCTCGACCACATCTGGGCCACCGCCGATCTCGCCGCCCGCTCCGGCGCCAGCCGCATCGCCCGGCACGTCCGCGGCTGGGAGAGCCCGAGCGACCATGTCCCGGTGCTGGCGGAGTTCGAGGCATGATCCAAGCGCGGCGCTGACACTGCAGGTCGAACCCCGCCCGTCAATGACTTCCGCGCGGTCCCTGTCGCTTGATAGGCGGGAATCCGCCAACGTAACTAGCTGAAATTAAAGTAGTCTCCGCCGGCAAGCCGAATACCGCCGACCGGCTATCCTGGTTAGGGCTTCGTTAAGACGCCGATCCTACCAGATCTCCTGCGCACAACCGTAGGGTGATCGAATGTCAACCATCAAGGTGGCAAATGCCTCGCAGCTCAACACCGCTCTTCACCGCGTGCACGCCGGCGACACCATCGAACTCGCAGGCGGGAACTATGGCCGCCTGGAGCTAAAGGGCGTTCATTTCTCCGGCGAAGTGACGATCACTTCGGCCAGCGACAGCAAGCCGGCCGTCTTCGCCTACATGCATGCCACGAATGTCTCGAACGTCACTTTCGACGGCGTCGATTTCGTCACCAGCGCCGCCAGCGGCGACGGTGGCAAGCCCTTCGTCGTCAACCAGTCCGACGACATCACCATCCGTAATGCGATCTTCGACGGGCAAACCGCGAACGGCTACGGCCAGGCCCATGGCATCTGGGTCGTCCGCTCCGACCATTTCACCCTGGAGAATTCGACGCTGCGCGACTTCAACGTCGCCTCCTACTTCGAAGACCAGTCCGATCTGGTGGTGCGGAACAACACGCTCAGCAACATCGCCTGGGACGCGATGATCGTCGGCGGCGTGCATCGAGCGCTGTTCGAGGACAACGACATCGACCTGCACGTCAAAAAGGGCACCAAGCACACCGACGGCATCCAGTTCTGGAACACCGGCGACAACAACCCGATCAGCGACCTCGTGGTCCGCGGCAACCACATCGAGACCCACGGCACCGCGAGCCACGGCATCTACGCCGGCAATGGCCTCGCCGCCACGCTCGGCAGCGCGGCGGCGTTCCGCAACGTCCTGATCGAGGACAATACCGTGATCAGCGCCCAGGTCAGCGGCATCGCGGTCGGCGAGACCCGCGGGTTGACCATCCGCGACAACACGATCTTGCAGGACACCGCCTTCCGCGACAGCTCGGTCGGACGCACCCCGGTGATCCGGGTCGACAAGGAATCGTCCGGCGTCAGCATCACCGGCAACATCACGCACAAGGAGCCGGTCGCCAGCGGCGACAACTGGGCGCCGGCGAAGTCAGTCCCGTCCGGCTGGACCATTTCCAAGAACAAGCTGGTCCCGATCGGCACCAGCCTCGACAAGGCCGAGACGGCGGCGGCCGGCGCCGACACCTTCCGGCTCGACGCCCGGGCAAGCGCCGACGACACGACCGACCGGCACGAGGATGCGCGCGCCGCCACCTTCGCGCCGGTCCGGGAGACGCTGCCACCAAGCTTCGACGACCACCGGTTCGACGACGGACACTGCCTCGCGCGCTTCGAGCCCGGCCTCGCCGAGCATTTCGACGCGCACCCGTTCTGACCGGGCCGGCGCCGGGACGCGCTCAGCCGCGCCCCGGCGCCGGCAGCGAGATATGGAAGACCGAGCCGCGCGTCCCGGTCTCCTCGAGCGCCAGCGTGCCGCCGTGGCCCTTGATCAGCTCCGCGGCGATCACCAGACCGAGCCCGGAGCCGCCCTGACGCACGCTGCCGCGGAAAGCCTGGAACAGGTTGTCCCGCGCCTGCTGCGGCAGCCCCGGGCCGGTATCGCGGACCCGGATCTCGCTGCGCCCGGCGGCCTCGACCGCGGCAACCGTGACGATCCCCGGCTTGCCCGACGCCTCGATCGCCTGCCCGGCATTGCGCACCAGGTTCGACATCACCCGGAAAAGCTGGTCCGGATCGGCGCGCACCCTCAGCCCGGCCGCGATGTCCGAGGCGAAGGCGGTGCAGCCCCCAGCGGTGGTCTGCCGCTCGTTCTCCAGCACCTCGGCGACCAGCGGCTCCAGCAGGAACACCGTCGGCGCCGGCGGCAGCTCCTCGGCCTTGCCGAAGGTCAGCGTCCGCTCGCAGAGATTGATCGCGCGCGCCAGCGAGTTGACCAGCTTCGGCGCCGTCCGCCGCACCGCGGGATCGGTGCTCGCATCGATCCGGTCGGCGAGAAGCTGCGCCGTCGTCAGCAAGTTGCGCAGGTCGTGGCTGATCTTGGCCACCGCGCCGCCGAGCCCGGCCAGCCGCTCCTTCTGCCTGAGCGCCGCGGTCAGCCGCAGCTCGAGATCGCGGAGCGCGGTCTCCGCCTCGTGCAGCTCGCGCGCCCCGCTCTGAGGGGCGATGATCCGGCTCGCGTCCTCCGGATCGTCGCGATAGGCCGCCATATGGTCGGCGACCCGCCCGATCGGCCGCACGATCAGCCGCTGCACCGCGAGAAAGAGCAGCGCCGCGGTCGCCAGCGACAGCACCAGCGAAGTGTAGAGGATCCGCAATCCGTGCGCGATCAGCGCCTCGCGCAGCGGCCACTCGTGCAGCGTCACCTCGATCTCGCTCTTGGCGCCCTGCGTGGTCTGGCCGATGACCCGGATGATCCGGTCGTGGTCGGCGAGGAACACCCGGAGCGCGTCGCGCATCAGCGCGAACTGGTTGGCTTTGCGCAGATCGAAGTTGTCGTCCACCATCACCGGGGTCTGGAACGGCAGCACCAGCTCGCGCACATCGTCCCGCCGCAGCACCACGTTCAAGACGTCCGCGGTGTTCAGCAGCTCCTTCTGCAACGCCGGCGCCACCGCGTCGTCGGGGGTCGCGAGCTGCGCCAGCGCCGCGATCTGCGCCAGCTCCAGCCGGTTCTGCAGATAATCCTCGCGATAGCGTCCCATCGACGGCACGAACACCAGCACCTCGGCGATCACCACGAAGACGATCGTCAGGCCCAAAAACCGCCCGGAAAGGGTATTGAACACGCTGACGCTGCGCCCTCACGAAAACGTCAGGACATTAGTCACTGCGCCCTCCCGTCACAAGGCACGCCCCCGAATGGCGTTTCGCCCAAGCCTCCGCGACGAATTGACTTCTCGCGACGCCCTGCCTAAAGACGGGCCTTCGAATTCAGGGGCGTCGAATCCGCGCGCCCCGGTCCGGCGGCGTCCGGACGCCGCCAGGAGATCTTGAGATGACCAAACGCACCTTCCAGCCGAGCAATCTCGTGCGCAAGCGCCGCCACGGCTTCCGGGCCCGCATGGCGACCAAGAACGGCCGGATCATCATCAACCGCCGCCGGGCGCTCGGCCGCAAGCGCCTGTCGGCCTGACGCCGGACCGCGCATGGCTCCGGACGGGATGCCGGCTCCGGCCCCGCCCGCGATGACGACGCTGGCCCGCCGCCGCGATTTCCTCGCCGCCGCGCGGGCGCGCCGGCAGTCGAGCCCGAGCCTGACGCTCCAGGCCCGCCACCGCGCCGCCGACGAGGCGCCGGAAGGCATCCGCGTCGGCTACACCTGCTCCAAAAAGCTCGGCAACGCCGTCGTCCGCAACCGCGCCAAGCGCCGGCTGCGCGCCGCCGCGCGCCTCGTCATCCCCGAGGCCGGCCGCAGCGGCTGGGACTACGTGCTGATCGGGCGCCCGGGCGAGACCGTCTCCCGCCCGTTCGCCTCCCTCTGCGACGACCTGAGCTCGGCGCTCTGCACGCTGCACGGCCGGGACGCGACGTGAGCCGCCGATGACCGAGCGCCGGCTCGTCGTATTCGACGTCGATGGCACGCTGATCGTCTTCGACGTCGATGGCACGCTGATCGACAGCCAACACCTGATCATCGCGGCGATGACCCGCGCCTTCGCCACCGCCGGCCACCCGCTGCCGGAACGCGAGGCGCTGCTCGCGGTGGTCGGCCTCTCGTTGCCGGTGGCGATGATGGCGCTGGTGCCGCACCTGCCCGAGCGCGAGGCGCTGAGCCTCGCCGGCCACTACCGCGACAGCTTCGTCGAGCAGCGCCAGGCCGGCGGCGATGGTGCAACCGCGCCGCTCTATCCGGGGGCGCGGGCAGCGCTCGACCGGCTGGCCGCCGACCCGCTGACCCTCCTCGGGGTAGCGACCGGCAAGGCCCGCCGCGGCCTCGACCACGTCCTCGCCGCCCACGGCCTCGAGGCCGCCTTCGCCACCCGGCAGACCGCCGACGACCACCCGTCCAAGCCGCATCCTTCGATGCTCTTGGCGGCGCTGGCCGAGACCGGCTGCGCCGCCGGGCGCGCGACCATGGTCGGCGACACCGAGTTCGACATCGCCATGGGCCGCGCCGCGGGCATGGCGACCATCGGCGTGGCCTGGGGCTACCACCCGCGCGCGCGGCTCCAGGCGGCCGGCGCCGACGCGATCATCGACAGCTTCGACGGGCTCGACGCCGCGCTGGGTGAGCTCGCAGGCCGCCCCGGATGAGCTGGCCCGCGCAGCGGCGCTTCTGGCAGCGCGCCACCGTCCGCGCCGAGGACGGCGGCTATGCCGTAGCCCTCGACGACCAGCCGCTCCGCACCCCCGCCGGCGCGCCGCTCGTCGTGCCGACCGAGGCGCTGGCCGCCGCGATCGCCGCGGAATGGGACGCGCTCGACGCCGAGATCGCCCCCGACCGCCTGCCGCTGACCCGCGCCGCCAACTCGGCGATCGACCGGGTGGCGGACCAGCGCGCGGCCGTGGTCGACGCCATCGCCGAATATGGCGCCAGCGACCTGCTCTGCTACCGCGCGGCCGCGCCCGAGGCGCTCGCGGCGCGGCAGGCAGCGGGCTGGGACCCCTGGATGCAATGGGCGGCGCGCACGCTCGCGGCGCCGCTGGTGGCGGTGACCGGCGTCACCCACCAGCCGCAGCCGCCCGCGAGCCTCGCCGCGCTGCGCGCCGCGGTCGCGGCGCAGGACGCCTTCCGCCTGGTGGCGCTCAACGAGCTGGTCGCGCTCTCCGGCTCGCTGGTCCTCGGCCTCGCGGTCGCCGGCGACGCTCTCCCCGCCACCACGGCCTGGGACCTGTCGCGCCTCGACGAGACCTGGCAGGAGGAACACTGGGGCCTCGACTCCGAAGCCGAGGCGGCGGCGGCCGCCCGCCGCGCCGACTTCCTGCAGGCGCGCAGGCTCCTCGATCTGCTCGCTCCTTCGGCGCCGGCCCCGACCTGCTGAGAAAACCGTCAGCGACTGCGGGCGCCTGTGTTACGCTTGGGCCGAACGCTCGCTTGACCTTTGGGCGTGTGCCTACAAAAATGTCGCAGGGGTGGTGCTGGAGGCTCCGGCTCGGCCTCGGGGCTGCGACGGCCTGACCCGCTTCCACGCGAAGCGACCCAACGGGAGAGGATAATGAGAAAAGCACTCGTATACGGAAGCGCCGCGCTGCTGGCGCTCGCGACCGGCGCCGCTTCTGCGGCAACCCTCGACGACGTCAAGGCCCGCGGCACGCTGAAGTGCGGCGTGAACACCGGCTTCGCGGGTTTCGCGTTTCCGGACGCGGCCGGCGAATGGAAAGGCTTCGACGTGGCCCTCTGCCGCGCCGTCGCGGCGGCGGTGCTCGGCGACCCCGAGAAGGTCGAGTTCGTGCCGACTGACCGGCGAGACGCGCTTTACCGCGCTGACCTCGGGCGAGATCGACGTGCTCTCGCGCAACTCGACCTGGACCTTTACCCGCGACGTCGACCTGGGGTTCACCTTCGCCGGCGTGAACTACTACGACGGCCAGGGTTTCATGGTGAGCAAGGACCTGGGGGTAACCTCTGCCCTCGAACTCGACGGCGCCACCGTGTGCATCCAGACCGGCACTACCACCGAGCTGAACCTTTCCGATTTTTTCAAGGCGAACGAAATCAGCTACCAGCCGGTGCCGATCCAGACGCCCGCCGAAGCCGACCAGCAGTTCCTGGGCGGGGCCTGCGACGCCTACACGACCGACGCGTCGCAGCTCGCCACGCAGCGCGCGACCTACGAGAACCCGGACAACTACCTCATCCTCCCGGAGATCATCTCCAAGGAGCCGCTCGGCCCGCTGGTGCGTCAGGGCGACGACCAGTGGGCGGACGTCGTGCGCTGGACTTATAACGCGCTTGTCGCTGCCGAGGATTACGGCGTGACTTCGAAGAACATCGAGGAGATGATGGCATCGGAGGACCCGGAGATCAGACGGCTGCTCGGCGTCGAGGGCGACCTCGGGGTAATGCTCGGGCTCGATGCCGAATGGGCCAAGCGCGCGATCATGGCCGAGGGCAACTACGGTGAGATTTTCGCCGCCTACATCGGCGAAGGCACCCCCCCCAACATCGCGCGCGGCCTGAACGCCCTGTGGAAGGACGGCGGGCTGCAGTACTCACCGCCCTTCCGCTGAGGTTGACGGGGCGCGCCGGCGCCCGGCGCGCCCACCTTCAGGGCGCGGCCGGCACCGCCGGCCGGGTCCAGAGCTGAGGGGTTGAACGATGACCACCGTGGACGTGCCGCACCCGACGTTCCGCCTGAGCATGCTGCTCTACGACACGCGATACCGGTCCCTGACGATCCAGGTGGTCGCGGTGCTCGCCTTCATGCTGGCCGCCGCCTGGCTGGTCAACAACACCGTCCAGAACCTCGCTAGCGCTCGGCAAGGACTTCAGCTTCGGCTTCCTCGGCGCCCGTGCCGGCTACGACATCAGCCAGACCCTGATCCCCTATACCAGCGACAGCACCCACGCCCGCGCGGCGCTGGTCGGCATCGTCAACACGCTGCTCGTGGCGGTCGTGGGCTGCTTCCTGGCGACGGTGATCGGCGTCTTCATGGGCGTGCTGCGGCTGTCCAAGAACTGGATCGTGGCCCGGCTGGCGGCGGTCTATGTCGATGGTTTCCGCAATATCCCGGTGCTGCTGTGGATTCTCGCGACCATGGCGATCATCACGGAGATCGCGCCGGCGCCGGCGGCCTTCCGCGGCGAGAACGCCACCGCCTCGATGCTCTTCGGATCGGTCGCGGTGACCAACCGCGGGCTCTACATCCCCTGGCCGGTGCTTGGCGCCGGCTGGCAAGTCGTGGTCGGCACCTTCATTGCCTCGCTGATCGCGATCATGCTGTTCGGGCGCTATGCCGCGCGCCGCCAGGAGGCGACGGGCGAGATCCTGCCCACCTTCTGGATCAAGCTCGGCCTGTTCCTGGTGCCGGTCCTGCTGGCCAACCTGGTGATGGGCGGCCCGATCACGCTCGAGTATCCCGAACTCCAGCGCTTCAACTTCGTGGGTGGCGGCTTCCTCGACAAGTCGTTCATCGCGCTGACGCTGGCGCTGTCGCTCTATACCGGCGCCTTCATCGCCGAGAACGTGCGCGCCGGCATCCAGGCGGTCTCGCGCGGCCAGAGCGAGGCGGCGGGCGCGCTCGGCCTGCGGCCGGGCCGGGTGATGAGCCTCGTCGTCCTGCCCCAGGCGCTCCGGGTGATCATCCCGCCGCTGATCTCGCAGTACCTGAACCTGACCAAGAACTCCTCGCTCGCCATCGCGGTCGGCTACGCCGACGTGCGCGCCACGCTCGGCGGCATCACCATGAACCAGACCGGGCGCGAGCTCGAATGCATGCTGCTCTTGATGGGCTTCTACCTGATCCTCAGCCTGCTGATCTCATCGGTGATGAACTGGTACAACGCCTCCGTGGCGCTGAAGGAGCGCTGAGATGAGCGACATCACCTACGTCCGCCGCGAGATGCTGCCGCCGCTGCAGGCGCCGGGCTCGGCGATCGGGCCGGTGCGCTGGGCGCGCGAGAACCTGTTCTCGAGCTGGCTGAACAGCATCCTGACGCTGATCGCGCTCTACGTGGTCTATGCGCTGGTCAGCGGCATCTGGCCCTGGTTCGCGCATTCGGTCTGGAACGCGACCTCGCTGCAGGACTGCCGCAAGATCATCGCCGAGACCTGGGGCGAGGGAGCGGACGGCGCCTGCCTCGCGGTGATCCACGAGCGCTGGAAGCAGTTCCTGTTCGGCTTCTACCCGAACACGCTCTACTGGCGGCCGACGCTCGCCTTCGTGCTGATGTTCGTGGCGCTGGCCCCGATGCTCTTCTCCGGCGTGCCGCGCAAGCTGCTCTGGTTCTCGATCGCCTTCCCCGGCGTTGCCTACTGGCTGCTCTGGGGCGGCTCGATCTTCGTGCCGCTCGCCATCTACGCCGGCTTCCTGGCCGGCTACCTCTGCGCCCGGCTGGCCGGGCGGTACGACTCCAACCTGGTCTCCAGCATCGCGGCGGTGCTCGGAACGCTGATCTGGTGGTTCTTCCTCGCCGGACCGGTCGCCCGCGCGCTGGGCGACCTGCTGCCGCTCTCCCTGACCCCGGTTGCCTCCAAGCAGTTCGGCGGCTTCATGCTGTCGATCGTCATCGGCATGACCGGCATCGCCTTCTCGCTGCCGCTCGGCATCCTGCTGGCGCTCGGCCGGCGCTCGGACATGTTCTTCGTCAAGTCGATCTGCGTCGGCTTCATCGAGTTCATCCGCGGCGTGCCGCTGATCACCCTGCTGCTCGTCGCCTCGTTCCTCCTGAACATCTTCCTGCCGCCCGGCACCAACTTCGACATCATCGTGCGGGTCATCATCATGGTGACGCTGTTCTCGGCCGCCTACGTGGCCGAGACCATCCGCGGCGGCCTCGCGGCGCTGCCCCGCGGCCAGTACGAGGCGGCCGACGCGCTCGGGCCTCGACTACTGGAAGTCGATGCGGCTGATCATCATGCCGCAGGCGCTGAAGATCTCGATCCCCGGCATCGTCGGCAACTTCATCAGCCTGTTCAAGGACACGACGCTGGTCGCGATCATCGGCCTGCTGGACCCGATCGGCCTCATCACCTCGATCCGCGCCGATTCCAACTGGAACGGCATCGTCTGGGAGCTCTACGGCTTCGTGGCGCTGATCTTCTTCCTCTGCTGCTACGGCATGTCGCTCTATTCGAAGTACCTGGAGCGCAAGCTCCGCACCGACCACCGCTGAGGAGGCGTCCCATGGCCGAACCGCATCCCGTCGACGCCTCCGAGCTGGCGCCCGTCCACAACGAGAAGCTGAAGGTCTCCGACGAGGTCGCCATCGAGATCGTCGGCATGAACAAGTGGTACGGCCAGTTCCACGTGCTGCGCGACATCAACCTGACCGTCTACAAGGGCGAGCGCATCGTGGTCTGCGGCCCCTCGGGCTCGGGCAAGTCGACGCTGATCCGCTGCATCAACCGGCTGGAGGAGCACCAGAAGGGCAAGATCGTCGTCGACGGCGTCGAGCTGACCTGCGACCTGAAGAACATCGACAAGGTCCGCTCCGAGGTCGGGATGGTGTTCCAGCACTTCAACCTCTTCCCGCACCTGACCATCCTCGAGAACTGCACGCTGGCGCCGATCTGGGTGCGCAAGACGCCGAAGAAGGAGGCGGAGGAAGTCGCGATGCACTTCCTGCGCAAGGTCAAGATCCCCGAGCAGGCGGCGAAGTACCCCGGCCAGCTCTCCGGCGGGCAGCAGCAGCGGGTGGCGATCGCCCGCTCGCTTGTGCATGCAGCCCGAAGATCATGCTCTTCGACGAGCCGACCTCCGCGCTCGACCCCGAGATGATCAAGGAGGTGCTCGACACCATGATCGAGCTCGCCGAGGAGGGCATGACGATGATCTGCGTCACCCACGAGATGGGCTTCGCCCAGGCGGTGGCCAACCGGGTGATCTTCATGGACCAGGGCCAGATCGTCGAGCAGAACGAGCCGAAGGAGTTCTTCAACAACCCGCAGTCCGAGCGCACCAAGCTCTTCCTGAGCCAAATCCTCGGCCACTGAAACGAGTCCGGTCGCCAAGATCGGGGCGCGCACTGCCTGCCCGTGGGCAGCGCGAAGACGTCCGCCCAGGCGGCGCGCCGCGACGACTGCCGTCGGGCAAGCGCTCACCCCCCTGTCGCCCTGCGCAAGCTTGCTCCGGGCGACCGGACCCGGCCGACAGTCCACCGGACGTCGTCTTCGGCCGGCGGTCGGCAACCGCGGGCGAAGCGACAATCGCCACCCCAGGAGGGCAGGAGCCTGTCAACCACCCGGCGGACCGCGCTCGCGGCCCTCTCGCCCTGCCTCGTCGCCGGCGCCGCCGCGCGGGCGGACGCGCTGGCCGACATCAAGTCCGCCGGCAAGATCAAGGTCGGCGTCTTCGCCGACTTCCCGCCCTTCTCCTCGGCCAGCGCCGACATGAGCCTCAAGGGCTACGACATGGACGTCGCCCAGGCGATCGCCGACGGCCTCGGCGTCAAGCTCAACCCGGTCGCCGTCACCGGCCAGAACCGCATCCCCTACCTCACCGACAAGCGCGTCGACCTCCTGATGAGCGTCGGCTACAGCGACGAGCGCGCCAAGGTCATCGACTTCGCCGCCGCCTACGCGCCCTACTACATCGCCGTGATCGGCCCGGCCGCGCTGAAGGTCGAAGGCAAGGACGACCTCGCCGGCAAGTCGATCGCGGTCAACCGCGGCACGCTCGAGGACACCTCGCTGACCGAGGCCGCGCCGGCCTCCGCCGACATCAAGCGCTTCGACAACTACAACGCCGTGATCCAGGCCTTCATCTCCGGCCAGACCCAGCTGATGGTGGTCGGCAACGACGTCGGCGCCCAGGTGCTCGCCAGGCAGGAGGCGCCTCAAGCCGGAGCAGAAGTTCCAGCTGATGACCTCGCCGTCGCATATCGGCCTCAACAAGGACGAGGACCGCGCTGAAGACCGCGATCAACGACGCCGTCGCCAAGATGCTCGCCGACGGCAGCGCTGAACGCGAGCTCGGAGGCCTGGCTCAAGATGCCGCTGAACCCGGAAAACCTCAAGGACTGAGCCGTTGGGCTACAGCCTCGACTTCGGCTGGCTGACGACGCGCTCGGCGCCATCGCGCAGGGCGCCGCCATGACGATCTTGCTGATCGCCGTGACGACGCGTCGCTCGGCACGCTGTCTCAGCATCCTCGGCGCCGCCGGCGCGGCGCAGCGGATACCGCCTGCTCCGGCAGGCCGTCACCGCCTATGTCGAGCTGATCCGCAACACGCCGTTCCTGGTCCAGCTCTTCTTCATCTTCTTCGGCCTGCCGGCCATCGGCATCCGGCTCGACCCGGTGGTCGCGGCGATCCTCGCCATGACGCTGAACATGGCCGCCTACGCCACCGAGATCGTCGGCGCCGGCCTCGACGCCGTGCCCGACGGCCAGCGCGAGGCCGCGCTGGCGCTCGGCCTGCGGCCGCGGCAGGTCTTCGTCAAGATCGTGCTGCCGCAGGCGCTGAAGATCATCTTCCCGGCGCTGACCAGCCAGATCGTCATCATGATGCTGGAATCCGCCGTGGTCTCGCAGATCGCGGTGCGCGAACTCACCTATCGAGGCCGACATGCTGCAGGCGCGCACCTTCCGCGCCTTCGAGACCTATTTCGTCGTCACGCTGGTCTATCTCGGCCTGTCGATCGCGCTGCGGCAGCTCCTGATCCTCGTCGGGCGGCAGCGCTTCTCGGGGTGGACGCGTCGATGATCGAGTTCACCCTCTGGGACATCTTGCGCAACCTGCTTCTGGCCGCGCGCTGGACGATCCTGCTCTCGGTGGTCGCCTTCGTCGGCGGCGCGCGTCGTCGGCATCGCCATCCTGCTGCTGCAGGATCTCGAAGCGGCAATGGCGCGCGGCGCTTCGCGCAACGGCTACATCGCGCTGTTCCAGGGCACGCCGCTGCTGATGCAGCTGTTCCTGATGTTCTTCGGCCTGCCGATGCTCGGCTTCCGGATCGAGCCCTGGACGGCGGCGGTGCTCGCGCTGACCTTCTTCGCCAGCGCCTATCTCGCCGAGATCTGGCGCGGCGGCGTCGAGGCGCTGCCGCGCGGCCAGTGGGACGCCGGCGCCAGCCTCGGCCTCACCACCTCCAGGAGCTGCGGCTGGTCATCCTGCCGCAGGCCTTCGCCATCACCCGCGCGCCGATGGTCGGCTTCCTGGTGCAGCTGATCAAGAGCACGGCGCTCACCTCGATCATCGGCTTCGACGAGCTGATGCGCACCTCGAACGCCATCAACAACGCGACCTTCCAGCCGTTCACCGTCTACGGCCTCGTCGCGCTGATCTACTTCGCGCTCTGCTATCCGCTGACCCGCTACGCCCGCGCCCTGCAGGCCCGCGAGGCCAAGGCGCGCTGAATCGTCGGATGTTCCAGATGCGTCAAGACGCTTCGACGCCTACTCCAACGCGCAGGCGCGGCACCACGAAATCCCGCAGCGTGCCGCTCTCCCAGTCGACGTGCCGCCAGTCCTGAATGTCGAACTCGATCACCGCCGTGGCCGCCGTCGGATACTTGGCGAAGTCCGCATCCGCCGGCGCCGCCGCCAGCAGCCGCCGGGCGAAGCCGCCGATCCCGGGCTGGTGGCCGAGCATCAGCACCGTCGCCACGTCCGGCGCCCGCCGCAGCGCCGCGAACAGCGTCTCCGGCGGCGCGTGGTAGATCTCCGGCAGGTAGCTCGTCTCCGCCGCCGCCGACGACGGCGACCACCGCCGGCCCAGGTCTCCTGGGTCCGCCGCGCAATCGAGACCAGCCCGTGCTGCGGCCGATAGCCCTTCGCGCTTCAGCCACGCCGCCGACCAGCGCCGCGCTCGCGCCGGCCGCGCTTGTTCAGCGGCCGGTCGAGATCGCGCTGGCCGGGATCGGCCCAGCTCGACTTGGCATGACGCATCAGGATCAGCCGGCGCATGCGCTACTGCCTGCCATGAAAGGCCGTCATGTGGAAGGCCGATTGCGCCTCCGGCCGTAACCCCTGCCCGACCGGGCAGGCCCGCCGCACCGCGCAGCCCCGCCGCCATGCAGTCGCCCCCCGCCGCGGTATCGAGCCAGCCGTGACAGGCGCCGAGATCGTAGCCCGCCGCCGCTCAGCGCCCCGACCGGGCAGGCGTCGAGGCAGGGCCTGCGCGCAGGTGTCGCACGGCCGCGCCGGCGGCGCCGGCAGCGCCAGCCGCTCGCCCAGCGCCAGCGCGCCGCGATAGGAGACGAAGAGCCCGCGCTCGCGCATGCACCAGCAGCCCCACCGGCGAGACCCACGCCGCGCCGCTCCGCCGCGCCCAGGCGGTGAAGGGCTGCCACGGCGGCCCGCCGAACGGAAAGAGCGCCTGCGCCGCCGATCGCCGCCGCGAGCCCGCCGATCACCCGCTCCGACCAGCGGTCCAGCGGATCGGCCGCCGCCGTCGCCGACCTCCGGGCTCGCCTGGAAAAGCGCCCCAGAACCCCGGCTCGTCCGGCCCGAGCAGCAGCAGCGTGCCGCAGCCCGCCGGCGCGCCGTCGTCCGGCCCGGGATGAAACGCCGCCGAGCACCGCGAGCCCCGCCGGCCGGGCCAGCGCCGCGACCGCCGTCGAGGCTCGCCACGCTCACCCGCGGATCAGCGTGCCGGCGCCGTGCGAGGTGAAGAGCTCGAGCAGCACCGCGTGCGGCGCCCGCCCGTCGAGGATCACCACCGCCCGCACCCCGCCCTCGATCGCGTCGAGCGCGGTCTGGGTCTTCGGGATCATCCCGCCCGAGATCACCCCCGTCGGCGGTCAGCTCGCGGACGTCGGCGGCGCTCAGCGCCGTCAGCACCGCGCCGCTCCGCGTCCTTCACCCCGGCGACGTCGGTCAGCAGCAGCAGCCGGTCCGCCTTCATCGCCGCGGCGATCGCGCCCGCGGCGGTGTCGCCGTTGACGTTGAAGGTCTCGCCGTTCCGCCCGGCGCCGATCGGCGCCATCACCGGGATGAAGTCCGAGCCGAGAAAGCTCGTGAGGATCTCCGGGTTGACCTCGACCGGCCTGCCGACGAACCCGAGATCGACCGCGACCGCCTCCCCGTCGCGCTCGACGGTCTTGATGTCCTTCTCGCAGATCATCAGGTTGGCGTCCTTGCCCGAGAGCCCGATCGCCTTGCCGCCCTGGGCGTTGATCGCCTGCACGATCCGCTTGTTGATCCGCCCCGACAGCACCATCTCGACCACCTCGACGGTGGCGGCGTCGCTGACCCGCTTGCCGTCGACGAACTCGGAGCGGATGTCGAGCCGCTTCAGCATGTCGTTGATCATCGGCCCGCCGCCGTGCACCACCACCGGGTTGACGTTGCACTGCTTCATCAGCACCACGTCGCGGGCGAACTCGTCCATCGCCGCGTCGCTGCCCATCGCGTGGCCGCCGAGCTTGATCACGATGGTGGCGCCGTCGTAGCGCTGCAGGAACGGCAGCGCCTCGGACAAGCGTGCGGGCCGTGGCGATCCAGTCGCGGGTCTGGGCGACGGACTTGTCCATGCGGCGGCTCCCCTGCGCGGTGCCGCTTGAAGCGGCGCGGCAGCGGGATACTATCAGCGCAGGCACGACACAAGGAGCCATGGCCGTGCGCCCCGCCCTGCTCACCCTCGCCATCGCGGCCGCGCTTGCCGGCTCCGCCGCCGGCGCGCCGGCACCAGCGCAGTCGCGGCCGCGGACGCCGCGACCTGCGTCGCGCTGCTCAAGCAGTTCGACGTCCTGCAGAACCTCTATCCGAACAACCAGAGCCAGGTACGACGGACGGGTGGCGCAGCCGCCGGTCGAGACCCAGGCGCAGCGGGTGCGCAACGCCGGCTGCATCACCCTGACCCGCGAGCTCGTCGGCATGGAGACCGTCGCAGCACCGCCGGTCAGCAACGCCGGCCCGGCGATTGCGCCGACGCAGCTGCACGCCGGCGTCGTCACCAACATGGCTGACGACGCCCGCGCCCGCGCCTTCTTCGCGAGCAAGGGGGTGCTCGCCCGCAGCGTCGGCAGCGCACCGCTCGGCCGGCGCATCTACATCGGCCCGTTCGCGACGCAGGGCGCGCTCGACGAGGCGGCCGCGCCTGGCGCTCGCCGCCGGCTTCGCCTCGCCCTATCCGGCGACCTTCTGATGCGCGCCCTCGCCCTCATCGCCGGTCTCGCCGCGCCTCGGCCGGCCTCGCCGCCGGCGCCGCGACGCCGCGGCGCGATCCCGCCACCTGCCTCGCGACCTTCGACGCCTACGACACGGCGGCGTGGCTCTATCCCGACAACCACTTCCGCTCCAACCAGACCCTCCAGCCACTCGGCACTGAACCTGCCGATGCAGCAGCTGCGCCAGGAGGGCTGCCTGACGCTCTCAAGCGACATCGACGGCATGCCGGCGCTCCTCGCGCGGCTCTCGCCGCACCGGATCACCGACGGCGGCGCGCCGATCGACGCCACCGCCGTACATGTCGGCATCGTCATGAGCATCTACGACGAGGGCCGGGCGACCCAGTTCTTCCGCGGCCTCGGCTACCGCTCGCGCGGCGTCGGCGCGCTCGGCCTCGGCCGGCGGCTCTACATCGGCCCCTTCACCAGCCAGGGCGCGCTCGACGACGCGCTGACCATCGCCCGCGAGGCCGGCTTCATCAGCCCCTACCCGGCCAAGCACACCAAATTCTAGCGCCGTCTGTTGTCATATCGGCGCGCTCGGGGCGCTCAACATCGCGCTCGGCTACGGCCTCGGCCACGGCACGCGCATCGCCCCGGCCTGGGCCGGGATCGCCTGAGCTCAGGCCATCCCCACGGGCGTCAGTTTGAGTTGGCGATCGCGAGGCCGGCGCCGACCAGGATCAGCGCCGCCAGCCCCACCAGCATCAGGCTGCCGCTGGCGACGCTGCCGACCGCATTGCGAGCCCGCGCCCGACGAGCCCTGCGGCGCGTCCTCGGGCACCGGAACCGGCTGCTCGGCAGGCGTCGTGGCCGGGGCGGCGCTCTGGGCAAACCCGGGCGTGGCTCCGAGGGAGACCGCGAACAGGGTGGCGAGAAGGCCGCGCTTCATCGGTCGATCGCTCCATGAGGTTTCACGCCCGAGCGTAGGAAGGCCAGCGCCACCCCGCGAGTCGCTATCCCATCTCGGCGATCGTCGCCCGCAGCGTGCCTAGCCCGGCCCCGGTCTCGGCGGAGGTGACGATGATCTCCGGAAACGCCGCCGGATGCCTGGCCAGCGCCTCCCCGAGCCCGTCGATCGTCGCCGCCAGCGCCGCGGCCCCCGGCTTGTCCGCCTTGGTCAGCACCAGCTGGAACGTCACCGCCGCGCGGTCCATCAGCGCCATGATCTCGCCGTCCACCGCCTTCACCCCATGCCGCGCATCGATGAGCAGGAACACCCGCCTCAGCGTCGGCCGCCCGGCGAGATAGGCGCGCAGCAGCGCCTGCCACTTCTCCACCACCGGCTTCGGCGCCTCGGCGAAGCCGTAGCCGGGCAGGTCCACCAGATAAAGCGCCGCGCCCAGCGCGAAGAAGTTGATCTCCTGGGTCCGCCCCGGCGTGTTCGACGCCCGCGCCAGCGCCTTCCTCCCGGTCAGCGCGTTGATCAGACTCGACTTGCCCACATTCGATCGCCCCGCGAAGCAGACCTCCAGCCGGTCGGCCGGCGGCAGCCCGTCCATCGCCACCACGCCCTTCAGGAAATCGCACGGCGCCGCGAACAGCAGCCGCCCGCGCTCCAGCGCCTCGGCGCCGGGCTCCGGCGCCAGCGTGAAGCGCGCCTTCACAACACCGCCGCCGGATCGCCGACCGCGACGCGCCCGCCCCGCACCACCTCGGCATAGACCCCGAAGTCCTGGTGCCCCCACCCGGC
The DNA here is from genome assembly GCA_963750745.1 of uncultured Alphaproteobacteria bacterium. Taxonomy (GTDB): domain Bacteria; phylum Pseudomonadota; class Alphaproteobacteria; order Rhodobacterales; family Rhodobacteraceae; genus Amaricoccus. The sequence goes on along the minus strand of CAVVSO010000043.1, from coordinate 114,503 downwards.
CTCCAGCGCGCCGAGCGTGTCGGCATCGCTCACCCCGGTATCGGGATCGACCGTCGTCGCCACGCACCGGGTGATCCGCTGGCGCACCGCCACCACCGCCGCGCCGAGCCGCATCTCCCGCCCGACCAGACCGAACTCCGCGAACGGCGCCAGCCCCTCCAGCCAGACGTTGCCGCGAAACCGCTCCATCGCCAGCGGCTTGCCCAACCGCTCGCCCAGCGCCGCGAGGCTCGCCCGGTTCAGCACCGAGATCGACGGAAAGTCGCTGTCGGTCATCCCCACCCGCGCCCGCACCACGAACGCCGGCTGCGCCCGGCCGGGATCGCTCAGCGGCGTCACCCAGGCGACCAGCCGCGCCGCATCCGCCGGATCGTCCGGATCGACGCTGATCGGCTCCCGCCGCGGATGCCTGAGCCGGACCTTGCCCGCCGCCTCGTCCACCTCGGCCCGTATCGCCATCAACGCGGCCGACTTCGCCCCGCGGCCGAAATTGGCGCAAGGCGCCCAGTCGCTCGACCCCGGCGCCACCTGCGCCGCCTCGTGGGCGATCGCCCAGACCCGGTCCCAGGGCATCGTCGCCCCCGCGGTCAGCGTCACCGCCTTCGACCGGCTCGACGCCGTGCCCCTTGATCGGGTGGCGCCAGAGAGCGCTGACCCGCACCGGGGTCAGCCCGCCTTCCGCAGCTTCTTCAGCGGCCCGAGGATATTGCCGAGCACGTTGGGCTTCACCCCCTGGGTGCGCATGATGGTGTACTGCTGGCCGAAGGTGATGGTGTTGTTCGCCACCCAGTAGATCACCAGCCCGCTGGCGAAATGCCCGAGCATGAACATGAACACCCACGGCATCCAGGTGAAGATCATCGCCTGGGTCTTGTCGGTCGGCGTCGGGTTCAGCTTCTGCTGCAGCCACATCGAGACGCCGAGGATGATCGGCCAGACCCCGATCGAGATGATCCCCAGCGCGCTGGTCGGCCCCGGCGCCGCGAAGGGCAGGAGGCCGAAGAGGTTGAGAATCGAGGTCGGGTCCGGCGCCGAGAGATCCCGGATCCAGCCGAAGAACGGCGCATGGCGCAGCTCGATGGTGACGAAGATCACCTTGTAGAGCGAGAAGAAGATCGGGATCTGCAACAAGATCGGCAGGCAGCCGGCGGCAGGATTGACCTTCTCCCGCTTATAGAGCGCCATCACCTCCTGCTGCATCTTCATCCGGTCGTCGCCGGTGCGCTCCTTGATCTTCTCCATCTCCGGCTGCAGCAGCTTCATCTTCGACATCGAGACGTAGGACTTGTAGGCCAGCGGGAACAGGATCAGCTTGATGACGAAGGTGAGCCCGATGATCGCCACGCCCATGTTGCCGATCAGCTTGTGCATCTCGTGCAGCACCCGGAAGATCGGCTTGGTCAGGAAGAAGAACCAGCCCCAGTCGATCGCATCGACGAAGCCCTTGATCGGCTTCTCGTCCTGGTAGTCGCGCAGGATCGACCAGACCTTGGCCCCGGCGAAGAGCCCGCTGGTCATCTCCTTGGTCGCCCCCGGCGCCACCGCCACCACCGGCAGCCGCGCATCGGTCTGGTAGATGTCGGTCGCAGGGGTGTATTTCACCACCGCGGTGAAGGCCTGCCCCGACGGCGGCGTCAGCGTCGTCATCCAGTAATGATCGGTGATGCCGATCCAGCCGTCGTGCGCGACGTCGGTGATCTCGGCCGGCACGTTCCCCTCGTCGGGGACCACCGGCAGCCCGGCCATCGCCTTGTACTTCAGCTCCTCCAGATTGCCGTCCGCCATGCGGACCGCGCCCTCGTGCAGGATGTAGAAGTTCTTCAGATCGGTCGGCTTGCCGTGCCGCGCGATGGTGCCGTAAGGCTGCAGCCGCACCTCGGCGCCGCTGTCGTTCTCGACGCTCTGGGTCGTCGTGAACATGTAGTTCGCATCGACCGCGAAGGTCTGGCGGAAGATCAGCCCCTGGCCGTTGTCCCAGCGCAGCGTCACCGGCGTGGTCTCGGTCAGCGTGCTGCCGGACTCGATCTGCCAGGGCGTGTTGGCGCCCGGCACCGCATCCGCGGCCAAGGCGCCGGCCGGCGCCCAGCCGAACAGCGAATAGTAGGCGCCCGCGGCACCCGCCGGGTTCAGCAGGGTGACCACCGGCGAGCCGGGATCGAGCGACACCGTGTAGCTGGTGAGCTTCAGATCGTCGATGCGCCCGCCGGTCAGCGACAGCGAGCCTTCGAGCCGGGCGGTGCGGATCGGCACCCGCGCGGTGCGCGCCAGCGCGGCGTCGCGGCTTACCGCCGCCGCGGCCGCGAGCTCCGGCGCCTGCGCAACGGTGCCGGCGGCCGGCGGCGCGGCGGTGGTCGGCTCGCCTGCCGTCTGGCCCGCGGGCGCGGCCTGCTCGGTCGTCGCCGGCGGCGGGAAGGCGCTCGGGAACAGGATCGGGCCGAGCACGAACCAGCCGAGGATCACCAGAAAGCTGAGCGCAGTCGCGAGGATCAGATTCCGGCTCTGGTCGTCCATACGCGAACTCCAGTCAGACTTCGGGCAAAGCTGACGCGCGTTCAACAGCCGCAGGGTCGAAAGGTCAAGGTGTATTCGGGTCGGTCCCGAGCGTGTGTTTGGGGCCGTTCCCGCCGCTCCGCCGCGCCCGCCGAAACGCTCCAGCCAGGGCAGGGTCTGGGCCAGCGACATCGGCCGCGCCAGCAGGTATCCCTGGAACTGGTCGCAGCCGAGCCCGGCCAGCGTCGCCCGCGCCGCCTCGGTCTCGACCCCCTCGGCCAGCGTGCCGATGCCGAGCGCATGCGCCATCGCGATCATCGAGGCGGTCAGCGTCCGCTGCTCCTCGCTCGCCTCGATGCCGGCGATGAAACCGCGGTCGATCTTGATCCGGTTGACCATGAACCGCCTGAGGTTGGCGATCGAGGCATGCCCGGTGCCGAAATCGTCGAGCTCGACGTGATAGCCGGCCGAGGCGAGGCCGCGGAGGTTGCGCACCACCATGTCGGCGTCGCTCTTGATCAGCACCGTCTCCAGCACCTCGATCGCGATCCGCTGCGGCTCGATGCCGAAGCGCTCGGTCTCCCACTTGATCTTCTCGATCAGCCGCGGGTCGCAGAGCTGGCGGAGCGCGAAATTGACCCCGACCCGCGGCACCGCCAGCCCGGCGGCGTCCCAGGCGCGCAGCGCCTCCAGCGAGCGGGTCAGCACCAGCTCGCCGATCCGCTCGGTGAGATCGGTCTGCTCGGCGAAATCGAGAAACGCGTCCGGCGCCAGCAGCCCCTGCTCGGGATGCTGCCAGCGCGCCAGCGCCTCGAAGCCGACGAAGCCGCCGGTGGCCAGATCGGCCTGCGGCTGGAAGAACGGCACGATCTCTCCGGCGTCGAGCCCGTGCAGCAGCGCGGTGAAGAGCGCCTCGCGCCGCTCCACCTCGCGCCTGAGCTCGTCGCGGAAATAGCGCACGCTGCCCGGCCCCGCCGCCTGCGCCGCGGCGAGGGCGATCTCGGCATTGGCCAGCACCCGCTCGGGGTCCGGCCGGTCGTCGGAGAGCAGCGTCACCCCGACGCCGGCGCTGATCCGCCGCACGCCGCCGCGGATCGAGAGCGGCTTGCCCAGCGCCGCCTGCATCCGGGCGGCGATCATCGCCGCGCTATTGCCGTTGTCGAGCTCGCTCGCCACCACCACGAAGTCGTCCTGCCCGAGGTGCGCGGCGAAGTCCCCGGCGCGCAACGCCTTCTGGATGCGCCGGGCCACGATCCTGATCACCTCGTCGCTAGTCTCCTGGCCCAGCGCCTCGCGCAGCACCTTGAAGCGGTCGAGATCGACCCTGAGCACCGCGGTCTGCCGCCGCGCCCGGTCCTTGCCCAGCGCCAGCCGCGCCAGGTAGGCGTTGCAATAGGTGGCGTTGGGCATGCCGGTCAGCGCGTCGTGCAGGAGCTTGAACCGGGCGTCCCGGCTCTCCGCCGTGGTCCGCGCCACCCAGGCCGCGATCCGCCGCCCCGCCGGCCTGACCACGCCGGAAAAGAGCAGGAAGCCTACCGTGAGCTGCACCGCGAGCGACCCGGCGAGGGTCCAGCGGCTCACGCCCCGCGCCGCCTCCGCGGCAAGGCGTCCGCGCTCGGCGATCAGGTCGAGCTGCGGCAGGATGCGGCTCTCGAACTGTCCCTGCAGCGCCGCGGCTTCCGCCCCGGCCGGCGCCGCGGTCCGGACCGCCGCCGCCACTGCGCCGATCGGCCCCTCGCGCGCCGGCAGGTCCGGCGTCAGCGCCAGCCGCGCGTCCTCGAGCCCGGCCAGCCGGTCCACCGCCCAGGCGAGCCGGGTCGCCGCCGCCCGGTCGGCGCCGCCCTCGGGCATCTCCGCCAGCTTGTCGAGCGCCACCACCACCGCCCGCGCCGCCGCCGCCTCGCCGGTTGCGGCCATCGCCAGCGCCGCGCTCGCGGCCTGCCGCGCCACCGCCCGCTCGATCGCGACATGCCCGGCCAGCCCCACCGCCAGCCCGACCCCGAGCACCACCCCGGCCGCCCGCGCGAACACGCGGTCGGGAGCTGCTCGCGGCGGCGCGTGCGGGTCGCTGGTCATGGCCGGGCACGCTATCCGCGACCGCCTCAGCAATCCTTAAGCCAAGCCGCCGCCTGTCCGACGCATTCGACGCGAACTTTAGCCGCAATCCTGCAAATCATGCACCTGCGTTGTGCATGGAATGTGCATAGGATGTATAAGCCAAAAACCGGGCGATTTCGAACTCTTGAGGCCGCCTCACAGCCCCTTGAAATCGAACAGCGCCGGGTCGAGCAGATGGCTCGGGCTCGCCTGGGTCAGCGCCCGGAACAGGATCTGCCGCCGCCCCGGGCTCGTTCTCTCCCACTCGTCGAGCATCCGCTTGACCTGCTGGCGCTGCAGCCCGTCCTGGCTGCCGCAGAGGTCGCACGGGATGATCGGATAGCCCATTCCCTTTGCGAACCGCTCGCAGTCCGCCTCCGCCACATGCGCTAACGGCCTGAGAACATAGACATCTCCCTCGTCGTTCAGCAGCTTCGGCGGCATCGCCGCGAGCTTGCCGCCGAAGAAGAGGTTGAGCAAGAACGTCTCGACGATATCGCCCTGATGATGCCCGAGCACCACCGCCGAGCACCCTTCCTCCCGCGCGATCCGATAGAGATGCCCCCGCCGGAGCCGCGAGCAGAGCGCGCAGTAGGTCCGCGCCGCCGGCACCTTGTCCACCACCACCGAATAGGTATCGCGATACTCGATCCGGTGCGGCACCCCCATCCGCGCTCAGGAACTCCGGCAACACCGTCGCCGGAAACCCCGGCTGCCCCTGGTCGAGGTTGCAGGCGAGCAGCTCCACCGGCAGCACCCCGCGCCATTTCAGCTCGGTCAGCGCCGCGAGCAGCGTATAGCTGTCCTTGCCGCCCGAGAGGCACACCAGCCACCGCGCCCCCGGCTTCACCATGCCGTAGGTCTCGATCGCCTCGCGGGTCAGCCGCACGATCCGCTTGCGCAGCTTGCGGAACTCGGTCCCGGCCGGGGCGCCGTGAAACAGCGGATGGATCTCGTTCGCGTCGAGCATGCCCCGCGCTCTTACCGCGCCGCCCGCCGCGCCGGCAAGCCGCCGCGCCCGCGGCGCCTCCCGCGCGGTCCGAGACCGCGGATTCCGCGCAAAATTAACGATAATATGACACACCTGCGTCCCTGTTGCCCTGCGGCGTTAAAACCTGTCGTTTTCCCGCCCCGGCGCTTTGACCCTCAGCCGGGCGGCTGCTAACACGCCGGGGAGTCGAATCAGTGGTGAGGGTTCCTCAGAAAATGACGTCTTCCAATCTCGTGCCGATCCCCGAGCTCTATGTTTCCTACGACAGCGCGGCGAAGCTGAAGCTCGAAGCGGCCGACCTTCCGTCCTGGGACCTGACGCAGCGCCAGATCTGCGACCTCGAGCTCCTGATGAACGGCGGCTTCTACCCGCTGAAGGGCTTCCTCACCGAGGCCGACTACGACGGCGTCGTCAAGAACATGCGCCTCGCCGACGGCGCGCTCTGGCCGATGCCGATCAACCTCGACGTCTCCGAGGCCTTCGCCGGCAAGATCGAGACCGGCCAGGACATCGCGCTCCGCGACCAGGAGGGCGTCATCCTCGCGATCATGTCGGTCACCGACAAGTGGACCCCGGACAAGTCGGTCGAGGCCAAGGGCGTGTTCGGCACCGACGACATCGCGCACCCGGCGGTCAACTACCTGCACAACCGCGCCGGCCCGGTCTATCTCGGCGGCCCGATCACCGGCATCCAGCAGCCGGTGCACTACGACTTCCGCGGCCGGCGCAACACCCCGAACGAGCTCCGCACCTACTTCCGCAAGCTCGGCTGGCGGCGCATCGTCGCCTTCCAGACCCGCAACCCGCTGCACCGCGCGCACCAGGAGCTGACCTTCCGCGCCGCCCGCGAGGCGCAGGCGAACCTGCTGATCCACCCGTCGGTCGGCATGACCAAGCCCGGCGACATCGACCACTTCACCCGGGTGCGCTGCTACGAGGCGGTGCTCGACCAGTATCCGGCCGCGACCACCACGCTGTCGCTCCTCAACCTCGCGATGCGGATGGGCGGCCCGCGCGAGGCGGTCTGGCACGGCATCATCCGGCGCAACCACGGCTGCACCCACATGATCGTCGGCCGCGACCACGCCGGCCCGGGCAAGGACAGCCAGGGCAAGCCCTTCTACGGCCCCTACGAGGCGCAGGAGCTCTTCGCCAAGCACCAGGACGAGATCGGCGTCGAGATGGTCGACTTCAAGCAGATGGTCTACGTCCAGGAGAAGGCGCAGTACGAGCCGCGCGACGAGGTCGAGGAGGGCCAGACCATCCTCGACATCTCCGGCACCGAGCTGCGCCGCCGGCTGCAGGAGGGGCTGGAGATCCCCGACTGGTTCTCCTTCCCGGCCGTGGTCGAGGAGCTGCGCAAGTCCAAGCCGCCGCGCGCCGCCCAGGGCTTCACCGTCTTCTTCACCGGCCTCTCCGGCTCGGGCAAGTCGACGATCGCCAACGCGCTGATGACCAAGCTGATGGAGCTCGGCGGCCGCCCGGTGACGCTCCTCGACGGCGACGTGGTGCGCAAGCACCTCTCCTCCGAGCTCGGCTTCTCCAAGGAGCACCGCGACATCAACATCCAGCGCATCGGCTACGTCGCCTCGGAGATCACCAAGAACGGCGGCATCGCCATCTGCGCCCCGATCGCGCCCTACGAGAAGACCCGCGCCGTCGTCCGCGAGATGATCGAGACCTACGGCGCCTTCCTCGAGGTGCATGTCGCCACCTCGCTCGAGGAATGCGAGCGGCGCGACCGCAAGGGCCTCTACAAGCTGGCCCGCGAAGGCAAGATCAAGGAGTTCACCGGCATCTCCGACCCCTACGAGGCGCCGAAGAACCCCGAGGTCCGCCTCGAGACCGAAGGCAACGAGATCGACTATTCCGCCCAGCAGGTGATCCTGAAGCTCGAGAACATGGGCCTGATCCGCGCCTGATCGCGCATCCCGGCAGGCCGCGCACCCCGCGGCCTCCCCTGCTGACGGCAGCCCCGGAGCCGCGATGGTCCTGCCGCTCGTCTGCCTGCTCCTCGGCGCCTTCTGCATCGGCACCACCGAGCTGGTGGTCGCGGGCCTGCTGCCGGCGATCGCCACCGATCTCGGGGTCATCGATCCCCGAGGCGGGCCTGCTGATCTCCGGCTACGCCATCGGCGTCGCCATCGGCGGCCCGGCAATGATGTCGCTCGCCGGCCGGCTGCCGCACAAGCGCGGCATCATCGTCGTCCTCGGCATCTTCCTCGTCGCGCACCTGCTCTGCGCGATCGCCCCGGGCTTCGCGACGCTGATGGCCGGCCGCATGCTCGCCGCGGCGGCGCACGGCTGCTTTTTCGGCTTCGCGATCGTGCTCGCCACCGCCAGCGTGCCGCCGGAGCGCCGCGGCTTCGCGCTCTCGGTCGTGGTCGGCGGCATCGGCGTGGCCAATATCGTCGGCGTGCCGCTCGGCACCGCGATCGGCAACGCCTTCGGCTGGCGGGCGACCTTCGTGATGATCGCCGCCTTCACCCTGGTCGCCACGCTGGCGATCGCCGCCTTCGTCCCGCCCGCCACCGTGGCGCGCGAGCCCGCGCCGCTCCGCGCCCAGGTCCGGACGCTGGCCAACCGCAAGGTGCTGACCGCCTACGGCATGATCGTCTTGCAGATGACCGCCTTCTTCGGCCTGATCTCCTTCGTCGCGCCCTACCTCGCCGAGGTCGCGGACATCGGCCCGGACCGGCTGCCGGCGGTGCTCCTGACCATCGGCGTGGCCGGTGCTGTCGGCATGTTCGCCGGCGGCTGGCTCACCGACCTCAGTCCCGGCCGCAGCCTCGTTGCCGGCTACGGGCTCGGCGCGCTGGCGACCGCGGTGGTGTGGCTGGCGATGCCGCGGTCGGCGGCGATCGGCATCGCCGCGATGGCGATCGCCAGCACCGTCGGCAGCGTCGCCTCGCTCGCCGCACAGCACCGGGTGCTCGCCGGCGCCCTGCGCGCGCCCGAGCTCGCCTCCACGCTGATGTCCTCGGTCTTCAACATCGGCATCGCCCTCGGCGCCAGCCTCGGCGCCTGGGCGATCGCCGCCGGCCTGCCGCTCGCCTCGCTGCCGCTGATCGGCGTGATCGCCCTCACCGCGGCGACCCTCGCCGCCGTCACCTCGCTGGCCGGTGATTAGGGCGGTCACGTCAGCCGCAACCTGGCCCGGACAGATCACGCGCTCCCTACAGGCCTTGAATTCGAGATTGTCGCTAATACAACTACGTGCTATTTTTCGACCGGGACGTGAGGTTACATTACCCGTCCCAGTTCAAGAGCTAATTCCAAGAATCTCAGCTCAGGGAGGTGATGTAATCGTGCTTGATCTTCACCGAAGGGACGTGATCGTACAAGGCAGTGCCGCGCTCGCTGCACTGGCCGTGCTGCAATCCGCCAGATTTGCCAATGCCTTCCCGACCCGGCCGGGCGAGGTCGTCATCCCCTGGCTCGACCAGCCGCCTCCCGGTGGCGACTCGTGTTGCGACACCCAGCTGGTATGGGAGGATCTCGATAGCTGGGTGACGCCGAACCACAAGTTTTTCGCCGTCTCGCATTTCGATCGGCCGGTCATCGACGCGGCGACCTGGAAGCTCGAGATCGACGGGCTGGTCGACACGCCCCTGAGCCTGTCGCTCGCGGATCTCAAGGCGCGGCCCCGGCAGGAGACCTTCTTTACCCTGGAGTGCTCCGGCAATCACGGCTTCCCCGATTTCGTCGGCGCCGTCGGCAACGCCGCCTGGGCCGGCACGCCGCTCGCCGGCCTTCTCGAAGAGGCCGGAGTCAAGGAAAGCGGCATCGAGGTCGTGTTCTGGGGCACCGACGCCGGCGACATCGAGCTTCACGACGCTATCCGCGACGTGAAGATGCACCAGAATTTCGCGCGCAGCATGTCGCTCGCCGACGCGATGAGCCCCGACAACATCCTCTGCTACGAAATGAACGGCGAAGCCTTGCCGGCATCGCATGGCTCCCCGCTGCGGCTGATCGCGCCCGGCTGGTACGGCATCGCCAACGTCAAGTGGCTCAAGCGCATCGAGATCCGCGACCGGCGCTTCGCGAGCCTGCTCATGGCCCGCGACTATGTCACCATTCGCGAGGAGGAGCACGACGGCGAGACGGTCTGGGCCGAAACCTCTGTTGGCCGCACCCGGCTGAAGTCGGCGCCGTCGCGGGTGACCAAGAACGACGACGGTTACTGCATCGAGGGGGTCGCCTGGGGCGCGCCGATCGAGAAGGTGGAGGTGAAGATCGACGACGGACCCTGGCGGCCGGCGACGATCGACCATACCGAGGAGGCAGAATACGCCTGGAAGGTCTGGTCGATCGATTGGCCGACCCCCGCGCCGGGCGAGCACACGGTCACCTCCCGCGCCACCGATGCGTCGGGGCAGGTCCAACCGGCCATGGACGACCCCTGGATCGCCAAGAAGCACACCTACTGGGAGAGCAACGGCCAGATCACCCGGCAGATCGACATTTCCTGAAGACAAGGGGGGCGTTCAGCCGCAGCGCCAAACCGCGCTGCGGTTCCGACGATGCCCTCTCACCGCTTTGCACCGCATCATTTTCCGTGCAGACTGCTCTGGCACGACCCCTCGGCCGAGGCCCCGATGCAAGACATCCTCGACGCCTGCGCCGGCCTGCCCGAAGCGCATTTCGCCCACGGCGACCTGCCTGATCGCGGAGGGCGATCCCGCCGGCAAGCTCTTCGTGCTGATCTCCGGCGAGGTCGTCGTGCTGAAAGGCGAGACCGAGGTGGCGCGGATCTCCGATCCCGGCGCGGTCTTCGGCGAGATGTCGGCGCTCCTCGGCCTGCCCTACAGCGCCAGCGTCCGGGCGGCCGGCCCGGTCCGCGCCCATCTCTCGGAGGACGCGGCGGAGTTCATCGCCGTCGAACCCGGCGATGGCGCTGCACACTGCCCGCATCCTCGCCCGGCGGCTCCATGCCGCCACCGCCTATCTCGCCGACGTCAAGACCCAGTTCGCCGACCAGAAGAACCATTTCGCGATGATGGACCGCATCCTCGACACCCTGATGCAGCGCCAGGCATCGACCGGCCCCGCCGCCTAGGACAGGCTCCGATCCGCGGCTCTGAGCCAGTCCGGCAGATCGGTGATCCGTTCCGGCGCGGCTCCCTCGTCGCGCAGCCCGATCCGCTCCCGGTCCCCGCCAGCGAGAACCAGGCGGCGCCGCCGGCCTCGGTGTCGATGATGACGTGGGTCGGCGCCTCGCCGATCTGCTGGCCCATGTTGAACACCCAGGTGTCGCCGATCCGGTCCACCCATCGGCCGCCGGACGACGAACGGCGCCTGATGCACGTGGCCCGACAGCACCAGCGTCGGGGAGAACTCCGCGATCCAGTCGCTCAGCTCCTGGTCCCCGTAGGACCGGCTTCCCGCCCCAGCTCACCGGGCTGTCGCGCGGCGGCGCGTGATGGATCAGACCCAGATCCACGCTCCCGCTGCGCCGGGCGGCATCCCGCGCCATCTGCGCCGCGATCGCCGTCGCGGGTCTCCGCACCCTCCCACCAGGGAAAGCACGAAAACAGCGTCTCTCCGATGACGACGGCCTGGCCGTCGCGGACCACGGCCGCGACCCCGAGCCCGGCCAGCCAGCCGGCGATCCGCTCGCCCCCCGGCCCCTCGACGTCCAGATCGTGATTGCCGGAGCAGACGAAGACCTGGGTGATCTCCGACAGCCGGCGCAGATACTCGGTGACCACGACGATCTGGGCGTCCTGCGGCACCACCGAGGCGACCTCCAAGAGGTCGCCGGCGATCACCACGGCGTCATGGTCCGCGGCCACCGACAGGATCCAGTCGAACTGCTTCAGCGCATAGTGCAGGTCGGCGACCAACAGAAGGTTCATGAGGGGTCCGGTCGAGATGCGCGAGGTGTGCCGAGCCTAGGCTAAGCCGGCCGCGACCGAAAGCCGACAGATCCGGCCGCCCATGCCAGGTGTTGTACGGGATCCGGGAGATCGCTTCGCTCTCTTCGCGTTGACTCTGCGCGCTCTCCAAGAGCCCGCCCGATTTGTCCGTCGACAAATCGGGCCGCGCCCGCCCCCCCAAGGGCGGGCGCGATTCCGCGCCCACCGGGGCGGGCGCGCCCCGATTGCGAGCGTCGGTCCAAGGCGCGCCCCTCTCGCCCTCCGCCTGGCTCCGGGCGACGGACCGGGCGAGGCTCCACAGGAGCCTCGCCTTTTCGGTCCGGGGCGAGCGATCGCCGGCGCGTCGCGCTCGAAACGCGGCGAACAACCGGCATCGATATTAACCATCAAATCCCGACTAAATTTCTCTCAATACGCTTTCAAGACGGTTTCAAGACGGCTTCCAGACGCCGCGAAATCCGGATTAACCCGTCATCCCAAAAGCTTGCCCTCATCCGCCACCCGCACCAGGTACCGCCCGTACTCCGTCTTCAGATACGGCTCCGCCAGCGCCCTGAGTTCGGCCTCGTCGATCCAACCCTCCGCGAACGCGATCTCCTCCGGACAGCCGATCTTGACGTTCTGCCGCTCCTCGATCGTGCGCACGAAGTTCCCGGCATCGAGCAGGCTGGCATGGGTCCCGGTGTCGAGCCAGGCGAACCCGCGCCCCATCCGCTCGACGCTGAGCAGGCCGTCCGCCAGATAGGAATTCAACAGCTCGGTGATCTCCAGCTCGCCCCGCGGGCTCGGCTTCACGCCATGCGCCCGCTCCGCCGCGCTGCCGTCGAGCACATAGATGCCAGTCACCGCGAAATTCGACTGCGGCTTCAACGGCTTCTCCTCGATCGACACCACCCGCCCGTCATGGTCGAAGGCGACGACGCCATAGCGATCGGGATCGGCCACCTGATAGCCGAAGACCGTGCCGCCTTCGGTGCGCGCCCCGGCCCGCTGCAGCATCTCCGGCAGCGCATGCCCGAAGAAGATGTTGTCGCCCAGGACCATCGTCGACGGGCTGCCGTCGAGGAAGGCCTCGGCCAGCAGATACGCCTGCGCCAGCCCCTCGGGCTTCGGCTGCGCCACATACTCGAGCCGCATCCCCCACTGCGCGCCGTCCTTCAAGAGCCGGCGGAACTGGTCCTGGTCCTCCGGCGTGGTGATCACGACGATCTCGCGCAGCCCCGCCAGCATCAGCACCGACAAGGGATAGTAGATCATCGGCTTGTCGTAGAGCGGCAGCAGCTGCTTCGACAGCGAATGCGTGATCGGATAGAGCCGCGTCCCCGAGCCGCCGGCGAGGATGATGCCCTTGCGCGACCCGCTCACGAGCTCACCTCGCTCAGTTCTTCCACCACCGCGTCGAGCGCCTTCCGCCAGTCCGGCTGTTCGATGCCGTAACTCTCCCTGATCTTGCCGCAGTCGAGCACCGAATTCGCCGGCCGCATCGCCCTGGTCGGCCAGTCCGCGGTGCCGATCGCCACCACCTTCGGCCGCGCATCCCAGCCGCTCCGCGCGAAGATCGCCTCGGCGAACCCGGCCCAGGTCGTCGCCGGCGCTCCGGCGTAGTGGAAGATCCCCGGCACGCCCTTGCCCGGCGCCCCAGGCCTCGGCGATCGTCCAGAGCGCCGCGGCGATGTCGCGCGCCGCCGTCGGCCCGCCCTCCTGGTCGCCGACCACCCGCATCTCCGGCTTGCCGCGCCCGACCCTGAGCATGGTCTTGACGAAGTTGTTGCCGTGGCTGGAAAAAACCCAGGCGGTGCGCAGGATCACATGATCGGCCCCCGCCGCCGCCACCGCGTGCTCGCCCGCGAGCTTGCTCGCACCATAGGCGCCGAGCGGCCCGGTCGGATCGTCCTCGCGCCACGCGCTGGCCCGCCGCGCCGTCGAAGACATAGTCGGTCGAGATATGCAGGAACGGCACGCCCTTCATCGCCGCCGCTTCCGCCATCGCCCCCGGCGCCGCCGCGTTCACCGTGAAGGCGAGCCCCGCCTCGTCCTCCGCCCGGTCGACGGCGGTATAGGCCGCGGCATTGACCACGATGTCCGCCGCCGCTGTCCCGCACCGCCCGCGGCGCAGGCCTCGGGATCGGCGAGATCCGCCGCCTCCCGGCCCAGCAGCACCGCCTCGATCCCCCGCCCCGGCGCGGTGCGGCCGAGCTCGCGGGCGACCTGCCCGGTCTCGCCGAAAACCAGCGCCCGCATCAGGCGCTGGCCTGCTTCAGGCCCAGCCGCTCCAGCTTGTGGCCGCGGGCCTGGATCGACTGCCACCAGTCGCGGTTGTCGAGATACCAGCGCACCGTCCGCCGCAGCCCCTCGTCGAGCGTCACCGACGGCGTCCAGCCGAGCTCGTCGCGGATCTTGCTGGCATCGATGGCATAGCGGAAATCATGCCCCGGCCGATCGGTGACGAAGCCGATCAGTCGCGCATGCGGCGCGCCCTCCGGCGCCATCTCGTCCATCAGCGCGCAGATCCGCTCGACGATGTCGATGTTCCTCGCCTCGGCGTTGCCGCCGATATTGTAGCTCTCGCCGACCCGCCCGCGCGCGGCCACCGCCAGGAGCGCCGTCGCATGGTCCTCGACATAGAGCCAGTCGCGCACGTTCTCGCCCTTGCCATAGACCGGGATCGCCCGCCCGTGCAGCGCGTTCAGGATCACCACCGGGATCAGCTTCTCGGGGAAGTGGAACGGTCCGTAGTTGTTCGAGCAGTTCGACAGCACCACCGGCAGCCCGTAGGTCTCGCCCCAGGCCCGCACCAGATGATCGCTCGCCGCCTTCGACGCCGAATAGGGCGAGTTCGGCGCATAGGGCGTGGTCTCGGTGAACTGCCCGGTCGTCGCCCAGCGTGCCGAACACCTCGTCGGTCGAGACGTGATGGAAGCGGAAATCCCGCGTCCCGCCCCAATAGGCCCGCGCCGCCTCGAGCAACGTGCAGGTGCCGGCGATGTTGGTGTCGATGAAGGTCGCCGGCCCGTCGATCGAGCGATCGACATGGCTCTCCGCCGCGAGGTGCATCACCGCGTCCGGCTGGTGCGTCGCGAAAATCCGGTCGAGCGCGGCCCGGTCGCGGATATCCGCTTGCTCGAAGGCGTAGCGGTTGCTGGTCTCGACGCTGGCGCAGTTCGGCAGGTTCGCCGCATAGGTCAGCGCGTCGAGGTTGATCACCTCGTGCCCGTCGGCGATCGCCTGCCGCACCACCGCCGAGCCGATGAAGCCCGCCCCGCCCGTCACCAGAAGCCTCATGCACTCACTCCGTACTCGAAGGGCGACGTCCAGTCGCGGAACAGCGGCAGGCGGCGGTCCTTGTCCGAGAGCGTCACGCCGTCCGGCCCGACCCCCCAGGCGATGCCGAGCTCGGGATCGCTCCACAGCACCCCGCCGTCGCTGGCGGCGTCGTAAGGGTTGTCGACCTTGTAGATGACCTGCGTGTCGGGCGTCAACGTGAGGAACCCGTGCAGGAAGCCGCGCGGCACCAGGATCTGCACGCCGTTCTCCGCCGAGATCTCCTCGGCGATCCATCTCCCGTAGTCGGGCGAGCCGCGCCGCGCGTCCACCGCCACGTCGAGGATCGCCCCGCGCACCACCCGCACCAGCTTGCTCTGCGCGAACGGCGGCGCCTGATAGTGCAGCCCGCGCAGCGTGCCTTGCTGCGCCGACAGGCTCTCGTTGTCCTGCACGAAGCCGAGATCGAGCCCGGCCTCCGCCATCCGCGCCGCGTTCCAGGTCTCGCAGAAATAGCCGCGCGCGTCGCCGAAACGGCGCGGGGTCAGCACCTTCACCTCGGGCAGCGCGGTCGCTCTGACGTCCATGCCTTCGCTTAGTCGATCGCTCGGGCCGGCGTCCAGCCCTCGGCTGCACCGAGGCGCAAAAACCGGGGGCGTAAACCGGGGGGCGTAAACCGTGGGCGTAAACCGTGGCCGCGCTGCATGCTTCGGCGGGAAATTTCCTACGCTAGGAACAGCCTCGCTTGCTGCGCGTCGTGAATAGGTTAGGGTTTTGTTAACAAAAAGAGGCAGGCAGACGGGATCATGCAGGCCCCGCCGCATCGAGGCATACTGATCGGCTTGGCGTTCTGCTCGGCGCTGCTCGGCGCGGCGCCGGCCGACGCCTTCAGCCTGTTCGGCATCCACCTCTGGGGCGCGCGCGACGACCGGGACGCCTTCGCGGTCATCGACCCGCTGCATTACACCGTCCAGCTCAAGGTCTCGGGCGGCGAGGACGACCTCGAACGCCGGCTCCAGTCCGCCTCCTCGCTCTGGAGCGACCGCGAGGCGCCGGCCTCCGGCAACGCCGGGTTGCTCTCCAAGGCCCGCGGCGACTACCGCCGCCTCCTGGTCGCGCTCTATGCCGCCGGCTACTACGGCCCGGAGATCAGCATCCGCGCCGCCGGCCAGGAGGTCTCCGACGTCCAGATCGGCGTCGAGTTTCCCCAGAACGTCCCGGTGGTGATCAGCGTCGTCGCCGGACCGCAGTTCCTGTTCGGCGCCACCCGCATCGTCAATGCGCCCAAGCCCGATCCCGACCCCCGCGCCGACAGCCTCGCCTCGATCGGCTTTCAGACCGGCGAGCCGGCGCGCTCGGGGGTGATCAACCAGGCCTCCGCCCTCTCGATCGAGCGCTGGCGGGATCTCTCCTATGCCAAGGCGGCGGAGACCGGCCGCGACGTCATCGCCGATCATCCCACCAGCCGGCTCGACGTCAGCCTGACGCTCGACCCCGGCCGCGCGGCGCGCTACGGCCCGACCACCGTCACCGGCAGCCGGCGGGTCGATCCCGGCTTCATCGCCTTCATGGCCGACCTGCCGCAAGGCAAGCGCTTCGATCCCGCCGACATCGACGCCGGCCAGCAGCGGCTGAACCGGCTCGGCGTCTTCAACTCGATCCGCTTCGAGGAGGCCGGCGAGATCCTGCCCGACGGCAGCCTGCCGATGACCGTGCGCGTCGAGGACCGCAAGCCGCGCACCATCGGCTTCGGCGGCACCGTCTCGACCATCGACGGCGTCGGCATCGCCGCCTACTGGGCGCACCGCAACCTCTTCGGCCGCGCCGAACGCCTGCGCTTCGACGCCGGCGTCGACGGCCTCGGCGGCTCGCTCAATCCCGACGACTTCGACTACAACCTCGGCGTGACCTTCACCAAGCCCGGGGTCTGGACGCCGGACACCGATTTCATCACCTCGCTGATCGGCCAGCGGGTGAACTTCGACACCTACCAGGAGCGCTCGGTCACCGCGAGCGCCGGCATCATCGCAGCTGTTCGGCGACCACCTGACCGGCGAGATCCTCGCCAACGCCTCGCGCTCCCGCTACGTGGACGGCTTCGGCGTCCGGCACTTCACCATCTTCGGCGTGGTCGGCCGCGGCGCCTACGATCGCCGCGACGTGCCGCTCGACGCCACCCGCGGCTACTATCTCGCCGCCGAGGTCAACCCGTTCTACGAGGCGGAGTTCGGCAACGTCGCGGTGCGCGGCACGCTGGAAGGCCGCACCTACCACGGCTTCGGCCAGCAGGACAAAGTCGTGCTCGCCGGCCGCGCCAAGGTCGGCAGCTACGTCGGCACCGCCGATCGAGCGAAAGCCCGCCGGATCTGCTGTTCTTCGCCGGCGGCGGCGGCTCGATCCGCGGCTACGCCTACCGCTCGATCGGCGTCGAGAGCCTCGCGCGTCCCCGGCGAGGACCCGTTCGTGGTCGGCGGCAAGGGGCTGGTCGAGGTCTCGGGCGAGCTGCGCTACCGGATCAACCCGAGCTGGGGCGGCGTCGGCTTCGTCGACAGCGGCCTCGTCACCCAGGACGCCGACCTTCTCGCGGCGACAACGACTTCCGCACCGGCGTCGGCCTCGGCGTGCGCTACTTCACCAGCATCGGCGTCCTGCGCGCCGACCTCGCCACCCCGGTCAACCCGCGCCCGGAGGATTCGCCGGTGGCGCTCTACATCGGCATCGGGCAGGCGTTTTGAGACGCATCCTGGCAGCGCTGGGCCGTCATCGTGCTCGTGGCGATCGCCGCGGTGGCCCAGGACGCCGGCACCCCCAGCGACAACGGCTTTCTGATCAACATGCTGCAGAACCGGCTCTCGGCCCCCGGCCGGCAAATCCAGCTCAGCGGCGTCTCCGGCGCGCTCTCCTCCCGGGCGCGCATCCAGCGCATCACCATCTCCGACGCCAAGGGCCCCTGGCTTCGCATCGACAACGTCGAGTTCGACTGGAACCGGCTCGCGCTCCTGCGCGGCCGGGTCTCGGTCAACCTCTTGCACGCCGAGCGCATCGACTGGCTGCGCCGCGCCGAGACCCCGCCGCCGACCCGCGCCCTGCCCCAGGCCGAGACCAGGCCCTTCGCCCTGCCCGAGCTGCCGGTCTCGATCAACCTCGCCAAGCTCCAGCTCGACCACGTCACCTTCGCCGAGCCGGTGTTCGGCCAGGCCGCCGACCTCTCGGCCACCGGCGCCCTAAACCTCGCCGGCGGCGCGCTCGACACCACGCTCGACGTCAAGCGCCTCGACGCGCCGGGGGGCGCGCTCGCGGTCAAGGCCTCCTTCTCCAACGCCACCCGCCAGCTCGGCATCGACGTGGCGCTGCAGGAGCCGCAGGGCGGCGTGGTGGCCACGCTGCTCAAGATCGAAGGCGCGCCGGCGATCGACCTCCGGGTCAACGGCTCCGGCCCGCTCGACCAGGTGGACGTGAACTTCAGCCTCGACGCCGGCCGGCGACCGCATCGCCCAGGGCGTCGTGGCGCTCCGCGCCCGCGACGACGGCCTCGGTTTCGACGTCGATTTCTCCGGCGGCCTCTCGCCGCTGATCCCGGCCCAGTTCCGCGACTTCTTCGCCGGCCAGAGCACGGTCAAGGTCGCGGGCGTCAAGAAATCCGCCGGCGGCCTGCGCATCGACGCCCTCAGCGTCGCCGGCGCCGCGCTGAACCTGAAGGGCAGCCTCGAGACCGGCGCCGACAGCTTCCTGCGCGATCTGACGCTGACCGGATCGCTCGGCGACCCGGCCGGGCCGGCGATCATCCTGCCGGTGCCGGGCGGGCGCACCAGCCTGCGCTCGGCCGAGCTCCACCTCGACTTCGGCAACGCCACCCGCTGGGACGGCTTCGTGGTGCTCGACCGGCTCAGGTCCGCCGACATCGAGATGGAGGACGTGACGCTGCGGCTCGGCGGCCTCGCGCAGCACCTCGACGACCCGGCGACGCGCAACGTCACCGTCAACGTCGAGGGCCTCGCCACCGGCGTCTGGGCCGCCGACCCGGAGGTGGCCCGCGCGCTCGGCACCCGCATCGATCTCTTCGCCGACGCGACGCTGCCGCCCGGCGGCCCGGCGACGGTCCACCAGCTCCAGCTCAGCGGCAACGGCCTCTCGATCTTCTCCGCCGGCCAGTTCGAGGATCTGGTCTACACCGGCCGCAACGCGGTGCGGATCGCCGACCTCGCGATCTTCGCCGGCATCGCCGACCGGCCGCTGGGCGGCGCGGTCAACCTGCGCGCCAACGGCAGCGTCACCCCGCTCAGCGGCGGCTTCGATCTCACCTTCGACGGCGGCGCCACCGACCTCGTGCTCGGCGAGCCGCGGCTCGACCCGCTCCTCGCCGGCGAGACCCGGGTCTCGGGCCGCGCGGTCCGCGACGAGACCGGCGTCCGCACCGAGGATCTCAGGATCGCCAACCCCCAGCTCAGCTTCGCCTCCGACGGCCAGATCTCGAGCAAGGCGACCGACATCGGCTTCGACGCCAGCCTCGCCGATCTCGCACCTCGTCGATCCCCGCCTCCGCGGTGCCGCTGACCGCCACCGGCCACGCCAGCGGCAACGGCCAGCCGATCACCGTCTCCGTCGCGGCAGCCATCCCGCAAGGCGAGCTGATGGGCCGCAACCTCACCAACGCCCGCATCGGCTTCGACGGCCAGGTCGACGGCGCCGACGTCACCGGCGCGCCTCAGCGGCGGCGGCGGCCTCGACGGGCTGGTCCTCAGCCTCGCCGGCGACGTCGCCTCGGTCGGCGCCAGCCGCTCGATCTCCGGCCTCGAGCTGGTGGTCGGCCCGAACCGGCTGAGCGGCGATCTGACCAAGGACGGCAGCGCCCCGATCGACGGCCGCCTGACGCTGCACGCGCCCGACATCGCGCCGCTCGCCGCGCTGGCGCTGGTCGAGGCCACCGGCGCCATCGACGCCGACATCCCGCTCGCCGCCGGCCGAGGTCGGCCAGGGCGCCACCCTCGTCGTCGGCGCGATGAACCTCGCGATGGGCCCCAACCGCATCGGCCAGCTCGACGCCAAGGCCACGGATCAACGACGCGCTCGGCCTGCCGCTGATCGACGGCGACGCTCACCGCCAGCGACCTCGCGCTCGCCGGCATCGAGGTTCGACGCCTCAACGCCACCGCGCGCCCCGATCGACCCGCGGCGGATGCGCTTCTCCGCCGACGCCCGGCTCGCCATCGGCACGCTCGCCGACCTCTCGGGCGAGCTCGACCGGCTCGACGACGGCTTCGCGGTGACGCTCGAGCACGCTGCGCCTGCGCCAGCAGGGGGTCGCCGCGACGCTGACCGCGCCGGCGACCGTGACCATCCGCGGCGGCGCGGTCGAGCTGACGCCGCTCGGCCTCGACTTCGGCGGCGGCGGCAACCTGACCGCCCAGGGCCGGATGGACGAGCGCTTCGATCTCGACCTCGCCATCCGCAACCTGCCGCTGGCGCTCGCCAACGCCATCCGCCCCGACCTCGGCCTCGCCGGCACCGTCAACGGCACCGCGCGCGTCACCGGCCCGCGCGCCACCCCCGACGTGCGCTTCGACCTCAAGGCCGCCGGCATCGCCTCGGCGATCACCCGCAGCGCCGGCCTGCCGCCGGTCGAGCTCGACGCCACCGGCCAGACCGCGGCGGCCGGCTGAACCTCACCGCCAGCGTCGGCTCCGGCGCCGGCCTCGCCGCCAGGGTCGCAGGGCTCGGCACCGCTCGGCGCCGGCGATCTCGACCTCGCGATCGACCTCCAGGCCTTCCCGCTGGCGCTGATCGACCGCATCGCCGGCAACCGCGGCCTGCGCGGCACGCGTCACCGGCACCGGCCACGCCACCGGCCCGCTCGCCGACCCCGCGGTCAGCTTCGACCTCCGCGGCGAGGGCATCGCCGCCACCGTCCTCGGCGAGAACGGCGTGCCGCCGCTCGCCGCCACCGCCGCCGGCAGCTACCGCGGCCGCGCCCTCGATCTCAGCGCCGCCCGGGTCACCGGCGCCGGCGGCCTCGACCTGCAGGGCTCCGGCCGCATCCCCTTCGCCGGCCCCGGCCTCGACGCCCGCGTCTCGGGCAGCCTGCCGCTGGCGCATCGCCGACACCGTCTTCGCCGCCCGCTCCGCCCAGGCCACCGGCACGCTGCGCGTCACCGCCACCGCCCGCGGCTCGCTCGCCGCGCCCCAGCTCGGCGGCACCGTCACGCTCGCACGGCGGCACGCTCTTCGACCCCCAGACCAACATCCGCCTCCCGACATCAGCCTCGACGCCGGCCTCGAAGGCAACGCCGCGATCCTGCACAGCTTCCGCGCCGAGGTGGCCACCGGCGGCAACATCACCGCCGAGGGCCGGGTGACGCTGGCGCCCGGCTACCCGGCCGATCTCACCGCCCGGCTCAACAACGTGCGCTACACCGACGGCGTCTTCGTCAGCACCCGCCTCGACGGCGAGCTGGCGATGCGCGGCCCGCTGGTCGGCGGCGGCGGCATGCTCTCGGGCGAGATCGACCTCGGCCGCACCGAGATTCTCGATCGCCGAAGGCCTCGGCGCCAACGTCGAGGCAGGCGCTGAACCAGATCGACCACGTCGATCCCTCCGCCGGCGTGCTCGCAGACGCTGGCCCGCGCCCGGGTCGGCGAGACCACCGCCCGCGGCCCGAGCGACCGCGCCGGCATCGGCCTCGACGTGCGGATCCGCGCGCCCAGCCAGATCTTCGTGCGCGGCCGCGGCCTCGACGTCGAGCTCGGCGGCGAGCTCAGGGTGCAGGGCACCACCACCGACATCCAGCCGGTCGGCCAGTTCGACCTGCGCCGCGGCCGGCTGGTGGTGCTCGGCCAGCGCATCGAGTTCGACGAAGGCTCGCTGCAGCTCGTCGGCAACCTCGACCCGCAGATCCATTTCGTCGCCCGCACCACCTCCGGCGACGTCACCGCGATCGTCACCGTGGACGGCCGGGTCTCCGCGCCGCAGATCACCTTCTCCTCCGAGCCGCAGCTGCCGCAGGACGAGGTGCTGGCGCGGGTGCTCTTCAACTCGCACCACCCAGAACCTCTCGGCCTTCCAGCTCGCCCAGCTCGCCGGCGCCGCGGCCGAGCTCGCCGGCGGCGGCAGCGGCCCCGGCATCCTCAGCCAGATCCGCGGCGCCACCGGGCTCGACGACCTCGACATCATCACCCAGGACGACGGCTCGACCGCGGTGCGCGCCGGCATGTACCTCGAGAGCAACATCTATTTCGACGTGCAGACCGACACCGAGGGCATCAGCCGCGCCGAGATCAACCTCGACGTCAGCGACAACCTGACCGGCCGCGCCTCGGTCGCCTCCGACGGCAACACCACGCTCGGCCTGTTCTTCGAGCGCGACTACTGAACACCGGCTTGTGAACGGCCGCCCCTTCCCATCCGGGAGGCGAGTCGATATCCGAGTAAAACAGTCACCTTTGGCAGGAACCGCGATGCCGTACCCCCGCCTCCCGTTCGCCGCTGCGTTTCTGGCGCTGGCGCTCCCCGCCGCCGCCGACGACGTCAACATCTACTCCTCGCGGCACTATGAGACCGACGAGCGGCTCTACAGCGACTTCACCGACCAGACCGGCATCCAGGTCAACCGCATCGAAGGCCAGCCGGAGGAGCTGATCGCCCGGATGCAGGCCGAGGGCGCCAACAGCCCGGCCGACATCTTCATCACCGTCGACGCCGGCCGCATCTGGCTCGCCGACCAGGAGGGGCTGCTGCAGCCGATCCATTCGGAGATCCTCGACGCGCGCATCCCGGCGCACCTGCGCCACCCCGACGGCGACTGGTACGGCTTCTCGCAGCGGGCGCGGATCATCTTCTACGCCAAGGACCGCGTCCCGAACCCGCCGCAGACCTACGACGCGCTGGCCGATCCCGAGTGGAAGGGCCGGATCTGCATCCGCTCGGCGCTCGAGCTCCTACAACCTGTCGCTGATGGCGGCGATGATCGCCAACGAGGGCGCCGACAAGGCCCGCGCCTGGGCCACCGGCCTGCTCGCCAACCTCGCCCGCCCGCCGGCGGGTGCCGACACCGACCAGCTCAAGGGCCTGGTCTCCGGCGAATGCGACATCGCCGTGGTCAACACCTACTATTTCGCCCGGGCGCTGGCCGAGCCGGTCGACGGCGTCAGCGAGGGCATCGACAACATCGGCTGGGTCTTCCCCGACCAGGACGACCACCGGCACCCACGTCAACATCTCCGCCGCCGGCGTCGCCGCGCACGCGCCGCACCCCGACGCCGCGATCGCCTTTCTCGAATACCTGAGCTCGGATTCGGCGCAGCAGTACTTCGCCAACCAGAACTACGAGTTCCCGGCCGTCCCGGAGGTCAAGGTCGGCACCACCGCCGCCTCGCTCGGCAGCTTCCGCAGCGACACGCTGAACCTCAGCCTGCTCGGCGAGAACCAGGCCGAGGCGCAGCGGATCTTCAACGAGATCGGCTTCCCCTGACCCGACGGCGGGCCGAGCCCCGCCGCCGCGCCGGCCTGATCCCATGCGACGGGCGAGGCTCCACCAGGAGCCTCGCCCGTTCGCGCGTGTGACCGGGGTCACAGGCGAATTGGCGCGCGCCGGCGATGCTGCACCGGCGAAAAGCCAAACCCCAACCCCGAAGGAAACCGCCATGATTCGCTCCGCCGCCCTGATCGCCGCCGTCTCGCTCTCCGCCGCCGGCCTCGGCCTCACGCTCCGTGGCCACCTTGGCCATGGGCCCCGGCCCCTACTGGTGCGGCGCCCCGCAGACGACCCCGAAGGTGCAGGTCACGGACGAGTACAAGACCGACGCGACGGACGCGCCCGGGCAGCCCCAGTGCGAGAAGGTCGCCGACCGAACCTCCCGGGCCTAGGCCATCCCGCCTTCGGAGCCAGCTGGCGGAGGGCGAGTGCGGGCAAGCGCTTGCCCGACGCTCATAGTCGGCCCGCGCCCCGAAAAGCTCCTCACTCCGCCGGCCGCGCCACCCATTCCGCCCGGCCGCGCTCGCGCCCCTGCCGGGCGATGTTGCGGCAGACCAGGATCACCGGCAGGAGCCCGATCGCCGCGATCACGAGGCTCGGCACCGCCGCCTGGTTCAGCCGCTCGTCGGCGGCCAGCCGGTGCGCCTGCACCGCCAGCGTGTCGAAGTTGAACGGCCGCATGATCAGCGTCGCCGGCAGCTCCTTCATGGTGTCGACGAAGACGATCAGGAGCGCCGTCAGCACGCTCCCCTTCAGGATCGGCAGGTGCACCGTCGCCGAGCACCGCCGGCGGGCTGCGGCCGAGGGTGCGCGCCACCGCGTCGATCCGCGGGCTGACCGTGGCGAGCCCGGCGTCGAAGGCGTTGAGCGCCACCGCCATGAAGCGCACCATGTAGGCGAGCACCAGCAGCCAGATCGAGCCGGTGAAGAGCAGCCCGGTCGAGACGCCGAGATGCGTGCCGCGCCCAGCCGTCGATCGCATTGTCGAGCCCGGCGAAGGGCACCAGCAGCCCCACGGCGATCACCCCCCCCGGCACCGCGTAGCCGAGCCCGGCGCCGACCAGCAGCGCCCGTGCCCGCGCCCGGCGCTGCAGCCGGGCGCGGAAGCCCACCAGCACCGCGCCGGCCACCGTCACCGCCGCCGCGATCCCGGCCAGCGTCAGCGAGTTGCCGACGAAGCCGCGGTAGCGCGGGTCGAGCGATGGCTCTGCCCCGACCCCGCCGCCATGGTGGCCGAGGATCACCACCGGCAGCAGGAACCCCACGACCACCGGCAGCGCGCAGAAGCCGCGCCGCCACCCAGCCGCGCCCGCCGGCGAGCGGCTGCGGCTCGATCGCCGGTCAGCCGGCCGCCGCGCATGTGCGACCGCGCCTGGCCGCGCTGGATCCGCTCGAGCCGCGGCCAGCATCAGCGCGAAGGCGAGCAGGCAGAGCGCCAGCTGCGCCGCCGCCGCCCGGTCCTGCATGTTGAACCAGGCCTGGTAGATGCCGGTCGAGAAGGTGCGCACGTTGAAATAGGCCACCGTGCCGTAGTCGGCGATCGTCTCCATGATCGCGAGCAGCACCCCGGCGGCGATCGCCGGCCGCGCGATCGGCAGGCTGACCCGCAAGAAGGCGCCCCACGGTCCCCTGCCCCAGCGTCCGCGCCGCGAGATAGGCGGTCGCCGACTGCTGGCCGAAGGCGGTCCGCGCCAGCAGGTAGACGTAAGGATAGTAGACGCAGATCAGCATCAGCGCCGCGCCCGGCAGCGAGCGGATGTTCGGGAACCAGTAGTCGCGCGGCCCCCAGCCGGTGACCGCGCGCAAGCGCGCCTGCACCGGCCCCGGGATGCGACAGGAAGTCGGTATAGGCGTAGGCCAGCACATAGGCCGGAAACGCCAGCGGCAGCACCAGCACCACCTCGAACAGCCGCGACCCCGGAAAGCGGTACATCGTCACCAGCCAGGCCGCGCCGGTCCCGACCGCCGCCGTGCCGCACGCCGACCAGCGCCACCAGCAGCAGCGTGTTCAGCGCGTAGCCCGGCAGCACCGTGGCGATGAGCCCGCGCCAGGTCGCGAGATCGCCGGCCAGCGCCGCCAGCCGCCGCCGCCGCGATCGGCGCGAGGCAGAGCGCAGCGCCACCGACCCAGGCCAGCCCGTTCAGGATCCGCTCGCCCAACCGCCGCTCCCTTGCCCCGTCGCCGCGCGGACCGAGTTAGCGCCTATTCCCGAGCGTTTTGCTAGCCATATGTGTTCAAGCTGCGTCAAGACGGCTTCAAGATCGCGCAAATCCCTGTCATCCCGAGAGAAGTTGCCACCCGACCCCCAGCCCCGCCCAGATCGCCAGCAGCCGCGCCCGATGCCCAGCCGCAGCCGGAACACCGCCACCACGCGCGCCGAGCGTCAGCACCAGCGCCGCGGGGTCGAGCGACCCCGGCACCGGCACCTCCAGCCTCAGCCCGTAGCCGCGTCCAGGGCAGCACCCGGCCGAAGACCACGTGCAGCGCGAACCAGACCGCGAGGTTCAGGATCACCCCCACCACCGCCGCGGTGATCGCCGTCAGCGCCCCGCCGAGCGCCGGCATGCCCGCGCAGCCGCTCGATGTACGGCGCCCCGAGGAAGATCCACAGGAACGACGGCACGAAGGTCACCCAGGTCACCAGCACCGCCCCGAGCACCGCCGCCACCCAGGGGTCGAGCCCGCCCGGATCGCGGAACGCCGCGAGAAAGCCCACGAACTGCACCACCATGATCAGCGGCCCCGGCGTGGTCTCGGCCATGCCGAGCCCGTCCAGCATCTCGCCCGGCGCCAGCCAGTGCCGGTCCTGCACCGCCTCCTGCGCCACATAGGCGAGCACCGCATAGGCGCCGCCGAAGGTCACCACCGCCATCTGGCTGAAGAAGACCGCCGAGCCGCGCGAAGACGTCGTCGCCAGCCCGAGCGCCAGCACCAGCGCCGCCACCGGCGCCAGCCACAGCACCGCCAGCACCGCCGGCGCCCGCCAGCGCCCGCCCGCCCGGCCGCGCATGCGCCGGCGTCTCGGCGCCGAGCGCGGAGTCGGCGTCGGCCAGCGCCGCTCGCCGCCGCGCCGTGCCCGCCGGCCTGGAACGCCGCCGAGCCCGCGCCGCGTCGCCGACCCAGCCGAGCAGCCCGGCGACCAGCACGATCAGCGGAAACGGCACGCCGAAGGCGAAGATCGCCACGAATGCCGCCGCCGCCACCGCCTGCAGCGCCCGGCTGGCCAGCGCCCGCCGCCCGATCCGCACCACCGCCTGCACGCACGATCGCCAGCACCGCCGCCTTCAGCCCGAAGAAGACGCCGGTGAGCAGATCCGGTCTGCCCGAAGGCGGCATAGACCGCGCTCAGCGCCATGCATCGCCACGAACCCCGGCAGCACGAAGAGCGCCCCGGCGACCAGCCCGCCGCGCACCCCGTGCATCAGCCAGCCGAGATAGATCGCCAGCTGGTGCGCCTCCGGCCCCGGCAGCAGCATGCAGAAGTTGAGCGCGTGCAGGAACCGCCGGTCGCCGACCCAGCGCTTCTCCTCGACGACGATCCGGTGCATCACCGCGATCTGCCCGGCCGGGCCCGCCGAAGCTCAGCGCCGCGACCCGCGCCCAGACCGCGGACCGCCTCGGCGAAGCGAGATGCCGTGGGCCGGCGCCGCCGCCGGCCCGCTCACGCCGGACGCGCCGACCGGCTTGGCCGCCGGCCAGTTGTGCGTCTCGTCGGTGGCGTCGCGGCACCAGCGGAAGAGGCGTCGTAGAGGAGCATCCCGGCCTCGAGCTGCGCGAGGTCGTCGCGGTACATCCGCGACAGCCCGAGCGACACCGCGAGCAGCCCCGGCGCCTCCGGCGCGAGCTCCGGCCGCGCGGTGTCCGCGCCGCGCACGATCCGCGCCAGATGCGCGAGCGCCGGCGAAGCCGCGCGAGGCCGAACTCCTCGACCATCACGTCGAAGCTGCAGCGCTCGCCGCGATGGCTCCAGAAGACGCCCTCGCCCTCGATGTCGAACGGCGTGGCGCCGAAGCGCGCGGCGACGCCGGCCACCTCCGCCGGCGCCACGAAGAGGAAGACCGCGTCCGGATCGACGAAGCGCCGGATCAGCCACGGGCAGGCGATGCGGTCGATCTTCGGCCGCGCCCGCGTCACCCAGACCGTGCGGCCCTCGGCGTCGCGCGGCGGCAGCACGGCCTGCGGCACCAGCGGCAGCCCGGCCGCGGCCCAGGCCGCATGCCCGCCCTCGAGGATCTCGGCCGCGGCGCCCGGCTGGCGCAGCCAGGCCGCGACGCCCTCGCTGAGCTCGTGGCCGTGCTGGCAGATCACCACCACGGCACGGCCGCGATAGCGCGGCCGCCCAGTCGGCGACGGCCGCGGACGGCCGCCGCCGGGCGCCCGGCAGCAGCCGCGGGTCGGCGGCGAAATCCTCGTCGTCGCGGACGTCGATCAGATCGGGAGTGTCGGGCCGGCCGATCAGCCGGAAAAGCTTGTCGACGGAAATGGCAGTTGGGAGACGGCATCGGTGCGTCCTCGCTGACGAATAACGATGGGACGCGATGCTTGGGCTGGCGCCTGGTGGGGAGATCGCGGATCCCCATGCCCGCCATCATCGCCGCAGGACCGGTCTTGTCAAGCGACCGTCACGCCGGCGCCCCTCGCAGGAAGCGCGCCCGCGCCGGCGGCACCGCGCGGATCTCGAGCCCGGTGAAGACGTGCAGCGTGCCGAGATCGCGGTCGACCACCGCATGGTCCGAGACCCAGCCGCCCATCGCGAGATAGCTGCGCAGGAGCGGCGGCATCGCCTGCATCGCCGCCTTCAGATCCGGCCGCCGCAGCGCTGAGCTGCCGCGCGAAGCGGAACACCGCCGGCGCCTTGACCCGCGGCAGCCAGCGCCGCGGCGCCAGATGCCGCTCGCCGAGCAGCGCGAAGGCGTCGGCGTAGGCCTCGGTCTCGACCCCGCGGAAGCTCGAGCAGCCGAAGACCAGCTCGATGCCGTTGCGCGCGACATGCTCGGCCAGCGCCGCCCAGGCCACCCGCAGCACATCCGCATCCCCCGCCCCGGCCTCGATGCAGAACCGCCCGACCTCGAGCATCGGCCCGGGAAAACGCGCCAGCGCCGAGAGCTCGTAGAACTGCGCCGAGTAGGAGCCGCCGATCTCGCCGCCATCGGCGAAGGTCATCAGCCGGTAGCAGCAGACCAGCCGGCCGCTCGGACTTCCTCGACCAGCACATGCCGCGCCCCGTCCGTCGAAGCCGTCGCGGTCGAGGCCCGGACCGGTGGCCGCCCCCGCGGAAGCTCCGCCACCGCAGCGCCTGCGCGGCGCGCAAATCCTCCGCCGTCTCGCTGTAACGCGCGCGGTACCTGCCGCGAAGAGGATCGACATGGGCGTCCTCCAGGCGCGGGCGTCCGCGTTGGAACCATGCCCTCAAACTGTGACCGCCGCTTGACGCCGGCAAGCCCGGCGCACGATGCGGCCGAGACACGGAAGAGACCGAACATGACCGACAAGATCCGCAAATCCGACGCCGAGTGGCGCGCCCAGCTCTCGGACCTCGCCTACAAGGTGACGCGCCAGCAAGGGCACCGAGCGCGCCTTCACCCACGACGACTTCCCCAAAGGCGCCGGCATCTTTCACTTGCGTCTGCTGCGGCGCGCCGCTGTTCGACGCCGCCGCCAAGTACGACAGCGGCACCGGCTGGCCGAGCTTTTACGCGCCGATCGCGCCGGACGCGGTCGAGGAGCACGCCGACTGGATCTTGCTGATGCGCCGCACCGAGGTCGCCTGCGCCCGCTGCGACGCCCACCTCGGCCACGTGTTCCGCGACGGGCCCAACCCCACCGGCCTGCGCTACTGCATGAACGGCGTCGCGCTGACGCGCGAGCCGAGAGAGGCCTAGTTGCTGTTCAACTGCTCGGCATCGAGGTTCAGGATGTTGCCGAAGAGCTGCTCCAGCACCCCGAGCTGACGGCCGCCGGTCTCGGTGGTGCGCGTCTCCAGGTCGATGACGCGGCCATCGGCCAGCCCGTAGCGCTTGATGGTGCGCACCACGCCGCGCTGGTCGAAGTTGATCGCGAGCACGGTGCGGTCGACCACCCGCGGGGCGTGGTAGGTGTAATTCTCCACCACGCTCTGCACGTAGTACCAGGCCGAATCGGCCAGGATGCCGTTCGACGACGGCCGGCCGAGGATCTCCTCCACGGTGCCGGTATCATCGAACCCCGGCCGGATGCGGGCGATGTCGGCGGCCGACGGAACATAGCCATGCACCTGCACCGTCGGCGCGCAGGCGGTCGCGAGAAATCCGCAGAGGATCGCCGCAAACCCGGCCAAGCCCAGCACTTTCGGGCGCATGTCTTCCTCTCGGCCTCACCGAATTCCCCTTGCTCCCCTACTCCCGGCATGGTCTAAATTCAAGGAACTTGGGCCAGCGCAGAACGCTGCCGCCGGCCTCGAGGGACGGACAATGCCCGAGCTCAACCCCCACGCGCCCGACAATCCCGAATTCGCCCGCGTGATCGAGCTCCGGCAGATCCGCGACCTCGACACGTTCGGCTTCGACATCGCGCCGACCGCCGCCGAGATGCCGGCGCTGGCGCGGCTGCTCGGCGCGCAGGCGGTGCGCAAGCTGCGATTCGCAGGGCGCGCTCACGCCGTTGCCGCGCGGCGGCTGGCAGCTCGACGGCCGGCTCGGCGCGACGGTGATCCAGACCTGCGTGGTCAGCCTCGACCCGGTTACCACCCGCATCGACCAGCCGGTGCACCGGGCCTGGCTGCCTGAGGCGCGCCGCCCGCCGCCGAGGTGGTGATCGACCCCGACGAGGACGACGAGATCGAGCCGCTCGGCGACCGGATCGACCTCGGGCTCGTCGCGATCGAGGCGCTGGCGCTGGCGCTGCCGCCCTATCCGCGCAAGCCCGGCGTCACCCTCGGCGCCGGCCACCGCCGCCGCCCGCGGCGCCGCCCCGCTCGAGGAGAGCGCGCTCAAGCCCTTCGCCGCGCTGGCGGCCCTGCGCGGCAAAATGAGCAAGGGATCGTGAGAATCGACGCCGAGAGGACTTGCACGCGCACGCGCAATCAGTATGGTCCGCGGCTCGTTTTCCTGTCCGGTCCGGCAGCCTTGGGCGTGACATTGCGCGCCGCTCTGCTAACGCCGCGGGCCGACGAATGGGTGGTCCGGGCAGCGGCCCGGCTGAGATCGAGGTCGAGAAATGGCTGTTCCGAAGAGCAAGGTCACGCGCGCCAAGCGCGGCATGCGCCGGTCGCATGACCATCTGGTCGCCGGCAACCCCAACGAGTGCCCGAACTGCGGCGAGCTGCGCCGGCCGCATCACGTCTGCGGCGCCTGCGGCCACTACGACGGCCGCGAAGTCGTCGCGAAGGTGGAAGAGGTCGATCTCGACGACGAAGCCGCCTGAACCCGGCCTGCGTGAGGTCGGCCGGGCATGACCGCCGAGACAGCCCGGATCGGCGCTGCCGGCGGCGATGGCAAGGCCGGCGACATCGTGATCTCCATCGACGCGATGGGCGGCGACCGCGGCGTCGCCGAGGTGATCAGCGGCATGGGCAAGTCGCTGGAGAAGAACCCGCGGCTGCGCTACATCCTGCACGGCGACGGCGAGCTCCTGACCCGCTCGATCCACAAGGACAGCCGGCTCGAAGCCCGCACCGAGGTCCGCCACGCCGCGGGCGTGGTCGCGATGGACGACAAGCCCTCCAAGGTCGCTGCGCAGCGCCCAGGGCACCAGCATGTGGAGCGCGCTCGAGGCGGTGAAGGCCGGCAAATCGCCGGTGGTGATCTCCTGCGGCAACACCGGCGCGCTGATGGCGCTCGTCGATGCTGGCGCTGCGCAAGGCGCCCGGGCGTCGACCGGCCGGCGATCGCCGTGCTCTGGCCCTCGCTCAATCCCGCCGGCTACAACATCCTGCTCGACGCCGGCGCCGACATCCGCGCCGATGCCGACGACCTCGCTGAAATACGCGGTGATGGGCGCCTCCTACGCCCGCAACGCGCTCGGGCTGAAGCGGCCGCGGGTCGGCCTGCTCAACGTCGGCACCGAGGAGCACAAGGGCCGCTCCGAACTGCACGAGGCGGCGCTGCGCATCGCCGAGACCGCGCCCGTCCAGCGACTTCGAGTACGTCGGCTACGTCGAGGGCAGCGACATGCCGTCCGACCGGGTCGACGTCATCGTCACCGACGGCTTCACCGGCAACGTCGCGCTGAAGACCGGCGAGGGCACCGCCCGGATGATCCAGGGCCTCCTGCGCGAGGCCTTCGCCTACAGCCCGCTGTCGCGGATCGGCGCCCTCTTCGCGCTGACCTCGCTGAAGCGGCTGCAGCGCCGCATCGACCCGCGCCGGGCCAACGGCGGGGTGTTCCTCGGGCTGAACGGCACGGTAATCAAGTCGCACGGCAGTGCGGACGCCACCGGCGTCTCGGCGGCGATCAAGCTCGCCTTCACCCTGGCCGAGCACGGCTTCACCGAGCGGCTCGCGGCGCGAATCGCCCTCGGCCCGGTCGAGCACGCGCCCGACACCGCGCGCGGCGGAGCCCCGACATGAGCGTCCTGCGCGCGGTCGGGCTCGGCTGCGGCCACTATCTGCCGGCGCGCGTCGTCGAGAACGCCGAGTTCGCCGCGACGCTCGACACCTCCGACGAATGGATCCGCACCCGCACCGGCATCGAGCGGCGCCACTTCGCGGCCGACGGCGAGATGACTTCCGACCTCGCGATCGCCGCCGCCCGCGCCGCGCTCGCCGACTGCGGCCTCACCGGCGCCGACATCGACACGCTGATCGTCGCCACCGCCACCCCTGATCTCACCTTCCCCGCCACCGCGGTGAAGGTGCAGAGCGCCATCGGCATGCGCAGCGGCTTCGCCTTCGACGTGCAGGCGGTCTGCGCCGGCTTCGTCTACGCGCTGGCCCAGGCCGACGCGCTGATCCGCGCCGGCACCTCGCGCCGGGTGATGGTGATCGGCGCGGAGACCTTCAGCCGCATCCTCGACTTCACCGACCGCGCCACCTGCGTCCTTTTCGGCGACGGCGCCGGCGCGCTGATCCTCGAGGCCGCCGAGGCGAGCGGCACCGCCGCCGAGCGCGGCATCCTCGCCACCGACCTGCATTCCGACGGCCGCTACTGCGACCTGCTCTACGTCGACGGCGGCCCGTCGGCGACCGGCACCGCCGGCGTGGTGCGCATGGCCGGCCAGGAGGTCTTCAAGCACGCCGTGGTCAAGCTCGCCGAGACCGGCGCCGCCGCCCTGGCCCGCGCCGGCCTCACCACCGCCGACATCGACTGGCTGGTGCCGCACCAGGCGAACCTGCGGATCATGACGCTGACCGCGCACAAGCTCGGCGTCCCTATGGAGCGCGTCGTGGTCACCGTGCAGGACCACGGCAACACCTCGGCCGCCTCGATTCCGCTGGCGCTGTCGGTCGCCCATGCCGAAGGCCGCATCCTCCCCGGCGACGTGCTGCTGATGGAGGCGATCGGCGGCGGCCTCGCCTGGGGCGCCGCGGTGATGCGCTGGTAGGCGCGTATTCGTTGCCCGCCTCAAGCCGTTGTTATTGACTCGCTTTCGGAATTGCCCCTAGGGTTAACGAAAGAGTGAGCAATCGGGGGGACGGCGATGAGTGAGAAGACCCTGACCCGCATGGAACTCAGCGAAGCCGTCTTCCGCACCGTAGGCCTCTCGCGCAACGAATCAGCGGAGCTGGTCGAAATGGTGCTCAATCACATGTCGGACGCGCTGGTGCGCGGCGAGACGGTGAAGATCTCCTCCTTCGGCACCTTCAGCGTGCGCGCCAAGTCCGCGCGCGTCGGGCGAAATCCCAAGACCGGCGAGGAGGTCCCGATCGAGCCCCGCCGGGTGCTCACCTTCCGTCCATCGCACATCATGAAAGAGCGCGTGGACCTCGGCAACAAGCAGTGAGAGACCGGGGACCGGACGCCTGATGGACAAGTCTCCCGAAGCCTTCCGCACCATCAGCGAGGTAGCCGACGCGCTCGACGTGCCGCCGCACGTGCTGCGGTTCTGGGAAACCCGCTTCGCCCAGGTCAAGCCGGTCAAGCGCGGCGGCGGCCGTCGCTACTACCGCCCCGAGGACGTGCGCCTGCTGCGCGGCATCCGCGGCCTGCTCTACGACGACGGCATGACGATCAAGGGCGTGCAGAAGATCCTGCGCGAGCGCGGTATCCGCCACGTGATCGGCCTCGGCACCGTCGCCGAGCCCGACCTCGAGCCCGCGCCGGAGGCGGTGGTCACGACGCACGCGCCGCGTCCGGCGCCAGCCGGCGCCAACGGCACGCCGGCGGCGCCGGTGCGGCCCCAGCGCGACCTCTTCGAGCCCGCCGGCGAGACCGCGGTCGAGACCGCGCCCGTCCCCGCTCCGGCCCTGCCCAAGCCGTCCGCCCCGCGGGCGGACGGCACCGCGAAGCCGATCGACAAGCGGGCACTGCGCGCTGCTGGTCGCCGATCTCGAGGCGCTCCGGGCGGTGATGATCGACGACGGCCGCCACTGAGCCGGGCGTCCTTGCCGGCCGACCCTTT
Organism: uncultured Alphaproteobacteria bacterium; assembly: GCA_963750745.1. GTDB lineage: Bacteria > Pseudomonadota > Alphaproteobacteria > Rhodobacterales > Rhodobacteraceae > Amaricoccus. The sequence continues at coordinate 80,776 of CAVVSO010000043.1, read as the reverse complement.
CCCCTTGCCCTCGGCTTGCGCCCGGCTATAAAGCGCCTCGTGTCGGGCTATAGCGCAGTCTGGTAGCGCGTTCGACTGGGGGTCGAAAGGTCGTGAGTTCGAATCTCGCTAGCCCGACCATACCCCCGCATGCCGCGGAGCTCCGGACCGGCGTCATCCCGGCCCAGGGCATCGCGCGCATGCTCGCCGACGGCTGGATCTCGACCGAGGCGCCCTTCGCGCCCGGCCAGATCCAGCCGGCGAGCCTCGATCTCCGCCTCGGGCGCCAGGCCTACCGGGTCCGCGCCTCCTTCCTGCCCGGCCGCGCCACCAGCATCGCGGCGCGGCTCGCCGACTTCGAGATGCACCGCATCGACCTCGGGCCCGGCGCCGTCTTGGAGAAGGGCTGCGTCTACGTCGTGCCGCTCCTGGAGCGGCTGGCGCTGCCCGAGGCGATCTCGGCGGTCGCCAACGCCAAGAGCTCGACCGGCCGGCTCGATCTCTTCACCCGGCTGATCACCGATCAGGGCACCGAGTTCGACCGCATCGAGCCCGGCTACAGCGGCCCGCTCTACGCCGAGATCTCGCCGCGCTCCTTCTCGGTGCTGGTCCGGCCGGGGATGCGGCTAACCAGATCCGCTTCCGCTCCGGCCATGCCGTCCTCGACGACGCCGCGCTGCGCCGCCTCGACGCCGCCGAGCGGCTGGTGGGCGGCGAGGCGCATATCGCCGGCGGCCTCGCCTTCTCGGTCGATCTTCAGCCGCGCGCCGATGGCCTCGTCGGCTACCGCGCCAAGCCGCACACCGGCCTGATCGACCTCGACCGCATCGGCTTCTACGACCCGGCCGACTTCTGGGAGCCGGTCACCTCCCGCGACCGCCGCATCATCCTCGACCCCGGCGCCTTCTATATCCTGGTCAGCCGCGAGGCGGTGCACGTGCCCCCCGACTACGCCGCCGAGATGGCGCCCTACCTCGCGATGGTCGGCGAGTTCCGCGTTCACTACGCCGGCTTCTTCGACCCCGGCTTCGGCCATGCCCAGGCTGGCGGCACCGGCTCCCGCGGCGTGCTCGAGGTCCGCTGCCACGAGGCCCCCTTCGCGCTCGACCACGGCCAGGTGGTCGGCCGCCTCGTCTACGAGCGCATGGCCGAGCGCCCCGAGATCCTCTACGGCCGCGACACCGGCTCCAACTACCAGGGCCAGGGCCTCAAGCTCTCCAAGCACTTCCGCGCGCCCTGAGCCGCGCCTCCCCGCCCGCCGTCTCCGACAGGCAGAAAGGCCCCGCACGGAGTTCCCCGTGCAGGGCCTTCGTCTCGCCGTCCGGTCGCGCTACTGGAAGGTCAGCTTGGCGGAGCGGAAGCTCACCTTGGCGTTCGCCGGGATCGACTTCGTCGCCTTCGCGGGCGTCGAGTCGTCGAGCCCGGTGGTCGGCTCGAAGATCAGCTTCGGCGCCTTGCTGGCGGTCAGCCCCAGCTTCTGCACCGCCGCCGTGGCATCGAACTCGAAGTCCCTGCCCATCGCGGCGCCGTGATCGTGCTTGCCGCCGGTCGGCGGGCCGCCGAAGCTGAAGAAGTTGATGATGCCGATCTGCTCGCGCTTGCCGGCATCGTTGGCCAGATAGACGTTATAGAGCACGCCCGGCACCACCGCCGCGTCCACGCCCTCGATGGTGACCAGCGCCGACTTCGCCGCCGCAGCCGCCGTTCCCGACCGCGCGCCCGGCGCCATCGCCGACGGCGCGGCCGCCTTGTCCACCTCGACCGGAACCTCGGTGGTCCCGCGCTTCAGCTCGGTCGGGGCCTTCATTTTCATCATTGCCATCGGCGCCGCCTGTGCCTCCGCCGTCAGGGTGGCCTGCGCGTCCTGGGCCGCCAGGGTGAGGGCCTCGGCCGACGCCACCGTGGTGGTGGCGGACGCCGGCGCGGCGGCAGGCGGGCAGCCCGCTCCGCCCGGGGCGTAGCTATAGCCGAGCTGGGCCGTGGTCAGCATGTTGGCCACCTGACGCGTCTTCACGGTGCCGTCAGCCTGCACGAACGAATAGCGCTTGTTGAGGATCGCCGATGCGGTCGGCAGCCGCCCCGCCTCGTCGACCTGCAGCCAGCATTCGTAGAGGCGATCGATATTGGCATGGTGGAGGTAGAAGATCGGATCGAGCGCCGAGACCGGAACCGAGCCCATCAGCCCGTTCGGGCAGCCGCCTTCGGCGATGGCGCAATGCACCGCGCCGTGCGGCGTGGCTTCGAGACGCTTCTCGAAATCCGACCGCCGCGTCGCCTTCATCGCGTTGGCCGAGGAGGTGGTCGCCGGCGCGAGCCTCGCCGTGCCGTCGTTGAGCGTCGGCCGGCGCGCGGCGACGTAGAGCGGGTTCGGCACCGTCGCGCCGGTCTCGTCGACATAGGTCTGGTCGCGGAACGCCGGCGGCAACCTCCTGTCCGTGGCTTCGTCCCAGAAGGGCAGGGTCAGCGCTGGGTCGTTGGCCGCCTGCCGCAGCACCTGCTCGAAGTAGTAGAGAAACATCCGGTGCCAGGTCAGGAACTGATTGGTGTTGTGCTCGCACGTGCACCAGGTCGAGGCTTCCTGCGTGGTTCGAGGCCGTCCAGAGCTGGACGCCTTCCATGCCGTTGCCGACGATCGGACCGCGCGCAGTCATCGCCGAAATGGCCATGCATGTTGGCCCAGTAGATCCAGCTGCGCCGGAACGTCGCCGAGGTCCTGCCGGCGGTGTTGCGCGACTTCATCGTCGCCACGCCCTTGCGGTACGACATCAGCTCGGCCGGCGTCAGGTCGGTGATCGACTTGCGCACCGTCTGGGCGTCGGCCGGGGTTGCATGGAAGCTGAGGGCAAAGGCGAACGCTGCGGCAAGCAAAAGCCGCCACGGAATGTAGCCGCATGGCGAAACTCCTTGTACGATCAAAGCATTGCGACAGACAACACCCCCAAGACGGAAACCACTAACAGAGCGTTGACCGATTTCTCAATCCGCCATCCCGTCGCACACCCGCAGTGTGGCCGTCCTACATCACCAGACCGGAGAAAGTCCGCTCAGAGCCGATCGTCGCCCGCCTCTTCCGGCGGTTCCGCGCCCACCGCGAGGGCGGCGCCCGGATCGGGGCGGTTGTCGAGGAGGCCCGCCGCCCGAGCTCGGCGACCCCGGGCAGGTCGCGATCGGATTCCAGCCCGAAATGATCGAGAAAGCCCTGCGTCACCACGAAGGTCATCGGCCGGCCCGGCGTCACCCTGCGCCGGCCGAGCCGCACCCAGCCGAGCTCGATCAGCTGGTCGAGCGTGCCGCCCGACACCGAGACCCCGCGGATCTCCTCGATCTCGGCCCGCGTCACCGGCTGGTGGTAGGCGACGATCGCCAGCGTCTCGATCGCCGCCCGCGACAGCTTGCGCGTCTCCACCACCTCGCGGCTCATCAGGAAGCCGAGGTCCGCCGCCGTGCGGAACGCCCAGCCCTCGCCGACCCGCCCGAGCTGCACCCCGCGCCCCTGGTAGCGCTGCCTGAGCGCCGCGAGCGCTTCGGCCACGTCGGAGCCCTGCGGCAGCCGCTCGGCGATCTGCCGGCTGGTCAGGGGCTCGCGGCTGGCGAAGAGCACCGCCTCGACCATGCGCTCCTGCTCCGGCAGCGGCGGCGCCGCGAAGCCTTCGGCCAGGAACTCCCGCGTCGTCTCGTTCATGCCCGCTCTCCCGCCGCCCGGAGCCAGATCGGCTCGAACGGTCCCTCCTGCCTGACCTGCAGCCGCCCCGCCTTGACCAGCTCCAGCGCCGCCGCGAAGCTCGCCGCGGTCGCCGAGCGCCGCCGCTCCGGCGCCTCGCGCCAGTCCTCCGGCAGCCATGCCGCGAGCCGCACCCAGTCGATCGCGGTGCCGATGAGCCCGCGCATCCGCTCCAGCGCCTGCTCCATGGTATAGACCGGCCCCCGCGACAGATGCAGCGGCGTGAAGCTCGCCTTGGTCCGGATCCGGGCGTAAGCGCGCATCAGGTCGACCGAGATCGCGGTATGCACCACCTTGAGCGCCTGGGTGACCGCCTCGACCTCGCCGCGGGCGAAGATGTCGCGCCCGAGCCGGTCGCGCCCCATCAGCCGGGCGCCGGCCTCGCGCATCGCCTCCAGCCGCTGCAGCTGGAAGGCCAGATGCGCCGCCATATCGTCGCCGGACGGCTCCTCGCCGGCCGGATCGGCCGGCAGCAGCAGCCGCGATTTCAGGTATGCCAGCCACGCCGCCATCACCAGATAATCGGCCGCGAGCTCGATCCTGAGCCGCTTCGCCGCCTCGACGAAAACCAGATACTGCTCGGCGAGCTTCAGGATCGAGATCCGCCGGAGATCCACCTTCTGGCTGCGCGCCAGCGCCAGCAGCACGTCGAGCGGCCCCTCGTAGCCACCCACATCGACCACCAGCGCCTCGGCCGCCAGCCGCGACGCCGTGCCCTCGGCATCGAAGAAATCCTCAGGCACGCGCCAGCCCCGAAAGCTCGGCGAACTCCGCGACGAGCGCCGCCTCCTCGACCACGGCACCGCCGCGCGCTGAGCGCCAGCGCCGCCGCCGCGCGCGCCGCCGCCGGCCCGGCCAGCGCCGGCGCCCCGGCGATCGCCTCGGCCATCTCCGCCATGTCTCCGTTGCAGTGCAGCACCATGTCGCAGCCGGCCGCGACCGCCCGCTCCGCCCGCTCGCGCAGCCCGCCGGCCAGCGCCCGCATCGAGAGATCGTCGGTCATCAGCAGCCCGCCGAAGCCGATCTCCTCGCGGATCAGCCGCACCACCGCCGCCGACTGCGTCGCCGGCGCCTCCGGGTCCACCGCCGCATAGACCACATGCGCGGTCATCGCCATCGGCAGGTCGGCCAGCGCCCGGAACGGCGCGAAATCCGCTTCCAGCGCCGCCCGCGACGCGGTCACCCGCGGCAGCGCGTGGTGGCTGTCGAGCGCCGCCCGCCCCTGCCCCGGCATGTGCTTGATCACCGGCAGCACGCCCCCCGCGAGCAGCCCCTCGGCCACCGCGCGGCCCACCGCCGCCACATCCTCCGGATCACCGCCGTAGCAGCGGTTGCGCAGCACCGCATGCGTCTCCGGCCGCACCAGGTCGAGCACCGGCGCGCAGTTCACGTCGATGCCGGCCGCGCCGAGCTCGCCGGCGATCAGCCGGTAGCGCAGATACATCGCCCGCGCCTTCAGATCGCGGTCCGCCAGCCGCTCGCAATCCTCCAGCGCCGGCGCCCACTCGCGCCAGTCCGGCCCGCGCAGCCGCGCCACCCGGCCGCCCTCCTGGTCGATCAGCACCGGCGCGTCCCGCCCGACGCTGTCGCGCAGATCCGCGGTCAGCCGCGCCAGCGTTTCGCGCGAGCCGACGTTGCGCGCGAAAAGGATGAACCCCCACGGCTCCGCCGCGGCATAGAACCGCCGCTCGCCCTCCGAGAGCGCCGGCCCGGCGCAGCCGAGGATGACGGCACGGGCGCCCATCTACTGCCCCATCTACTGCATCGTCACCGGAATGCAGGCGGTGCCGCGCGCCCTCAGCGCCTCGCAGAGCTGCCGCGTCTGGTCCGCACTCTGAAAACCCGCCACCCGCAGCCGATAGAACACCCGGGCGTTGGCGGTGGTCCGCTGCACGAAGAGGCTCTTCGCGCCGAGCAGATCGCCATTCTGCGCCACCAGCTGCGCCCAGGCCTGCCGGGTGATCGCCTCGCTGTCGAAGGCGCCGAGCTGCACCATCCGCGTGCCGGCGGCGAGCCCGGCCACCTCGTGCGCCGAGCCGGCGTTCGCCGCGACCTTCTCGACCCGCGCCGGCGCCGCCGCCTTCGGAGCCGCGGCGGCCGCCGCCGGCTTGTTCACGGCCGGAGTGACCTTGGCCGGAGCCGCCTTGGCGCGGGCCACCACCAGATTGGCCGGCCGGTTGCGCGGGCGCTGGGCATTGGCAACCGCCGTCGCCTCGGCGTCCTCGGCAGCATCGATCGCCGCGGCGTCGTCGGCCTCCTCGGCGCCCAGCACCGCGCCATCGTCCAGCGCCGCGATATCGTCCGGCGAAGCCATGTCCTGCGGCATCGGCAGCGCGCCGTCCTCGCCGAGCACCCGCGCCGCCATCGCCGCCGGCGCCTTCAGGACCAGCTCGCCCTGGGGGGCATCCTCGGCCGCCAGCGCCTCCGGCTCAGGCCTGGCCGGAGCGGCGTCGCGCGGCATCGGCGCCGGTCGCCCGGCCAGCACCGCGTTGACTTCCAGCCCCTGGTGCGCCGCCTGCAACCCGCCCGGATCCTCCGGCTCGATGCGGGCCGGGCCCTCGGCCGCCTTGATCACCGGCACCTCGGCGGCGTCGCGGGTGCCGAGCCGGTAGGACCAGAGGCCCATCACCGCGATCAGGCCGATGAAGATCGCCGCGCCGGTGAGCCTTCGTATCCCGTCAGGGATCAGACGGTCGGCGCCGTCGACCGCAACGGACTCGTAGTCGTCGCTGTAAAGATCGCGCATGGGGTGCTTGCCTGTTTTGACACACTATATCCTGTAGGTGCCGCTGCTCCAACCCCTATGTTTGCGGACGCGTTGATCGCGCCTCGGCACAGGGACCTCGACGCAGGATAACAAGACCGGTCCCAAACACAACCGTGATCGCGATTCGCGCCGGAAGCCCGAAGAAACCGCCCGCGCCTGCCAGATAACGCGACACCCTCTCCACGGTCCCGACCGATTTGTCCGTCGACAGAATCTGGCGGGCGAGGCTGCACAGCAGCCTCGCCCATCCGGTCCGCGGGACGCCATCGCACACGGCCCGGGAGCACGAACCGAAGCGCCGCTACCGCATCTCCTTCATCGGCACGACGCCGAGGATCCCCAGCCCGGCCGCGATGACGACCTGCGTCGCGCGCACCAGCGCCAGCCGGGCGCGGCTGACCTCCGGGCTTTCTCCGCGAATGAACCGCAGCTCCGGGTCGAGCTTGCCCTGATGCTGCAACGCATGAAAGTCCGACGCCAAATCGTAGAGGTAAAACGCGATCCGGTGCGGCTCGTGGTTCGCCGCCGCGATCTCGACCTGCCGCGGCCACTCCGCGGCCTTCCGCGCCACGGCAAGCTCGCCCGCCTCGCCGAGCCCCGCGAGATCGACCGTCGCCAGCGCCCCGTCGTCGGTCGCGAACCCCGCTTCGGCGGCCCGCGCCAGCACCGACTGCGCCCGCGCATGGGCATACTGCACATAGAAGACCGGGTTGTCCTTCGACTGCTCCAGCACCTTGTCGAAGTCGAAGTCGAGCGGCGCGTCGTTCTTGCGCGTCAGCATCACGAACCGCGTCACGTCCGCCCCGACCTGCTCGACCACGTCGCGCAGCGTCACGAAGGTCCCGGCGCGCTTCGACATCTTGAAGGGCTCGCCGCTCTTGAAGAGCCTGACCAGCTGGCAGAGCTTCACGTCGAGCGGCACCCGGCCGTCGCTGAGCGCCGCCACCGCCGCCTTCATCCGCTTGACGTAGCCGCCATGGTCGGCGCCGAGCACGTCGATCAGCTCGTCATAGCCGCGCTCGATCTTGTCGAAGTGATAGGCGATGTCCGGCGCAAAATAGGTCCAGCCGCCGTCCGACTTCATCACCGGCCGGTCGGTGTCGTCGCCATAGGCGGTCGAGCGGAACAGCGTCTGCTGCCGCGGCTCCCAGTCCTCCGGCAGCTTGCCCTTTGGCGCCTCGAGCACGCCCTCGTAGAGCAGGCCCCTTGCCTTCAGCGTGGCCAGTGCCGTCTCGATCCGGCCGGTGCCGTAGAGCGATTTCTCCGAGAAGAACCGGTCCATCGTCACCCGAAGCAGCGCCAGATCCTCGCGGATCATCGCCATCATCGCCTCGGTGGCGATCTCGCGGACCTCCGCCAGCCAGTCCGATTCCGGCCGGTCGATGCAGGCTGGTGCCGAACCGCGCCTTCAGCGCCTCGCCGACCGGGATCAGGTAGTCGCCGGGATAAAGACCCTCGGCGATCGCCGGCTCCAGGCCGCAGGCCTCGCGGTACCGCTCGTAGGCCGAGCGGGCCAGCACATCGACCTGGGCGCCGCCGTCGTTGATGTAATACTCGCGCGTCACCGCCCAGCCGGCGAAGTCGAGGAGGCCGGCGAGCGCGTCGCCGAACACCGCGCCGCGCACGTGGCCGACGTGCATCGGCCCGGTCGGATTGGCCGAGACGAACTCGACGTTGACCTTCCGCCCGGCGCCGAGCTCGGAGCGGCCGAAGCCGGCGCCCGCGGCCAGCGCCTGCGGGATCACCTCGAACCACCGCTCCGGCCGCAGCCTGAGGTTGAGAAAGCCCGGCCCCGCCACCTCGGCGGAGACGATGCCGTCGCGGCCGGCAAGCGTCCCGGCGAGCGCCGCGGCGATGTCGCGCGGCGCCATCCCGGCCGGCCGCGCCAGCACCATCGCCGCGTTGGTCGCCATGTCGCCATGCGCCGGATCGCGCGGCGGCTCGACGGTCACCCCGGCGAGATCCAGCCCCTCCGGCAACCGGCCCTCGGCCGCGAGCCGGCCGAGCCCGTCGATCACCAGCGCCTTCACCTCTGCGAACAAATCCATCGCCACCCCTCCGATGCGGCTGGCGTTAGCACAGCCCCGGGCGGCCCTCCACGGTCAAATGCCGCCCTGGGGGCTTGCGGAGGGCTTGCGCCCGGCCCGGACCGCGGGCTTCTTGGCGCCATGCGCCTCGCCCTCCTCGCCCTCCTCCTGGCCGCGCCCGCGCCGGCGCAGGAGACGCTGTCGGCTTCCGCCTTCGCGGCGCTGGCCGAAGGCCATACGCTCCACTTCAGCCTCGACGGCGCCCCGTTCGGCGCCGAGCAGTATTTCACCGGCCGCCGCAGCCTCTGGCGCTTCGCCGACGGCCGCTGCGAGGCCGGGACCTGGGCCGCGGACGGCGATCGGATCTGCTTTCGACTACGCCGACGGCGCGCCGCCGCAATGCTGGCGCTTCCGCCACACCGCAGGCGGCCTCGACGCCGCGCTGGTCGAGGACGGCGCCGAGACCGGCTTCCGCCTCCGCCTCAGCCACCTCGACCAAGAGCCGCTCGCCTGCCCCGGCCCCGACGTCGGCAGTTAATCTCCCCGCCGAATTCGCAAAACATCCATACGCTTTCCAGATGCTTTCCAGACGCATTCAAGATCGCCCAAACCCCTGTTAACCCTCGAAGAAATCGCCCTCATAGCAAACGCCCCTGCCCCGGCGCCTCCTTCGCCTTCGCCGCCCCCCGCTCCGGCCGCGCCCGCACCCTGCCATCGGCGAATTCCACCTCGAGCGCCGCCGCCTTCCGCGCCGCCTCCGCCCCGGTCAGCACCCGCCCCGCCCCGTCGCGCACGATGGCGAACCCCCGCTCCAGCACCCGCTGCGGCCCCAGGCTCGCCAGCGTCCGCCCCAGCGCGTCCAGCGCCGCCCGCGCGTCCCGCGTCTGCCGATCGCCGATCCTGACCAGCCGCGCCTCCCGCGCCTCCAGCCTCTCCCGCAGCCGCGCGATGCCGGCGAGCATCGCCGCCGGCCGCAGCCCCAGCGTCCGCCCGCAACAGCCGCTGCCGCCGCTTCTCGTTGCCGACCGCCAGCAGGCCAGGGCCGAAACGCCCAGCAGCACCGCGACTTAGCGCAAGATGCTGATGCCGGGTGAAAGCCACCAGCGCCAGTGGCAGCCGCGCCCCGAGCCCGTCCAGCCGCTGCGCCCGCTCGCCGATCAGCGCCTCCGGCCGCGGCAGGCCGCGCGCCAGATCGCGCAACCGCTGCCCGCGCTGAGCCAGCCCGCGCGCCAGCCCCGCCTGCCGGCGATGCTCGAGCCCCGCCACCGCCGCCACCAGATCGAGCCGCACCGGCACCGCCATCTCCGCCGCCGCGCTCGGCGTCGGCGCCCGCCGGTCGGCCGCGAAGTCGATCAGCGTGGTGTCGGTCTCATGCCCGACCGCCGAGATCAGCGGGATCCGGCTCTCCGCCGCCGCCCGAACCACGATCTCCTCGTTGAACCCCCACAAATCCTCCAGGCTCCCGCCGCCCCGCGCCACGATCAGCAGATCCGGCCGCGCCACCGGCCCGCCCGGCCGAATGGCGTTGAACCCCCGGATCGCCGCCGCCACCTCCGCCGCGCAGCGCTCGCCCTGCACCGTCACCGGCCAGAGCAGCACCGGCCGCGGAAACCGCTCGCGCAGCCGGTGCAGGATGTCCCGGATCACCGCGCCCGACGGCGAGGTGATCGACCCCGATCACCTCCGGCAGGTAGGGCAGCGGACGCTTGCGCGCCGGCATCGAACAACCCCTCCGCCGCCAGCGCCTGCTTGCGCTTCTCCAGCATCGCCATCAGCGCGCCGACGCCGGCGGGGGCGATCTCGTCGACGATGAGCTGGTATTTGGACGACGGCGCGAAGGTGGTCAGCCGGCCGGTGGCGATCACCTCCATGCCCTCCTGCGGCTGCACGCGCAGCCGCTGCGCCGCGTAGCGGAAGGCGACCGCGCCGAGGCAGGCGCGCCTCGTCCTTGAGGTCGAAATAGAGATGCCCGGAGGCGTGCCGCGATCACCCGGCCGATCTCGCCGCGCACCCGCACCCGGCCGAACTCGCCCTCGATCACGCGCTTCACCGCCCCGGAGATCTCCGAGACGGTGAACTCCGGCGCGTTCTGTCCAGGCCGGGCGTCCTCGAAAAGCTCCATCGTCCCTCTCGCTTGCAGGCGGCGGTCGCGCACCATAGAACGCGGGGCCAGCCGGGCCAAGCGCGGGGGACCCATGAACATCCTGATCCTCGGCGGCGGCGGGCGCGAGCACGCGCTGGCCTGGGCCTTCGCGCAGAACCCGCAAATGCGACCGGCTCTGGTGCGCGCCCGGCAACGCCGGCATCGCCGAGGAGGCGACCTGCGTGGCGCTCGACATCCTCGACGGCGAGAAGGTGCTGGCCTTCGCCCGCGAGAACGACATCGACTTCGTCATGGTCGGCCCCGAGGCGCCGCTGGCCGAAGGCGTCGCCGACGTGCTGCGGGAGGGCGGCATCCCGACCCTCGGCGCCGGTCGCGCGGCGGCGCGGCTCGAGGCCTCGAAGGCCTTCACCAAGGAGATCTGCGCCGCCTGCGGCGCGCCGACCGCCGCCAGCCAGACCTTCACCGACCCGCAGGCGGCGCGCGCCTAGGTCGCGGCCGAGGGCGCGCCGATCGTGGTCAAGGCCGACGGCCTCGCCGCCGGCAAGGGCGTGACCGTGGCCGCGACGCTCGCCGAGGCCGACGCGGCGCTCGAGGCGATCTTCCGCGACGGCCCCGGCGCGCGCGTGGTCATCGAGGAGTTCATGGCACGGCGAGGAGGCGAGCCTCTTCGCCCTCGCCGACGGCGAGACCTTCCTGCTCCTCGGCACCGCCCAGGACCACAAGCGCGCCTTCGACGGCGACCGCGGCCCGAACACCGGCGGCATGGGCGCCTATTCGCCGGCGCCGGTGATGACCCACGAGGTCACCGAGGCGGCGGTCGAGCGCATCGTCCGCCCGACGCTCGCCGAGATGGCGCGGCGCGGCACGCCGTTCCAGGGCGTGCTCTATCGCCGGGCTGATGGTCGAGGACGGCGCGCCGCGGCTCGTCGAATACAACGTCCGCTTCGGCGATCCCGAGGCTGCAGGTGCTGGCGATGCGGCTCGGCGCCCAGCTCCTCGACGTCTGCCTCGCCGCCGCCACCGGCGATCTCGCCGGCGCGCGCGTCAACTTCGCCGCCGACCACGCGCATGACGGTGGTGATGGCCGCCGCCGGCTACCCCGGCGACTACGCCCGCGGCGAGCCGATCGGCCTCGCGGAGAGCCCGGACCCCCGGGTCAAGGTCTTCCACGCCGGCACCCGGCGCGACGACGGGCAGCTGGTCTCGGCCGGCGGACGGGTGCTGAACGCCACCGCCCGCGCCGCGAGCCTCGCCGAGGCGCGCGCGCTCGCCTATGCCGCCCTCGACCGCATCGACTGGCCGGGCGGCTTCTACCGCCGCGACATCGGCTGGCGCGCGCTCGGCGCCGAGACCTGAACGATAACAGGCCGCTACGCCCGTCCGACATCCGGAACGTGAGCCGCCGCGGCTAGACGAGCGGCTTTGCCATACGCACCAGCGGCACCGCCACGCCGCCGCGGGCATCGCTCAGCCGCTCCACCGGCAGGTAGCCGCAGGCGCGATAGAGAGGCTCGCCGGCCAGCGTCGCCATCAGCTCGACGCGCCGGAACCCGTCGGCGCGCGCGGCTTGCTCGCAAAGCGACAGGATCAGCCGCCCGATGCCGCGCCGGGTGAAGCCGGGGCGTGTGTACATCGCCCGCACCCGCGCCGGATCGAGCAGCGCCGGATCCCGGCCGGCGGTGGCGTCGCCGCCGTAGAGCGTCGCCCGCCGGCTCCAGCCGCCGCAGCCGACGATCCGGCTGTCGGATTCGACCCCGAAGTAGGTGCCGTCATCGATCAGCTGGGTATCGAGGCCCATAACGGCCCGGCTTGCGATGATCTCCTCCGGCGTGAGGAACGGCGCCTGCAGCGCGTCGATCGCCGCCCGCATCAGCAGCGTCAGCTCCGCCAGGTCGTCGCAGGTCGCGACACGCGGGGTCAATTCCTCCGGCACGCCGGCCGACCGTCAGAATCTGCTTTTCCGGCATGCGCACGACCAGCCCGTCGAGCGCGTCGCTGACCTTGAGCTGGCAGGTCAGGCGGCTCAAGGCCGAGTCGGGCTGCCAGGCGAAGTCGAGCATGTCCTCCTCCATCGCCTCGCGTGGCGGCAGCCGGTCGATCCAGGCGGCATCGACATAGACGTGGCAGGTCGAGCAGGCGCAGGCGCCGCCGCAGTCGGCCTCGATGCCGGGGATGTTGTTGTCGCGCGCCCCTTCCATCACCGTGAGCCCGGTCGGAACCTCGACCTCGTGCGGGGTGCCGTTGTACTCGATGTAGGTTATCTTCGCCATTCGGGTGCGCCGTCCTTGCTGCCCGCGGCTATCTAGACCGCGGCCGGAAGCTCCGCCACCCCATTTGCGCTGCGAGGACGGAACCCTGCGATGACGCTCTTCTTCTGCACCGCCTGCGGCACCTCGTTCCCCGAGGCCGACGCGCCGCCGCCGCGCTGCCCTATCTGCGCCGACGAACGGCAGTATCTGCCGCGCGGCGGCCAGGCCTGGATCGCGCGCGAGGCGCTGGCAGCGAGCCGGCGCAACGCCTGGGTCGTGCACCAGCCCGGCCTCATGAGCCTGCAGCCGGTGCCGGCCTTCGCGATCAACCAGCGCGCGTTCCTGCTCGCGACCCCGGCCGGCAACATCCTCTGGGACTGCATCGCGCTCCTCGACCCCGCCACCGAGGCGCTTGTGCACGCACGCGGCGGGCTCCGGGCGATCGCGATCTCGCACCCGCACTACTACACCGCGATGCAGGACTGGGCGGCGGCCTTCGACGCGCCGGTGCATCTGCACGGCGCCGACCGCGACTGGGTGGTCCGCCCCGACCCCCATATCCTCTTCTGGGACGGCGACGCGCTGGACCTGCTGCCGGGGGTGACGCTGCTGCGGCTTGGCGGCCATTTCGCCGGCGGCACCGTGCTGCACTGGGACGAGGGCGAAGGCGTGCTGCTGGCCGGCGACATCCTGCAGGTCACCCCGGGTGCGGACCGGGTATCGTTTCTGTGGAGCTATCCCAACATGCTGCCGCTGCCGGCGGCATCGATCCGGCGGATCGTGACCCGGCTGGCGCCGTGGCGCTACGGGCGGATCTACGGCGCCTTCGCCGGACAGGAGGTGCTCGCCGACGCCGAAGCCGTGACGGTGCGGTCGGCGGCGCGCTACATCGCGCTGCTGGAGGGACCGGTCCTCTAGGCCTTGCCGGTCCGCGGCGGATGTTCTACCTTCGTTCGCATGACCTCAGCCTTCACGCAGCGTCCGCGGGATCACCAGCTTCAGCCCGGACCAGACCGCATCGACGGCGCAGACCTTGACGTCGACGAGGCCGCGCTCGAGCGCGAGTTCGCGCACCACATCCTCGGTCAGCGTGGTCGGAAGCTTCGCCGCCCGCTTCGGCCAGGACACCCAGAGCATGCCCGCCGGCGCCAGCCGGGCGCGCAGGCCCGCAAGCTCCGCCGCCAGCACCGCGCGGTCGCGGGTGAAGACGTGGATCAGGTCGAACGGCCCGGGCGCATCGCCCGCGGCCGGAAAGCCCGCCCGCACTTCGCGCACCGCGAAATCCGCGAAGGCCGCGAGCTCGGCCGGCTCCGGCGGCAGCGCCATCAGGAGCGCCCGCTGGCCGGCGCGATAGCCGAGCTTGGCGATGAGCGGCCTGCCGGAATATCCCGCCTCAGCCATCGGATCCCGCCATGCTGACCGGGCGGCCGCCGTTCTGGCCGCGCCCGCCGCGCTGCCTGACCGCCCGCCAGCTCGACATCCCGCCGAACGGCGCGCGGGTGGCGGTGGCGGGCATCGTGATCTGCCGCCAGCGGCCGGGCACCGCCAAGGGCGTGATCTTCGTGACGCTCGAGGACGAGACCGGCACCGCCAACATCGTGGTCTGGGCGAAGATCTTCGAGCGCTTCCGCCGCGCGGTGATCGCCGGGCGCTGCCTCAAGGTCACCGGCCGGCTGCAGCGCGACGGCGACGTGGTGCACGTGGTGGCCGAGCGGATCGAAGACATCTCGGCCTTGCTCGACGAGATCGTGGCGATCGATGCCCCGGTCGCTGGCGCGCGCCAGGTCGGGAGCGGGGTTCGGCGCGGATCCTGGGCGAAACCGGCGGCGCCGCCAAACGGCGGCTGATCGTGCGGAAGCGTTGGCGCCGCGGCCTTGCGGCCGCGGGCGGCAGTTGCCGCCACAAGGTGCGCGCATTGTTTTTTTGTTTGTGATGCGCCTGTGGGCGCATCACAAACTGCTCTCCAGGTTACCAAACCTGTATGAAATCAGCAGGCCCTTCAGCTGGAGAGGCTCAGCGCCACGAAGCGGGGCTGGCCGTCGCGGCGGACCAGGAGCAGGATCGAGTTGCGCCCCGCCGCCTCGGCGGCGTCGATGCGGTCCTGCATCTCCTTGGGCGTCTTGACCGCCTCCTGGCCGACCTCGGCGATCACGTCGCCCTCGCGCATGCCCTTGGCGTAGGCGTCCGAGGCGGCATCGATCTCGGTGACCACCAGCCCCTCCACCTCCTTGTCGAGCGCGAGCTGCTGGCGCAGATCGTCGGTGACCACCGCGATCGTCATGCCGAGAATGCTCTGGTCGTCCGGCGGCGGCGTGTCGCCGGGACTGCCCGGCGCGGCGGCCAGCGTGGTCGAATCCTCCAGGAGGCCGACCTCGACCTTGAGCCGCGTCTCGGCGCCGTCGCGGAACACCACCACATCGACGCTCTGGCCGACCGGGGTGTCGGCGACGATGCGCACCAGCTCGCGGGTGTCGGCGATCTCCTTGTCGCCGAACTTCAGCACCACGTCGCCGGCCTTCATGCCGGCGGTCAGCGCCGGGCCTTCGGGCACGTCGGTGACCAGCGCGCCCTTCGCCTCCTTGAGGCCGATAGCGTTGGCGACGTCCTCGTCGACGTTCTGGATCCGCACGCCGAGCCAGCCGCGGCGGGTCTCGCCGAAGTTGCGCAGCTGATCGACCACCCGGCTGACCACCGCCGACGACATCGCGAAGCCGATGCCGATCGAGCCGCCGTTCGGCGACAGGATCGCGGTGTTGACCCCGATCACCCCGCCGGTCATATCGAACAGCGGACCGCCGGAGTTGCCGCGGTTGATCGCGGCGTCGGTCTGGATGAAGTCGTCGTATGAGCCCTGCAGCGTGCGGTTGCGTGCCGAGACGATGCCGGCCGACACCGAGAAGCCCTGGCCGAGCGGATTGCCGATCGCGAGCACCCAGTCGCCGACATGCGCCGAGTCGCTGTCGCCGAACTGGACGAACGGCAGCGGCTCGTCGCTGTCGACCTTCAGGAGCGCGATGTCGGTGCGGGTGTCGCGGCCGACCAGATGCGCGTCGAGATTGCCGCCGTGGAACAGCTCCACCGAGATCTCGTCGGCGCTCTCGATGACATGATTGTTGGTTACGATGTAGCCATCGGGCGAGACGATGAAGCCCGAGCCGAGCGCGTTAGAGCGCTGCTGGCGCTTGGGCGCGCCGGGATCGCGGTCCATGAAGTCTCGGAAGAAGTCCTCGAACGGCGAGCCCGGCGGGATCACCGGGCGCATCCCGTCATCGACCTCGGCGACGGTGGTGGTCGTGGTGATGTTCACCACCGCCGGGCTCAGCCGGTCGGAGAGCTCGGCGAAGCTGCCGGGTATCAGCCCCGCGGGCGTCTCGGCGCCGGCCGGCGCCGCCCCGAAAGCCAGGAGCCCGGCCAACGCCAGGCCGGCACAGGCGGGCGCCAGGCGGGTGCCCGCCGCGCCCCAGGGAAGTCCGCGCCTCGATGCCAGCTCCATGTCCTCCTCCGTCCGCGAGACAGGTCGATCCTCAAAGATACCCTTGGCCGTCCCCCGTCCGCCGGGCAAGTCACGCCTTCGCGCAGCGCAGGATTTCACGCCCGCGCCACCCAGACAAGGGCGATGCCCGCCGCCACCGCCAGGAGCCCGAGCGCACGGCGGCGGTCGGAGTCCATCCGCGCGATCGTCTCCAGCGCCGCCCTGAGGTGCGCCGGCGCCAGCGCCACCATCATCCCTTCCACGATCGCCACCAGGCCGAGGCCGAGCAGAAGATCGCGGGTCAATTCAGGTCCGCGCTCGTGTTCTGGGCCGGCGGGGCCGCCGCCTTGGCCGCGGACGGCGCCTCCGCGGCACGCGGCTCCGGCGAGTGGAGATAGTCGAAGAAGGCGCTGTCCGGTTCGACCATCAGCGTCGCGTTGTTGGCGGTCATCGCGGCCCGGTAGGCGTCCATCGAGCGCATGAAGGCGAAGAACTCCGGATCGGCGCCATAGGCCTCGGCGAGGATGCGGTTGCGCTCGGCATCCGATTCGCCGCGGATGATCTGGGCGTCGCGCTCGGCCTCCGACACGATCTCGATAGCGGTGCGGTCGGCCTGGGCCCGGACCCGCTGCGCCGCCTCGTTGCCGCGGGCGCGCTCGTCTGCGGCCTCGCGTTCGCGCTCGGCCTTCATCCGGTCGAAAGTCGCGGCGAGGTTCTGCTCCGGCAGGTCGGCGCGCTTCAGCCGCACGTCGATGATCTCGATGCCGAGGTCGCGCGCCTCGATGATCGCCGCGTCGCGGATGCGGTTCATCAGCCCGACCCGGTCGGCGGAGAGCACCGTTTCGGAGCGCACCGCGCCCAGCGCCTCGCGGACGTTGGCGTTCAGGATCGCCTCGAGCCGCTGGGTCGCGGCGGTCATGCCGCCGACGCCGACGGCGCGGCGGAACTGGCTGACGTCGGAGATCCGCCAGCGGGCGAAGGCGTCGACGATCAGCCGCCGGTCGTCGAGCGGCGTGACCTCCAGCGCGTTGGTGTCGAGGCCCTGGATGCGGCTGTCGTAGTAGACGACGTTCTGGATGAACGGAATCTTGAAGGCGAGCCCGGGCTTCTCCTTGACCGCGCGGACCTGGCCGAACTGCAGCACCATCGCCTTCTGCCGCTCGTCGACGGTGTAGATCGAGTTCAGGAGCAGGAAGCCCGCGGCGACGAGCAGCGCGATGAGGACGGGAAGGCGGCGCATCACTTGGTCTCTCCGTCTGGCGTCGGCGTCGGCGCGGCGCGGCGGGGCCTTGAGTTCGTTGAGCGGCAGGTAGGGCACGATGCCGTTGGCCGACCCCGACGGCGTGTCGAGCAGGAACATCCGCACGCTGCCGAGCACGCTCTCCATGGTCTCGAGATAGAGCCGCTTGCGGGTCACCTCCGGCGCCTTGACGTATTCCTGCTCGACCGCAGTGAAGCGGCTGGCCTCGCCCTGGGCGGCGTTCACCACCGTGGCGCGGTAGCCTTCGGCCTCCTGAAGGATCTGCGCCGAGTTGCCGCGCGCGCCGGCGAGATTCTTGTTGGCGTAGGCGTCGGCCTGGTTCTGCAGCGTCGAGCGCTCCTGGCGCGCGGCCTGCACCTCGCGGAAGCTGTCGATCACCTGCTGCGGCGGATCGGCGCGGTCGAAGTTCAGCCGCACGATGTTCACGCCCGAGCCGTATTCGTCGAGAGTCTGCTGGATCAGATCCTTGACCTCCTGGCTAATCACCCCGCGGTCGCGGCTGAGGATCGGCGACAGCTCCGAGCGCGACACCACCTCGCGCATCGCCGATTTCGCCACCGCCTGGATGGTCGAGGTCGGGTTGGAGAGGTTGAACAGGAATTCGGTGGGGTCGCGCACGTTCCAGACCACCTGGAAGGTGATGTCGACGATGTTCTCGTCGCCGGTCAGCATCAGCCCGGCGCTGGTGCCGCGGATGGTGCCGGAGCCGATCTCCTCGGTGTTCTCGCGGGTGACCGGGATGATCTGGTGGGTGACGATCGGCCAGGGCGCGAAGTTGAGGCCCGGCTGGCCGATGCAGTCGCCGCGGCACTCGCCGAAGGTGAGCTCGACCGACTGCTCCTCCGGGCGCACCGTGTAGAAGGACATCAGGAGCCAGATGCCGACCAGCACCACGCGCGATGATGCCGAGGCCGCGCCGGCCGATGCCGCAAGCCGCCGCCGCGGCCCGCGGCCGCGGCCGCGCGGACCGCTGCGGCCGCCCATCAGGATCTTCAGCTGCTCCTGCCCCTTGCGGACGATCTCGTCGATGTCCGGCACCGGCGGCTGCCCGCCCGGGCCGCCGCCGCGTCGCCGCTGCCCCAGGGTCCCTTGCCGCCGCCGCCCTTCTTGTCGTTGCCGCCGCCGCTCCCCCAGGGCCCGCCATTGTTGCTGTAGGGCATTCGTACTCCTCGGTGGTCCGCGTCGGGGTGGTCAGCACTTGGCTCCCGGGCATGTGAACCCCGCGCGGGCGGATTTCAAGACTCCAGGTCGGTCAGGACGCCATGCGCGCGGAAGCGTGCATGGTTACGAGCTCCTCCCCCGACGTCGGATGCACCGCCAGCGTCCGGTCGAAATCCGCCTTGGTCGCGCCCATGCCGACCGCCACCGCCGCGAGCTGGATCATCTCGCGCGGCGCCATGGCCGACGATGTGGACACCGAGCACCCGCTCGCCCTCCTCAGCGACCACGAGCTTCATCAGCGCCCGCTCCTGCCGGCCGGCGAGCGTGTGCAGCATCGGCCGGAAGCTCGAGCGATAGACGACGACCTTGCCGCTTGCCCGCGCCTCGGCCTCGGTGAGGCCGAGCGTCGCCAGCTCCGGCTGGGTGAAGACGGCGGTCGGGATCAGCGCATGGTCGAAGCGGGTCGGCCGCCCGGCGAAGACGGTCTCGGCGAAGGCCTGCGCCTCGCGGATCGCCACCGGCGTCAGCGCCACCCGGTCGGTGACGTCGCCGACCGCGTAGATCGACGGCACCGCGGTCTGCGACCAGCTGTCCACCTCGACCGCGCCGTTCGCGGCGATGCCGACGCCGAGCGCCTCGAGCCCGAGTCCGGCGGTATTGGGCAGCCGGCCGGTGGCGAACAGCACCTGGTCGGCGAGATGCGTCTCGCCGTCGTCGAGGCGTGGCCCGGAGGCCGCGCGTCGGTCCGCTCGATCCGCGTCAGCCGGCGCTGGGTCTCGATGACGATGCCGCGCCGCCGCATCGCCGCCGCCAGATGATCGCGCAGGTCGTTGTCGAAGCCGCACAGGATCTGGTCGCGGCGCTACGAGCTGGGTCACGCGGGTGCCGAGCCCGTTCATGATCCCGGCGAACTCGCAGGCGATATAGCCGCCGCCGACGATCAGCAGCCGGCCAGGCTGGGCCTCGAGCTCGAACATCTCGTCGGAGGTGATGCCCCAGCTCGGCGCCGGGAATGTCCGGCCGCACCGGCCGCGCCGCCGGTGGCGACGAGCAGGAGTTGCGTCGAGACCTCGGCGCCGCCGGCGAGCCGCACCCGGTGCGCATCGACCACCGTGGCGCGGGCATCGTGCAGCACCACCCCGGCCCGCCGCAGCCGCTCGCGGTAGGCGGCCTCCAGCCGGGCGATCTCCGCGTCCTTGGCGGCGATGAACCGGCGCCAGTCGAACCGCGCCTCGCCGACGCTCCAGCCGTAGCCGGCGGCGTCCTCGAAGGCCTCCGAGAAGCCCGAGGCATAGACCATCAGCTTCTTCGGCACGCAGCCGCGGATCACGCAGGTGCCGCCGTAGCGGCTCTCCTCGGCGAGCCCGACGCTCGCCCCGGACTCGGCCGCGATTCGCGCCGCGCGGACGCCGCCCGAGCCGCCGCCGATGACGAAGAGGTCGAGGTCGAAGCCGGCCACCGCCCTCACGCGTCCTGGTTGCGCATGAGCTCCGCGATCTCTTCCGCCGACGGGTGCCGCGCCCCGCCGCGCAGCAGCACCTCGGCCGAGCCGTCCGGGTGGCCGAGCACCACCGCACTCGCCATCCCGATGAAGAGGCCGTGCTCGACGACCCCCGGGATCGCGTTCAGCGACGCGGAGAGCGCCGGCGGGATCGCCGATCCGCCCGAGGTGAAGATCGAGGATGAAGTGGCCCTCGTCGGTGACCAGCGGCCCGTCCTTGCCCATGCGGACCTCAACCTTGGACCCGTCCACGTCCATGTCGGCGAGGAGCTCCGCCACCGCCTGCCGGGTCACGGTCCAGCCGAAGCGGACGATCTCCACCGGCAGTGGGAACGCCCCGAGATGGCTGACCCGCTTGCTGTCGTCGGCGATCACCACCATGCGCTCGCTCGCCGCCGCGACGATCTTCTCCTGCAGCAGCGCCGCGCCCCCGCCCTTGATCAGGTTGAGCTTGCCGTCGATCTCGTCGGCGCCGTCCACGGTAAGGTCGATCTGGCCGACGTCCTCGAGCTTGCGCAGCGGCACGCCGAGCTCCTGCGCCAGCCACACCGTGGCGCTCGAGGTCGCGACCCCGGTCACGTCCAGCCCGGTCTCGCGGATCCGCTCGGAGAGCAGCCGCACGAACCAGCCCGCGGTCGAGCCGGTGCCGAGGCCGAGCGTCATCCCGTCCTTGACCATCTCGAGCGCCCGCGCCGCTGCGGCGCGCTTGGCTTGGTCGGCGGGAGCGAGCGGCATCGAAAAGCCTCCGTTTCGGAGACGTGGCGCCGCGTTATAGGCGGATCGGGCGGCTGCCGAAAGCCTGATTGCCGCCGGCGTCGCGGCATCCGTCGCATTTTCGACTGACAATCCCCGGCGCGCGGTCTCTAATGCAGCGATGTTTCTAGCGTCTTCGACATCTTCAAGGTCGGCGTCGGGCCGTCCTCGTCGCACACGATGGGGCCGATGCTGGCGGCCGGGCGGTTCCTCGATGCGCTGCGCTCCGGCGCCGACCGCATCCCCGGCGCGGGCGAGCCGGCGCGGCTCGGCTGCCGGCTGCACGGCAGCCTCGCCTTCACCGGCAAGGGCCATGCCACCGACCGCGCGGTCGTGCTCGGCCTCGCTGGCTTCGACCCCGGCGACTTCGACGCCGCGCGCGCCGCCGAGGCGCTGGCGCGGATCGCCGCGACCCACCGCGTCGCGCCCGCCGGCCTGCCGGAGCTCGCCTTCGACCCAGCGCACGACCTCGTCTTCGACTTCGGCCCGCCGCTGCCCGGGCACGCCAACGGCCTGGTGCTCTCCGCCTGGGACGCGGCCGGCAACCTGCACCTGCAGGAGACCTACTATTCGATCGGCGGCGGTTTCGTCCTCACCGCGCACGAGCTGGCGCGGCCGCCGCGCGACGGCGGCGGGCCGGCGGTGCCGCATCCCTTCCGCTCCGCCGCCGAGCTTCTCGCCCGCGCCGAGGCGACCGGGCTCGGCATCGCCGCGCTGCAGCGGGCGAACGAGCTGGCGCGGCGCAGCCGCCGCCGATCTCGACGCCGGGCTCGCCCGGCTCTGGGCGGTGATGACCGACACCATCGACCGCGGCCTTCTCGGCGAGGGCATCCTGCCGGGCGGCCTCAAGGTCCGCCGCCGCGCCCGCGCCATCCACGAGCGGCTGCTGGCGGAGCGCGGCCAGAACCTGACCGCGCCGCACACCATCAACGACTGGATCTCGATCTACGCCATCGCGGTCAACGAGGAGAACGCCGCTGGCGCCCAGGTGGTCACGGCGCCGACCAACGGCGCCTCCGGCGTGGTGCCGGCGACGATCCGCTACTTCCTCGACCACGTTCCCGGAGCCTCGCCAGCGAAGGTGCCGGAATTCCTGCTGACCGCGGCGGCGATCGGCGCGCTGATCAAGGCCAACGCCTCGATCTCCGGCGCCGAGGTCGGCTGCCAGGGCGAGGTCGGCTCCGCCGCGGCGATGGCCGCCGCCGGCCTCGCGGCGGTCCTCGGCGGCACGCCGACGCAGATCGAGAACGCGGCCGAGATCGCGCTCGAGCATCACCTCGGCATGACCTGCGACCCGATCGCCGGGCTGGTGCAGGCGCCGTGCATAGAGCGCAACGGCCTCGGCGCGATCAAGGCGGTGTCCGCGGCCTCGCTGGCGCTGCGTGGCGACGGCCGGCACCTCGTCAGCCTCGACGCCTGCATCGAGACCATGCGACAGACCGGCCGCGACATGGACGCCCGCTACAAGGAAACCTCGCTCGGCGGCCTCGCCGTCAACGTCCCAGCCTGCTGAGCTGCACTTGGAGCAAATCCCGCGTCCCTATCGCCGCCTGCGCGAGCCAGGGCATCGCGATCGCGCCGCTGGCGACCACGATCCCCAGGGCGATCAAGGCGAATCCGGTCGCCGTTTCGGCCAGCCGCCCCCGCGGGAACAGCTTCTCCACGAAGACGACCAGAGTGAGCAGCAGCATCCAGGCCATGCTCATCACCCCTGCCGCGACCAGCACGGCAAACAGCGCCCAGCAGCAGCCGAAGCAGTAGGCGCCGTGCCGGACCCCCATCGCCAGCGCCCCGGCCCGTCCCTCGCGCCAATGCTGCGCGATAAAGGCGAGCGGCGAGCGGCAATGGTTGAGGCAGACCCGCTTGACCGGCGTGAACTGGTAGAGCCCGGCGGCCGCAACCGTGATCCCCAGCGCGAGCGGCGCCCATCGCGACCGCTCGATCGGCGCGAGGCTCGTCGCAAGGGCGCTGCCGATCTCGACCAGACCATAGACGACCAGACCCGCCGCGGCCCAGACCAGGAGATATCCGGCCACGAAGATCCAGGTCGGGACCGCCACCTCCCGCCGGCGCCGGCCCTGCGCCGCGGCGAACATGAAGATCATCGGCGCGGCTCCCGGTAGCATCATCGCCACCATCATCACCGTCCAGACCGCGACGAAGACGGCCGCGCCCACGAACGACCACCCGGCGGCGCCGACGCCGCTCATGGCCATCCCGCCATGCCGTCGCCCGACATCCCCCGCGCACGGCCACCCCCATCGGCATGCTGCATGCTGGCGCGCGGCCAGATCGTCAGCAGCCAGGCGGCGCCGGTGAGGATCGCGAGGGATAGCCGCAGGCCCAGAGGTACCTGTCGGGGCGGCACCTGTCGGGGCAAGGCCGCTCCCCGGCCTACGCGGCGCCGGGTCCGGTCCAGTCGAACGGGATATGCTTGCTCGACCGGCTTTCGCCGGTCCAGTCCAGGCGAAGCCTTGCGTCCGCGCCTCGAGTGAACGGCCCCATGTCGCCATCTGCCCCGGACCGACCTCCGAGCCCGGCGGGTTGATCGTCTGCACCCGCTTGCCCGGCGGCGTCGTCGGTCCGCTCAAGGCTTCCGCGCGCCCGACGACCCGCCCCGGAACCTCGACCCGCCAAGACGCGAGGTCGCCCCCGACCTCGAACGTGATCGGGACGAACTCGATGCCGCGCACCTCGCCGACATTGGCGGCAAAAGCCGCCGGCCAGCCGCCGGCCCGTCCCCCGAAGATCGCTGCAACGCCTCCCGCTGCCGCTCGTCCGCCGTCTCATCGATGAAAGCCCATCGGACCTTGGCCTCGCCGGCCCAGATGTTGCCTTCGAACATGCCGAGCGCGACCAAGCTGAATCCGTCGAGCCGAACGTCGCCGTAGCTGCCCTCGCGGACATGCCAGGCGAGCAATCCATGGCAGACATTCCCGGTCGGGGCCTGGGCAAATTCGCAGGGACAGGCGATATCGCAGCTGCAGATATCGAACCAATCACCGACAAGCCGCCATTCGGGAACGGTCATGGCATTGTCTCCCGTGAGACTCCAGCCTACTCCTCGGGATGCTCCGCCTCCAGCGCATTCTCCTGCCCGCGCGCCTGACCGCCTGCTGAGCGCGCGTCCGCCGAAGCGAGCAGCCCGCTCGACAAGGCGCGGGCCGGTCGTTAACCGTACGCGCGTCCGGGCGAATGGCCCGGGACAATTCCGGGGGAAGACTGATGCGAACAAGATATGCGATCGGACTGATTGCCGGGTTGCTGCTGGCAGGCTGTACGGGATTGACCCCGGGCACGCAGGCCACCCAGGAAACGCTGACGACGGCCACCGCAACGGTCGCGGCGATCGACCAGACCAGCCGCAACGTGACGCTCCGCGACGACGCCGACGGCAGTACCTTCTCCGTCATCGCCGGCCCCGAGGTCCGCAATCTCGATCAGGTGAGCGCCGGCGATCACGTCCAGATCGACTTCTACCAGGCCACCACTGTCAGCATGGCCGATCCGGCCGACACCGGCGAGCCCAGCACCGCGGTCGTGGCCGGCCGGGCGCCCGAAGGCAGCCAGCCCGGCGCCGTGGCGGCCACCACCGACAGTTTTGTGGTGACCGTGATCAACTACGACAACAACTCCGGCCTCGCGACCTTCCGCACGCCGGACGGCTTTACCCGGCGCGCCGTCGTGCCGCCGGAGCTGCGCGGCTTTGCCGACACCAGGGGACCGGGCTCGCGCGTCCTGGTAACGATGACCCGCGCCGTGGCGGTCTCGGTGACCGAACAGGCGCCGGCCTGATCGCCGGCCGATCCGCGTCGCCCGGGGCCTGCGAGCCCGGGCGACGCCTTGCGATCAGCTGTTCTGCCAGCGCTTGGCGATGATCTGGTCGAGCGTATCCGCCTTGGCCTGATCCATCGTCAGGCCGGTGTGCATGATCAGTTGATGCACAGCTTCGGCGAGATCTGGCCATTGGCGAGCATCTCGCCGACCGTCACGCCTTTGGCCCCGACCGCCGGCGTCGTCGCGCTCGCGATGGTAGCGCCGGCCGTCAGCGCAGCCATGACGGCGAGAGCCGAAAACAATCCCTTCATTCTGATCTCCTGTTCGCTGGACCCGGGGTGGAGGAGGGTCACCTGTTTGTGAACGAAACGGTTTCGTTCACAAACAGGAACCTTAGCCGGCCGACCTCCGACGTCAACGGCAAACGAAACCGTTTCGTTTTCACATTCCTGCGATCCCGAGCCCCTGCAGATCGCCCAGCCGCAAGCACCCTCGTGAGCGCCGCAGGCCCACGAAAGCGCGGCAAGTCTTGAAGAAACCCCCAGGCTTGCCGATCTGTTGGGCGACCGGGCGGCGGCCGCAAGTTGTCGCGAAATGGTCGGCATCCGTGGTACAGTGCCGCAGCGGCGCCGCAGCGGCCTGAGGGGGTAACAAAGCAGATGTCGGACGCGGTCAGGCTTGCCGTTACGGAAACCCCGTCGCTGCGGGCGGAGCGCACCGAGCAGAAGTACGCCCAGGTGCTCGAAGGCGCCCGCGCGGTCTTTCTCGCCAGCGGCTTCGAAGGCGCCAGCGTCGACGACATCGCCCGGGCCGGCGGCATCTCCAAGGCGACGCTCTACCGCCACTTCCCCGACAAGACCGCGCTCTTCAAGGCCGTCGCCGAGGCGGAGTTCGCCCGCCAGGCCGCGCACCATCCCGAGATCGACCACGCCGGCGAGCCGCTCGAGGCTTTGCTCGTTGACATCGCCAAGGCATCGCTGGAGTTCAGCCTCAGCCCGTTCGGCCAGAGCATCTACCGCATCTCCGTCGCCGAATCCGAGCGCTTCCCCCAGCTCGGCCGGAGCTTCTACGCCACCGGCTCGGGACGCAACCGCGCCCGGCTCGCGCCGGTCCTCACCGCCGCGGCGGAGCGCGGCGAACTGATGCCGCTCGACGCCGACCACGCCTCGCAGGTGTTTTTCTCGATCGTCCGGGCAGGCATCTTCCACAAGCGGCTGTTCTCGGTGACGCCGCCGCCCTCCCCCGACGCCATCGACGCCCATGCCCGCCGCGCGGTCGCGGTATTCCTCAGCGCCTATGGCGGCCCGCCGGCGACGCTGGCGGGAGCTTGATCGCGTTCGCGGCCCAGTCTTGCGGGGACCGCGAACGCCGCCGGCGAACCCTGATCAGTTGCCCGATCAGTTGTTCGTCCACCGCATCGCCGCGACTTCCGAGACCGTGTACGCCCTGGCCTCGTCCAGGCTCAGTCCGGTGAAGTGGATCAGCTGCACCACTTGCGGCTCGGTCAGCTTACCGCTCGCGAGCTGCTCGCCGATGGTTTGGGCGTTCACATGCACCGCCTGCTGCCGCTGATCGACATATCCCGCCGACATGCCCGCCATCGCGGCGCTCGCGCCGGCTGCGACCAGAGTTCCAACCAATGCAACGGTATATGCGAGTTTCATTGCGCTTCTCCTCGTGAGCTTCGGACTGAACGAAACCGTTTCGTTCAGCGCCGATTTAGCCCGCGAGACGGCGCCGTCAACCGCTAAAGTGCAGAAACCACCGCGCCGAGAAGCCCTGCCGGAAGCATCACCAGCATCCGCCGCGCATCGAAGCCCAGCTGCATCCGCCCGCCGCTCGCCTGGTTCGAGGTGCCGATGCGGCCGTCCGGGGCGAACGCCAGCCCCGCCACCGGCCAGCGCAATCCGGCTGAGATCACCCCGGCCACAGGCCCCATCGGAAACAGCGACACCCGCGTCCCCGCGTCCAGATCGAGTTCCAGCAGCTCCGGGCAGAGAAAGCACAGCTCGCCGTCCCCGACCAGCACCACTGGCGTCCCGGCATAGCGGACCAGCGCGTTCATCGCGGCTAGATGGTGGTCGATCCGGCCGCCGAGAAAGCCGAGCCCGACAAAGAGCGGGGCTTCCACCGAATAGAGGCACTTCTCGAGGTCGGTGGTGTCCTGCTCGGCGACCCGGTGGAGCGGCACCCCGGCGCGGCGAAGCCGCTCCGGATCTTCAGCGAATCCATGTCGCCGATCACCGCCCGGAAGCGAGCCGAGCCGGGCAGCGCGACGTCGCCGCCGCCGTCGGCCGCGACCGCCTCGGGCGCCACGGCAAGTGCCGCCGCCAGCGCCGCCGGCGCGACCGGCCCGCCGCCTACCAGAGTTACTGGGGCGGTTGCGCGGTAGAGGATGCGGGTGCCGGAGGCTGCCAATCGCTTATCACCACCGCCGAGACGCTGTTCTTTGGCGAGCCCTCGACCAGCTTGTCGGAATAGGTCAGATAAACCAGCGCGTTGCGGCTCCTGTCGAAGAAGCGCACCACCTGAATGTGCTTGAAGAGGATGCTGGCGCGCCGCGAGAAGACCTCCTCGCCGTCCTTAAGCTCCTCGCGGAACTTCACCGGGCCGGTCTGCGCGCAGTCGATCGAGGCGTCGGAGGTGTCCTCGGCGAGCCCGAGGCTGCCCGAGATGCCGCCGGTGCGGGCGCGGCTGATGTAGCAGGCCACGCCCTCGACCTTGGGATCGTCGAAAGCCTCGATGGTGATGCGGTGGTTAGCCCCGAGGATCTTGATCGCGGTGGTCACTTCGCCGATCTCCTCCGCCGCGACCGGGGCCGCCGCGAGGACGAGGAGCCCGGACGCGGCCAGGCGTCGGATAAAGGCAATGCGGTTTCGCATCGAGCCGGTCCGGATCACGAGGCGGTCTGCAGGTAGTCGAAGGCTTCGATCTCCTTGATGCAGAGCGTCCGGATGATCTCGGCCTGCGCCGGCCCGATCGTCTCCGCCGGGCGCGACGCGGCGCTGGCGGCGGGGCGGAAATCGGACTTGGCGCGGATCCCCTTCATGTCGTCGTAGATGTTGCGATCGAGCCCGAGGCGGTCGCTGATCCGCGCGAGATCGCCCTCGAAGTGCTCGAAGCGCACGGTGTCGTCCACCACGATCTGGTCGCCGTGGGTATAGATCAGCCAGTTCTCGTTCACATACTCGGCGCGATAGCGCAGGAACTGGTCGAGCGTCTCGATGCCCCACTCCTCGCGATGCCGCGGCCGTGCCTTCATCGACCAGAAGTAGCGGCTGAGCATCCGGTCGTATGGATTGCGCACGATGGTGAACTTGAAATAGCGGTTCCAGATCGCGTCGCCGAGCTGCTTGCGGGCATCGATCGCGGTCATATGCTCGCTGTAAAGCGGCACCCGCTCGCCGGTGCCGAGGAACCGCGCGAGTTGCCCCGCGGAATGCCGCCGCAGCGGCTTGGTGTAGTTCTGCGGCCGCCGGCCGGTCAACTCCAGCCGCATGCCCTCGTCGAAATCTATCGGCGTCAGGATGTCGTCCGGACCGCACAGCTTCGACAGCGCGATCTCCAGCGAGGTGCCCGCGGTCTTGCGCGTCTTGAGGAAAATGAACTTGCGCCGGTGCGAGACGATCATCACTCACTCTCCGCTCGTTGGGGCACCGCGATCATCGGCTTCCGTCTCGGACCGCGCCACGCTGAGGAAGACCGCCCTGAGCGGCAGCGCCCACGCGATGCCCAGTACGAAGTAGATCAGGAACTCGAGCCAAACAGAAGGTCGGTCGAAGAGGCTGACCACCCAAAGCGCCAGGCCGATGTAAATCGGCAACCCGACCAGGAGGACCAGGAGCGACCAGCGCCTTCGGGCGTGCCAGCTCAGGCTCATGCCGCGAAGGGATCGGTGACGAGGATGGTGTCGTCGCGCTCCGGGCTGGTCGAGAGCATCGCCACCGGACAGCCGATCAGCTCCTCGATGCGGCGGACGTATTTGATCGCCTGCGCCGGCAGCTCGGCCCAGCAGCGGGCGCCGGCGGTGGTCTCCTACCAGCCGGGCAACGTCTCGTAGACCGGCCGCACCCGCGCCTGCTGCGCCGCGGCGGTCGGCAGATGGTCGAGCCGCCGCGCCGTCGAGCTGGTAGCCGACGCACACCTTCAGCTCCTCGAAGCCGTCGAGCACGTCGAGCTTGGTCAGCGCGATGCCGTTGATGCCGCAGGTGGTGCAGGCCTGACGCACCAGCACCGCGTCGAACCAGCCGCAGCGGCGCTTGCGCCCGGTGACGGTGCCGAACTCGCGCCCCCGCTCGCCCAGCCGCTCGCCGACGGCGTCGTTGAGCTCGGCCGGGAACGGCCCCTCGCCGACGCGGGTGGTATAGGCCTTGACGATGCCGAGCACGAACCCCACCGCCCCCGGCCCCATGCCGGTACCGGTCGCGGCCTGCCCGCGACCGTGTTCGACGAGGTGACATAAGGATAGGTGCCGAAGTCGATGTCGAGCAGCGCGCCCTGCGCCCCCTCGAACAGGATGCGCTTGCCCTCGCGCCGCGCCTCGTCCAGCACCTTCCAGACCGGCGCGGCATAGGGCAGCACCTGCGGCGCCACCGCCACCAGCCGCGCCTTTAGCTCCGCCCGGTCGATCGGCGCCGCGCCCAGCCCGCGGCGCAGCGCGTTGTGATGCGCGAGCAGCCGCTCGATCCGCGTCTCCAGCGTATCCTCGTCGCCGAGATCGGCGACGCGGATGCTGCGCCGCCCGACCTTGTCCTCGTAGGCCGGGCCGATGCCGCGCCCGGTGGTGCCGATCTTCGCCGCCCCCGCCGCCTCCTCGCGCATCCGGTCGAGCTCCTGGTGCAGCGGCAGGATCAGCGGCGTGTTCTCGGCGATCATCAGGTTCTCCGGCGCGATCGCCACCCCCTGCCCGCGCAGCTTCTCGATCTCCGCGAGCAGCGCCCAGGGATCGAGCACCACGCCGTTGCCGATGACGCTGAGCTTGCCCGGCCGCACGACCCCCGAGGGCAGCAGCGACAGCTTGTAGACGTCGCCGTCGATCACCAGCGTGTGCCCGGCATTGTGGCCGCCCTGGAAGCGGGCGACCACGTCGGCCCGCTCGGACAGCCAGTCGACGATCTTGCCCTTGCCCTCGTCGCCCCACTGCGCGCCGACGACCACCACGTTGCGCCATCGGCCCGCTCCCTTGCTCCGCGGCCGAAGCGAAGCCTCTATACCGTCAGGCGGCCCGAACGCGACCCTTGATCGGCCTTGCCTTGCGTCCGAGGCATAACAGATACCGTGGCGGTGGCCTTTGCTCCGGTCGCCGCCCCACCCGGACCATTCGCCGCGCCCGTCTCTGCGCTCGATGCGCCAGGCTCTCCGCGCTCGCAGCACGCCCTTCCCGCAAGGACGCGCCGCCGCCCTCAGCCGATGTAGCGCGCAGCCATCACGCTGATCTCGGCGTCGTCGAGCTCGTTCGCGCCCAGGAAATCCGGCACCGCCGGCGCCCCCCGATCCGGATGCGACCAGCGCCTGCTGCGCAATCCGCCGCACCCTCGGCTCCGGGGCATAGAGCCTGATCGCCTTCAACGCCTCAGCCTGAATTCCGCACCCGCCGATCAAGCGCGGCCATCTCGTCGGCAAACACATCCAGCGCCGCATCCAGCGCCGCCCCCCCGCCGCCGTCGACGCTCTCGTCATGCCAGCCCGGGCCCGCAGCCGCAGCATGCGCTCGACCGGCGCACGCCGCGGGCAGGCTCGTCGACGGCGGCAACTGCCGTCGATGCAGCCGGGCCCGCACCGCCTCGTCCTCGATGCCGGCCCGGCGCCCATCCGGGCGAAAAGCGCGAGCACCGCGGTCCGCACCGCAGCAGCAGGACCCTGGCGGTCCGGCACGGTCACGATCGGGGAGTGGGGGGATGCAGACATCTCCAGATCTCCTTTGGGCCAACGCTTCGATCGGCACGGCTAATCTCGACATACTCTATCGAGATTATCAAGATGAATCCGGCGCGCGAAAGAGCGCCTCATTTCAATAGCTTCCGGTTTCGGCCGCTGGCATTCGGTCACGCCGTTCCACGAATCGCGGCCCGATGTGAAGCACGATAAGCGGGCACCGTCGCTGCCCGAGCGAGCCGGGCAGGGCACGTGCCGTTGGGTGTCTGCCTTAGAACTGCAGCGCCTTGGCCTGGCGGATTTGCGGCAGTTCGGCAATCTGGCAGAGCGCCGACTCGGGCGACCGCCTCG
This sequence comes from uncultured Alphaproteobacteria bacterium, assembly GCA_963750745.1. Lineage (GTDB taxonomy): Bacteria > Pseudomonadota > Alphaproteobacteria > Rhodobacterales > Rhodobacteraceae > Amaricoccus. The sequence goes on along the minus strand of CAVVSO010000043.1, from coordinate 49,779 downwards.
TCGACGCCGAGAAGCGCGATCGCCTCGCCGCTCTTCTGCTCGCGGCCGAGCGCGAAGGTCGCGATGTTGATGCCAAGCGCCCCGAGCTTGGTGCCGAGCGCGCCGATGATATCCGGGCGTGTCGGCGTTGGTGGTGTAGAGCATGAACTTCATCGGCTCGGCCTCGAGGTTGATCCCCTTGATCTGGATGAAGCGCGGCTTGCCATCGGAATAGATGGTGCCGGCCACCGATCGGGTCTGCTGCTCGGTCGTCACGATCAGCCGCATGTAGCGAGCCGAACGCGCCCTGGGCGTCCTTGCGGGCCTCGGTGATGTGGATGCCGCGCTCGCGGGCCACCAACGGCGCCGAGACCATGTTGACGGCGCCGGCGCCGACCAGCGGCATGAGCAGCCCGGCGGTCAGGCGCCGCGGTCAGCGGCTTGAGGTTCAGCTGGCCGACTTCGCCGACGTACTCGATCTCGATCTCGGTGATCGGGCTGTCGGTCACCTGCCCGGCGAAGCTGCCGAGCATCTCGGCGAGCGCGATCCAGGGCTTCAGGATCGGCGCCTCCTCGGCGGTCACCGACGGCGCGTTGAGCGCATTCGAGATCGCGCCCTGCATCAGGTAGTCCGACATCTGCTCGGCGACCTGCAGCGCGACGTTCTCCTGCGCCTCGCTGGTGGCGGCCCCGAGGTGCGGCGTGCAGACGACGTTCGGCGCGCCGAAGAGCAGGTTCGTCCTTGGCCGGCTCCTCGGAGAAGACGTCGAAGGCGGCGCCGGCGAGATGGCCCGATCTGCAGCGCCTCGGCCACGGCCGCCTCGTCCACCAGGCCGCCGCGGGCGCAGTTGATCAGCCGCGCACCCGGCTTCATCCGCGCGATGCGCTCGGCGGAGAGCATGTTGCGCGGTCTTCTCGGTCTTCGGCGAGGTGCAGGGTGATGAAGTCGGCGCGGGCCAGAACCTCGTCGAGGTCTTCCACCCGCTCGACGCCGAGCGCCTGCGCGCGGTCGGCGGAGAGGAAGGGATCGTAGGCGATCACCTTCATCCTCAGCGCCGACGGCGCGGGTGGCGACGACCGAGCCGATGTTGCCGCAGCCGACGAGGCCGAGGGTCTTGCCGGTGATCTCGATCGCCCATGAAGCGCGACTTCTCCCACTTGCCGGCCTGGGTCGAGGCGTCGGCGGCCGGGATCTGTCGGGCCAGGCGAACATCATGGCGATGGCGTGCTCGGCGGTGGTGATCGAGTTGCCGAAGGGCGTGTTCATCACCACGATGCCCTTCGCCGAGGCGGCCGGGATGTCGACGTTGTCGACGCCGATGCCGGCGCGGCCGATCACCCGCAGCGCTGCCGGCCTTCTCGATCAGGTCGGCGGTCACCTTGGTGGCGGAGCGGATCGCGAGGCCGTCGTAGTCGCCGATGATCTCGGCGAGCTTCGCCTTGTCCTTGCCGAGCTGCGGCTGGAAGTCGACCTCGACGCCGCGGTCGCGGAAGATCTGCACGGCGGCGTCGGAAAGCTCGTCGGAAATGAGAACCTTGGGCATGGGATATGTCTCCGGAGGGGCGGGCGCGCGTGGCCCGCCGCGGATGGCTCAGGGAAGGCCGTCAGGCGGCGCGCGTGGCGGCGAAGGCCCAGTCGAGCCAGGGCGTCAGCGCCTCGACGTCGGCGGTCTCGACCGTGGTGCCGCACCAGATGCGCAGGCCCGGCGGCGCGTCGCGGTAGCCGCCGATGTCGTAGGCGACGCCCTCGGTCTCGAGCAGCCTGGTCATCCGCTTGACGAACGTCGCGCTGCGGCCGCCTCGTCGCGGAAGGCGATCTCCGGATCGGCGATCCGCAGGCAGACCGAGGTGTTGGAGCGCGCCGCCGGGTCGAGCGACGAGGTTCGCGACCCAGGGCGGTCGCGTCGACCCAGGCCTGCAGCGCCGCGAGCGTTGGCGTCGGCGCGGGCGCGGGTCGGCGCGCAGCCCGCCGATCGACTGCCATCCAGTCGAGCGCGTCGACGGCAGTCGGCGACGCAGAGCATCGAGGGCGTGTTGATCGTCTCGCCGGCGAAGATGCCCTCGATCAGCTTGCCGCCCTTGGTCAGGCGGAAGATCTTCGGCAGCGGCCGGGGCGGCGTGTAGCTCTCCAGCCGCTCGACGGCGCGCGGGCGACAGGATCAGCACGCCGTGCGCCGCCTCGCCGCCCATCGCCTTCTGCCAGGAGAAGGTGGTGACGTCGAGCTTGTCCCAAGGCAGAGTCCTGGGCGAACGCCGCCGAGGTGGCGTCGCAGAAGGTGAGCCCTGCGCGGTCGGCGGCGATCCAGTCGCCGTCCGGCACGCGGGCGCCCGAGGTGGTGCCGTTCCAGGTGAAGCAGACGTCGGCGTCGGGTCGACCGCGGCGAGGTCCGGGCAGCGCGCCGTAGCGCGGCCCGAGCACCCGGCAGTCGTCGAGCTTCAGCTGCTTGGTCGCGTCGGTCGCCCAGCCCTGCGCCGAAGCTCTCCCAGACCAGCATGTCGACGGCCGCGCGCGCCGAGCATCGACCACATCGCCATCTCGAAGGCGCCGGTGTCGGAGGCCGGCACGATGCCGACGCGGTAGCCCTCCGGCACGCCGAGGAGCTGCGCGGTGCGGTCGATCGCCTCCTTGAGCTGCGCCTTCGGCTTCGCGGCGCGGTGCGAGCGGCCGAGGAAGGCGCGCGCGGCGACCGCCTCGGCGGTCCAGCCCGGGCGCTTGGCGCAGGGACCCGAGGAGAACTCCGGGCGCTGCGGCTTGATCCTTGGTTTGGCGGGGGCCGCGACGACGGCGGCTTGGGGATGGCTCATCGGCCAACTCCGTGGTCAGGGCGAGGTTACTGAGCCCGCCCCGCTCGCCCTCGTCCGGGGTCGGTGCCCGCGGATCGGATATTCGATTCGCAGGAGTCTGCCAAGGGGTGCTCGCGTCCCGGCGACCGGCGACTGCCGGCCGGCTATGGCCGCCGATGCGACTTTGCGCTGGCGTCAGGCACGGGCTTCGGCATGCAAGGCGAGATGCCGAGCCCGCAGTGAGCCGCCCTGCCCCCTCGCCGCTCGCCTGGCTGTTCCTCGTGCTGCTCGGGCTGATCTGGGGCGGCTCGTTCCTGGCGTCGGCTTGGCGCTCCGGGGCTTCGGGCCGCTCTGGATCGCGGCGGCCGGATCGGCATCGCCGCGGTGATGCTGCTGGGTTGGCCTTCGCGACCGGCGCAGGGCCTGCCGCCCGCCGGCACGCCGCGCGGGCGGCGGATCTGGCTGCATTGCGTCGGCATGGGCATCTTCTCGAACGCGCTGCCCTTCGCGCTCCTGAGCTGGGGCCAGGTGCAGGTGAGCTCGGGATTCGCCGGCATCTCGATGGCGGTGGTGCCGCTGCTGGTGCTGCCGCTCGCCCACTCTTCGTGCCGGGCGAGCGGATGACCTGGGCCAAGGTCGCAGGCTTCGCCATCGGCTTCGCCGGCGTCGTGCTGCTGATCGGGCCGGTCGGGCCGGCGCCGGGAACGCGTGGCGTGGCGCGGCTGGCCTGCATCGCCGCCTCCTGCTGCTATGCGGTCGGCGCGATCGTCACCCGGCTGGCGCCGCCGGGACCGTACCTCGCCTTCGCCGCCGGCGGGCTGCTGGTCGCGGCCGCGCTGATCGCTGCCGCTGGCGCTCTCCTCGAGGGCTGGCCGCCGGCTGCCGCCGCTGCCGGCTCTCCTGGGCGTGCTCTACCTCGGGGTCTTCCCGACGGCGCTCGCCACGGTGATGCTGGTCTACGTGGTGCAGTCGGCCGGGCCGTCCTTCATGAGCCTCGTCAACTACCAAGTGCCGGTCTGGGCGGTGATCCTCGGGCTGATTGTTTTCGGCGAGGAGCTGCCATCGCAGTTTCTCGGGGCCCTGGTGCTGATCCTGGCCGGGCTTGCGCTGAGTCAGTTCGGCAGGAGACGGCGGGCCGGCTGATCCGAACGTCAGGCGAAGCGGGCAACCTCCGCCTCGATCTCGCCAACGACGGCACGGAGGAGATCCGGATCGTCGCATTCGCCCATGATCCGCACCAACGGCTCGGTGCCCGACTTGCGGATGACAAGGCGGCCGTGGCCACCGATGCGGGCTTCCCCGGCGACGATCGCGGCCCGGACGCTGGCCTCGTCGAGGGGCGCGGCGCCTTGACGGTAGCGGACGTTGGTCAGAACCTGCGGGAAAGCGGGGAAGACACGGGCGAGCTCGCTGGCACGCTGGCCGGTTTCCACCATGGCGGAAAGAAACTGCAGCGCGGCGATCAGGCCGTCACCGGTGGTGACGAAGTCGGTCATGACGATGTGACCGGACTGTTCGCCGCCAAGGTTATAGCCGCCCTCGCGCATCGCCTGGACGACGTAGCGATCACCGACGGCGGTGCGCAGGAGCTTCAGGCCCTGGGCCTGCAGATGGCGCTCCAGGCCGAGGTTCGACATCACGGTGGCAACCAGCGTTCCTTTGGTGAGCCGGCCCTCGCGAGCCCATCGATCGGCGATCAGCGCCATGAACTGGTCGCCGTCGGCGACGGCCCCGGTCTCGTCGATGATCATTACCCGGTCAGCGTCGCCGTCGAGGCTGATCCCCAGATCGGCGCCGTGGGCCCGCACAGCCGCGATCGCCGAGGCAGTATGCGTGGAGCCGCAGTCGCGGTTGATGTTGAAACCATCGGGAGACACAGCGATCGGAATCACCTCGGCGCCCAGCTCCCAGAGCACTTCCGGCGCCGTGCGATAGGCCGCGCCGTTGGCGCAATCGACGACAATCTTGAGCCCATCCAGGCGCTGCCCGCGGGGGAACGTGGTCTTGGCGAATTCCATGTAGCGGCCGCGACCGTCATCGATGCGGGTGGCGCGGCCGATATGCTCGGGCTCGGCGAGGTGCGGATCACCTTCGAGCAATGCCTCGATCGCCTCCTCCGACGGCGTCGGAGAGCTTGAAGCCGTCAGGCCCGAAGAACTTGATGCCGTTGTCCTCGAAGGGATTGTGCGAGGCGGAGATCATCACGCCGAGATCGGCACGCATCGAGCGGGCGAGCATGCCCACGGCTGGCGTCGGCACCGGTCCGACCAGAAAGACGTTCATGCCGACCGAGGTGAAGCCGGCGGTGAGCGCATTCTCGATCATGTACCCAGAGCGGCGGGTGTCCTTGCCGATCAGTACGCGGTGAGCATGGTTGCCGTTGGTGAAATACCGCCCGGCTGCCTGCCCGAGGCGGAGCGCCACCGCCGCCGTCATTACGGGGTCGTTTGCCCGGCCGCGGACGCCATCGGTGCCGAAGAGCTTCCTTGCCATCTGCCTCTACTCCGTGTCCCCGTTCAGCGCCGACCAGAGGGCCATGGCCTGCCGGGTCTCTTTTACGTCATGCACTCGTACCACTTGTGCGCCCTGGCGCAAAGCTTCCAGCGCAACGGCGATCGAGCCGGGGACGCGCGAGGCCGGGTCCGGGGCGTTGCCGATGGTCCCGATGAAGCGCTTTCGCGAAGCCCCGAACAGGATCGGACAGCCTAGTCCGTGCAGCAGGGATAGCCCGCGGATCAGCGCGAGATTGTGGGCGGTGGTCTTGCCGAAGCCGATCCCCGGATCGATCAGGAGGCGTGCACGCGGGAATCCCGGCGGCCTCCGCGGCGGCGACACGGGCTCCGAGGAAGTCCACGACATCCAGAAGCACGTCGTCGTAGGTGGGTGCGTCCTGCATGGTGCGGGGTCGCCCTGGGCGTGCACCAACGCAACCGGCCGCCCGGACGCGGCGGCGACAGCAAGACTGGACGGGTCATGGGTAAGTGCGGAGACGTCGTTGAAGAGGTCGGCGCCCGCAGTGAACGCGGCCTGCGCCACGACGGCGTTGCGGGTGTCGATCGAGATCGGGAGCCGGAAACCATCGGCGCGGAGGGCTGCGATAACGGGCACGACGCGGGCCATTTCTTCGGAAGGGCGCACCGGTTCGGCCCCAGGGCGGGTGGATTCGCCGCCGATGTCGAGGAAGTCGGCGCCGGCCTCGGCCAGGCCCCAGGCCTGCGCGAGTGCTTGCGGCAGGGCGAAGTGGAGCCCGCCGTCGGAAAAGCTGTCGGGAGTGACGTTGAGGACAGCCATGATGCGCGGGCGTTCCAGGCTCACGTTGCAGACGGGCACGCGAGGAGCCGTGAGGAGGGAGAGCAGGTCTGCGGGGATTTGCGAGGCCGGCACCAGGTACGGCGCAAGATTGCGGCGGTGCTCTGCGGCCTCACGGAACCAGAGCGGGCCACCGGCCAGGGAAAAGGCGGTTGCTGGCCGCGGGCCGCCGCTCTGCGGAATTGGCCGATAGCGGACGTCGGTCATGCCAGCGCGTCGGCATCAAGGAGGCTCGCGACCAGCGCCGGCAGGTCGGCGAAGTCGGAAAACGACGCTGCGTGCGGCAGGCCGGCCACGGGGCTGAGGCGGTAGCCTTCGGTGCGGAGCAGGAAGGGCGCACCTGCCAGGCGAGCGGTCTCGGCATCGGTCTCGCTGTCGCCGATCATGATCGCCGTACCTGGCGGAAGCTGGTCTGCGGTGTGCTGCAGCATCCGTGGGTCGGGTTTTAACACCGGCAAGCTCTCGCCTCCGGTAAACGCGGCCACCGGCGGCATTAGGCCGAGTTCACGCAAGAGCACCAGAGCCGGCTGGTCCGGCTTCTGGGTGCAGACGCCGAGTCCGTGTCCGGCGGCGGCGAGCGCGTCGAGCGCGGCGGCAACGCCCGAGTAGACCGTGGTCCCGGTGATCGGATCGGCGGCGTAAATGGCGCGGAATCTCGCCACCTGCTCGTCGAGGTTGTCCTGGGGGATTCCGCCCGTGTGGACGAGCAGCCGCTCCACGAGGACGCGCACCCCGTGGCCAACGAAGGTCCCCGCGACGGCGGCAGCGACTGGAGGGCGCTCGAGCTCCGCCAGGAGCGCGTTGCCGGAGGCGGTCAGCGTCGGGTTCGAGTCGATCAGTGTGCCGTCGAGATCGAAAACGAGGCGCGCCATCAGCAAGCGCGCACCGAAGGCGTCACGCTGCCTTCCACTTGATCGAACAGCCTATCGCCGGCATCGGCTCGCGCGGCCCCTGCCCGGTGGCGGCGATCTCCTTCATCGCCTCGTAGAGCTCGCGGCGCGCGCCGGGGTGGGGATTCGGCCCGCTGTCGTCGAGCCGGCCTCGGTACTGCAGGCGCAGCTCCGCGTTGAAGCCGAAGATGTCGGGTGTGCAGGCGGCGCCATAGGCGCGGGCGGCAGACTGGGTTAGGTCATGGAGGTAGGGAAACGACAGGTGGTGTTGGCGAGCGAAGGCACCCATCTTCTCGTAGCTGTCCTCAGGCGCTGCGGCGACGTCGTTCGCGCAGATCGCCGCAACGCCAAAGCCGAGCTCGCGCAGGGCCTTGCCTTCGCGGACCAGCTTGTCGATCACCGCGAGGACATAGGGACACTGGTTGGAGAGGAACATCAAGACGACGCCCTTGGACCCGCGGAGCGTGTCGAGGGTCCAGATCTTGCCCTTGGTATCAGGCAGGTGGAATTCAGGGGCGCGAAGGCCGAAGTTAACCATGGGGGGCGAAGCGGCGGTCATGGGGCCTCCTCTCACAGAGTTGCGAAATCCCGCGGCTCGGCGGCGATCGTGACGTGCGCCGCCCCGGCGGATGGCGGCGCGGCGCCGACGACCACCAGCATTTCGGCACCGATCTCCTCGGCGAGCCATCCCGCCAAGCCCGCCGGGTCGCTCGCGTCGGGCGCCGGCCGGTTGAGGGCTGCAGTCACCATGTGCGACGGCGCCCAGACCGAGAGATGCCCGGCCTTCAGCGCCCAGTCGAGCTCGGTACGGGTGGCGGCGACGCCGAAGCGCGGGTCGCGCTCGCAGAAGGCCCAAGCCGCCTGCTCGATCGCGAGCAGCCCGATGCGGCGGCGGGCCTCGGTGTTAGCGGGCGGCGGGGAAACGGCGGGTCCGAGGCAGAGCACGTGCGGATGGCTCCAGGTCGCCAGCGCCTCGCTCCAGAGCGGCGCGTCGACACCGGTGGCGATATCGGGCGCAAGGTAGACGATGCGGGGCGCGGATACCGACAAGTGGGCGTCTCCGGGGCAGATATCTTCCGCAGCCGCGGTGCCGCCTCGGGGAGGCGGGTGCGCACGATCTCGACGCCGAGGGCGCCCGGAATGCGGTCCAGCTTCTCGACGCGGACGACGACCCGAACGGCCCGCCGGTCGGCGAGGCACCCCGACGCGATGCGTTCGGCCAGGGTCTCGAGCAGATTGACCCGTTCAATGGCGAGCGCGGCCTCGATCGCCTCGGTGATCGTGTCGTAGGAGATGACCTGGTCCACGTCGTCGTCCTGGGCCGCGGCGTGGTGCGAAACCTCGAGCACGACGTTCAGACGAATGCGCTGCGTCTACGCCACGTTCGGTGCGAAAGGCGCCGATCTCAACGGCACGGATATAGTCGCGAACCGAAATGCGGTCGAGCGGCAGGCCGGCATGGCTGGCACTCGCCCGCGCATGCGGCAGCTCGAAGGCGTTCGCAATCTCGTCCATAGCACCCCCGCCATGCGGCTGAGGTCATAGCGCCGCCGACCGCCTGCTTCAAGGGCGCAGGGGTTCGCTAACCCTTTGCGGATTTCGCCCGGGCGTGGCAGGCAGCTTAACCCGCTGACAAGCGGCTGCCCGCAAACTATGTCAGCGACAGACACCCTCGGGGGGCGCCTGCAGAGAGCGGGAGGAAAGGATGCGTCGAACTCTCAGTGGTTCTTGCGGCGAGCTTGGCAATGCTGGTCTGCGGAAGCGGCACGCCATGGATGCCGGCACGCCCATTCCACAGCGGCTGAACCAACCCGTCGCGTTGGATCGGCCCGACCAGACGCTCTTCAACGAGGCCGTGCTGATCTATTCCAACCAGGTGCGCCATGAACATGGCCGGGCTCCGCTGACCGCCGATCCGGGGCTGTGGCGGGCTGCGGTCGATCACGCCCGTAACATGGCGCGCCTCCGGACCCACAGCCACGTGCTGCCGGTACGTGGGCAACGCGACCTGTCGCAGCGGATGAACCGGCAGTCGCTGCAGTTTCGCCTGGCCGCGGAGAACATCGCGATGGACAAGGTCTATCGGCTGCTTGGCCGGCCGATCTCGATGAAGCACAACGGATGCAGCTTCGTCTATGGCGACACCAAGGAGGCGGTGCCGGTCCATACCTACGCCAGCCTGGCCCGAGAGGTGGTTCTCCGCTGGCTGGCCTCGCCGAAGCACCGCGCCTCGCTCCTCAACGCGACGTATCAGCGGCTGGGAGCGGGCGTCGGCGTCGATGCTGCGGGGCCTGCCTGCGGCGACTTCTACCTGGTGCAGGACTTCGCCGACTGAGCGCGGCGTCAGCCGCCGGCGACCTGGATCGGGGCGCGATAGAAGATATGATGACCGATCGTCGTGGTGCGGGCCATGCGGCGCGACCAACCCGGTCGGATGGCGCGGGTATGGAAGTAGATGGCGCCGTTGGTGACGGTGCGTGGCCGGCCAGCCAGCATCAGCGCCGCGAGCTTTTCACTGCGCGCGCGGGAAGCCGCGCTCTTCATCGTGTCGGAATTCCGATCGCAGACGTAGGAGAACTGGCACCCGCGGCCGCTGCCCGCGCCTTGACGGGTCACGCCACAGACCGACTTGGGGAAGTTGCGGTCATCGACCCGGTTCAACACGACCTCGGCGACCGCGATCTGGCCCTCGAGCGGCTCGCCGCGCGCCTCGAAGTAAATCGCTTGGGCCAGGCACTGCTGCTCGGCGCCACCGCCAACGAGCGGCATCCCATCTAGCGTTCCGAGGTCGAGCCTGGATGGCGCGGCGGCCTTCGCCGCGGCGGGCTTGGCGAGGTCATCGGCGGTACCCGGGTCGAGATCACGGCTGGCGACAACGACCGCGTCTGCCGAGCGTGCCATCGGGCGCATTGACTGTGAGAGTGCCGAGACCCGCACCCCGGCTGAGGACTCCAGAGCGGCCTGTTCGGGGCTCATGGCCCGGGTGGCGGCATCGCCGATGGCGCCGGCGCGCGCTGGCGCAGTTGCAACCAGCCCTGCGAAGAGCGCAGAACTCAGGGCCGCTGGCAACGCCAGGCGGCGGAGGGTCAAGATCATCTCACGTCCACTGATTGCACCGGTCGACGCCGGGCTTGGGCGAGGTAGTTTGGCTACAAAACAACCACTGCTTCGACCCGAGGTGTGCCCGCTCCGACGGCCAAAAGTCCAGCCAGACCAAGGCATAAGCGGAATCTCGCCAATCGCGATAGCCGCAGAGGCGTCGCTTTTCGGACGAAAGCCGACTGGATTTCAGAGCTTTCAAGACTTTCGTGAAGCGCCCCGCGGAGGCGTCCCGAGACGGTGGCGAGGGTCACGAACGGGGAGTCGAAGTCGCTTGCCGTAGGGTAACCGCGGCCTTTCCGACAACTCAGAACGACTTGATCAACCTAGAGCGGATTCAGTCCCGGCATTGTGCAGTGCGGCGAATTGTCAGATCGCCCGGCACTGCGCGCGACGATCAAGTCGAGCGCCAGGGCGATTCCTTTCCTCCGTGAGCGCCGAGACAGCCAGGGCTGCCTTGCCCCCGCGGTAAGCGCCGGCAGATCGCCGGGCAGCGGCCTCATTCCGCGGGGTCCGCCCCCTGCTGCGCCAGCAGCGTTGCCTGCGCCGCCGCGAGCCGCGCGATCGGCACGCGGAACGGCGAGCAGGAGACGTAGTCGAAGCCGGCGACCCGGCAGAAGCGCACCGAGGACGGATCGCCGCCGTGCTCGCCGCAGAGGCCGAGCGTCACGTCCGGGTTGCGGGCGCGCGCGCGGCGGGCAGCGATCAGCATCAGCTCGCCGACGCCTTCGAGGTCGAGTGAGTGGAACGGATCCTCGGGAAAGACGCCGCGATTGACGTAGTCGCGCATGAAGCGGCCGGCGTCGTCGCGGCTGAGGCCGTAGGTCATCTGGGTGAGGTCGTTGGTGCCGAAGGAGAGGAAGGCGGAGCAGGCGGCGAGGTCGCCGGCGCGGAGCGCGGCGCGCGGGGTCTCGACCATGACGCCGAGCTTGTAGGTGAGGAGGGCGCCCTGCTCGCGCTGCACCGCAGCAGCGATCGCATCGACGCGGTCCTTGACCAGCGCGACCTCGCGCTGGGCGGAGACCAGCGGGATCATCACCTCGGGCACCAGCGGCGCGCCGGCATCGCGGTTGACGGCGATCGCCGCCTCGAAGATCGCGCGCGCCTGCATGTCGTAGATCGCCGGCATGGTGACGCCGAGCCGGACGCCGCGCATCCCGAGCATCGGGTTCACCTCGGCGAGCTCGCGGGCGCGGGCGATCACCTGGGCGATCGGCAGGCCCATCGCCTCGGCCAGCGCCCGGATCTCGGCGGGCTCGTGCGGCAGGAACTCGTGCAGCGGCGGATCGAGCAGCCGGATCGTCACCGGCAGGCCGCGCATGATCTCGAAGAGCTCGATGAAATCAGCGCGCTGCATCGGCAGGAGCCGGTCGAGCGCGGCCTGGCGCTCGGCGTCGGTGTCGGCGAGGATCATCTCGCGCATCACCGTGAGGCGGGCGGCGTCGAAGAACATATGCTCGGTGCGGCAGAGCCCGAGGCCATCGACGCCGAAGTCGCGGGCCATGCGGGCCTCGGCGGGGGTGTCGGCGTTGGCGCGGACGCCGAGGTCGCGGGTGGCGTCGGCCCAGTCGAGGAGCTCGGAGAAGGCGCCGCCGAGCTCCGGCGGGATCATCGCCGGGGCGCCGGCGAGCACCTCGCCGCGGGTGCCGTCGAGGGTGACCAGCGCGCCTTCCCGGAGCAGCCGGCCGTCGGGGCTGGTCAGGGTGCGGGCGGCGGTGTCGAGGCGCAGCGTGCCGGCGCCGACGACGCAGGGCAAACCGAGCCCGCGGGCGATCACCGCGGCATGGCTCGACATGCCGCCGCGCACCGTCAGCACGCCGCGCGCCGCGTGCATGCCGCGGATGTCCTCGGGGCTGGTCTCGAGCCGGACGAGGATCGTCGCCTCGTCCTGGGCGGCGGCGGCCTGGGCCGCTTCGGCGGTGAAGACGATGCGCCCGGTCGCGGCGCCGGGGCTGGCGGCGAGGCCGGTGGCGAAGACGTCGCGGGGGGCGGCCGGGTCGATCTGCGGGTGCAGGTGCTCGATCAGGCTGCGCGGCTCGATGCGGAGCAGCGCCTCCTCGCGGGTGATGGCGCCGGCGTGGGCGAGGTCGACGGCGATGCGGACGGCGGCGCGGGCGTTGCGGCGGACCGGCACGGCGTCGAGGACGGAAGACCGGCCGTCCTCGAGGGCAAACTCGATCAGGCAGGCGTCGGCGAGCGCCGCGGTCGCCCGCTCGGCCGCCGCCTGCAGGGCGTCGAGCGCGGCCGGGGCGATCTCCTCGAGCGTGGGGCGGCGGAGGCGCCGGCGCGGGTCAGGGCGCGGGTATCGCCGCGGCGGCGGGCGGATGCCCCTGGCCTCGCGGGACGAAGCTGCCGACGATCTCGGGGGCGCCGGTGCGGCTGGAGACGCGCTGCAGCTGCGCCGGCGCCGCTGGCGCCGGGGCCGACGCCGAGGGCGAGGCGCTGGACGATCAGGCCGATGCCGGCCTCATCCGGCGCGCCCTTGGCCTGGCGCAGGATGCGCGCGGTCGGGGCGTTCCAGGCCCGCGCCATGGCGCGGGCGGCGGCCTCGAGCTGCTCGGCCGGGTCCTCGCGGCCAGGGCTGGCCGGTCTCCTCCTCGAAAAAGCGCTTGTATATCAAGGAGCAGGCCCTTGAGCACCGCGGCGTCGGGGTCGGTGGCGCCGCGGAGGCGGCGGCGGGCCAGCGCCTCGATGTCGTCGGGGTCGAGGCCGTGCACCGCCTGGCCGAAGCTGGCGATGCCGCGGATGTGCAGGCGCAGGGCGGCGGTGGCGCCGATGCGCGGGGTCAGGAGTTCGACGGTGGCGGCGCAGGCGCCGAGGTTCAGCATGGCGCCGGGGCCGCCCCAGTCGCGCTCCTCCGGAGAGCAGCGCAGCGCCAGGAGCTGGCCGGGGGCGAGGCCGAGCGGCAGCTCGGGCATCGGGCCGCCGGCGGCGAGCGCGGCTGACGCAATCGAAGGAGAGGGCGATCCCCGGCGGGACCGGCAGGCCGAGCGCGGTCAGCCGGGCGAGGTCGGCGGCGCGGCGGCCGAAGGCGGCGACGCGCGACGGCGCTGCCGGCGTCGAGACCGATCACGGCGTCGAGCGGCGCCGCGGGTGATCTCCTGCGGTTTCATTGCAGTGCAGCATAGCGCGGATTTCGGTGGGGGGAAACCGAAACGTCATGCGGGTGTCACGAAGGCCGGGAACGGTGGAATTGCCGCGATTCCGGGTCGTACAACCCATGCACAATCCATGCACAAAGCATGCACCAGCAAATGCGCGGGTATTGACGCCGAGTTAATCGCCGGCGTCAGCCGCCTTCGACCGCGGAGAAGACCGCGACGCGGTTCATCACCGCGCGGATGCGGTTGAGCAGGCACAGGCGGTTGCGGCGGACGGCGGGGCTCGGGGCGTTGACGGTGGTGGTGTCGAAGAAGCCGTCGATCGGGGCGCGGAGCCGGGCGAGCGCGGTCATCGCGGCGGCGAAGTCCTCGGCCTTCAGTGCCGGGGCGAGGGCGGTCTCGGTCTCGTCGAGGGCGGCGAAAAGGGCGTGCTCGGCGTCGGTCTCGGCGAAGCGGATTTCGGGGTCGAGCGAGTATTCGACGCCGTCCTTCTTCTCCTCCTGGGTCGAGGATGTTCACGGCGCGCTTGTAACCGGCGAGGAGGTTGGCGCCGTCCTCGGTGGCGAGGAAGGCCTGCAGCGCGCGGACCCGGGCGACGAGGAGCACGAGGTCGTCCTGGCCGCCGAGCTGGAAGGCGGCGTCGATGACGTCGTGGCGGATGCCCTCGCCGCGGAGATGGACCTTGAGGCGGTCGGCGAGGAAGGCAACAGCAATCAGGTGCCAACGACGGATCGTCGGATGCTGAGCCGTCTGACGCAGGCTCAGGAGGATAGCCTCGATCAGCAAGCAAGTGTGCACTGGCGCAGTTCCACCGAGCTTCGCGAAGTATCATGTGCATCGGCGTTGATCATCTTGAGGAATCCTCGAATTCGAGAGATGCTCGGATCCGGTACGCAGATCCTTCGCAGTTCTCCTGCGTCTCGGCCGAAGGTGGTCAAGTCCGCTGACGCTCGAAGCAAGACGATGCTTCGCTCAAGACGCCGACCGAGCACATCCGAAAGATCACTCGTGCCTGAATCGTCAACAGGATGCGCACAATGCCAAGCGCCGCGCGACGAAGGGCGAACGGGTCCTTGGAGCCGGTCGGCTTCTCGTCGATGGCCCAGAAGCCGGCGAGCGTGTCGAGCTTGTCGGCGAGCGCCACGGCGACCGAGACGGGCGCGGTGGGGACGGCGTCGGAGGGGCCGAGGGGGGAGTAGTGCTCCGCGGCGGCGGCGGCGACGGCGGGGGGCTCCCCTGCCCTCTCGGCGTAGTAGCGGCCCATGGTGCCCTGGAGCTCGGGGAACTCGTAGACCATCTGGCTGGCGAGGTCGGCCTTGGCGAGCTGCGCGGCGCGCTCGGCGAGGGCGGGGTCGGCGCCGACGGCGGGGGCGATCTCGCGGGCGAGGGCGGCGATGCGGGCGATGCGGTCGGCCTGGGTGCCGAGCTTGCCGTGGAAGGTGACGGTGGCGAGCTTCGCCGCCATGTCGTCGAGCGGGGTGCGGAGGTCGTTCTGCCAGAAGAACTCGGCGTCGGCGAGGCGGGCGGTCAGGACGCGGGCGTTGCCGGCGAGGATGGTGGCGCCGTCGTCGGCGGTGTCGCGGTTGGCGACGAGGAGGTAGGCGGTGATGCGGGAGGTGGCCGGGTCGCGGAGCGAGAAGAACTTCTGGTTGGCGCGCATCGTGGTCTGCAGGACCTCGGGGGGGAGGTCGAGGAAGCGGGGCTCGATGCGGCCGAGGAGGGTGACCGGCCATTCGGTGAGGCCGGCGTTCTCGGCGAGAAGGCCGGGGTCGTCCACCAGCTCGAGGCCGGAGGCGAAGGCGAGCTGCGGCGGCGTCGTGGGCGATCTTCTCGGCGCGGCGGGCGGGGTCGAGGAGGACGTGGGCGCGTTCGAGCTTGGCCGCGTAGTCCTCGAAGGAGGAGACGGTGAAGGTCGCGGGGGCGTGGAAGCGGTGGCCGCGGGTGGTGTTGGACGGCGGTGAGGCCGTCGATGGTGAGGGGCACGGTCTCGGCGCCGGTCTCGCGGGTCAGGATGCAGAGGATCGAGTGCAGCGGGCGGACCCAGCGCAGGGTGCCGTCGCCCCAGCGCATGGATTTCGGCCAGGGGAAGCCGCGGACGGTGGCCTCGACGGTCTCGGCGACGATTTCGGCGGCGGGGCGGCCGGGCTGGTCGAGGACCGCGAAGAGCACGTCGCCCTTGGGGTCGGGGCGGGATTGCGAGCTGGTCGCGGGTCAGGCCGGTGGCGCGGAGGAAGCCGTCGATCGCTTTCTCGGGGGCGTCGGCGCGGGGGCCCTTGCGCTCCTCGCGGAGCGCGGGGGAGCGTTCGGCGAGGCCT
This sequence comes from uncultured Alphaproteobacteria bacterium, assembly GCA_963750745.1. Lineage (GTDB taxonomy): Bacteria > Pseudomonadota > Alphaproteobacteria > Rhodobacterales > Rhodobacteraceae > Amaricoccus. The sequence continues at coordinate 34,302 of CAVVSO010000043.1, read as the reverse complement.
TCGATCGCCAGCGTCAGGCGGCGGGGCGTGGCGAAGGCGGCGGCGTGGGCGTAGGTGAGGCCGCGCTCGACCAGGCCGTCGGTGACGAGGCGGCGCAGGTCGTCGGCGGCCTGCCGCTGCATCCGGGCGGGGATTTCCTCGGAGAGGAGTTCGAGGAGGAGGTCGGGCATCGCGAGGGTCCTCTAGGCGCGCCGATGGCAAAGCCGGAAGCGGTGCGGGAGGTCAAGGGGGAATGCGGCGAGCGTCTGCGCGGGGCCTGGCGATCAGCAGAGAAGTGGGTGCTGAGCCGCCTGCGAGGTGCGCAACGAAATGTTGCGCAGGCGGCGTTTCACCTTATTTTCACCGTACTTGGAAGAATACTTCGAAATATACTTCACGCGGCGGTGCCTCGCGCTTGTGGGGCCGGGCGTTCCGGATTTGCGTTTTCCGGCAGCCCGGCGCTGAGGCCTCAGCGGGTCCAGAGGTCGAGGAAGCCCTGGGTGACCAGCGCGTTGGCGATGTCGACGAAGACGGCGGAGACCAGCGGCAGCACGATGAAGGCGGCCTGGCTCGGGCCGTAGCGCTTGGTGACCGCGGTCATGGTGGCGATGGCGGTCGGCGTCGCGCCGATGACGAAGCTGGCGTAGCCGGCGGTCAGCACCGCCGCCTGGTAGTCGCGGCCGAGGAAGCGGAAGACCACGAGGAGCGAGACGGCGATGGCGAGCGCGGTCTGGACCAGGAGCACGGCGAGGAGCGTGCCGGCGATGCCGGCGAGCGCCCAGAGCTGCAGCGCCATCAGCGAGACCGCGAGAAAGACCCCGAGGGCGAACTCGGAGACCAGCGACAGCGCCGGGGTGTGGCTGATCGGGCGCAGGAAGGGCATGAGGCCCATCAGGTTGCCGACGATCATGCCGACGAAGAGGCAGGGCACGAAGAGCGGCAGCATCAGGCCGAGCTCGAGCACCGCGCGCTGCACGACGTAGCCGAGGAGGATGCAGATGAAGACGACGAGCAGCGTCCGCATCAGCGCGTTGCGGGTGATCGCCTCGGGGGCCGGGGCGGTGTCGGAGAGGCCGACCGGGTTCACCTCCGCGGGCTCGTCGGAGCTGAGCTTGCCGCGCTCGATCAGCGCGCGGCCGATCGGGCCGCCGATCACCGAGGCGACGACGAGGCCGAGGGTCGCCATGGCGATGCCGGCCTCGGGCGCGCCGGCGAGGCCGCGGGCGGCGAGCTCGGGCGACCAGGCGATGATGGTGCCGTGGCCGCCGAGGAGCGAGGTCGAGCCGAGCACCACGCCGAAGCCCATCGGCAGGCCGGCGATCCAGGCGCCGAGGCCGCCGATGAGGTTCTGCAGCAGGAGCAGCGCGGCGGTGACCAGGACCAGGATGCCGAGGGGCTTGCCGCCCTTGAGGAGGTCGGCGATGCGGGCGTTGAGGCCGATGCCGGTGAAGAATACCAGGAGCAGCAGGTCGCGGGAGTGGGTGTCGAAGCTCACCTCGGCGATGCCGAGGCGCTCCAGCGCGAAAAAGCCGAGCGCGACCAGGAGGCCGCCGGTGACCGGGTCGGGGATGTTGAAGCGGCGCAGGACCGGCACCCGGTCGTTGATCGCCTCGCCGAAGAGGTAGGTGATCAGCCCGAAGGTGATCGCCATGAAGTCGGGGAGCTGGATCAGCGGCATTGGCGTCATATGGGGGTTCACTCGAAGCGGGCGTTGAGCTGGCGCCAGAGAAAGCCGCGGCCGTCGGGGTAGACCGCGATCATCAGATCGAAGCCTTCGGGCGTGTCGCGGGAGATCAGGTGCGCGGTGGCGGCGCCGGCGGCGAGGTCGCGGGTGAGCGCCCGCGCGTCGAAGCAGCGGAACCAGAAGGGGGCGACCAGCGGGGTGGCGTCGGGGGCGACCGGCAGCCGCACCACCGTGACCGGGTCGAGGCGGAAGCAGCCGCGGAGCTTCAGCGGCGAGGTGGCGGCGTCGATGCCGTCGTAGCCGGCGATCGGGATCGGCGGACCGGAGACCGGCAGGGCAGCGAGATCGTGCTGGCGCTCGTAGTAGGCGAAGAACTGGAACCAGATGAGCGCCGCGGCGAAGACGACGACGAAGGCCAAGAAGATCAGGATCAGCCGGCGGCCGCTCATGCCGCTTGGCCGGCGCGGACGAAGGCGTCGGCGCAGGCTCTGGCGAGGCCGCGGACCCGGCCGATATAGGCCTGGCGCTCGGTGACCGAGATCACGCCGCGGGCGTCGAGGAGGTTGAAGAGGTGGCTGGCCTTGATGCACTGGTCGTAGGCGGGCAGCGCCATGACGATGCGGCGCCCCGTGCGGGGGTCGGTGTCGGGCTGGGCGAGGATGCGGCCGCATTCGGCTTCGGCGTCGTCGAAGTGGCGCAGCAGCATATCGGTGTCGGCGACGTCGAAGTTCCAGCGGGCGTATTCGGCCTCGGCCTCGCGGAAGATGTCGCCGTAGGTGAGCGGGATCGGGGCCGAGGGGTCGTTGAATGGCATCAGGTTGCCGTCGTCGAAGCCGAGCACGTACATCGCGAGGCGTTCCAGGCCGTAGGTGAGCTCGCCGGAGACCGGGCGGCAGTCGTGGCCGCCGACCTGCTGGAAGTAGGTGAACTGCGAGACCTCCATGCCGTCGCACCAGACCTCCCAGCCGAGGCCCCAGGCGCCCAGTGTCGGGCTCTCCCAGTCGTCCTCGACGAAGCGGATGTCGTGGAGATCCATGTCGATGCCGATCGCGGCGAGGCTGCCGAGGTAGACGTCCTGAAAGTCGGGCGGCGAGGGTTTGATGATGACCTGATACTGGTAGTAGTGCTGCCAGCGGTTGGGGCTGTCGCCGTAGCGGCCGTCGGCCGGGCGGCGCGACGGCTGGACATAGGCGGCCGACCAGGGCTTCGGGCCGAGCGCCCGCAGCGTGGTCGCCGGGTGGAAGGTGCCGGCGCCGACCTCCATGTCGTAGGGCTGCAGGATGGCGCAGCCCTGGGCCGCCCAGTAAGCCTGCAGGCGCAGGATGATCTCCTGGAAGCTGCGCGGGGTGGCGGCGGGCATGGGCAGGGTCCGATCGGGTCGGCGCGCTTTTACGCAGCGCCGTGGGCGGGGTCAATCGCAGCCGGCCGGGGCCCACACGGGCAGTCCGATCTCGCGCCGGACGCCGGCGAGGTGCCCTCTCGCCAAACCACCGTTAACCCTCGCAAAAACCGCCTCCACCTAAGCCGGCGGCGCAATCGCGGCTTTTCCTCCACGGCCCCCCATGCTACCTCCCCCGCATGGCCGAGCCGCTGACCCTCTATCTCGCCGCCCCGCGCGGCTTCTGCGCCGGCGTCGATCGGGCGATCAAGATCGTCGAGATGGCGCTGGAGAAATGGGGCGCGCCGGTCTACGTCCGCCATGAGATCGTGCACAACCGCTATGTGGTCGACGGCCTCAAGGCCAAGGGTGCGGTCTTCGTCGAGGAACTCGCTGACTGCCCGCCCGACCGGCCGGTGGTCTTCTCGGCCCACGGCGTCCCCAAATCCGTGCCTGCCGAGGCCGAGGCCCGCAACATCCTGTATGTGGATGCCACCTGCCCGTTGGTCTCCAAGGTCCACCGCGAGGCGGAGCGGCATTTCGAGAACGGCCTGCAGATGGTGATGATCGGCCACGCCGGCCACCCCGAGGTCATCGGCACCATGGGCCAGCTCCCCCCGGGCGCGGTGCTGCTGGTCGAGACCCCCGCCGACGTCGCCACCCTCGCGCCGCTTGACCCCGCCCGCCTTGCCTATATCACCCAGACCACGCTGTCGGTGGACGACACCGCCGAAGTGGTCGCCGCGCTGCGCGCCCGCTTCCCGCACGTCGTCGGTCCCCACAAGGAAGACATCTGCTACGCCACCACCAACCGCCAGGAAGCCGTCAAGACGATGGCCCCCAAGGTTGACGCCATCCTGGTGATCGGCGCGCCGAATTCCTCGAATTCCCAAAGGCTTGTCGAGGTCGGCCGCCGCGCCGGCTGCGGCTACGCCCAGCTCGTCCAGCGCGCCGCCGAGATCGACTGGCGCGCGCTGCGCGGCGCCCGCGCCGTCGGCATCACCGCCGGCGCCTCGGCGCCGGAGGTGCTGGTCGAGGAGGTGATCGCCGCCTTCCGCGCCCGCTACGCCGTCACCGAGCATCTGGTCGAGACCGCGCGCGAGAGCATCGAGTTCAAGGTGCCCCGCCTGCTGCGCGAAAAGGTCGCCTGAGCCGCCTTGCCCGAGATCTTCGCCTATACCGACGGCGCCTGCTCGGGCAATCCCGGCCCCGGCGGCTGGGGCGTGGTGCTGGTCGCCCGCGATGGGGCGCGGGTGCTGCGCAGCCGCGAGCTGTCGGGCGGCGAGGCGGCGACCACCAACAACCGGATGGAGCTGATGGCCGCCATCGCCGCGCTCGAGGCGCTCGAGCGGCCCGCGACGCTGACCCTCGTCACCGATAGCGCCTACCTGCGCGACGGCGTCACCCGCTGGATCCACGGCTGGAAGCAGAACGGCTGGCGGACCGCCGACCGCAAGCCGGTGAAGAACGAGGATCTCTGGCGCCGCCTCGACACCGCCGCCGCCCGCCACCAGATCAGCTGGGACTGGGTCAAGGGCCACGCCGGACACCCCGAGAACGAGCTCGCCGATGCGCTGGCCCGCCAGGGCATGGCCCCCTTCAAGCCGGCGCCGCCTCCCGCCGCCGGAGGTCGAGCGGGGCCCGCCTAGTCCCGGCCGCGGATCACCGCCGCAGGCCTCCTCGATGAACGCAAGGGCGGCGGAGTTGGGTCACCGGAATGTGAAGGCGTGCAGCGGGCGGTCCCGTCATGTACTCGTCCACCGGCCGAATTCTGCTAGCGCTGACTGCGCGATTCGACGATCGGTTGTGATTCGACTGTTTTGTGGCTAGTTTGCGCGCAATGCGCGTGCGGCCAGATGCCCGCAGTGAGAGTTCGATCGGTCGGAGGCTCGGGATGGCGTCGCAGATGATCGGGGCGGGGTTCGAACCCTATCCCGGATGGCGAGATTGGCTCGCCGAGCAGAAATCCTGTGCGCACGCCCGCCTCGACGCGTTGCTCGGCTACCCGGAGCTCAGGCGTCGCTATCAGCAGAAGACCGGATATCCGCTGAACCTCGACGCGCCCCTGACGGTGGGCGACAAGATAAACTGGCGCAAGATCCGCGACCGGAACCCGGCCTTCCCGGTTCTGGCGGACAAGGTGAGGGTGCGCGATCACGTCGCGGCGCGTTTGGGCAAGCAAGCTGCCGAAGGACTGTTCCCGGCGATCTACCTGGTGACCGACCGGGCGGCAAAACCTCAATCTGGAGCGGCTGCCCGCCAACGTCGTGATCAAGGCGAACCACGCCAGCGGGTCGAATCTCATCCTGCGCGAAGGCCAGGCGGTGGACCACGACTGGGTGCGCAGGATATGCAGCCACTGGCTGCGGCGGACCTATGCGCCGCTGAAGCACGAATGGGCATACCGCGGCATCCCCCGGCGCATTCTGGTCGAGGAGCTGCTGCTGGACGAGGCCGGCAAGCTCCCGGACGATGTCAAGTTTCACATGTACGACGGGGTCTGCCGCCGCTGCACCATCGAGACCGGGCGCGGGGAAAAGCTGATGTCGTGCAACTATACCCCCAACTGGCGGCTCTACGACCGCGCCAACGCGACCGCGGCGCTCGCCGGCACCCTGGCCCCGGAACGGCCGCGTCCGGCGAGGCTGGAAGCGATGATCGGGATCGCCGAGAAGCTCAGCGCCGGTTTCGACTATCTGCGCGTGGACTTCCTCGACCTCGGCGAGCGTTTCGCCATGACCGAGCTCACGATCTACCCGGGCAGCGGCGTCGGCGGGAAGATTTTCGAGCGCGAGGTGGAGGTTGCCAAGCACTGGCGCAATCCACGCTGGCCGCAGGCCTCGGCTTCAAGGCGGACGGGCAGCCTGGCCACGCCGCAAGCCTGACCTGCCCGGCACAGATCGCCTACGACCCGCCGACGAGGGTGGCGACGCGGCGCAACGCGAGCCGATATCCCTCGGCGCCGCACCCGGCGATGACGCCGTCGGCACGCAGCGAGATGTAGGAGCGGTGACGGAAGCTCTCGCGCCGGTGGACGTTGGAGATATGCACCTCGATCACGATGCCGTCGAAGGCGTTGAGCGCGTCGAGGACCGCGACCGAGGTATGGGTCAGGGCGCCGGGGTTGATGACGATGCCGGCGGCGCCCTCCCGGGCTTCGTGGATCCAGTCGATGATCTGGCCTTCCCAGTTCGACTGCAGAAAACGCAAGGTCAGCCCCAGGTCGCTGGCCAGCGCGGCGCAGTCCCGCTCGACGTCGCCCAGGGTTTCCCGGCCGTAGACCTCCGGCTGGCGCTTGCCGAGGAGGTTCAGATTCGGTCCGTTGAGAATGTAGACGAGCTTCGACATCAGGCCTCACGCTGAACAGGGTGCAGTCAGGGGCCCGCGCCGCAGGAGGCGTTCTGGACCGGCGGTTCGCCGCGTTCATCTCCCGCTGATCGCGCGCCAGGTGTCAACTCGCCTTGGCCATGATCGACCAGGCCCGCGCCTCGAGGGCGATCGTGCCATCCTGCCGCACCGGCAGATCGGCGCGCAACTTGTCCCTGAGGCGGAGGCGCGCTGCGTCGGCGAGGCTGGCGCAGTAGCCGGGAGCCGGACCGGCGCCGCGGGTGAACGGCGCCCAGTAGTCGTCGAAGTCGCTGAAGACGGTCGCGATCTCGATGGCGTCGCAGCGGACGGAGGTGAGACCGGCTGCGGTCGCAAGCCCGGTCAGGGCGGTCGGCTCGCAGTAGGAGAAGCGGCGATCTTCGGTGAGGTGGGCGGCGGCGGGATCGAGGGCGGTCGCGGCATTCCAGAAGGCTCGCAGGAACTCCAGGCCGCCGCCGGGATAATCCCAGACGTAGAAGCAGACCTGGCCGCCGGGACGGGCGACACGCGCCGTCTCCTCCAGAGCCTTCTTCCGGTCCGGCACGAAGTTCAGAGCCAGCGCGGAAACCACCAGATCGCGACTGCCGGTCTCGACCGGCAGGGCCTGCGCATCGCCGACCATGAAGCTGGCCCGGGGATCGCGCAACGTTTCCCCGGCGCGCGCGATGAAGCCGCTGGAGGGATCGATTCCGATCAGGCTCGCGGGGTTGCACCGCGCCAGGATGGCTTCGGACAGAGCGCCCGGTGCCGCAGCCGACGTCGAGCCAGTCAAGGCCGTCCGCCGCGCCGATCCGGTCGAGAAAGACGGGCGCGACCTTCCGGCTCCATCGCCCCATGTAGGCGTCGTAGCTCTCCCCTGCCTGCCACGCGTCGTGCTTGGAAGCTCCGCTCACTGTCCTTCCCCGTCGGGCGCCTGCCGGCCGCGAGCAAGACTATCACGTCTGGCTTAAAAAGCCCCCCGCGGAAGTGCGCGGGGCGGCCGCGCCCGCCCTGCTCGCGGCTCATCCGTGCGCGATCATGATGTGGCGGGCGACGGTATAATCCTCGAGCGCGTAGACGGAGATGATCCTTGCCGTAGCCGGACTGCTTCAGGCCGCCGTGCGGCATCTCGTTGACCAGCATGAAGTGGGTGTTGATCCAGGTGCAGCCGTAGCGGAGGCGGGCGGCGGTGGCCATCGCCCGGCCGACGTCGCGGGTCCAGATCGAGGAGGCGAGGCCGTAGGGACTGTCGTTGGCCCAGGCGACGGCGTCGTCCACCTCCGCGAAACGGGTGACCGAGACCACCGGACCGAAGACCTCGCGCCGCACGATCTCGTCGTCCTGACGCGCGCCGGCGACGACCGTCGGGGCGTAGTAAAAACCGTTGGCGCCGACGGGCTCGCCGCCGGTGGTGACCTCGACGTGCTTCAGTTCGCGGGCGCGGTCGACGAAGCCCGCGACGCGGTCGCGCTGGCGGGCGCTGATCAGCGGGCCGATCTCGTTCTGGCTGTCGTCCTCGAGGTCGAAGCGGATGCCGGCGACGGCGGTCGAGAGGTCGGCGACCAGCCGGTCGTAGATGCCGCCGGCGGCGTAGACGCGGCAGGCGGCGGTGCAGTCCTGGCCGGCGTTGTAGTAGCCGAAGGCGCGCAGGCCCGCGACCACTGCGTCGAGGTCGGCATCGTCGAAGACGATGACCGGGGCCTTGCCGCCGAGCTCGAGGTGGGTGCGCTTGATCGAGCCGGCGGCGGCCTGCAGCATCTTCCTGCCGGTGCCGACGTCGCCGGTCAGCGAGATCATGTCGACGCCGTCGTGGGTGATCAGCGCGTTGCCGACCGTGGCGCCGCGGCCGGGGACGACGTTGACGACGCCGGCGGGGAGTTCCTCGGCGAGGATGCGGGCGAGCTTCAGCGCGGTGAGCGGCGTCTGCTCGGACGGCTTGAAGACCACGGCGTTGCCGCCGGCGATGGCCGGGGCGAGCTTCCAGGCCATCATCATCAGCGGGTAGTTCCAGGGCGCGATCGAGGCGACGACGCCGATCGCGTCGCGGCGGATCATCGAGGTGTGGCCGGCGAGATATTCGCCGGCGATCGCTCCCTGCTGGCAACGCACCGCGCCGGCGAAGAAGCGCCAGCAGTCGACGATGGCCGGGCATCTCGTCGTTCAGGACGGCGCCCAGCGGCTTGCCGCAGTTCAGCGCCTCCAGCTGCGGCGAAGTCCTCGGCCTCGGCCTCGATGCGGGCGGCGATGCGCAGGAGCGCGGCGGAGCGCTCGGCGGGGGTGGTCCGGGACCAGCCGTCGAAGGCAGCGCGCGCGGCGGCGACGGCGGCGTCGACCTGCGCTGGAGACGCCTCGGCAACCTCCAGGATCGTCGCGCCGGTGCGCGGGTTCAGGATCGGCTCGGCAGCCTCGGCGCCGGCCTCCGTGCGGTCGCCGATCAGGAGCTCGGTGTCCATTCTGTCCTCCACAGCTAAGCGGCTTCATTTGCCCTGCCCGGCGATGTCGTCGCCGTCGCGGGTGAGATAGTAGGCGGCGAGGATCGGCAAGAGCGTCACCAGCACCACGACCATGGCGACGACGTTGGTCACCGGCCGCTGGCGCGGGCGGACCAGCTCCTCGAGCATCCAGATCGGCAGGGTCGCCTGCTGGCCGGCGGTGAAGGTGGTGACGATCACCTCGTCGAAGGAGAGCGCGAAGGCGAGCATGCCGCCGGCGAGGAGTGCTGTGCCGAGGTTGGGCAGGATCACGTGGCGGAAGGTCTGAAAGCCGTTGGCGCCGAGATCCGTCGAGGCCTCGACCAGCGAGCCCGAGAGGCGGCGGAAGCGGGCGACGGCGTTGTTGTAGACCACGACGATGCAGAAGGTGGCGTGGCCGAGGACGATGGTCCAGGTCGAGAAGGGAATGTCCATCAGGCTGAAGGCCGAGCGCAGCGAGATGCCGGTGACGATGCCGGGAAGCGCGATCGGCAGGATCACCAGGAGCGAGATCGCGTCGCGCCCGAAGAAGCGCGCCCGCGACATCGCGGCGGCGCAGAGGGTGCCGAGCACGATCGCGAGTAGCGTCGCCACCGCGGCGACCCTCAGCGACAGGAAGAGCGGCGGCCAGATGTCGGGGCGGTTCCAGGCGACGGCGAGCCATTTCAGCGTCAGGCCGGGCGGCGGGAACGCGAAGCTGCGCTCCTCGGTGGTGAAGGCGTAGAGGAAGATCAGGAGGATCGGCAGGTGCAGGAACAGGAGCCCGGCGGTCGCGGCGAGGCGGAGGCCGAGCGGGGCGCGCGGCTCAGAGCGCATCGAAGGCCCCGAGCCGGCGGGCGATGGCGAGATAGGCCATCATGATGACGATCGGCACCACCGCGAAGGCGGCGGCGAGCGGGATGTTCCCGGCGGTGCCCTGCTGGGCGTAGACCGCCTGGCCGATGAAGTTGCGCGACGAGCCGATGATCGAGGGGATGATGTAGTCGCCGAGGGTCAGCGAGAAGGTGAAGATCGAGCCGGCGACGATGCCGGGCAGCGCCAGCGGCAGGATGACGTGGCGGAAGGTCTGGCGGGCGTCGGCGCCGAGATCGCCCGAGGCTTCGATCAGGTTGCGGGGCACGCGCTCCAGCGAGGCCTGCATCGGCAGGATCATGAACGGCAGCCAGACGTAGACGAAGACCAGGAAGGTGCCGATGTAGCTGACCGAGAGCGAGTTGCCGCCGATCACCGGCACCGCGAGCAGCGCGTCGAGCAGGAAGCTCAGGCGCAGGCGCTCGAAGATCCAGGTGAGGATGCCTTCCTTGGCCAGGATCAGCTTCCAGGCGTAGACCTTGACCAGGTAGCTCGACCAGAGCGGCAGCATCACGCCGAGATAGAACAGCGCCTTGGCGCGTCCCCGGGCGTAGCGGGCGGCGAAATAGGCGATCGGGAAGGCGACGACGATCGAGGCCAGCGTCACGGCGGCGGCCATGGTGACGGTGCGCAGGATGATGTCGAAGTTCGCCGGGCGGAAGAGCTCGGCGTAGGTCTTGAGCGTGAAGGTCCGATCGACGACGCCGGAGAACTCGTCGATCGAAAAGAAGCTCTGGGCGAGGAGCGCCAGCAGCGAGCCGACGTAGACGACGCCGAGCCAGAGCAGCGGCGGTGCGAGCAGCAGCGTAAGCAGCACGCGGGGGCGGCGCCAGAAGAGGTCGGAGAGGCGCTCGGCGGCGGTCATGCGGCTCGGACCGAAAAGGTGAGGCTCCTGTGGAGCCTCGCCCGGTCCGTCACCCGGAGCCAGCTGGCGGAGGGCGAGGGGGTGCGGCCTGGACCGCCGCGTATCGGCGCGCGTCCGCCCCGGTGGGCGCGAATCGCACCGCCACTGGGGGGCGGGCGCGGCCCGATTTGTCGACGGACAAATCGGGCGGGAGGTGGATAGGTGGCACCTCACCTGAGGGGCTTCGATCACTGGCCCGGCTCCATCAGGTGCAGCGCCTCGGGCGCCCAGGCGAGGCCGACGCGGGCGCCGGGTGCCGGGACCGGCGTGCCGGCGGGGGTGATCGCGCTGAGCTCGAGGCCGCCGATGTCGATGCCGACCCGGGTGCCGGCGCCGAGGTAGCGGGTGGTGGTGACGCTGCCCTCGACCACGCCGCCGGAGACGGTCAGCCGCAGCGCCTCGGGGCGGAGGCTCGCCCAGGCGTGGCCGCCGCCGAAGCGGGCGGTGACCTCCGGCGGCAGCACGTTGGAGGAGCCGACGAAATCGGCGACGAAGCGGGTGCGCGGCTGCTCGTAGATCTCGGCGGGGGTGCCGACCTGGGCGATCTTGCCCTCGTTGAAGACGGCGACGATATCGGCCATCGACAGCGCCTCGCCCTGGTCGTGGGTGACGAAGACGAAGGTGATGCCGAGCCGGGTCTGCAGCGCCTTGAGCTCGTCCTGCATCGCCTCGCGCAGCTTGAGGTCGAGCGCGCCGAGCGGCTCGTCGAGGAGGAGGACGCGCGGCCGGTTGACCAGCGCGCGGGCGAGCGCCACCCGCTGGCGCTGGCCGCCGGAGAGCTGGCCGGGCTTGCGGTCGCCGAAGCCCGCGAGCTTGACCAGCGCCAGCATCTCCTCGGCCTGCGCCTGGCGGGCGGCTTTCGCCACGCCCTTCACCATCGGCCCGTAGGCGACATTGTCGCGGACGTTGAGATGGGGAAAGAGCGCATAGTCCTGAAAGACGGTGTTGACCGAGCGGCGGTTGGGCGGCACGCGCTCCACCGCCTCGCCGAAGATGCGGATGTGTCCCGCCGTCGGCTGGTCGAAGCCGGAGATCAGCCGGAGGCAGGTGGTCTTGCCCGAGCCCGACGGCCCGAGCATGGCGAAAAACGCGCCCTCGGGGATGGCGAGATCGACGCCATCCACCGCGCGCACCGCGCCGAAGTGGCGGGCGACCCCCTCGAACTCGACGGCGTAGGCCACCCGCCCGCCCGGGGTCAGCGGCCGCCGATCACCCCGATATAGTCGGAGACCCAGCGGTAGTAGGGCACGCAGTCGCCCTGCGCGCAGGCTGGAGACCGGCGTGGTCCAGAAGCGGATGCGGTCGAAGTCGTCGAAGCCGTTGGCGGTGCAGCCTTCCTTGGTCTGCTGGCCGGAGCCGTCGGTGCAGGCGGCGGGCACCACCGGGTTCGAGCCGAACCAGACCGAGAGGTCGCTCTGCAGGTTCGAGCACAGCGTATGCTCCATCCAGAGGTAGGCGCAGTTCGGGTGCGCGGCGTCGGCCTCCATCATCGTGGTGTCGGCCCAGCCGGTGGCGCCTTCCTCGGGAATGGTCGAGGCGACCGGCGCGCCCTCGGACTTCAGGAGGTTGACCTGGAACGGCCAGGACCCGGAGGCGACCACGCCCTCGTTCTTGAAGTCATCGACCTGGATCATCGCGTCGTGCCAGTAGCGGCCGACCAGCTGGCGCTGGGCGCGCAGGAGATCGAGGGCCGCGGCATACTGGTCCTCGGAGAGCTCGTAGGGGTTGGTGATGCCGAGATCGGGCTTGTGCGCCATCAGGTACTGGGCGGCGTCGGCGATGTGGATCGGGCCGTCGTAGGCCTGGACCCGGCCCTTGTTCGACTTGCCGTCCGGCAGCGACTGCTCCTCGAACACCACCGACCAGCTCGTGGGCGCCTCCTTGAAGACGTCGGTCGAATACATCAGCACGTTGGGACCCCACTGGTAGGGCACGCCGTAGTGCTTGCCGTCGACGGTGAACCAGGGGGCGTCCTGGAGCCGCGGGTCGATGCTCTTCCAGGAGGGGATGAGGTCCGGGTTGACCGGCTGCACCCGCTTGCCGGCGACCAGGCGTAGCGAGGCGTCGCCGGAGGCGGTGACGAGATCGAAGCCGCCCTCGTTCATCAGCGCCACCATCTCGTCGGAGGTGTTGGCGGTCTTGACGTTGACCTTGCAGCCGGTCGCCTCCTCGAACTTGGTCACCCAGTCGTAGGCCTTGTCGGTCTCGCCGCGCTCGATGTAGCCGGGCCAGGCGACGATGTTGAGCTCGCCCTCGGGCGCCCCGAGCTGGGCGACCTGGGCAAAGCCGGCCTGGGCCAGCACCAGCGCCGCCACGGTGGTCGTGCCTGCCAGTCGGGTGAGGGTCATGATCTTTCTCCCTGGAATGCGGCCACCCTGAGGCCGGTGGCGATCGCGGTTTTCGTGCTCGGCACGCTAGCGAAGTTTCGGCGGAAAATCAAAAGCGCGACGGGTTCGCGGAAGAAAGCTTGTCCCGGTTCCGAACCGACGGTAGAGCCGGGATCATCGCCGCAGCGTCGAGCGGCGGATCCGTCGCAAGAGCAGCCCGCATGACCGCACTGGACCCGCCTGTCCGCCTGGCCGAGCTCGAGCTGCCGGAGTTCGGCGAGCCTACGGTCGAGCCGGTGATCCCGGCGGAGACCTATCGCCGGCGGCGGGCGGAGGCGCTGGCGCGGACGCGGGCGCGGGGGCTCGACGCGCTGGTGGTCTATGGCGATCGCGAGCATTTCGCGAATATCGCCTTTCTCAGCGGCTATGACCCGCGCTTCGAGGAGGCGCTGCTGGTTCTCCGCGAAGGCCGGATCCCGGCGCTGCTGATCGGCAACGAAGGCTGGGGCTATGCCGAGCTCGCGCCAGGTGAGCTCGAGCGGGTGCTCTACCAGACCTTCAGCCTGCTGGCCCAGCCGCGCGGCGGCAGCGCGTCGCTCGCCGATATCCTGCGGGAGCGGGAGATCGGGCCCGGATCGCGGGTGGGCGTCGTCGGCTGGAAGTATTTCGGCGCGGGGGACGGTGGCCTCGACGAAAGATCGCTGGAAGTCCCGTCCTACATCGCGGATGCGATCCGCACCCTGGTCGGCGGATCGGGCGCGGTGGTGAATGCCACCGACATCTTCATGGCGGCCGACGACGGCCTTCGCGCGGTCAACGACGTCGATCAGCTTGCCGCCTTCGAGTTTGCGGCGAGCTTCACCTCGCAGGGCGTGCGCAACGTCCTCTTCGGCCTCCGCCCCGGCCTGCGCGAGATCGACGCGGCGCGGCTGGTCGGCTTCAACGGCCTGCCGCTCTCGGCGCATCCGATGCTCTCCTCGGGGCCCCGCGCCGCCTACGGCCTGCCGAGCCCGGGCACGCGGGTGATCGCGCGCGGCGACCCCTTCACCATCGCCTATGGCGCGGTGGGGTCGCTGAACGCCCGCGCGGGGTTCGTGGTGGAGAGTGCGGAGGAGCTGCCGCCGGAGATCGGGGACTATGTGCCGAAGCTGGTGGCGCCTTACTTCTCGGCGGTCGCGGCCTGGTACGAGACGGTCGGCATCGGCGTCGCCGGGGGCGCGCTCTACGACGCGATCCACAGCCGGATCGGCGATGCCTTCTTCGGCGTCACGCTCAATCCCGGTCACCAGATCCATCTCGACGAGTGGATGAACAGCCCGATCTTCGCCGGCAGCCGGATTCGGCTGACCTCGGGCATGGCGCTGCAGGTCGATGTGATCCCGGCGACCGGGTCGCCCTGGTTCACCACCAACATCGAGGACGGCATCGCGCTGGCCGATGCCGCGCTGCGCGCCGCCTTCGCGGAGCGCTACCCGGAGGCCTGGGGGCGGATCGAGGCGCGGCGGCGGTTCATGATCGAGGTGCTCGGCATCCGGCTGAAGCCGGAGGTGCTGCCGTTCAGCAATATCCCGGCCTATCTGCCGCCGTTCCTGCTCGCGCCCCGCCGCGCGATGTCCGTGGCGCGGGCCTGAGGTTGCGGTCCGGCGATGCCTGGCGTGGTCATCGAGGTCTGCGTCGAGAATACCGACGGGCTGATCGCCGCGCAGCGGGCGGGAGCCGACCGGGTCGAGCTTTGCGCCTCGCTCGTCGAAGGCGGCCTGACGCCGAGCTGGGGGATGATCGAGGAGGCGCGGCGTCTGGCGACGATTCCGTTCCATGTCATCGTCCGGCCGCGGGGCGGCGACTTTCTCTACAGCGACGTCGAGCTTGCCGCCATGCTGGCCGATGTGCGGGCGCTGCAGCGGCTCGGTGTCGCCGGGGTCGTCGTCGGCTGCCTCACCGCCGAGGGCGCGATCGACGAGCCGCGGATGCGCGCGCTGGTCGAGGCCGCCCGTCCGCTCTCGGTCACCTGCCACCGGGCCTTCGACATGACCCGCGACGCCGCCGCCGCGGTGGAGGCGCTGGTCCGTTCCGGGGTCGAGCGGGTGCTGACCAGCGGGCAGCGCGACACGGCGCTCGAGGGGATCGAGACGATCCGCGCCACGGTGCAGGCGGCGCACGGCCGGCTCGGGGTGATGGCCTGCGGCGCGCTCGATGCCGGCAACATCGCGCGGGTGCGCGATGCGACCGGCGCGCCCGAGCTGCACTTCGCGGCGCTGCGCGAGGCGCCGAGCCGGATGCGCTACCGCAACCCCGCGGTGGGCATGGGGGGAACGGCGATCGAGCGGGAATATACCAACACGCTGACCGATGAAGCGGCGGTGCGCGCCACCATCGCCGCGGCGCGCGGCTGAGCGGCTGATTGCCCTCTAAAGGAGACTATCGGGCTCGGACCGCGCGCGCTACGACTCCGGCTTGAGCAGACAGGAAGGGTTCGCAGATGCGGAAATTCGAGGAAGGCGCGACCATGCAGGTAGCGACCATCGTTCGCGACCTCGACGCGGCGATGCAGCGGCATCGGGATGTGTTCGGGATCGGTCCCTGGGACATCTGGGAGTTCAATCCGGGCACCGTCCAAGACTATATCTACCGCGGCAAGCCGGCGACGCATTCCTGTGTCATCGCCTGCGCCTGGAGCGGCGACACCCAGGTCGAGCTGATCCAGCCGGTCAGCGGCTACTCGATCTACGACGAGCACCTGGAAAAACACGGCGAGGTGCTGCACCACATCAAGCTCTTCTACGCCGACACCAAGCGGGCCGCCGCCGACTTCACCGCGCGCGGCTATCCGGTGATCCAGAGCGGGCGCTACGACGAGGATGAGCACTACTACCTCGATACCGAAAAGGACTTCGGCTACATCATCGAGCTCGGCAACGCGGGGAAAATCCGGCCGGGCGTCCGACGCTATCCCGCGGACGCCTGAGCCGGCGCTCGGGCATAAGGCGATGCGGATCGGGATCATCGGCGGCAACGGCTGGATCGGCGGCGCCATCGCCCGCGCGGTGGCCGGCGCGGGGAATGGCGCGGGAATGGCGCGGCGCTGCTGCCGCCCGGCGATCTGACCCTCTCCTGCCGGAGCGACCCGCCGGGCTGGCTGCCCGAGGCGCGCTGGACCCACGACAACCAGGCGCTGGCCGACCGCTCGGACCTGATCATCCTCTCGGTGCGCCCGCAGGACTGGCCGGGGATCGAGGCCGCGGCGCCGGGCAAGCTGGTCGTCTCGGTCATGGCCGGGGTGACGCTGGCGGCGATCGCGGCGCGTCTGGGGACCGCGCGCGTCGTCCGGGCGCTGCCGAACGCGGCGGCCGAGGTCGGCCGGTCCTACACCCCGTGGACAGCGGCCGCCTCGGTGAGCGAGGCGGACCGGGCGACGGTGCGGCGGCTCCTCGACTGCTTCGGCAGCGGAGACGAGGTAGCGAGCGAGGCCGAGATCGACTATCTGACCGGGCTTTCCGGGACCGGGCCGGCCTACCCGGCACTGCTCGCCGCCGCGATGATGCGGGACGCGGTGGCCCGCGGCCTGCCGCCGGAAGTCGCGCGGCGCGCGGTGGTCGCGATGCTGGTCGGGACCGGACGGCTGTTCGAGGCGAGCGGCGAGGATCCGGCGGCGACGGTGGCCGGCTTCGTCGCCTACCGCGGCGTCACCGCCGCCGCCATCGAGGCGATGCGGGCGTCGGGCTTCGAGACCGCGGTGTCGGCGGGCTTGTCGGCGGCGCTGGAGAAATCACGGGCGATGGCTGCGGAGGCTTAGGCGCTGCCCGGGACGAAGGCGGCCTGGGACGCGCGGACCGCATCGGCAGGAAATCGGCGGCGGCGCGTACCCGGGCGACGTCGCGCAGGGTCTCGTGGACCGCGAGCCAGTAGGCGCGGACCGCGCGAAGCTCCGGCAGGACACGGACGAGGCCCTGATCGCGCGCGAGATAATCGTGCAGCACGCCGATGCCGGCGCCGGCGCGAACCGCCTCGACCTGGCCCACCGCGCTGGTCAGCTCGATCTGCGAGCGCCAGCCGCGCAGGAACTCGGTGGCGTAGTTGAGCGCCGGTGCGGCGATCAGGTCCTCGACGTAGCCGACGAGGCGGTGGCGGGCGAGGTCGGCCGGCTCGACCGGCGCGGGGTGGGCGGCGAGTAGCCGGGGGCGGCGTAGAGGCCAAGGCTGTAGTCGGTCAGCTTGCGGGCGACGAGGGGGCCTTTCTCGGGGCGGCCGACCATCACCGCGAGGTCGGCCTCGCGGCGCGACAGCGAGAAGCCGCGGGGCGTCGGCACCAGCTGGACCGTGAGGCCCGGGTGGCGCGCGGCGAGGTCGGCCAGCCGCGGCGCGAGGAAGCCGACGCCGAAGCCGTCGGGGGCGCCGATGCGCACCACGCCGGCGGCGGCCTTCGGCGCCCTGCAGGCGGGACTGGACGGCGATCATCTCGGTCTCGACGCGCTCGAGGGTCTCGAGCAGCGCGGCGCCGGCGTCGGTCAGTTCGGAGCCGTGGGTGCGGCGCGCAGGAGCTTGGCGCCGAGCGCGGCTTCGAGTGCGGCCATCCGGCGGGAGAGCGTCGCCTGGTTGACGTCGAGCGCCCGCGCGGCGCCGAGCATCTGGCCGGCGCGCGCGACCGCGAGGAACATGCGGGCGTCGTCCCAGTCGAGCGGAGAGGTGATTGGGAATTGCCGCATATCAGTTCCGCGTTTGGGGCGATTGCTACTCGCGGCTTGGCATGCGACCTGCCGATCAGCAATCATGGAGGAAGCGATGACAGACCTCACCCACTACGTCGGCGGCCAGCGCCGCGAAGGGCAGTCCGGCCGGTTCGCCGACGTGTTCAACCCTGCGACCGGCGCGGCCGAGAAGCGGGTGCCGCTGGCGACCGCCGCAGAGGTGGGCGCGTTTATCGCTACCGCCAAGGCGGCATGGCCGGCCTGGGCCAAGACGCCGCCGCTGCGCCGCGCGCGCATCCTCGACAAGTTCAAGTTCCTGCTGATGGAGAACGCCGACAAGATCGCCGAGCTGATCTCGGCCGAGCACGGCAAGACCCACGACGACGCGCTCGGCGAAGTCACCCGCGGCCTTGAGGTGGTCGAGTTTGCCGTCGGCATCCCGCACCTGTTGAAGGGCGAGGTGACGGAGAACGTCGGCACCAACGTCGACAGCCACTCCCTGCGGCAGCCGCTCGGAGTCGTCGCCGGCATCACCCCGTTCAACTTCCCCTGCATGGTGCCGATGTGGATGTTCCCCGTCGCGCTCGCCTGCGGCAACGCCTTCATCCTGAAGCCCTCCGAGCGCGATCCGTCCGCGCCGCTGTTCATCGCCGAGCTGCTGACCCAGGCCGGCGTGCCGGCGGGCGTCTTCAACGTCGTCAACGGCGACAAGGAGGCGGTGGACGCGCTGCTGACCCACCCCGACGTCAAGGCGGTGAGCTTCGTCGGTTCGACCCCGATCGCCCGCTACATCTATGCCACCGGCACCGCGCACGGGAAGCGCGTCCAGGCGCTCGGTGGCGCCAAGAACCACGCGATCATCATGCCGGACGCCGACATCGACATGGCGGTCGGCGCGCTGATGGGGGCGGCCTACGGCTCGGCCGGCGAGCGCTGCATGGCGATCTCGGTGGCGGTGCCGGTCGGCGAGGCGACGGCAAACGCGCTGATCGAGAAGCTCGTCCCGAAGATCGAGGCGCTGAAGATCGGGCCGGCTTCCGACCGGTCGTCGGACATGGGGCCGCTGGTCACCGCGCAGCATCTCGCCAAGGTGCGCGGTTACGTCGATCAGGGCGAGAAGGAGGGCGCGAAACTCGTCGTCGATGGGCGGAGCTTCAAGGCGCCCCAGGGCTACGAGAACGGCTATTTCGTTGGCGGCTCTCTGTTCGATGGCGTCACGACCGACATGACGATCTGGAAGGAAGAGATCTTCGGGCCGGTGCTGTCGGTTGCTCGAGCCGCGAACTATGCCGAGGCAGTCGATATGGTGGCCAAGCATGAATACGGCAATGGTGTCGCGATCTTCACCCGCGACGGTGATGCCGCCCGGGCCTTCGCCCACGAGGTCGAGGTCGGCATGGTCGGGGTCAACGTGCCGATCCCGGTGCCGATGGCGTTCCACTCGTTCGGCGGCTGGAAGGCGTCGCTGTTCGGCGACCACCATATGCACGGGCCCGAGGGGGTGCGCTTCTACACCCGGCTGAAGACGATCACCACCCGCTGGCCGACCGGCATGCGCGCCGAGGCCGAGTTCGTGATGCCGACCATGGGCTGACCTCCGGGCCGGCGCCGCGAGGCGCCGGCCGCACCGTCGGGCGGCGTCGCGTTCGCGGCGGATGCAGGCCGTCCAATTCAAATCGCAATACGTGCATGTCCGTGTTAGCGTCCCCGGACACAAAGCGCATTCAGACGGGGGGCTGGGACGGATGAGAGTCGCGACGCTGCTTGCTGCCGGTGTCACCGCGCTGTTGGGCACCAATGCCGCGGAGGCGGCAACCTACGTGATGTCGGCGACCTGCATCAGCACCTGCTCGGAGGCTGGCCTTTCCGACGGCGACGTGATGCGCGGACGCGTCACGCTCGACACCTCGGCCTTCAGCCCGAACGGCTTTTTCGCTGACGCCAGCCTGCGGGATTTCAGCGTCAGCTTCGGCGCGACCACGATCTCGAGCGCGAACGCGCTCGGCGCGCATATCGACGGCCAGTGGGGCTCGACCCGGCGCGACATCGTCCAGTTCGACATGATCGCCGGGACCACGCTGTTTCCCACTGTGGGAAGCACCTTCCTGCTGTCGAGCGTGAGTGGCCTCGTCTCGACCAACGGCTGGTGCGATGACGCCAACTGCGATGCGATAGGGGGATCGAACGCGGGACTGGGGCCGGTCGCCATCGCGCCGATTCCGGTGCCTCCCGGCCTGCTCCTGGCGGCAACCGGAGTGATTGGCCTCGCGATCGCAGCGCGCCGGCGGCAACGCACCATCTAGACTGGGCCTGCCCGTTTCCGCCGGACTGCTCCACTTGGAACCTCAGCGCTCAGAGGCGGTTGGATCAGATCAGGTGGGAGGGTCACATGAAGACTGTCTTGACCGATCGGGTAAGAGAGCGCGCCTACTCGATCCGCGAGCCAAAGCGACGGCCGCGTGACCGGGACGTCGAGCCCTGGCTGCAGCCTGAGCAAGGGCTGGAAGGGCCGGTCGACCGCCCGGCCGGGTCGCTTGCGAATGCATCGGTCGAAGCGCTCGACCGCGACGACGAGAACCCGGCTTCGGAGAGCGACACTCGAAGCGACGAAGGTAGCGAGCCGAGGATCGAGCGGCCCGAGAGCTGAGCCGCGGGGTTGGAGACGCAAGGGGGGTCGAAGATGCAGCTACGGCTATTTTCCCAAGGCGCGGAACCGCCGCCGAGCGCCGAGGGCGTGGTGGAGGACATCAGCTCGGAACACGTGCCATCGGTCGGCGACGTCATCCAGCTTGAGGGGAAAAACGGCGAGGTCGTGCGCCGATACCGGGTCGTCTCGCGCCTGTTCCGGACACCGTTGACGGGCGAAACGACCGAGATCGCGCTCGAGGTCACGCCGATCGAACCGGATGGCCAAGGGAGCGCGTGACCGGGGGCGGGCTTGCCGGACTTCGGCCGGCATATTCCAAGCAGGAACAGCCGCAAAATTCGCGTGCCACGCTGCGCTTCACCGAGGTTGAGCCAAGCCCCGGCTTGGATAGAAATTGCCGAACGCAAGCCCGGCCAAGGCTGCGCCGCGTTTATGCCGGGCCGTGGACCGGCGGCAAGCGCGTCGCCGCCCGCGCGCCGGCGAGACCCGAAAGGATGTGCGCGGTATCGACGCCGAGCGCGACCAGATCCACCCCGCGCTCGAGCCACGCCTTCGCCCCCGAGGACGTCGGGGCGAAGACGGCGGTCGACAGGCCCCGCGCCCTGGCCAGGGCGACCACCTCGGCGATCTTGGCGACCACGGACGGGTGGTCGACCTCGCCGGGCACGCCGAGCGCATGCGAGAGATCGACCGGACCGAGGAAGACGCCGTCGAGATGCGGCGTCTCGATGATCTCGGCGGCCGAGGCCACGCCCTCCGCCCCCTCGATCATCACGATCACCGCCACCGCCGCGTTCGCCGCTGCGAACCAGCCTGGGTCGCCGCTGAACTCCGCGGCGCTCACCCAAGGGTTGGCGCCGCGCCGCCCCAGCGGTGCGAAGCGGGCTGCGGCGACGGCGGCTTCGGCTTCGCGGCGCGAGGCCACCTGCGGCACCAGAACCCCGTCGGCCCCGGCGTCGAGTGCCGCGCCGATCCACGCGGCGCTGTTTTCCCGCACGCGCACGATCGCATGGATCCGCCTCGCGTGCGCGGCGGCGATCAGCGGGACGAGCTGCTCCACCCCGTAGGGACCGTGCTCGGTGTCCAGAATGACTGCCTCGAAACCGGCCAGGGCAATGAGCTGGACCACCTCGACGCTGGGAACGATCGAGAAGGTCGCCAGCAGCTTGTCGTCCTGCCGCAAGCGCTTCCTCAGGGCAATCATGCCTTTCGCTCCCCTTCGCCCGGCGAGGCGTGCAATCAACCGACCGGAGTCTGCTGGTGCGACATCCGAAGCCATTTGTCGTCATCGCGAAGGTA
Source organism: uncultured Alphaproteobacteria bacterium (assembly GCA_963750745.1). Classification (GTDB taxonomy): domain Bacteria; phylum Pseudomonadota; class Alphaproteobacteria; order Rhodobacterales; family Rhodobacteraceae; genus Amaricoccus. Next base: position 12,732 of record CAVVSO010000043.1, on the reverse strand, counting down.
GGTGGACGCGCAGAGCGCTTCGTAGATCGGCGCCCCCTCGCGTTCGGCGGAAACGTGGTAGGCGAGAACGGCGATATCGCCCTTTCGGGTCAGGACGCGCTGGCTCAGCACCACCGAGCGCCACTTCCGCGCCGCCGCCTTGTCGCTCCAGAGGGCATCACCTTGCAGAATTCCGGACGGATACGGCACGACGATGATCGCTCCCTTCGCCGTGAGCTGGCGCGCACTGTCCGCGCCGCCCGTCCAGAACCGCTCTTCCAGATTCCAAAGCTCGTCGTCGTCTGCCATGGTTCAGTCCCTTTCAGCTTATGGCGCGTCGGCGCCGTCAGACCAAGTGCTCCGACCGTCGCCGTCGTGGCCGCAACGGTTCCCGCCATGACTTACAGCACTTCCTCCCGGATCGCATCGCAGTCCATCATCATCTCGCTGACGGCCTGACGGGAGAGAAAAATCTCGCTGCCGCTCGCGACGCTGGGGCGATACGTTCCGTCGCATCCGGCGACGACGCGCCCGCGTTGCGAGGGCCTCGAAGAGGCGATGCCGCCCGTGCCGGACAGTCATCGCGGGGCTAGAACGCCTACCCGCTCGGGGATGCGAGCGGTTTAGTAGCGGTCCCGCGAAAGGCTGGACCCTTCTGTGGCGTCCAATACTTAGGATAACCGTCAAATATTCCTCGCATCGGATAGTTTCAAGCCGGCGTTGGCGACCATTTCTACCGTTGACGAAGAGTTGCCCATTCTTGGTCAGCAACTCACGGGTCATGCCGGGACGGGAAGATGTCCGTGGTTTGTGACGCCGCCGCGGCTCAGGGCGCGAGCGGGGCCGCGTAGAGCTGGAAGGTCTCGCCCGGCTGCCAGGGATAGGGCGCGGCGAGGCTGGTCGGTTCGCCGAGCCGCAGCGAGTGTCCCGCGCGTGCGGACAGGATATCGGTGAGCTCGGCGCCACGGGCCGGCTTGTCGGGCCAGATCAGCAGCACCGGCTCGCCCGATAGCGGGGCGGCGGTGTCCCAGTCCTCCACCCGCCAGTCGGGGTGGAGATAGTGCAGGTTGCCGGCGAGCCACTGCGGATCCGGCAAGGATTCGACCGGTGAGGCGGTCGGCGGGAAGCCTGGCCGCGAGCTCGGCGATCGGCGCGTCGCCGCGGGCCGGGCTGCCGGGGGTTCCGGTCAGGAGGTGCACCGGCAGGGCGATGACGACCAGCGCCGCCGCCAGCGCCAGCGTCCGGGCGAGCCAGCGCGCGCCGGCGTCGGTGGTCCGCCCCAGCAGCCACACCGTCGTCGCCGGCGCCGCCAGGAAGAGCACCGGCTGCAGCCAGCGGTCCTTGAGGTTGGTCGCCGAGGCGACCAGCACCGCGATCGCGACGAGGCCGATGCCGGCGAGGATCAGGCGGAAGAGGAAGCGATCGAGCGGCTGGGCGGTGGCGCGGCCGCCGCCGGCGCAGCGCCAGCGCAGGATGCCGGCCACCACGGCGAGAACGAGGAGAAAGCCGGCGGCGGCGCGGGCGAAGGACCCGAGGCCCGCGATCGCGACGGCGAGGGGTGCGCCGCCGGTGGCGCGCTCGAACTTGCGCGCCGAGCCGAGCGCGAGGTCGGGATGGGCGATCATCCACGCCGCCGGCACCGCCACGATCGCCGCGGCCAGCGCCGACGCTGAGTGCCAGGCCGGAGAGGCGCAGGCGGGGGCGGAACTCGGCGGAGGAGGCGGCCGCGAGCAAGAGGGCCAGCGGGACGAAGGCGAAATTCGCCTTGGCGAGCAGGCCGAGGCCGCTGAGCACGCCGAAGGCGAGATAGCCGCCGCGCCGCTCGCCGATGACCCTGGTCCAGAAGATCAGGACCGAGAGGGCGGCGAGCGTGGTCACCAGCACCGAATGGGTCAGCGCGCGCTGGCTCTCCCAGGCGATCTGCGGCAGCAGTATGCAGGCTCGCCGCCGCGAGGCCGGCCACCCGCGGCGGGTGCGCGCTGCGGATCAGCGCATAGACCGCGAGGTAGGTGATCGCGAGCAGCAGGTTCTTCAGGAGCGACAGCGCCAGCAGCAACTCGCCGAGAGCCTGGAAGACGCCCCACTGCAGCCAGTCATAGAGCGGCGGCTGGGCGCCGTAGCCCCAGGCGAGCCGCCGGGCCTCCAGCAGCGCCTGGGCCTCGTCGAGCCCGAGGTTGCCGCCGAGCACGACCCGGTAGACCGCCTGGAAGGCGAAATAGCCGACGAAGACCAGGAGCCAGAAGCGGTCGGTGTCCGGTCTGGAGGAAATGCCGCTCAAATGCCCGCCCTGCCCGTCTCGCCTCCCGCCTTGGTAGCAGGTTCGCGGCGGGAGCCAAGCCGTCAGGCGGGCGCCGGCGCGCCATTGGCTGCGGCGGGCGCGCCGCCGAGGGCCGCGGCGACGCGGGCGAGCGCGCCGGGCCGGTAGCCGGGGTCGGCCTGCCAGCGGCGGACCGCGGCAGGCGCGAGGTCGGCGACGCGGGACGGGCCGGCGCGGTCGCGGGTGCCGAGTGCAAGGAGCCGCCTCAGCGGCGGTGCGGGCGCGCGCAGCGGTCCGCGGCAGTCGCGGTCGGCGCGCCAGGCGGCGAGCGCCGCGGGATCGAGCGCGAGCCCGGCCGCGGCCGCGCCTTCGGCGATCCAGAGCAGCGCGTCGTCGGAAAGGGCGGTGACCGCGCTGCCGCCGCCGACCGCGCCGTGGTCGCCGGGAAACCAGCGCTGGCGGTAGGCGCCGTCCGGGCGGGGGTCGAGCGCGTCGAGATTGTCCCAGAGCGTCGGCGGGAAGCTCCGCCGCCGCTCGTCGATCGCCACGGCGTGGCGCGCCGCCGCGACCATCCGCGACAGCGCGGTGTCGTGGAAGGCGAAGCCGCGGTTCAGCCAGCGGGCGAGCGCGAGGTGGCCGGGCAGGCCGAGGGCGCCGACGGTGTCCCAGACCCCGAGGTAGGCGAGCCGGAGCGGCGCGCCGGCGGTGAGGCCGCGGGCGGCGCGCCAGGCGGGCTCGTCAGGGCCGAGTGGTGACGTGGGCGGCGTGCGCGGCGCGGAAGGCCAGCGCGGCGGCGGCGTCCGGGCCGGTCTCGGGCGCGCGGGCGCGGTAGAGCGCCAGCGCCGCCGGGATCGCCGCGGCGTGGCGGCGCTCGAGGATGCCGCAGTTGCGGATCAGCCCGGCGAGCGAGCGCGCGGTATAGGCGCCGCGGGAGAAGCCGAGGAGGTGGACCTGGTCGCCGGGCGCATAGGCGAAGACGAGGAAACGGTAGGCCTCCTCGATGGTTGCGAGGAGGCCTTCGCCCAGCGCGCCGCCGAGGATTCGGTCGGTGGCGCGGGCGAGCCGGCCGGTGCCGCGGCCGGTGCCGACGCCGTCGAGGTGGCAGGCGACCTGCGCGACGCCGTCGGGGCCGGTCGGCGGCACGGCCTGGACGATCTTGGCGACGTTGGTCGGATGGCGGGCGTCGAGGCGGCTCCAGGTGCCGTCGCAGGCGATGACGATGCGTTTCATCAGGGGCGCTCCGGATCGCCCGGGCGCGGGCCCCTTGGCGGGCGATCATCTGGGGTGTCTCGGGAAGGCGGCGAGAATAGCCGGGAAAGCTTAAGGTTGGCCTTCGGAGAGCGGGGGGCGGTTTTCTGTGGGATTGCAGGGATTTGGACGATCTGGAAGGCGTCAGGAACGCATCTGGAAACCATATGGACGATTTCGGGTGGTGCGGCTTTCCCGCGACGGATCAGAGCGCGCGCGCGGGCCATCAGCGCGGCGCCGATGGTGCCGTCGTCGAGATAGTCGAGCTCGCCGCCGACCGGGACGCCCTTGGCGAGCGAGGTGACGGGCACGGCGAGGGGGGCGAGCTCGCCGGCGATGTAATGGGCGGTGGTCTGGCCGTCGATGGTGGCGTTGAGCGCGAGGATCACCTCGCGGGTGCCTTCGCCGGCGACGCGGGCGACGAGATCGGGGATGCGCAGCGCCTCGGGGTCGACCGCGTCGAGCGCGGAGAGGACGCCGCCGAGCACGTGGTAGCGGCCGCGGAAGGCGCCGCCGCGCTCCATCGCCCAGAGGTCGGCGACGGTCTCCACCACGCAGAGCTCGCCGGTGTCGCGGGCGGGATCGGCGCAGATCGCGCAGAGTTCGGCAGTGGCGATATTGCCGCAGCGGGCGCATTCGCGCACCGTCGCCGCGACCTCGGCCAGCGCCGCGGCCAGCGGCTCGAGCAGGAGCTCGCGCCGGCGCACCATCGCGAGCACCGCGCGCCGGGCCGAGCGCGGCCCGAGGCCCGGCAGCCGCGCCATCAGCGCGATCAGCCGGTCGATCGCGGCGTCGCCGGCATCTCGCGTCGAATCCGGCATCAGAAGGGCAGCTTCATCCCCGCCGGCAGGTCGAGCCCGTCGGTGAGCTTGGCCATCTCCGCCTGGGCGGCGACCATGGCCCGGGCCTGGGCGTCCTGCATCGCGGCGACGATCAGGTCCTCGACCACCTCGCGCTCGTCGGGCACGAAGAGCGAGGGGTCGATCGTGAGCGCCTTGACCGCGCCCTTGGCGGTCGCGGTCACCTTGACCAGCCCGGCCCCGGCCTCGCCGACCACCTCGATCGCGTCGAGCCGGCTCTGGGCGTCGGCCATGCGCGACTGCATCTCCTGCGCCTGCTTCATGATCTTGGCCATGTCGCCAAGCTGTCCCAGACCCTTGAGCATTCAGCTCTCCTCTGAAAACGGATCGAACGGATCCCAGTCGTCGTCCTCGTCGCCGGGCTCGTCGCCGGCCTCGCCGGCGCCGGGGCGGCGGCCAGCGCGTCGGCGGGGCGGACCTCGCGGATCTCGGCGCCGGGGAAGGCGGCGAGCACCGCCTGGACCATCGGGTGGGCGAGCGAACGGGCGTGCAGGTCGCCTTGCTCCCGGGCGCGGACCTCGGCGATGGTGGCGCCGCCGCCGGAGCCCAGCACCGCCACCCCCCAGCGCGCGCCGGTCCAGAGCTGCAGCCGCTGCGCCAGCCGCGCCGCGAGGTCGGGGGGCGCTGCGTCGGCGGGCTCGAACTCGATGCGGCCGGGCGCGTAGCGCACCAGGCGCAGGCTTTCCTCGATCTCGACGAGCAGGCTGACGTCGCGCCGCGCGCGGACCAGCGCCACCACGTCCTCGAAGCGCGCGTAGCGGGCGAGCGGCCCCGGCGCCGGGGCGGCGCGCACGGCGCGGTCTCCTGCGCCAGCGGCGCCGGGGCCGCGGCCGCAGAGCGCGGCCGATCCGCGGGCGGTGCGTCCGCTGCCGCCGCCGGGGCCGGGGCCGGCGCCGGCGGCGGCGGCGTCGCTCAGCCGGCGGACCAGCTCCTCCGGGCTCGGCAGGTCGGCGACGTGGGTCAGCCGGATCACCGCCATCTCCGCCGCCATCATCGGGTTCGGCGCGGTCGCCACCTCCTCGAGCGCCTTCAGCAGCATCTGCCAGGTCCGGGTCAGCACCCGCATCTGCAGCCGGCCGGCGAGCTCGAGGCCGCGGGCGCGCTCGTCGGGGCCGACGGTGGGGTCGTCGGCCGCCTCGGGCGCGAGCCGCACCATCGACACCCAGTGGGTGACCTCGGCGAGATCGCGCAGCATCGCCAGCGGGTCGGCGCCGGCGGCGTATTGCGCGGCGAGCTCGGCCAGCGCGCCGCGGGCGTCGCCGGCCATGATCCGCTCGAAGAGGTCGAGCATCCGGCCGCGGTCGGCGAGGCCGAGCATCGCCCGCACCTCGGCCGCGGTCGCCTCGCCGGCGCCGTGGGCGATCGCCTGGTCGAGCAGCGACAGCGCGTCGCGCACCGACCCTTCCGCGGCGCGGGTGATCAGCGCCAGCGCGTCCGGCGCGACCTCGACCGCCCTCCTTCGCGGCGATGCCGCGCGAGATGCGCCAGCATCGCCTCGGGCTCGATGCGGCGCAGGTCGAAGCGCTGGCAGCGCGAGAGCACGGTCACCGGCACCTTGCGGATCTCGGTGGTGGCGAAGATGAACTTCACGTGCGCCGGCGGCTCCTCCAGCGTCTTCAGCAGCGCGTTGAACGCCGAGGTGCTGAGCATATGCACCTCGTCGATGATGTAGACCTTGTAGCGCGCGCTCGCCGCCCGGTAGGCGACGCCGTCGATGATCTCGCGGATGTCGCTCGACGCCGGTGCGGGAGGCCGCGTCCATCTCCATGCACGTCGACGTGCCGGCCCTCGGCGATGGCGCGGCAGGCGTCGCAGACGCCGCAGGGGTCGATGGTCGGGCCGCCCTGCCCGTCCGGCGCCGGTGCAGTTCAGCCCCTTGGCGATGATCCGCGCCGTGGTGGTCTTGCCGACGCCGCGCACCCCGGTCAGCACGAAGGCGTGCGCGATCCGGTCGGCCTCGAAGGCGTTCCGGAGCGTGCGCACCATCGCCTCCTGGCCGATCAGGTCGGCGAAGGTCGCGGGGCGGTACTTGCGGGCCAGAACCCGATAGGCGGTCTCGGTCAAGCGGCGTTCCGATGGCGCTGGGACGGATGCCCCAACCTATGCGCCGCACCCGGCAGGGGCAAGGGAGGGCGCGTTCCGCGCGCCCTCCCGCCCTGGCGGTTACAGCCCGGCCTGGCACTCCCGCAGCGCCGCGATGGCCGCGTCCGCGTCCTCGAGCGGAACGATGACCCGGCGGTCGGCGCCGTAGGTGATCGTCATCGAGTTGCTGTCGATGACATGATAGACGATCTCGGGGTCCTGGACCGCCACCGAGGCGCCGCCGTAGCCCGCTTCCTGCAGGCCGGTGAAGGTGCCCTTGTACTCCTGGTTGCCGAGCGCGAAGGTCGCCGGGATCGACTGCCCGGGCTGGATCCCTTCGTAGCCCTCGACGAAGATCGCGAAAAAGCCCGTCGGCGGCGTCGAGGTGGCGTTGATGCCCATCTGCACTTCCGAGGTCGGGTCGACGAAGTGGCGGATCGCGACGCAGCCGGGGCCGGCCTTCTGGCTGACCGCGATCTGCCACTCGCCCACCGTCTGAAAAGTCCTGATGTCCTCGTTCTTTTCGACGGTGGCGCAGGCCACCAGCGCCGTCGAAGCCGCGAGGATTATCGCTGTCGTTCTCATTGCTTTCCCTCCATTCGGGCCTCACGGCCATAGGCAAGTTATATCCGACCTACACCGGCGTCACCTGCCGACGACAGCCGCGGCGCGGTATTCAGCCGTCGCCTCGGCGGCGCCGCTCCGCGGCCGGTCGACATGGCCGAGCGGCCGGTCCGGAGCGACCCGGTCCCGGACCAGCCGCTTCAGCGCGGTGATCTCGGGGAAGCCGCCGTCGCGCTTGCGCTCCCAGATCAGCTCGTCGCCGAGGCGGATCTCGAAGATGCCGCCGGTGCCGGGCACCAGCGTCACCGCCGCCGAGCTCGGCCGGAAAGGTCGAGAGCAGCTCCTGCGCCATCCAGGCCGAGCGCAGCAGCCAGTTGCACTGGGTGCAGAAGGCGATCGTCACCACCGGCTTCTCAGGGTCCGCCATAGCCACCTCCTCCCGGCGTCTCCAGCCAGTAGACGTCGCCGGGCCCGATCTCGCGCTTGTCGGCGCTGGCCAGCGTCTCCTCGCTGCCGTCGGCGCGCACGATCCGCGTCCGCCCGCACCGCCCCGGCCCCGCCGCCGTCGAGCCCCGGCGGCGGCACGACCCGGTGCCCGGCGAGGATCGCGACCGTCATCGGCTCGAGGAAGCGGATCCGCCGGCTCACCCCGTCGCCGCCGGGGAAGCGCCCGGCGCCGCCCGAGCCCTCGCGGATGCGGAACTCGTCCACCACCACCGGGAAGCGCCATTCCAGCACCTCAGGGTCGGTCAGCCGCGAGTTGGTCATGTGCGAATGCACCCCGGAGGTGCCGGGGTAGCCGCTGCCGTCGGAGAGCCGGCCCGCGCCGGTGCCGCCGCAGACCGTCTCGTAGTATTGCAGGCGGGCGTCGCCCCAGGTCGTGTTGTTCATCGTCGATTGCGCCGCCGCCTGCACCCCGAGCGCCAGAAACAGCGCCGAGGTGACCGCCTGGCTGGTCTCGACGTTGCCGGCGATCACCGCCGCCGGATAGCGCGGCGACAGCATGGTGCCCGGCGGCAGGATCACCTCGAGCGGCTTCATCACCCCTTCGTTCATCGGGATCGCGTCGTCGACCAGGCAGCGGAAGACGTAGAGCACCGCCGCGCGCGTCACCGGCTCGGGCGCGTTGTAGTTGGTCGCGAGCTGGCCGGTGGTGCCGGTGAAGTCGATCCGGCCGAGCGCGCGGCCCGGTCGACGGTGATCCGCACCCGGATCTCGCGCGGCCGCCCGTCGAAGTCGGGGTCCATCGGATAGACGTATTCGCCGTCGCTCAGCGCCTCGATGGCGCGGCGGACGCATTCCTCGGCATTGTCCTGGACGTGGCGCATGTAGGCCTCGACCACGGGCGAGGCCGAACTGCCCGACCATCCGGCCGAGCTCCTGCGCGCCCTTCTCGCAGGCGGCGACCTGGGCCCTCAGGTCGGCGAGGTTGATCTCCGGCGCCCGCACCGGGTACTTCACGCCGAGGCAGCAGCGCCCGGGTCTCGGCCTCGCGGAACCGGCCGCCCTCGACCAGCTTCCAGTTGTCGATATAGGCGCCCTCGTCGTGGATCGTGCGGCTGTCGGGCGGCATCGAGCCCGGCGTCAGCCCGCCGACGTCGGTATGGTGGCCGCGGCGCGGCGGTGAAGAAGAGCACGCGCGTCGCCGGCCTCGTCCCAGACCGGCGAACCACGGTGATATCAGGCAGATGCGTGCCGCCGTTGTAAGGCGCGTTGAGCGACGAAGACGTCGCCCGGCGCCATCTCCGGGTTCTGCTCGACGACCGCCTTCACACTCGCCCCCATGCGAGCCGAGATGCACCGGCATGTGCGGCGCGTTGGCGATGAGGTCGCCCGCGGCGTCGAACACCGCGCAGGAGAAGTCCAGCCGCTCCTTGATCGTGACGCTCGCGGCGGTGTTCTCCAGCACCGCGCCCATCTGCTCGGCGATCGACATGTAGAGGTTGTTGAACACCTCGAGCATCACCGGGTCGGCCCGGGTGCCGATGCGCGTGCCGCGGACGGCGCGCGCGCGATCCGCGTGAGCACCACATGGTCGTGCCGCGGTGATGCGCGCCGCCAGCCGGGCTCGACCAGGATCGAGGTGTGCGGCTCGACCAGCACCGCCGGGCCGCTCAGCGGGTCGCCGGGGCGGAGCGCCGCGCGGCGGACGAACCGGGCCTCGCCCCAGGCGCCGGCCGAGGAAGACCGGCGCCGTCAGCGCCGCCGCGACCTCGGCCTCCGGGCCGCTCGGCCCCGGCCGGCCGGCTCGGCGAGGTCGGCGGCCTCGCCGATCGCCTCGGCCTCGACCGCCTCGATCACCAGCGGCGCGTCGCCCGGATCGAAGCCGAAGCGGGCCCGGTGCGCGGCGGCGAACGCCGCCCGCATCGCCGCGAGATCGCCGAAGGCCACCGGCAGCGCGGTGTCGGTCCCTGACCTTGAGGAGCAGCGTCTGGCGCAGCGCGCACGCGCCGGCGCCACCCCCTGCGCCTCGACCTCGGCCTGCGCCGCGCGAGCCCAGCGCGTCGAGCCGCGCCGCCGCGGCCAGCCGGCCCTCGGCGTCGAGCGGCGCCTCCACCGCCTGGATCCGCGTGGCGCGGATGTCGGCGAGCCCCATGCCGTAGGCCGAGAGCAGCGAGGCCATCGGGTGGACGAGGCAGCTCGCATCCCGAGCGTGTCGGCGATGGCGCAGGCGTGCTGCGCCCCCGCGCCGCCGAAACCGTCAGGCAGTAGCCCGAGACGTCGTAGCCGCGCTGCACGCTGATCTTCTTGATCGCGTTCGCCATGTTCTCGACCGCGATCCGCAGGAAGCCCTCGGCGACCGCCTCGGGCGGCCGTGCCGATCGCCGCGGCGAGCGCGTCGAAGCCCGCCCGCGCGGCGGCGGCGTCGAGCGGCGGTCGCCGCCGGGGCCGAAGATCGCCGGGAAGAACTCCGGCCGGAGCCGCCCGGTCAGGACGTTGGCGTCGGTGACCGCGAGCGGGCCGCCGCGGCCGTAGGAGGCCGGGCCCGGGATCGGCGCCGGCGCTCTCGGCCCGACCCGCATCCGCGCGCCGTCGAAGCGCAGGATCGAGCCGCCGCCGGCGGCGACGGTGTGGATGTCATCATCGGCGCGGTGATGCGGACGCCGGCGATCTCGGTCGGAGCACGCGCTCGAACTCGCCGGCGAAATGGCAGACGTCGGTCGAGGTGCCGCCCATGTCGAAGCCGATGATCCGCTCGCTGCCGGCGATCTGGCTGGTGCGCGACCGCGCCGACGACGCCGCCGGCCGGGCCCGACAGGATCGCGTCCTTGCCCTGGAAGCGCGCCGGCGTCGGTCAGGCCGCCCGAGGACTGCATGAACATGAGCTTGCCGGCCATGTCGCCGTCGAAGGCGGCGGCGACCCGGTCGATGTAGCGGCGCAGGATCGGCGTGAGATAGGCATCGACCACCGTCGTGTCGCCGCGGCTCACCATCTTCATCAGCGGGCTGACCGCGTGGCTGACCGAGACCTGCGCGAAGCCGGCCGCCCGGCGAGCGCCGCCGCCGCCGCCTCGTGCGCCCGGTGGCGGTAGCCGTGGACGAAGACGATCGCGCAGGCGGCGAAGCCCGCCGCCCGGGCGGCGGCGAGCTCGGCCGCGAGGTGCTCCTCGTCGAGCGGGATCTCCACGGTTCCGTCGGCGCGCACCCGCTCGCGCGCCTCGATCACCCGGGAATAGAGCATCTCGGGCAGCACGATCTGGCGGTCGAAGAGCCGCGGGCGGTTCTGGTAGGCGAGGCGGAGCTGCTGGCCGAGGCCCGCGCGTGGTCACCAGCACGACCGGCTCGCCCTTGCGCTCGAGCAGCGCGTTGGTCGCGACCGTCGTGCCCATCTTGACGCTCGCGACCCGCGCGGCCGGGATCGCGCTTCGGGCCGAGGCCGAGGAAGCCGCGGATGCCGTGCAGCGCGGCGTCCGCGTATCGCTCGGGATTTTGGACAGGAGCTTCGCGCGGTGGAGCCGGCCCCCCGGGTCGCGCGCGACGATATCGGTGAAGGTGCCGCCGCGGTCGATCCAGAAGTCCCAGCCCGTCATCGGCGCCCGCCCTGCCTGGTTCCGCCCGACACTCACCACGTCGCCGGGAACGACGCAAGCGCAGCCGGTTTGTGCGCCGCCGCCGAGGCTGCTAGTCTCGCCCCCCATGTCGATCTGGACCCTTATCACCGAGGCGATCGCCGGCATCGTCGCGCGCGGCGAGAGCCTGCTCGCCGTCTTCGAGCGCCGGCGGGGGCCGGAGCGCAGCGTCGCCTTCACCATCGCCATCCTCAGCCTCGGCGCCAAGATGGCCAAGGCCGACGGCATCGTGCGCGTCGCCGAGGTCGCGGCCTTCCGCGAGGTCTTCCGCATCGCGCCGGAGGACGAGGCGGCGGCGGCGCGGGTTTCGACCTGGCGCGGCAGGACATCGCCGGCTTCGAGACTTATGCCGCGCGCATCGCCGGCATGCTCCACGACAAGCCGCGGGTGCTGGAGGACATCCTCGAGGGCCTGTTCCATGTGGCGCTGGCGGACGGGCGCTACCACGAGGGCGAGGAGGAGTTACTGAACGCGGTCGGCCGCAGCTTCGGGGTCACGCCCGAGGCGTTCGACGCGATCGAGGCGCTGGCATCTGGAGGGGCGGCGCGGGTATTGATGGGCCGTGCTCTCCCTGGCACGCCACGCCGATCTTGCCGACCGCGCGGGCGCGCTGGCGGGATTCCGGTCCGCGCGCATCATCCGGACAAGATGATCGCCCGCGGCTTGCCCGCCGAGACGGTGAACCTCGGCAACGCCCGGCTGGCGCAGATCAACCTCGCCTGGGAGGAGGTCTCGGCGCGGCTGCGCGAGGTCAGGCCGTCGGCTGAGCCGGCCACAACTTCTTTTTCCTCGAAGAAATTCGCGTAGTCTCTGCCGGTTGGCCTTCGATTCGATTTGCGGGTGAGCCGATGCCGAGCGCTGGGAGATTCCCCCGCCGACCCATCCCATCGGCCGCGCGCCTTGCGGCCACGCTCACGCTCGCGCCGAGCGCGGCACTGGCCCAGGTGCCCGGGGCGGCGCCGATCGGGGTCGGTCAGGTCATCCTCTTCGTGCTGGTGGTCTGCGCGCTGGTGGCCGGGCCCGTCACCCCCTGTAATCCCGTGCCCAGGGCGGCGTGGCGATCCGCTACAGCGACGAGGATCTCAAGGTCTTCGAGGCGACCAAGAAGATCGGCCGGACGGTGTCGGGCTTCGCGGCGCTCGGGCTCCTCGCTGTGGCGATCGTCTGTTTCGGCACGGCGGACGCCGGTCATGCCTACCACGCGGTGCTCGGCACCCAACCTGGTGATCGCCGCCGCCTCGGCCGCGATCGGCGCGGTGATCGGCTTCATCTTCGGCATCCCGCGGGTGCTCGACGCCGCCAGCCGGGTGGCGGTGGCGAACGCGGTCGGCAGGCAGACGGACGGCAAGGCGGTTTTCGGGGTGAACACCAACCTCGAAAAGGTATCGGACTGGCTGACCACCTTGCTGATCGGTGCGACCCTGGTGCAGATCGGCTCGATCCCCGGCTGGCTGGGCGGCCTTTCGACATTCATCGAGCCGGCGGTCGGGGTGGCCAACTCCCGGGTCGCGCCCTTCGTCGTCGTCTTCTATTTCGGGCTGGCGTTTCTCGGCGTCTATCTGATCACCCGTCTCTATCTGACCACGGCGCCGAACCTGCCGGGGATCGACGGCGACAACGGGATCGGGGCGCTGAGCGAAACCGAAGCCGAGGCGGTGGTCGAGGCCGGCAG